>JBIKSA010000031.1:0-25089 GCA_044348875.1 Erythrobacter sp. | reverse complement strand
CACCTTCATCGACATGCGCTTCGAACTGAGCGAAGTTGGCAATGAACAGTTGGACCAGTTTTTTCGCAGTCGCGTCATACTCAGCGCCGTCGGCCCACGTGCTGCGCGGATCGAGAACGGTCTGGTCGATGCCAGCCTCGGCCAGCACCGGAACGTGCACCGGAACGTCGAAGCCGAAGTTCGGGTCCTTGCGGAACTCCACATCGTCCATCTTGCCATCCAGCACCGCGTTCAGCAGCGCGCGGGTCGCCTTGATCGGCATCCGGCTGCCGGTGCCGTACTTGCCGCCCGTCCAGCCGGTGTTGACCAGCCAGCATTCGGCGCTGCCCTTGGCGATGCGTTCTTTCAGCAAGTTGCCATAGACGCTGGGGTGGCGCGGCATGAAGGCAGCGCCAAAGCAAGTCGAGAAGGTTGCCTCCGGCTCGGTCACGCCGATTTCGGTTCCGGCGACTTTGGCGGTGTAGCCCGACAGGAAGTAATACATCGCCTGATCGGCGGTCAGCCGCGCAATCGGAGGCAGCACGCCAAACGCATCTGCCGTCAGCATGATGACGTTGGACGGCGCCGGACCGAGGTTCTTCTCGCTCGTGTTGGGGATGGATTCGATGGGATAGGCACCGCGGGTGTTCTCGGTCTTGCTGCCATCGGTGAAGTCGAGCTCGCGGGTCGCTTCGTCCATCGTCACGTTTTCGAGGATCGTGCCGAACATCTTGGTCGTGGCGTAGATCTCCGGCTCGCCTTCAGCGGACAGGTTGATCATCTTGGCATAGCAGCCGCCTTCGAAGTTGAAGACCGCGGTGTCCGACCAGCCGTGTTCATCATCACCGATCAGGGTGCGGCTCGCATCAGCCGACAGCGTGGTCTTGCCGGTGCCCGACAGGCCGAAGAAAATCGCGCTCTTGCCGTCGGCACCGACATTGGCCGAGCAGTGCATCGGCATCACGCCCTGCGCGGGCAGGAGGTAGTTGAGCAGGCCGAACACGCCCTTCTTCATTTCGCCCGAATATTCGGTGTTGCCGATCAGGATCAGCTTTTCGGTGAAGCTGACCGCGATCACCGTGTCACTGCGGCAGCCGTGGCGTTCGGGATCGGCCTTGAAGCTGGGCAGGTTGATGATGGTGTATTCGGGCGCGAAGTCGGCCAGTTCTTCCGCCGTGGGGCGCACCAGCAGGGTGCGGATGAACAGGTTGTGCCATGCCATCTGGTTGATGACGCGCACGTTGACGCGATATTCCGGCTGCGATCCGCCAAACAGGTCAGCGACGTAGAGTTCGTCCTGACCTTCCAGAGCGCTGAGGAAGTCCGCCTTCAGATTGGCGAAGTGCTCCGGGCTCATCGGCTGGTTGACGGTGCCCCAGTTGATTGTGTTTTCCGTTTCGGCATCGCGGACGATGAACTTGTCCTTGACGCTGCGCCCCGTGAAGCGGCCCGTATCGACCAGCAGCGCGCCATGCTTGGTCAGCTTGCCTTCGCCTTTTGCAAGAGCATGCTCCACCAGCGCGGCGGTGCCGAGATTGGGGTGGATCGTGGCGCGCGTGGTGAGGTTCTGGGCGGCAAGCGGGGTGGCGAGCGGGGTCAACTTACGTCTCCTGAGCGAAGGCGGCGGGGGTAATGTGCGATGAGACCAACCGGCTGCCGCCAGCGAATCCACTCGCCCGTTTGTCCCATCCCGTAGCATTTGCGCATACGTATGCAACACCGGGCGGACGAACGCGGCATCCAACTGTCTGATCCCATGTGCATCGTGCCTTAATTGGCGTTTGGAACGGCGTCAAACCGGCCGGGTCATAGCAATTGTGGTACGCCCCCAAGCAACGCTTTACAGCCTGAGCGGCGGGCATTGCGAAGCCTGCGCGATGGCGCTACCCACTGCCCATGCGATGGCGCCGGCAGAGAGGATAAAGCCCATGTCCGACAGCACCACCGAACCTGCGGACGCCCCGGCGCCGGCGCCCGACCCTGTGGGGTCCGAGAGCGCGGCGGCGGATGCCCGCAAGCTCCAGATCGCGCTGGTCGATGATGATCGCAACATCCTCACCACCGTGTCCATCGCGCTGCAGGCCGAAGGCTTTGCCACGCGGTTGTATTCCGATGGCGAAACAGCACTGAAGGCGCTGCTCGACAATCCACCCGATCTGGCGGTCTTCGATATCAAGATGCCCAAGATGGACGGCATGGAATTGCTGCGCCGCCTGCGCGAAAATTCGCCGCTGCCGGTGATCTTCCTGACCAGCAAGGATGACGAAAGCGACGAGGAAGCCGGTCTGCAACTGGGCGCGGATGATTACATCGCCAAACCGTTTTCGCTGCGCCTGCTGATCGCCCGCATCCGCGCTATCCTGCGCCGGGCTGAACCGTTGGCCGCCGGGGCCAGTCCCGCCAACACGCCCGAACCGGCCGCGGCCAATCTGCGGCGCGGGCGGTTGTTCATGGATCCGGCCCGCCATCAGGTGACCTGGGATGATCAGCCGGTCAGCCTGACTGTGACCGAATTCCTGATCCTTGAAGCACTGGCGATCCGCCCCGGCGTGATCAAAAGCCGCAACCAGTTGATGGACGCGGCCTATCCGGACGATGTGTTCGTGGATGATCGCACGGTTGACAGCCACATCAAACGCATGCGGCGCAAGTTCAAGCTGGTCGATGCTGCCTTCGATGCCATCGATACGCTTTACGGCGCAGGCTACAGCTTCACCGATGCCTGACAAGGCGCGCGGCGCGGGCAGCAAGGATCTGCTGAGTGCGACCGGCCGTTTCGCGCTGACGGGCCGCATCCTGGCGGTCAACATCCTGCCCTTGCTGGTGATGGGCAGCGGGCTGTTCTACCTTGATACCTACCGTACCCAGCTGATCAACGAACGCTTCAAGCTTGCCCGGATCGAAGCGCAGATCACGGCCGAGGCGCTGGCCGGTGCAGGCCGCCAGCGGCAGGAGGCGCTGCTGGTGCAGATCGGCAAGGAGCAGCGGATGCGCCTGCGCCTGTTCGACACCAAGGGCGAGCTGACCGCGGACAGCTTTGCGCTCGCCGATCCCGCCTTCCGGTTTAACGACATCAATGATGACGATTGGGAGCAACGCTTTTCGCGCTGGCTGGATCGCACCATCGATACCATCGTCAGCGCCGAAGCGGTGCAGGACTATGTCGAACCTGAAGCGCAGGAGGCCGATGCGTGGCCAGAACTGGCGCGGGCGCGCGAACTCGGTCTCAGCCAAGTGCGCCTGTATGATTGGCGCGATGGCACCCCGGTCATCACCGCCGCCGCGCCCGTGGGCCTTCAGGGGGCAACCTTGCTGACGGTGCGCAATGCGGTCGATATCACCGAAAGCGTGCGCGCCGCGCGCACCACTCTGTTTGTCGCAATGCTGCTGGTGCTGGCGGCATCCGCGCTGCTTTCGCTGTTTCTGGCGCGCACCATCGTCACGCCCTTGCGCTTGCTCGCCCGCGCGGCGGTGCGGGTGAAGCAGGGACGCGACCGCGAGGTGGAGGTGCCGCGTCTGCCGCAGCGCAGCGACGAAATCGGCCTGCTCGCCCGCGCGGTTTCGGACATGACCGGCGCGCTCCGCCAACGGATCGACGCGGTGGACAGCTTTGCCGCCGATGTCGCGCATGAAATCAAGAACCCGCTCGCATCGCTGCGCAATGCGGTCGACACCCTGCCGCGTGTCGATGATCCGGAACTGCGCCAGCAATTGATCGGGATCGCCGCGCATGACGTGCGCCGGATTGACCGGCTGGTGACTGAAATCGCGGCCGCCAGCCGGGTCGATGCCGAGATCAGCCGCGCCACACTGGAAAAGGTGGACCTGGCCGAATTATTCGCCAACCTGATCCGCAGCCGCGAAGACCGCGGCATGAACGGCGGACGCAAGCTGGAAATGGATGCCGCGCCCGGCCCTGCACACCGGATCATGGGCGTGCCGACCCAGATCGAACGGGTGGCCGAAAACCTGATCGATAACGCCGTGTCCTTCTCTCCCCCCGATGGCACGGTTCATATCAGGATCCGCCGCGCCGGCCGCCACGTTGTCACCGAAGTCTGTGACGAAGGTCCCGGCATCGCCGCCGAACGGCGCGAGGACGTGTTCAGGCGGTTCCATTCCGACCGGCCCGATGGCGAAAGCTTTGGCAACCACTCCGGCCTCGGTCTTGCCATTGGCCGCGCCATTGCCGAAGCGCATGACGGCGCGCTGACCGCCGATGGCCGCCCCGATGGCGCGGAAGGTGCGTGCCTGCGCCTGAGCCTGCCCGCGGCGACATGACCGCGCTAGTGCATCAGGCCAGCGCCGTGGTGATCGCGGGCCGCGCGGTGTTGATCGAAGGTGCGCCAGGGAGCGGGAAATCCACTCTTGCGTTGGCCCTGATCGATCGCGGCGCGGGGCTGATCGGTGATGACGCCGTGACGCTGACGGCGGATGGCACGCGCCTGATCGCCAGCCCGCCCCCCAACATTGCGGGTCTGCTGGAAGTGCGCGGCGTCGGAATTGTGCGCATCGCTGTCGCCCCGCCCGCGCCGGTCGCGCTGATCCTGCACCTCGGCGGCGTGCCGGTCGAACGCCTGCCCACTGTCCCCCTGCCTTGCCGTCTGATCGCAGGGATCGCGGTGCCAGTGCTCGCCTTCGATCCCGGCCCCGTCGCCCCTGCCCTGCGCGCCGAATGGGCGCTGCGCCTGCACGGCCCCGTATTCGAACCGGCTTCCCTTCGCGCCGCCGACACGCCAGATTGCAGCCGATGAGCAACATCCTATCATCGCCTGCGGATCCGAAGCGCCGGCAGCTTCTGCTTGTCACCGGGCTATCCGGGGCAGGCAAATCGACCACGCTTGATGTCCTGGAGGATCTGGGCTGGGAGACGATCGACAATTTCCCGGTGCGGATGCTGAAACGGCTGGTCACCGGGCCGGATGATTCGCGCGGGCCGCTGGCGATAGGCTTCGATTCGCGCACCCGCGGATTTGTGCCCGCCGATGTGATCGCGCTGGTAAAGGACCTTTCGGCCCGGCCCGATATCGCGCTGACCTTCCTGTTCCTCGATTGTGCCGGCGGCGAACTGGAACGCCGCTTTAACGAAACCCGCCGCCGTCACCCGATGGCGGCCGGACGCCCGGTGCTGGAAGGGATCGCGGCCGAACGCGAGTTGTTAGAACCGCTGCGCCGCTGGGCCGAAGTGATGATCGACACCACGGCGATGACCAGCAACGATCTCCAGATGCGCATCCGCGAATTGTTCGCTCCCGCCAGCGGCGAAGCGGCAATGACTCTGACCGTGTCCAGCTTCGGCTTTGCGCGCGGGATGCCGCCCCTGGCCGATCTGGTGTTCGACATGCGGTTTCTGGACAATCCGCATTGGGTGCCGGAACTGCGCGAACAGACCGGACAGGATGCAGCCGTGGGCGAACATATCATGCGCGCCCCTGCCTTTGCCGATGCTTTCGCGCGGATTCGCGATCTGCTGCTGGTGCTGCTTCCGCGCTATGCCGCGCAGGGCAAACCCTATGTCCACGTCGCGTTTGGCTGTACCGGCGGGAGACATCGTTCGGTGTTCACCGCCGAGGAAATGGCAGAGGCCTTGCGCGCCGCCGGGTTTTCGCCCACGGTCAATCACCGCAATTTGGGCTCCCGCGCGGCCGACGCGATCGAACGAACGCGCCACCGTGCCCCGCCCGGAAATTCGTAAGGCCCGTATGCTTGTTCATTGTCGGCCAATGGTGAAACGCGTAAGGCCGCCCCGCAATCGGGCAGTTAACGGACCCCTATTCTGACATGATCGGTTTGATCCTGGTAACCCATGGCCGCCTGGCGGACCAATTTGTCGAAGCCATGGAACACGTGGTCGGCCCGCAGGACGGGATCGTAACCGTGTGCATTGGCCCCCACGACGACATGGAGCAGCGCCGCGCGGATATCGCCGAAGCGATCGCCGCGGTCGATAGCGGCAGCGGCGTGATCATCCTCACCGATCTGTTCGGCGGCACCCCTTCAAACCTTGCCATTTCGCTGCTGGATGCAGGCCATGTCGAAGTGATCGCGGGGATCAATCTGCCGATGTTGATCCGCCTTGCCGGTGCGCGCAAGGTGATGGACGTGACCGCCGCGGTGCTCGCCGCGCAGACGGCGGGGCGCAATTATATCACCATCGCCAGCGAATTGCTGGGCCAGGGCGCCGCTGCTCCGGTGCGGGCCAAAGCATAGGAACCGTTCGCGTGGGGGCAGCACGGCAAGAAATCACCATCGTCAATCGCCGCGGGCTGCACGCCCGGGCGAGCGCGAAGTTCGTGGGCGCAGTGGCCGCCTTGCCTGAGGGCGTGAAAGTGACCGTCAGCAAAGCGCCGCACAGCGCGGCAGGCGGCTCGATCCTCGGGCTCATGATGCTCGGCGCGGCGAAAGGCGATACTGTCGAGGTCGCGGTTGACGGTGACGGTGCGGACGCGGTGCTTGCCGATCTGATCGCGCTGATTGCCGACGGCTTCGGGGAAGATTGACGCTGGCGGCCCCAAGCCACGGCGGTTTCACCATGCGCAAGCACATCACCGGCTTTTCCAACCCCACGGTCAAATACCTGCGCAGCCTGCGGGACAAGAAACATCGCCGCCGCACGGGGCAGTTTCTTGTCGAAGGGCTGCGGCTGCTGGAGGATGCCCGCGCATCGGGCCGAATGCCCCAGACGCTGGTCATGGCCGAAGGGCGTGAGCACGCCTTGCTGGGACGGCTCGAGGCCGATGTGCTGGCAGCCGGCGGCGAGGTGATAGAGACCACCCCCGATATCCTGTCGAAGATCACCGGCAAGGATAACGCCCAAAGCGTCGCGGGCGTGTTCGCCGAATGGAGCACATCGCTGGACGCGCTGGACCGCAGCGCTGCGCCGATCTGGCTGGTGGCGCAGGCGCTGCGCGATCCTGGCAACCTTGGCACCATGCTGCGCACCTGCGACGCGGTGGGTGCCGGCGGGCTGATCCTGATCGACGACTGCGCCGACCCCTTCAGCGCCGAAGCCGTCCGCGCCAGCATGGGGGCGGTCTTCACCGTCGGTCTTGCACAGGCACGCTGGGACGAATTCGTGCCGTGGCTACGCGCCGGATCGGGGCAACTGGTCGCGGCGTCCCTGCGCGATGCCGTGCCCTATCGCGGAGCACCTTATCAGGCGCCGTGCTTCATTCTGGTCGGCAATGAATCGCAAGGGCTGCCGGAGGATTACGAAGCGGCGTGTGATTTGCGGGTCACCATGCCGATGCGGGGCCGTGCGGATTCGCTTAACGCGGCCGTCGCGGGCGCGGTGCTGGCCTATGAGGTGCTGGCGGGGCTGGAGGCCTAGCTACTCCGCTGCGTCCTTGCGCGACTCCAGCGCGGGATATTCCGCCTCGACCGCATCCCCATCGGCCGCATTATATCGCGGGGCGCTTTCGACAAGCGAGACCGCTTCGATCTCGCGCTTGCCGATCTCGACGCCCTTTTCAGCAAGCCGCCGGCCTGACGACAGCACGTTGCGTTCAAAGCTGCCGACGAACTTGTTGTAGTTGTTGACCGCGCTTTCGAGCCCGCCGCCCACGCGCTTCAAGTGCTCTGCTGCGGTCGCTAGGCGGTCATAAAGCTCCGCGCCCATCCGGCCGATTTCCGCCGCTTCATTGGCCATCTTGTCCTGCCGCCACACCTGCGCGACCGTACGCGCAATCGCGACGAGGTTGGTCGGCGTGGCCAGCAGCACCTTGTTGCGGAAGGCGAAGTCCCACAATTCGGGATCATGTTCCAAGGCAGCGGCGACGAAATGTTCGCCCGGCACGAACATCACCACATAATCGGGCGCGTCGTCGAACTGGCTCTGGTAGCTTTTGGACCCCAGCGTCTGCACATGATTGCGCATCGATTTGGCATGAAGATCAAGGTGCCGCTTGCGCTCCCCCTCATCATCGGCCTCGAAGGCTGCCTGATAGGCGTTCAGGGACACCTTGGCGTCAATCACCAGCCGCTTCTGCCCCGGCACATTGACGATCGCATCGGGACGCAACCGGCCATCGGCCGTGTCCATCGATTGTTCGAGATGAAAGTCGGTATGCTGCGCCAGCCCGCATTGTTCGAGCACGTTCTGCAAGGCCCGCTCGCCCCAGCGCCCGCGCGCCTTGGGGGCGTTGGTCAGCGAGTTGCCGAGCCGCTGCGCCTCACGACGGACCTCATCCTGACCTTTGCGCATTTCCTCGATCACGCCGGCCAGCTGGCCGAACGCATCCACCCGCTTTTCTTCGAGCGACTTGACCTGCTCCTCGTAACTTTTCAGCCGGTCGCCCACGGGGGCAAGCAGCGCCTTCAGCTTCTCCTCGCTCGCCTTTTCGGAATGGCCGAGCCGTTCCTCTGCCCGCTTCAGGAACGCTTCCTGCGCGCGGCCGAGCACGGCAGCGCCGGTATTTTCGAATTCCTTGAGCAGATTGGAACGCGATTCTTCCAGCAATCGCTTCTGTTCATCAAAGGCCGCACGTTCGGCACGGAAGCGGGCGTTTTCCTCACGCGCGGCATCAAGCGTCTGCGCCAGCCCGTCAGCCCGCGCCGCACGTTCCCCCAAAGCAGCGACTTCGATCCGCGCTTGCCCCAGTTCGGCAATGGCGCGCTTGAACTCGCCTTCACGCTCCGCTCCGGCGGTCTCTGCCGCAGCCAGCCGCGCGCGCAGATCGGCCAGTGGCCGGGAAGCCAGAAACCAACCAATTACGGCACCGATAACAAGGGCGAGGATTGAGAGAATCGCGGGGTCCATCGCGCAATCCTACACGGAACGTATGGAGAACGCTAGTGCACTGCGCGCGATATGCCCAACAAAGCGCGCCCCCGGATCACGTGCGGGGAAGCGATGGGAGAATGAACCGACGCGAAACGCAGCGAGGACGCTCGCCCGGACAGGCGAGCGCAAAACACGCTACGCCGCGCGGCGGATCTTATCGAGCTTCTTCAGCACCATCGCCTTTTTCAGGCGGCTGAGGTGGTCGATGAACAGGATGCCTTCAAGGTGATCCATCTCGTGCTGGATGCAGGTCGCCATCAGCCCGTCGAGCGCTTCTTCTTGGGTGTTGCCGTCCATGTCCTGATACCGCACGGTGCAGGTCGCCGGGCGTTGGACATCCGCGTAAATCTCGGGAACCGACAAGCAGCCTTCCTGATAGACCGACAGGTCATCGGCCGGGTTGATGATCACCGGATTGATGAACACCCGTGGTTCTTTCTTGGTCGCGGGGTGCGTGTGCTTGTGCCCGTCATGGCTGCACTCCACCGGGGGCGCATCCGGATCGTCGGGCTGGAGATCGATCACCAGCACCCGCTTGGGCACGCCGACCTGGATCGCAGCCAGGCCGATGCCGGGGGCATCATACATCGTCTCGAACATGTCTTCGACCAGCGTGCGCAGGTCGGCGTTGAACTCATGCGGTTCAACCGGAGCCGAGATGGTCTTCAACCGGAGGTCCGGCACTTCAAGGATTTCGCGGATAGCCATGGCGGCTATTTAGGTGAGGGGCGCGCGAATATCAACGCTGCCTATCCCACCGATCGCCGCGCGCGCAATGCGGTTACTGGACGGGACGCCTTGCCCGCAAGGCTTGGGCCAGTGTGCCTTCGTCGAGGTAATCCAGTTCGCCCCCCACGGGCAGGCCGTGGGCAAGCTGCGTCACGCGCACCGGATGCGCCTCCAGCCGTTCAGCGAGATAATGCGCGGTAGTCTGGCCCTCCAACGTCGCGTTCATCGCCAGCACCACTTCGTCCACCGCCCCGCCTTCGACCCGCGCAAGCAGGCTGGCGATGTTGAGATTGTCAGGTCCGATCCCGTCGAGCGCTGAAAGCCGCCCGCCCAGCACGTGATATCGCCCAGGAAACAGCCGCGCACGGTCCAGCGCCCAGACGTCCGACACTTCCTCCACCACGCACAAGGACCGCGAATCGCGGCGCTGATCAGCGCAGATGGCGCAAGGATCACGGGTATCGACATTGCCGCAGGTCTGGCATTCGACCAACGTCTCAGCCACGCCCGCCAGCGCCTCCAGCAGGGCGGGAAGCGCGGATTCGCGGTTCTTCACCAGCCACAGCACTGCACGGCGCGCGGAACGCGGGCCGAGGCCCGGCAGCCGGGCGAGTGCGGAACTCAAAGCCTCGATCTCTTGCGATGCCATGGGGGGAGAGATAGGGGCTGCGCTTCGCTTCACAAAGGCTTCGGGCACAGCTTATGCGCATCATCTTCATGGGGACGCCCGATTTCGCGGTTCCAGCTTTGCGTGCGTTGCATGGAGCGGGGCACGATATTGCCTGCGTCTACACCCAGCCGCCGCGTCCGGCGGGCCGGGGCAAGAAGCTTTCGCCGTCGCCGGTCGCAGTCGAGGCCGAGCGTTTGGGGCTGGAGGTGCGCAGCCCTGTTTCCCTGAAGAATGCCGAGGCGCAGGCGGAGCTTGCGGCGCTGGTTGCCGATGTCGCGGTGGTCGCCGCCTATGGTCTGATCCTCCCGCAAGCGGTTCTGGATGCGCCCGCGCACGGCTGTTTGAACATCCACGCCAGTTTGTTGCCGCGCTGGCGCGGGGCGGCACCGATCCACCGCGCCGTGATGGCGGGAGACGAGGTGACGGGCGTCACGATCTTGCAGATGGAAGCGGGGCTGGACACCGGCCCGATGCTGCACAAGGTCACGGTGCCGGTCGGACGCCAGACAACGGGCGAGCTGTTTGAGGAGCTGGGCGCAATGGGCGCGGCGGCGATGGTGGAAGTGCTGGCCGACCTTTCGGCTTTCCCGCCGGAGGGGCAGGACGATGCTGCGGCCATCTACGCGCCGAAAATCGACAAGGCCGAAGCAAAGATCGATTGGGCCCAAAGCGCCGAGGTGATCGAACGCAAGGTGCGCGGGTTGGCGCCCTTCCCCGGTGCCTGGTTCGAGCTTGAGGGAGAGCGCGTGAAGCTGCTGCTTGCCGAGGTTGCGGAGGCCAGCGGCGCGCGCGCCCTCGCTCCGGGAAGCGTGCTGGACGAGGACTTCACCATCGCCTGCGGTGCGGGCGCGATCCGGCCCCTGCGGCTCCAGCGTGCCGGCAAACCCGTGCTGGAGCGCGGCGAGTTTCTGCGCGGGCGGCCCGTGGCCGCTGGGACGGTGCTTTCTTGACGCGCTTCGCCCTCACCCTGGAATTTGACGGTACGCCGTTCTTCGGGCTGCAACGCCAGAGCCACGGGCCAAGCGTGCAGCAATCGGTCGAAGATGCGCTCGGCCGGATCACCGGTGAGCGTGTGACGCTCCACAGCGCCGGGCGAACCGATGCAGGCGTGCACGCGCTGGCGATGCGCAGCCATGTCAACATCGAAAAGCCCTTCGATCCGTTCCGCCTGATGAACGCATTGAACGCCCAGCTTCGCCCCGATCCGATTGCGGCCACCGCCTGCGAGGTGGTGCCGGATGATTGGCACGCGCGCTTTTCCTGCACCGGGCGGCGCTATCTTTACCGGATCGCCAACCGCCGCGCGCCGCTGACGCTTCATCGCGACCGCGCATGGCACATACCCCAGCCGCTCGATGCCGATGCGATGCACCGCGCCGCGCAGGCGCTGGTCGGGCGGCATGATTTCACCACCTTCCGCTCGGTCCATTGCCAAGCCGCCGATCCGGTCAAGTCGCTGGACTTGCTGGACGTGGAGAACGTCGGCGAGGAGATCCACATCCACGCCGCCGCGCGTTCTTTCCTGCATCACCAGGTGCGCAGCATGGTGGGCTGCCTCAAGCTGGTCGGCGCAGGCACCTGGCCCGAGGCGCGCATGGCCGAGGCGCTGGCGGCGCGTGACCGCGGCGCTTTAGGGCTTAACGCGCCGCCACATGGCCTCTACTTTGTCGCCGCGACCTATCCGGGCAGCAGCGGAGAATAGTGATGGCGAACTGGTACAAGATACCCTCGACCTTCCGCATCACCCAGCGCGAGTATCAGGCCAATATCAATGGCATGAACATCGTCTTTGGCGCGGTACTGGGCTTCGTCCTCGCGGGGGCCGAAGGCCTGCCGCCGGTCGACTTCATGACCGTGCTGTTTACCAGCGCGGTGGCGGTCATCCTGATCCTGTACCTGGGGTCGACGGATTACATCCTGTTCTACGGCGCGTTTACGGCAGCGGTCATTTTTGCCGTACCGTACATCCTCGCGGAGCAGTTCAAGATCAACCCGATCCCCTATCTCCAGCCGACCCTGATCGCCTGGGCCGTCATGGTAATGGGGCTCGAACTCACGCCGCGCCAAAAAACAACTGACACACAACCAGAGGAACCCCAATGACCACCACCGGAAAGCAGCTCTTCACCACCCTCACCGCCGATGGCAAGCTGACGCTGGAGGTGGCGGAAGGCCAGTTCCCCGCGCCCACCGGCAATCAGGTGCTGGTCAAGATGGAAGCCGCGCCGATCAACCCTTCGGACCTCGCAATCCTGACCAGCGCCGCCGATTTCGAGAGCGCGGATTATACCCCCGGCAAGGTCATCGCCACCATGCCCGAACCGTTCCTGACCGGGAACAAGGCCCGCCACGGCCAGCGCCTTCCCGCCGGTAACGAAGGCGCAGGCACGGTGATCGCCACCGGCGATAGCGACATGGCCAAGGCGCTGATGGGCGCGCGCGTCGCCTGCGTGCCGGGCAATGCGTTCAGCCAATATGCCATCGCCGACGCAATGATGTGCCTGCCGCTGGGCGACCATTCCTGCGAAACCGGCGCATCAAGCTTCGTCAACCCGATGACTGCATTGGGCTTTGTCGAGACTGCCAAGATGGAAGGCCACTCGGCCATCATCCACCTGGCCGCTGCGTCAAACCTCGGCCAGATGCTCAACCGCATCTGCGTGGAAGACGGGATGAAGCTGGTCAATATCGTGCGCAAGCCCGAGCACGTCGCGATGCTCAAGGCGCAGGGCGCGACCTACGTGGTCGATAGCTCCGCTCCGACTTACATGGCCGACCTGCGCGCCGCGATTGCCGAAACCGGCGCGTTCCTCGGCTTCGACCCGATTGGCGGCGGTCAGGCGTCTGACGGCGTGCTGAAGGCCATGGAACAGGTCGCGGTGACGCAAATGAGCGAGTTTTCACGCTATGGTTCGAACCAGCAGAAGAAGATGTACATTTATGGTCGGCTTGAGCTCAGCCCGACGATCCTGACGCCGTCCTATGGCCTGCAATGGAGCATCGCCGGGTGGCTGTTGACCCCGTTCCTCCAGCGCGCAGGAATGGAAACCGTGGTGCGGATGCGCAAGCGGGTTATCGACAATCTGACCACCACTTTCGCCAGCCATTACAAGGCCAAGGTGACGCTGGAGGGGATGCTGGAGAAGGACGCGATCTGCGATTACCGCCAGATGAAGACCGGCGAGAAGTATCTGGTCACACCCTGGGGGTAACGGTTCCGCGTAACAAGGGGCAGATATGGGTTTGCGACGCTGGCTTGGGTGCGCAAACCCGCCCTGCCCCTTGTTGTTGGGACAGCCCAGCCTGTTCAACGATTTTCCGCGTTGATCACCAAGTTAACGCGATAGTGAAAATTCTGCGCCAGAGAATTGGACCCACCTGAACACCTCGAACACTGCCCTGCCCGATGCGACGACAAACGGCGGACAGATCGGGGAATACCGGATGGTTACAAGGCAGTCTGGCATGAGCGAACTCAAGGTTTCCAACGACACATCCCTGTTTGAAGTGCCTGCCGTTCTGGATGGATCCGGCAAGCTTGCGGATCATTGCGTCCGGCAGGCCCTGACAAAGATGGATACCCACGGGCTGGTTATCCTCACCAACCTGCTTTCGGATGAGGAAGCCAATGCTGGCCTCGATCTGATGCGCCAGACAATCGCCGATCCGGATCGCAGCCGCAGCTCCTTCGCCAGCGAGACGGACAATCATTACGTGCGCCGCGACTTTTGCTCCCTTCCCTCGACGCCGCCTGTCACAAGCTTTGCTGCCACCTTGTGCCAGCGTCTCGAAGGGGTTCTGTCGGAGTATTGTGGCCGGTCACGTCCGCTGCTCGAAGTGGCCACATTCACCAGCTATTTTGGATCGTCGCACCAATACATCCATCGCGACCCGAGCGGAGTGATCAGCCTTTTTGCTGCAGTCGAAGATGTCTCGGAGCAGCAAGGCGGTACTGTGTTCGTCCCGGGAACGCATATGTATGGCGGTGCCGAGAACAAGCTCGACGGGGCAGCCTATGAATTGATGCAGCTGTTTCGACTGAAATCCAACTATCGCATATTTCGTCATAATCTGAAAAAGCTCTGGCAGATGCGCAAAAACCGGAACGCCCCGTTGGCACCTGGTGAATTTCTCGACCGGGTGTTTTCAAGCAAGTGGGATCAGCACCAGCCCAATTTGCTGCGGTTCCTTTTAGGCAAGAATAGCCAGTTCAGCCTTCGAATGCTTGGTCCGCTGACATTATGGAAACTTTTTCGCCGGCGTGAGGCCCTGCGCAACCTGTTCACTTTGGTTCAGACGGCACCGCACAAGGGCACCGTCATCCTGTATCGCAGCGATTTGCTCCATGCCGGGCCCGACAACCGGTCGCCCGATCCCCGACGGTTCTTCGGGATGAGCATTGCGCGCGACATCATCGAGCCGAAATACTGGCATGACGGGTACTCGCCGCATCCCACGTTGACGGCTCGTCCCATGAGCTTTGGTGATCTTCTGGATTGTCCGCCTTTGCCTGCGATCTCCGAAGACGAATCGTCGCGCATCGCACCGCATCGTGTCGCCGGGGCGTAGCGACAGCCTGATCTATCGTCCCTTTTGACGAACGGCCGGTCTACACCCCGTCGAACGCCGCCTGCACGCGCCCGGCATCGGTGATACCGTTCGCAATCAGCACCATCAGCAGCACCCGCGCCCGGGCCGGGCCGATTGCGCGCGCGGCGACCAGTCCCAGCGCGTCGTCATTCACTTCGACATTGCGGTCGACAATGCCTTCGTCGACGCGGGCGGCGCGCACCACCGGCACGCCGCTGGCCGCTGCGCGGGCCAAGGCTTCGATCACCACGCCCGGCGCATTGCCCTGCCCCATGCCGGCCAGCACGATCCCGCGCGCGCCGATGCCGAGCAGCGCCTCGACGGGCTTTTCATCCATCCCGGCGCCTGCGGTCAGGATCGCCACCCGCGGCAATTCCTGCGGCAAAGGATAGCGCGCATGCTCTGCCATCCGGTGCGGCGGGCCGAACCAGTCGAGGCTGGCGGGCGTGACGCGGGCAAGCGGCCCGCGCGGGAAGCTGCGGAACGCATCGATGCTGCTGGTCGCGGCCTTGCGGGCATCGCGCGCGGCCAGCACGGCATCGCCCATCACCAGCATCACGCCCCGTCCCGCAGCGGCAGGATCGCTGGCCACTTTCACCGCGCTGGCAAAGTTGCGCATCCCGTCCGCGCCCACGGCATCGGCGGGCCGCATCGCGCCGACCAGCACGATGGGTTTGGACGTCGGCAGGGTGAGGTCCAACAGGAAGCCCGTCTCCTCCGCCGTATCGGTCCCGTGGGTGATGATGACGGCATCCACTGCCGGATCAGCGATGGCGCCCATGCAGGCCGCGTGCAGCGCTTGCCATTCCGCAAAGCCGATATCCTGCGATCCGATCCGCGCGATTTCCTGCGGCACCAGCTCCGCCATCAGCCCCAAGCCGGCAAGATGACCGATCAGCGTATCGAGCGCGAGGCCGCCCGCGTGGTAAGCCGCGCCCGTCCCGCCCGCGCCCGCGCCCGCGCCCGCAATCGTGCCGCCGGTGCCAAGGACAAGAATGCGCTGGGTTTTCATGCGCTGGCCTCTAACCGCTGGGCGGCCCCGCGCCTACCCCAGGCGCGCCAAACTGTTCGAACACCGCCGCAAGCCCCGGCACGTCGGCTTCAGCCCTGAGCGCGGCAAGCGCTTCGGCAATGTTGATCTCCAGCATGGAAACGCCCGCCTCATACCCCACGCCTTCCGCGCCGAGCGACCGGGCCAGCGCCAGCGCCGGGCGGTTTTCGGGCAGGACATGGACGATGAACTGCTCCAGCCCTTCATCCGCGCAATCGAGCAGCAACACCGCGGTCAGCAGCCGCGCAAGGCCGCGCCCGTGATATTCGTCCACCACAGCGACGGAATATTCGGCTGCTTCAGGATCGTCCTTGTCGCGAAAGGCATGAACCACGCCCAACGCAGGCGTATCGGGGAGGTCGGAACGCAGCGCGCCCCAGGCGATGTGATCGTGTCCGTCAGGGCTGGCGAGCGTGCGCAACACCTGCGGCGGCGCCTCCCGCATCGCCGAAAAGAACCGCAGATAGCGGGACTGCGGGGATAGCTGCGCAATGCCGTCCTTCAGCCGCGCCTCATCCTCGCGACGCACCCGGCGGATGCAGACCGGGGTGCCATCATTCAACTGCGTGTTGATGATCATCGCGCGTGCCTTTTGCCGTTGCCGGGAGATTGTAGCAGCTTGACCGCCGCGCCAACACGGCTAAATGCCCCCATGTCCGTGCCGTGGGGCGGTTAGCTCAGTTGGTAGAGCATCTCGTTTACACCGAGAGGGTCGGCGGTTCGAGCCCGTCACCGCCCACCATGGTTTCAGACACTTATCAGGAAATCTTGGTAAGTTTCTGCGACGCAAAATCCGCTAGCGATCACCTGAAGAAGCCGCACCCCGATGTGCCCCCCTGATCGTTACCAGTCAAAGGTAGAGGCCGGGTCCTTGATGATGGTCACCTGATGGGATGGCAACGTGTCTGTGGGCATGCCCCCAGACACGTTATCAGGCGATCTCGGCGAGGGTCTTCCCGCCCAGTTTCGAGTGCGGCCTGACCGTGTTGTAATCGTGCCGCCGGGCGGCGCAGCCAACCCCGTTCTGCATCGGCTTGCCGGGCGCGATGTAGTGCCACTCGACCCGCCGCTCCTGTGACCAGCGCAGGATGGCTGATGAGGTCAGTTTGGTGCCGTTGTATCGCTAACCGCCATATGCGGCTTGTCGCGGCTGCCCCGCTGGGGGTCACGTCACCAGTCATGCTGGCTCCTACACCAACATGGATTGTACATCAGAAGTCACGATAAACGGGGATCCCTAACGATCCAGAATGTTCGAAAACCGCTCTAGCAACGCTAAATACAAGGACTAGAGAGGACAGGAAATTTAAAAAATCCAATTATTTTCCAACCACTCTTGATGTTTCGGAAACAATTTTTAAACCGTCATTTGTTCTTCTTACCCCAAGGGTAAACTCAGCGTAGCCCTCGCCATAAGCGCCTCGTTCTTCACTAGTCGCAGAATACCACATTGTGCCGCTAACTGAACAAATCATAGGGTTCGAGACGCAATCAGTTTGAACTGCGTCCTCCATCATTTGATAGATACGCTCCGGCCAACGACGCTCATATCGAGCCTTCTCCCCCAAAACATGAGATCGGTCTACAGAGCCGCCGAAGTACAAAACTTTATCATCATAATAGGTGTTTACTACATCTGCCGCTGACATTCCAGATCCACTATTTGATGCAACTATATACGCTCTTACAAAGTCAATAGAATCCGCGGATGTTATAGATGCTGCAGGATCATTGCGTTCTACTTGACCTTCAGAAGCGTCAAATGATAGATTCCCATCCCAGATATATCTGGCTTGCCCATCGCCCTCGAACTTAAGCCATCGCTCGTCAGGGTCTGATGCGCCGCTAACCCACACGCCAGTTAGGTATGTGCCGGCATCATAGGTCTCCAGAACGCTGGAGCCCTGCGCGCTAGGTTGATCACGTGCGTTGGCACTTCCTGAGACATATACGCTGACGACTTGAAGGTCATCTTCAGTCTCAGGAATTGAGCTCCATGCAAAAGCAAAGATCGTCGCGAACATAGCGGTGACCAAAATCAGGATCACAACGACAGATACCGGAACCCCGGAACGCTGAACCTCCTGAGGCGCAGATGATGCTTGAGCGGCCACCTGACTGCCTGCCGCGGAGCTTTCAGGAAATAAAGTGCCGGAGCCAATTTCTGTCTTTGAAATTCGCGAAAGCAGTGGCGCCGGATTGCTCACACTATCGAAGCCAGTTTCGTCATCCCATGTTTTATAGGAAAATGACGAATCTTTGCTGTATCCAAAATAATTTATTAAAAAGGCAGAAATATACCTAGCTGCAGCTTTTATATCCTTGCCGAAATCCAATGCGAAGTCATTATCGTCGCCATGGTCGCAAACAGAAAATTGTGAGAAGAATGTTGATTGCCTGAAATCATCAGATACCCAGGGCATATGCAGAGCTATTCCGATCGGATCGGTCGTTTCGAAAACAATATCACTAGATAGAACCTGAAATACACAGGGGTCACCGTGAATTTTGTCATTAGACAAAATTTCAGTTATCGGCCCCGAAGCAGGGAAATGTGACTGTAATTCAATATTTTTTTCTAGAGCCTCTAGCATTCCCGGGAACACAAAATCTTCAAACAGATGATCATGTTCGATATTAAGGGGTGAATTTTGGCCCCCAAGATCGATATCTTCATATTGACTGTCATTGTCGGCCTGACCGGATTTTTCTTCTATTCTCTTATTTTCTGCAACGATTTTTGCATTTCTTTCGGAGTCACGGTCGCTGCCGTCAGCTTGTTCTGGTGAAAACATCGTCGCGGATGAACTGCTTGTTGTGCTTGGCGCCCTTGTTACTCCGCATTGCAGGCAAACCCTCGCGCGTGAACTTAAGGGGCTCGAGCAATTTTCACAAATTTCCTGCATATAAACATCAGTCATTGCAATAATCCGGAAAAACGGTTCAATTAGTTTTAATAAAACTTGGATGTTGACGCTATCCGCATCGATAGTAAGAAATCGGCCGGAACGCGGTGACCGGTTGCGCGCTCTCTAGAGGCATCCTTCAACGTAACGAATGGAACTGCCACCGACTGTCAGGTCGGTTACGTTTCCATCCTCAACATGAAATTTCATGCCATTGCCGTTCGCTGCTTCGATAAAGTAGTCTCTGCCCGAATAGATATTCTCTGTAACAATTAAGCGTGCTCCATAAGCTTTTCTCAATTCAGCCAAACTTGAACCTACGCCGACGCCTGAAGGAGTTAGAAAATCACGGTCTTGAGTTTCTAGGCGCGTGACCTTGCCGTTTTCCACCATTGCAAAAACACGATTGTTGAGGCTCTCATAAATTTCGCAGCCTTCGGTAACCCCTTCGCCATAAATCCCGCTTGATTTAAACTGCGAGGAGACTTCCCCCCAACCCTGACCTGCAACAATTCCCATCATGCCATCAGTTGTTGCACGGTTGGCTTGGTCAATGGCAGGAGGGGGGGCAATCGAGGCTGTAGCGTCAACTGATAGATTGCCATCCCAGATATATCTGGCTTGCCCCTCGACCTCGAACTTAAGCCATCGCTCGTCAGGATCTGATGCGCCATTAACCCACGCGCCAGTTAGGTATGTGCCGGCATCATAGGTCTCCAGAACGCTGGAGCCCTGCGCGCTAGGTTGATCACGTGCGTTGGCACTTCCTGAGACATATACGCTGACGACTTGAAGGTCATCTTCACTCTCAGGACTTGAACTCCATGCAAAAGCAAAGATCGTCGCGAACATAGCGGTGACCAAAATCAGGATCACAACGACAGATACCGGAACCCCGGAACGCTGAACCTCCTGAGGCGCAGATGATGCTTGAGGAGGGCCTGCGACAAAGCTAGCCGCAGCTTCCGGTTGCGATCGCTCGATTGCATCGACGTCGGGGGACGGAGGAGCCAAAGGCTCGACAGCGGAAGTACGCTCGGTTTTGTTGAGCGGCTCCTCGGCAGCAACGGCACCCTCTGCTGGTTCAACCTGCCCGGTTGGCAATCTCGTCGTACCGCATCTAAGGCAAACCCGAGCTCTTGGGCTCAAGGGTGACAAGCACTTCTCGCAGGCATCTTCCATCAGCTTGATCCTACTCTTGCGTATCCGAGCTAGGGAGGCGCAGGCCTGCCCTGGCCGATAAGCCAAGAATGATAAGAGAGGCTTCACGCTCGTCGCTCGCAATACCCAGCGATTGAGCCATCTGGACCAATGTCGCTTCCGCCTCCGGAGAAACCGCCCCCCCAACAGATGCGGCCCTCATTGCCGCATCAAGAAGTTCAATTGATTGCCCGTTTGAACTCACTTCGGAAGTCGTTCGGGCCGGAGTGCCGCGAGCCACGTCTGGCTTCTTTCGCTTATCATATTCCGCCTTTATCAAAGGCTCGAGGTCCGCAGTGAATGATATTGTCGGGGGATCATCGGTGCGGCGTATTGAAGTAGATTGAGGAGCCAGCCCTTCGGCAACCAATACCAATGCCAATTGCCGGGGAGTAAAGGGCCCCCTTTCGCCGTTGCCATCGATCAACACATAGCTGGCTTGGGCTGAAAGCGGAGAGGAACCCGCTCCCATGTTCCGTTTGGGATTGCTATAACTTGGCACCAAATTTGCGCCGCCGAAACCGCCCATATTTCCAGAGAGTATCATCGGACTGTTACCGGTACTTAGTCCCTTCCCAAGCCCTTCCATCGCAGACCGCTGACCCTGGACTGCGTTGAAGTGAGCGAAGCCCTCTTGAGTGGCTAACGATGCACCTTTCGCCTGAAGGGCAAGCTCTTGCTCTAACTCACCGAATTTGATCAGCCTATCTTCACTAGCATCATCAAGATTGAGTTTGAGATCAAACGCACGGATCACATCAAGTCCAAGCGGCAAAAACTCCGCTCTGGCCGCTGACACCAGTTCCTTACCGATAGCATCAACATCTATGTTTGAAACAATGTCGAGAATGTCGGCGTGCTGAGCTCTGGTGGCCACTGATTGACGGAGAGTGGTCGCTGCACGGCCGCGAAGGATATCATTTATATGCTCTTCTGAGCCCGCATTCTGTCCACCCAAGCCAATGACCAACTTCGCCGGATCGGTAATCCGCACGGTGTATCCCAGTGACGCAAGCACGTTAACCACGTTACGGGAATTTCTATCGCGAACCTGCCCGACTTCGATATTATGGAAGTATTGACCCCACTCTCTCGTTGTTACGAAGAACAACTCACAAATGAAGTGGTTGGCATTGGTGAACTCATCGATAATCAGGTGCCCGAGAAACGGTATGTTCGCCGAATCAATCAGATATGTTCCGACATCGATTTTCCCGATGAATTTGCCCTCGCGAAAGAAAAGAGCGCATTCATCTGATCGAACCGTAATCTTTGCCCCCCTTGGAATGCTCTGATCAGGATGCAGATAAACTAGACGATCGGCGCATTCCGGCGGACGGGCAATAAAGAATGACCGCGTTTCCTGCTTTATCGAGAGCTTCTTGAACCAGTCGAAGGCCATGACAATTCCTTGCTTCAGCTGGGATCAGCATAATCGCGACGAACTTCCTTGCTGGGCAAAGGAGGTTGCGATCTACCGGTAGCCAACGGCAAACATAGTGGTATGGAAAGCCCGATGAGCATGCCGATCCACAACTGCGCTGGAACCTTAAATTGCGCCATCTGAGCGAGCGGGAGATAGGCGTAGAAAGCCCAAAGCGAACTGCTTAATGTAATCAGGAAACCCAAACCGTTCAGGGTTTTTCCAAGCAATGCATAAGTGTAGCTATCCGACGAAAACAGCCGGAAGATACCATCGCTCCAGATAACCATCCAGCCACTTGCTATCGGCGCGATGAAAACAAGAGCCATGCTAAACGTGAAGTTGGTGGGGGCTCCGAACAATAGCCAGAGGCCGAGAGCCAGAAGTGCGGCGACTGTCAGGCGCGCCATCAGATTTCCTCCAGGCTGCACACCTGATCCAGAATCCAATCCTCCTCTTCGGTCAAACCGGCTTTGGCGGCCTTCAGAAGGCGGGCCCGATGATCTGGGTGATAATGTTCAAATTCAAACCCACATTTTAGCATTTGGGTCAGAGACTGGACTGAATCTTTGATTGCGGAATAGTCGGCAATCCGGCCACCAAGCGAGAGAACCCACTTCTGGTAGATGTTATCATCGTCCTCAGCGAGCCCGGCATTGGCTGTCGCCGCCGTGAGGACCCAGTCTACATTGGGATATAGCCTTGCCTCATCCAGTACGCCGCTTTCGCTCAACGCGCGCCTGTTCAATAGAGTTTGGTGCGAACGCATAAGCGGATAAAAGCAAACATCAGCTGGCGTTATCGCCCCATCAGCAGCCTCGAAAGGCACAAAGCGCGGCTTTTCCTTACTTTCACCAAGCGCGTGGATCATCGTACACTCGCCTTCGAACTCCACCTCGCCCGCAGCATAGCCACCGATGGAGCTGTTGCTTACACGCAACTGCTCGCTCACGATGCACGTACCGAGGACTACGCATCGCTCCAAAGTGCAATTGACCGCACGAATGCTTCCAAAAACAATGGCATCCCGCAGGGATAGGTTCTGATTGACCGTAATGTCACCGCGCAAGATCAGCCGGGCGGCGCGGACTGCCTCAAGCATGCCAAGATCGTCACCATCAGGTACGGCCCTCATCGAACCGTTGACGGTAATACCAGAATTAAGCCGCACGACTGAGCCTCGTGCCGTTATCCGCGCGTCGCCTCGAACCACGACGGGGCCGTCAATTCGCACGTCACCGCGAAGCTGAAGTTCGCGGCCGTACACCGCACCCTCAACCCGCACAGGACTGGCACTTCCGTCAATCAAGACTGGGAAAACAATGTCCCGCTCTGACTGGGGAAACACGCTGCCTGCGACAGACTTATCGATGACGATATTGCTACCTTTTGCTGTTGCGACCATTTTAAGCCCCCAGAACCTTCAATTTGCCGGCCCGCAAAAAGTCCGCGACCTGGTCCCGCGCTTCTGCAGAGATAAGATTTCGTTCTGCAAGATCCGAGGCCGCAGCGGCAATCGCAGCCAACTCATCCTCGCTTGCGGCACGCAAATCCGCTTTTTCCAACTCTGCAACAACACGCTCGCAACCTTCAACTGAACTATAAACACCCAAGTCACTCTCGTGGATAAGGTGCACTCCTCGCCCTTCGGATACCTGGTGGGCCCTCATGCCCGCATGGAGGGAACTTGCAGTTGGTGAATGGGTCACGATTGCCTCGACGCACAACTCGATACCAGCCGCGGGAGGCGCGCAGGCCAGTGAATAATCTGCCAGCTCATTCTCAAGATCATCCATGGACGACAAGACTTCATCGACGCGGGATTGCCGCAAGAGACCGACCGTCTCATCAAGGTTTTGAGATCGGGCAGACAGCCTGGTCATGTCCATTTCAATAGACAAACCATGGGTCAATTCATAAGGGACCCTAGCAGCCTCAAGTGCGGCAGCTATATCTTGATCGCGAAGTTCAAAAATGTGCTGCCCGATAGTGTATATCTTATTCTCATACTCATCGGTAATTTTTCTAAAGTTTACATTGTATAGTTCGCGGTTCGCGGCAGCATTGAATATAGACTTATCGAATCTAGTGCGAATATCACTTACAAATGCAGTGAGCTTGCTGTTTATCGAAGATGCATCGGCCATCTTCTTTACAACTTCAACCTGAAGCGCAGATTCGATTTGTGTATCGAGCTTGTCGATTGTCCGTCCAAATTCGTCTTCGACTTTTCCCTTCAGGGTTTCGATCATGACGGTATTGGCTGCGACGCCGCCGACGATAGCCGCTGTTTGCTGATTGATCGCACCTACGATCTTGTCGCCAATCTCCCGCATTTCTCTCTCCAAGCGATCGATTTCACTTTGCACCCATGATTCCAGCCTTGCGACCTTTGAATCCAGTCTTTCAACCTTCTGGTCGACATCTCGGATTCTCCCGAGAAGTTCGCTTTTGAGGCTGCTGATCGCGCTCCACACCGCAGGGCTCACGCCGCCCTCAGCCATTACGATCTCCGTCGGTCAGGGCTAAGCGCCTGGTGGTAGGAAGGGGACGGATCACAATTCCCGGTTCGCGAACATAATCTATTGGATCATGCACAGTACCCCGGGCCTCAGCTTGGGTTTGCGGCTTGTATGTGAGGATATTTTCGTACCCGTCGATGGAGGCGGTATCTCCACCTTCAACGTCCAGTGTCGCTATCCGATCATCGCTCAGCGTTGCCTTCAGATTTTCAGAAAGTAAGCCAATGCCATCCATGCTAGCTCGAAAATCCCGAACCTCCTGAAGCTTTGAAGTCAACTCAGACCTGAATATGTTCGTGTTTTCTCGAACCGTCCGCATGTCAGCCCTGAATTGGTTTGCGATGTCGATCAGCTTTTCCGCCTCTTTCTCAGACATGGAGATCATGGCTTCATTGGTCCGAAACAGTTCTGACTTGCGAAAATCAGCCTTCTCAGTCCACAAATTTTCCCAAAGAGGGATTAGTAAGTCAGAGTAAACTTTTACAACCGATCCATACCGAGCAACATCGATCGTAGAATAGGAGTAAGGGCTAGTGCGCGATGCCCAAACCTCCGCCTCCGGGTCGAAGTAAAGCACTGCTTCTCTAGAGAAAACCAAGAGCGGTTGTGATGCTCCGGTCATCGCCTTCTGGAGCGTCAGCCCAAATGCCTTTATGAGTTCGGCTTCTTCATCGTTGAATACCCTTGTGCGTTCGCTGGATGGCATTCCGTTTTCAACATACAAGGCGTTAGCTTGTTCAGAAACTTGCCGGATTGCATCATGCTGCAAGACCAGTTGTTGCGCCAAGTCTGGAGAGCCATCCATTCGTCGCGCGATTTCCGGTTCAGACCGCAAACGCTCGAGCAAAACATTTATCGGCAACAGATGCGCATCGGCAAGTTCGATGCCGATCAGTGCCTGAATATACTCAGGCGACATGATAGTGCGAGGACAATAAAATCGCCTGTTGCACCAGTGAGCTTTACCCAGAACTTCGAAAAGGTTGGCGTGTAGTGTGTTTATAGAATCTTGCCGTGCAGAGCTGTATCGATCACAGATTTCGCTCAAGCCCTCCGACGTCTCTTGAATTCCAGTCAGAACTTCGGAACCGTCAGACTTCGCGTCATTCAACTGACCAACGAATATATTGATCTGATCAGAGGATACCGCGTCTTTCAAAATTATGGCATCACCTGGCAGGATTGAATCAAGCTCACCATTATTCAAGCGCTGCGCTAAATTGCTTGACCCTTCAAT
>JBIKSA010000043.1:0-17890 GCA_044348875.1 Erythrobacter sp. | reverse complement strand
CCGTCCGTTCGACGAACAGGGCGTGCTTAACGCGGGCCTCGCGATCCAGCAGCGTGCTGCCTTCACCGCCAAACCGGAGAAGTGGTGGTGAACGCCGATCCCGCGTTGTGGGTTGCCGGAGTGGCAATTGCACTCGCGGTGCCGGTGACCTTCATGGTCGCCAACTGGGTGAGAAAGAACGTCGACCACGGCGAATTGCGCTTTGACACGCGTGACGCCAGCGAGAGTGACGAGGAAACGAAATGAGCAATTATCGCATTCAGGGCGCAACCGGTGAATGGGAGGTCGTGGTCGGGCTTGAAGTTCACGCGCAGGTCACCTCCAACGCCAAGCTGTTCAGCGGCGCTGCGACTGCCTTTGGCGCGGAGCCGAATGCGCAGGTCAGCCTTGTCGATGCCGCGATGCCGGGGATGCTTCCCGTGCCCAACCGCGAATGCATCCGTCAGGCTGTGCGCACCGGCATGGCGATTGACGCGCAGATCAATGCGTGGAGCCGGTTCGACCGCAAGAATTACTTCTACGCCGATCTGCCGCAGGGCTACCAGATCAGCCAGCTTTACCACCCTATCGTTGGCGAAGGGCAGCTGCTGATCGAAGCGGACGAGAAGGCCGGCATCCCCGAAGACAAGATCATCGGGATTGAGCGAATTCACGTGGAACAGGACGCGGGCAAGCTGATGCACGACCAGCACCCGACCATGTCCTATGTCGACCTGAACCGTTCGGGCGTGGCGCTGATGGAAATTGTCAGCCGCCCCGATATGGCCTCACCCGCTGAGGCGGGGGCTTACTTGCGCAAGTTGCGGGCAATCCTGCGCTACGTCGGAAGCTGCGACGGCAACATGGAAGAAGGCTCGATGCGTGCCGACGTGAACGTGTCGGTGCGCAAGGTGGGCGATGAGCTTGGCACGCGCACGGAAACCAAGAACGTGAACTCGGTCCGCTTCGTCATGCAGGCGATTGAGCATGAAGCGATGCGTCAGGTCGATGTGCTGGAAGCGGGCGGCAAAATCGTGCAGGAAACGCGCCTGTTCGATCCCGGCACCGGCACCACGCGGACGATGCGCAGCAAGGAAGACGCGCACGATTACCGCTACTTCCCCGATCCCGATCTGCTGCCGCTGGTGCTGGAGGAGGATTTCCTCTCCGAATGCCGGGCCTCGCTCCCGGAACTGCCCGATGCCAAGCGCAAGCGGTATGTCGAGGTGCTGGGTCTTACGCCCTACAACGCGCGCGAGCTGACCGCTGAGGTCGAAACCTTCGCGCGGTTTGAAACGCTGCTGGCTGAAACCGCCAAGGTGACAGGCAAGGGCGAGGACGCCGTTGCCACACAGGTCGCCAACTGGTCGCTGTCAGTTGCGCCCGGCGTGATGAAGGCGCTCGGCGATGAAGCCGATGCAGCCAACGCCACGGCGGCAGCGCAGGCCAGCATCCTCGCAATGGCCGAAAAGGGCGAGATCAGCGGCGGGCAGGCGAAGGAAATCTTCGAAATCGTCCTGAAGACCGGGCGTGATCCTGCTGAAATTGCGGACGCGGAAGGGCTGAAGCAGGTCAGCGACACCGGCGCCATCGAAGCTGCAGTCAACGCGATCATCGCCGCCAACGCCGACAAGGTCGAACAGTATCGCGGCGGCAAGGAAGCCCTGTTCGGCTTCTTCGTTGGCCAGACGATGAAGGCGATGCAGGGCAAGGCTAATCCGGGCGTGGTGAACCAGCTTCTGAAGGAGAAGTTGGGGTAGGGAGAGGCACCCACGTGGGCCTATCCATCATTCTCATCCAGCCCGAAATTCCCGGCAACACCGGGGCGGTGGGGCGCACTTGTGTGGCGCTGGGGATGGAGTTGATCCTGATCCATCCGCTGGGCTTCGACATCAGCGACAAGCGGGTCAAGCGTTCGGGCCTCGATTACTGGCCGCATGTCCACCTTACGGAATATGCCAGCTGGGACGCCTTCCTAGAAGCCCGCAGCCCCCGGCCTGAGCAGCTGTTCCTGTTCGAGGAATTCGGCGCGCGCAGCTTCTATGAACCGGATTATCCCGAGGATGCCTTCCTCGTCTTCGGGCAGGAGACCAAGGGCATTCCCAAGGCAATCATCGCGCAGCACCCGGACCGCCTGTTCAAGCTGCCGATGCGGTCAGAAGTGATCCGCTCCCTCAACCTTGCCAACACCGTGTCGGCGGCGGCCTATCAGGCGCTGCGAGGAAAAATGTGACCCGCAATCAGAGCGCGTGTGCAGATGCGCCGTTTGGCTGCGTCGCAGGGGCGCGGGTTTTCGACTTCACAGGGCGGCAACCCGCCTACTCCAGCCCCAGCGCGGGCAGGTTCATCGTTGCCGCGTTGTAGCTGGCTTCGGCCAGCCGCCCGGCCAGCTTGGCGCGGATCGCTTTGATCTGGGCGTTTGCGGCGGCTTCCTCGCGCGCGTTCACGAGGAAGAACTCGCCCGCGCCAAGGCGGAACCGGGTGCGTTCGGCCTGCACCATTGCCGTTGCCTGCTTGACTTCGGCATCCGCAAGGGTGGCGATTTTCAGGTTGGCGCTCAGATTTTCGATGATGTTGCCAACTTCGGTAGTGATCTGGTCGGCAACGCGGCGGCGGCGCAATTCGGTTTCGCGCAGTTCAGCTTCGGCGCGTTGCAGCCGGCCGCGTGCTTCGCGGCGCTGAAGCGGCACCGAAAAGGTCACGCCCACCGCCGCACCTGCCGTATCGGAGGTCGGCGGCACCCCGTTGCCCAGATTGGTCGCCAGTTCGACCGTGGCATCAAGCCGCGGCTGGAGATCGTTGCGGCGCAGTTCGACCCGGTTGGCAGCACGTTCCAGCGCGATACGGAAGGTTTCGAGTTCGGGCCGACCGCTGATCACTTCGCTGATCGGCATCGCCAGCATCGTTTCGATCTGCGGAATAGCCTTCAGCCTTGTGACATCGGGCAATTGTTCGCGGGTTGGCACGATCATCTGCCCATCTGTCCCGCGCAGGAAGAAACCGAGGCTGTTAGCAGCAATAACGAAATTGCGCTTGGCCTCTTCAAGCAGCGAGCGGCGGATAAGCAGGTTCTGTTCGTTTTCAGTGAGCGCGATGCGCGCGCGCGCGCCTTCGTTGACCTCGCGGGTCAGGCCGATCTGGCGCGCTTCGGCAATTTCGAGCAGTTCTTCAAAGACGCGTATTTCCTCACCCGCCGCAACCCAGCGCCAATAGGAACGCAGCGCTTCCTGCTGGGCGTTGAGTTGCACCAGCATCACGTCAAACTGCGCCTGGCTGGTGGCAAGGCGGGTATCTTCAAGCGCGAAGCGGCGCGGATCAATGTTGCTGTCGCGCAGAAGCGAGAAAAGTGCGCCTACGTTGACGCGGCCAAATTCGGGGCTGTTGAAGCTGCTCTGCGATGTCGGCAGTCGGCCATCGGAGAGGGTGTAGCCGCCGAAGATCTGCGCGCCGAAGGGTTGCAGCGGCTGCGTCACCTGAGCGCGCACTGCGCCGCCGTCGTTGAAACCGGTGACCCGGTCAAACACGTCGGAACGCAGCATCAGGTCAAAAGCGCCATCGGCAGCAAGCTGATCGGAGCGCGCCGCCGCCTCACGCTCGAAGGATTCGAGGATAGAGGGGAAGGTCAGCGCCGATGAACGCAGCACTTCTTCGGGCAAAAGCGGCCCGGTCTTGAGCGCAACCTCAAGCGAATCGGCCAGCGGCACGATGTCCTGTGCCAGCCCCGGCACAGGCGCGAAGGCCAGCGCCGCCGTGCCGGCCAGCACCGCGCTCAGCCTGATACCCGCGTGCAAGGGGACCAGCCGCAAAGGGGGCAGTCGGCGCATCATGCTCAGTTCGCCGACCCGCTGCCTGTCTCGGCCGTCAGTTCAGGCGGGAAGTTATTGAGCTGACGCCAGATTTCGTACCCAACTGGCACCGTCTCCAGCAGCACCCAAGCCTGTACCACCGCGCCGAAACGGACATAGCGTTCCTCTGGCCAACCATAGCCGTCCAGCTCGTCCTCGGCGATCAGCACGCGGAACCGGCCGTTGATCTGGGCTGACTGGTCAACCGCGATCACCCGGCCCCCGAAGGTGCCGACTGCGACCGATGGCCAGCCGGAAAACTGCACAGCAGGCCAGCCTTCGAACTGGATGCGGGTTTTGTCGCCTTTTTTTACCAGCGCGACATCGCGCCCGTCGATGAAGATTTCGACCACCCGCGCCGCGCCATCAGGCACGAAGGTGGCAAGCACATCGCCTGCCTTGATGAAGGTCGCCGCGTCACCTGCGTTGAGTGATTGGATGAAACCGTCGCGCGGCGCGCGCACGATCTGCACGGACTGGCGCGAAATGCTTACATCGGCGCGGTTAAGATCGGCTTCGGCCGCGGCAACCTTGCCCTGCATTTCGGCGATCTTGATCTGCGCCAATTCGTAATCGCGCCGTGCCGCAAGGCCCGCCTCGAACAGCTCGCGCGAACGCCGAACGTCAAGCTCTGCTGTGGCGAGCGCCGATTTGGCTGCCTGCAATTGCAAATCTATCTGGCGACGTTCGGACTGGAGCCGTTCAATCAACTGCGGATCGATGTCAGCGATGCGGACGATCGGATCGCCCTTTTTTACCGAGGAACCGTCGCGGACATACCATTCTTCGATCCGGCCCGGCACCAGCGCGTTGATATCCTGTTTGCGTTCATTGGGACTGAGCGTGGTCACAACCCCGCGGCCCGATGTCGTCTGCACCCACGGCACATAGATGAGGAACGCGACCGTGATAACGATCGCGGCCAGCAGCATAACGAACACCACCCGCATAATCCGCGGCGTCTTGATCGACGCAAGGGTGGTGAAGTGCGCCATGTCTTCCTTGAGCGTCGCCATGGTCATGCGCCTCCCTGGCTGCGCGGGTCGGGGGTGGTGTTGCCCGCCGGGCGGCCCATGGCGGTGCAGAATTCCTCGAATTTGTCGAAATAGCGTTGCTGCTGCGGTTCCAGATACAGGAACCGGTCAAACCCCAGATCGAAGCGGCGGTTGGAAAAATAAATCACCGTGGAATAGGCCTGCGAGCGCAGCTCATTCACAGCCCGCTCGATCGGTTCGGGATCGAGCAGATCGAACAACCGGCTCAGCACCAGAATGCGCGGCCTTTCCAGCAGAGCGTTGGCGAGCTTCAATTGCTGCAATTCGACCGCCGAAAGCGGAAAGCCGGTCGAGGCGAGCGGCGTGTCGAGACCCTTTTCCAGCGTGGCGATGGTGTTCGCCAGCCCCACCGTCTCCAGCGCACCGATCATCCGCTGCGGCGCGGTATCGGGGCAGGACAGGGCGAGATATTCGCGGATCGTCATTTCCACGATGCTCGGTCGGTCGAGCACCTGCACGTTCCTCCGCAGGTGGTGCGCCTCGATTGCCTTCATGTCGATCCCACCCAGCGTCGCGATCCCGCCCTGCGGCAGAACGTGCATCTTGAGCAGGTTGGCGAACAGGCGCTGAACTCCGTGCTGGCTGGCCGACGCCATGATCATCGCGCCAGAGGGTATTTCCAGATCGAACTGAACGTCCTCGGCTCGCGCGCGGCCGCGCACGCCTTTCAGCACGATGGTGTGATCCGGCCCTTCCAGCGGGTCAGCGCCCTTGGGCTGTTCCTGTTCGACATCGTAGAACTGCGAAATTTCCTCGACCGCGGCGAACAGGTCGTAGAAATAGCCCAGATAACTGCCAAGCTGCGCCACCCCAAGGAACGCGGCTGACAGGACCAGCTCCGCTGCGACCAGCTGGCCCAGGGTCAGCTGGTTCTCGATCACCAGCCACCCGCCCAGCCCCAGCAGAGCCGCGCTGGCCGCGGCATACATCAGCAGGAAGGCGATGGTCTGCGAAAACAGGTGGCGGAAGTGACGCTTGCGCTCGTTGATGTAAAGGCGGGTGTGATCGTCGGTCTTGTCGAGCGCGTAATCGATGCGGCGCTGCGATTTGAAGAAGCCGTTCGATCCGCCGATCGTTTGCAGCCATGCAGCGGTCGCGTGCTTGGCATGGCTGAGATCGACCCCGGTGCGCAGCGCGCGGCTGCCCCAGCTCAGCCACACCACCCAGATCAGCGCGATCATCACCAGCGTAAAGCCGAGGAAATAGGGGTGATACAGCGACACCAGCACAAACCCGACCGCAATCTGCAGCAGCGTGGTGAAGCCGCCGATGAACAGGATCGGGATCGCGGTCTGGACATAGACAACATCGAAATAGCGGTTGAACAGCGAGCTTTTCTTCTGGTCGCCGAAAAACGGGTTCTGGGCATAGACCGAAATCAGCGACATCTCAGCCACCATGCGGGCGTAAAAGCGCCGCGCGAACAGCTCCATCAGGTGGATGCGCAAGGCATAAAGCATGCTGGAAATGAACAGCAGGCCGAACAAGGACAGCGAAAGCATCACCAACGGCGCGGTCAGCGCGGTGTTGGCGATGGTGTTGATCAGCATCTGGACCGAAATCGGCGTGGCCAGCGAAAGCAGACTGATCCCCACGCCATAGACGGCGGCCAGCCAGTAGAAATTCGCCTCAGGCCTCAAGATATCTATGAAAATCCTGAAGAATTTCGCCAGCGAAATCTGTGAGCCGTAACTTTGGCCTTCACCTGCCATGGCAGCCTTTCCGTCCGAAACTGGTGTTCAAGCGATCCGATGCCCGGCCCGATCGCGCGCCGGATATGAGTGCATCTATTGCAACCACAGCGCGCTGCAAGCGATCAATTGCCCAACATGCCAGCGGTTCCTGCCCGATCATTATGTTCAAATATTTGAAGATATATCTGTTAGTTGCGATGGGAGGTAATAAAGGATCTGCTTGCGCCCGTTAACGATCCAAGCTTGCGGGGTGATGAACCGCAGGCAATGAAGGCAAACTCATGGAATGGCAAACAGCTCCATCCGGCTATCAGCCCGCCAAGGTGCTGCTGATTGGCGGCGGCCATGCCCATGTCGCGGTGCTGGCCGACTGGATCAGGCAAGGCCGCCCGCAAGGGGCGCAGGCCGTATTGCTTACGCCGGACCCTATCTTGCGCTATTCGGGCATGGTGCCGGGCTGGATTGCGGGGCAGCACGGCTTTGATGACGGGTTGGTCGATCTGGCTGCGCTGGCGGCGAGGGCGGGGGTGGCGATGGTTCAGGGCCGCTGTACCGGCATTGATCCCGAAGCCCGCGTGGTGCGCACCGACGCAGGCGCCCGGATTGCCTATGACGTTGCATCAATCGATACCGGGGGCGTCGGGCGGGCGGCAAGCCTGCTCGGCGATGATCCGCGGCTGATCGACGTGCGGCCCATCGGCGCCTTTGTCGATCGGCTGGCGGCCCTGCCTGCGTTCACAAGCGTGGTGGTCGCAGGTGGCGGGGCGGGGGGCGTGGAACTGGCTTTCGGGTTGAGGAACATCGCCGACGTGAAGGCCAGACCCAGCGTGACACTGGCCGCGGGCGCGGGCGGCCTGCTCCCGGGGTTTGCCCATGCCGTCCAGCGGCGCGTGACCAAGTCGCTGGCGCGGCAAGGCATCGCAGTGATTGCCGCCGATGCGCGGTTCGACGGAGGCGTTCTGATGGCCGGGGCGCAATCGCTTGAACCGGCGGACATTGTTATCGCCGCCACCGGCAGCGTCGCGCCAGACTGGGCACGAGCGAGCGGGCTTGCGACCGATGCGGGCGGGTTCATCAGCGTTGATGCGCATCACCAATCAACCTCGCACCCGGACATCTTCGCCGCCGGAGATGTCGCTGCCCGCGCGGACCGGGCGCTGCCGCATTCGGGCGTCCACGCGGTGTTTGCCGGACCGGTGATTGCGGCCAATCTGCGCAGCGTGCTGGCGGGAGAGGCTCCGTCACGCACCTATCAGCCGCGCCGCCACAGCCTTTACCTGCTGAACACCGGAGACGGCCGCGCCATCGCCAGCTATGGCCCATTCACTGCCGAGGGGGCCTGCGTGCTTGCGCTGAAGCACCGCATCGACAAAGGTTGGATCGCGCAATACGCCGCCCTTGCGGGCACCTTCTAACCATCCGGCACCGGATCGCGAACAGCCGACAAAGGGATTTTCTTCTCGTGAAAAAGCTCGCCATCCTTGCCGTGCTGGCCGCGCTGGTCGCTGCCTATTTCGTCTTCGACATCGGGCAATATCTGACACTGGACGGGATCAAGGCGGTTGCTGCCGATCTGGCCGCCTTCCAGCAGGACAATGCGCTGGCGGTGATTGCGGGCTTCTTTATCGCCTATGTCGTGGTGACGGCCGCTTCGATACCGGGGGCTGCGATCATGACGCTGGCGGCGGGCGCGTTGTTCGGCGTGGTGTGGGGCACGGTGATCGTCTCCTTTGCTTCGACCCTTGGGGCGACTCTGGCCTTCCTGTCATCGCGTTACGTGCTGCGCGACAGTATCGAGGTGCGCTTTGGCGAGCGGCTGAAGGCGATCAACGCCGGGCTGGAACGGGACGGGGCGTTTTACCTGTTTTCACTGCGGATGATCCCAGCCTTCCCGTTCTTCATGGTCAATCTGGTGATGGGCCTCACCCGCATCCGCACGGCGACCTTCATGTGGGTGAGCCAGCTTGGGATGCTGCTGGGGACGGCGGCCTATGTGAATGCAGGCACGCAGCTGGCGCGGATTGAGAGCACCAGCGGGCTTTTGTCGCCGGTGCTGATCGGCAGCTTCGCAGTGCTGGGCATCGTGCCGTGGATCGCCAAAGGCATCATCGGCGCATTGCAGCGGCGCAAGGTCTATGCTGGGTTCACGCGGCCCAAAAGGTTCGACCGTAATCTGGTGGTGATCGGGGCGGGCTCTGCCGGGCTGGTGTCCGCGCTGATCGCGGCAACGGTGAAGGCCAAGGTCACGCTGGTCGAAGCGAACGAGATGGGCGGCGATTGCCTCAACACCGGCTGCGTGCCATCGAAGGCGCTAATCAAAAGCGCCAAGGTGGCAGCGATGATGCGCGGTGCGGACAAGTATGGGCTGATGCCTGTCCAGCCCGAGGTGCCGTTCAAGGCGGTGATCGCCCGCGTGATGGGCGCGATCAAGGCAATTGAACCGCATGACAGCGTGGACCGCTACACCGGTCTCGGCGTCGATGTGGTCAAGGGTTATGCGACGATCATCGACCCGTGGACGGTGGAAATCGCGCTGAATGATGGCGGCACGCAGCGGCTGACGACGCGCAGCATCATCATCGCCAGCGGGGCAGAGCCGGTGGTGCCGCCGATCCCCGGCATCGACAGCAGCGGTTATCTGACCAGCGAGACGATGTGGCAGGCTTTTGCCGAGATGGACGCAGCCCCTGCGCGCGTGGCAGTGCTGGGCGGCGGGCCGATCGGGTGCGAGCTTTCGCAAGCTCTCGCAAGGCTGGGTTCGCAAGTCACACAGGTCGAGATGGCGGACGCGCTGCTGGGGCGCGAGGACGCGGATGTCTCGGCATTGGCCCGCGAAGTGCTGCAAGCGGATGGCGTGCGTGTGCTGACCGGGCACAAGGCGGTGCGCATAGAAGGCCGCACGCTGATCGCCAAACACGGCGGCGCGGAAGTGCCGGTGCCCTTCGACGCGCTGATCGTCGCGATCGGGCGCAAGGCGCGGCTGACGGGCTTCGGACTCGAAGCGATTGGCGTCGACACGGCCAAAACCGTCATCACCGACGATTTCCTCGCCACCAAGTTCCCCAACATTTTTGCGGCTGGCGATGTCGCCGGCCCCTACCAATTCACCCACACCGCCAGCCATCAGGCGTGGTACGCCAGCGTCAACGCGCTGTTCGGCACGTTCCGCAAGTTCAAGGCCGATTACCGCGTCATCCCTGCCGTGACCTTCCTCGATCCCGAAGTCGCCCGCGTCGGCCTGAACGAACGCGAGGCCGCAGAACAGGGCATAGCGGTGGAGGTTACCCGCTATGACCTCGACGATCTCGACCGCGCGATCACCGAAAGCGAGACGCGGGGTTTCGTGAAAATCCTCACCCCCGCGGGCGGCAAGGACACCGTGCTGGGCGCTACCATCGTCGGTGCACACGCGGGCGAATTGCTGGCGGAGTATGTGCTGGCGATGAAGCACGGGATCGGGCTGAACAAGATCCTCGGGACGATCCATTCCTATCCCACCATGGCCGAGGCCAACAAGTTTGCCGCGGGCAACTGGAAGAAAGCGCACAAGCCGGAAAGCTTGCTGAAGTGGGTGGAGCGCTACCACGCATGGCAGCGGGGCTGATGGGAGTGGAGCTGTTCGAGCAGTTGCGGGGCGTGATCGGCATTGCGGTGCTGATCGCCTTTGCATGGGCCATCAGCGAGAACCGCAAGGGCCATCCCGGCTGGCGCTGGATGCTCGGCGCGCTGGTGTTGCAAGGCCTGCTGGCGGTGCTGATTGTGCGGGTGCCGTTCGTGTGGGCGGCAGTCGGCCTCGTCAATAATGCGGTTAGCGCTGTCGAGGCTGCTACGATCAAGGGATCGGCCTATATGTTCGGCTATCTCGGCGGGGCAGAGCTGCCCTTCGCGCTGAAGCCGGGCGTCCAGCCGCCGCTGGTGATCGCGTTCCAGATCCTGCCGCTGGTGATCGTGTTCTCGGCGCTCGCAGCTTTGCTGTGGCATTGGGGCGTGCTGCGCTGGATCGTGGGCGGTCTGAGCTTCCTTTTGCGCCGCAGCCTCGGGGTGAGCGGCGTGGTCGGCCTGTCGGGCGGGGCAAGCGTGTTCCTCGGCGTGGTCGAAGCGCCGCTGGTAACCCGCGCCTATTTCGCCCGCATCAGCCGCAGCGAACTGTTCCAGATCATGACGCTGACCATGGCGACGATCAGCGGAGCGATCCTCGTGCTTTACGCAACCACCCTGCGTGCGGCCGTGCCCGATGCGACAGGGCACATGATTTCCGCCTCGCTCATCTCGCTCCCCGCCGCGCTCTTGATCGCGCGGCTGATGGTGCCGGGCAGCGCCGGAGACGAGGCGACCGAGGTCGAAAAGGAAGATTCGGGCCTGCGTTACGAATCCAGCATTGATGCCATCGTCAAAGGCACGATGGACGGGATGCAACTGTTCCTGGCGGTGATCGCCGTCATCATCACGGTGTTCGCGCTGGTGGCGCTGGTGGACGGGATGCTCGCCGCGCTGCCCCTGATCGATGGCGCGCCCCTGACCCTCAAGCGCCTGCTCGGCTGGGGGCTTGCGCCGTTGATGTGGCTTCTGGGCGTGCCATGGGCCGAGGCGCAAGTGGCAGGCGGGCTGATGGGCACCAAAGCGGTGCTCAATGAATATGTCGCCTATCTGGAACTCGCCGCGCTGCCCGCCGGGACATTGGGCCCTAGAGCTACGTTGATCGTTGCCTATGCGCTGTGCGGCGTGGCGAACCTTGCCAGCGTGGGTCTGCTGGTTTCCACCATCGGGACATTGTGCCCCGAACGCCGAAGCGAAGTGGCTGGGCTGGGTATGAAAAGCTGGATTTCCGGCAACCTCGCCAGTGCCATGACGGGGGCGTGGATCGGGCTGGTCACCTATGTTTGACGCACGCCTGCGCCCATTGATCGACCCCCCGCTGAACCGCGCGGGCGCCGTGCTGGCGGGTTGGGGCGTGACGGCCAATGCGCTGACCTTCTCCGGCCTCGCGCTGGGCCTTGGCGCGGCCGCGTTGATTGCGATGGGGCACATCGGCGGGGGCCTTGCGCTGATCATCGCCAACCGGCTGCTTGACGGTCTGGACGGGGCCGTGGCGCGGGTGCGGGGGGCAAGCGACCTTGGCGGCTATTTCGATATCGTCGCGGATTTCGCCTTCTATGTCAGCGTGCCGGTGGGTTTCGGCATCCTTGCCCCTGCCAATCAGCTGCCCGCGTTGGTGGTGGTCGCCAGCTTCGTGCTCACGGGGGTGAGCTTTCTCGCCTTTGCCGTCATCGCGGCAAAGCGCGGCGCGCAGACGCAGGCGCACGGGCGCAAAAGCTTCTTCTATTCAACCGGCCTTGCCGAAGGCGCAGAGACGATTGCGGTGTTCATCGCCATGTGTCTGCTTCCGGCATGGTTCCCGGCCATCGCCTATGCCTACGCAGGCCTATGCGTGCTCACCGTTGTTCAGCGCAGCGCGATGGCGGCCGCAGCGTTCCGGGGTTAACGGCTGGCGGATCCCAGCAGCGCTTCCGTCCGCTCGCGCAGATCATTGATGCGCGCGGTGTTCGCGCCCAGATCGCTGATCCCGACCCGGCTGACCGAGCGGAAATCAATCTGCGAATCACCAACGCGGGCGACGACATCGTCCTTGAACCCGAACCAGAAGCTTTCCGCCACGCCTTCGACGATGCCGGCTTCGGGATCGGGGCGGATTTCGGTGAGGCCCATTGCGCCCATCGCCGCAGCGACAGCGGCCACGCCTTCGGCCTTGCTCGCCCCGCCAAGCGGCAGCGGGGCCGGGCGGTCAGCCTTCGCAGTGATGATCTGCGCGTGCGATTTGACAGCGAGTTCGGGTGAGGCGCGGTCCTTGTAAAGCGCAAGCTGCCCCAGCGGCGTTTGATAGTCGGAGAGCGCATTGGCCCCGACCGCCTCGCGCGCTGCCATTGTTTCGGCTGAGAAGACCGGCGGATTGCCGGTATCGGTGGCGATATCGTGGATCGGGTTGTCACCGGCCTTGCCGCGCATTCCGGCCATGAGGCCGAAGGCGAAACCTGCCACCAGCAGCGCGGTGCCCGCGATACCGAGCACCAAGGCACGGCGCGGCGGCTTAATTATGCCGAGCACCAACGAGACCACGCCCACCAGCGCCAGCACAGCGAGCAGGATCGGACCCCCACCGATAATCATGGCCCCCAAACCGAATTTCCAGTCCCATATCCCGATCTTCGTGCCGAGCGCGGCGATTCCGAAATAGAGCGGGACAAACACCAGCAGGGCGAGGATGAACTTGGTGTGCTTGGGTAAATTGGTCATAACCGCAATCATAGCGCGCGCTGCTCGCAAGGCAATCTTTGCGAAGTGCGGAAACCCTTTTCAACATCGCGCGTTCAGCGACAACGGCGATTGAGGACAAGGGCTTGCCGCGACGTGAAGTCCCGCTTTCAATGGCCGAAAAACTGGGTTATGGCCCGCTGGGATGCGGGAGGAACAAGTTGTTCAGAGGACAAATCACCATGAAGCGTAATTTCCTGATGGGCGCGGCTGCGCTGGCTAGCCTTGCTACTCTTTCGGCTTGCGGCGGCGGTGCGGGCAGCGATGCCAACGCCCCGGCTGCTGAAGCCACCGAAGCTGCTGCACCGGCTGAAACCCCGGCTGCAACGGAAACTCCGGCTGCTGCTGCTGCTCCGGCTGGCGGCGAAATGACCTATGCCAGCTTCACCGGCGATGCCGCAGCAGGCGAGAAGGTCTTTGCAGCTTGCCGCACCTGCCACGTGTTCGACGAAGGCGTGAACCGCGTCGGCCCGTCGCTGCACAAGGTTGTTGGCCGCAAGTCGGGCTCGGTCCCGGGCTTCTCCTATTCGGACGCCAACAAGGGCAGCGGCGTCACCTGGACTCCGGACGTGCTGTTTGAATACCTCGAAGATCCCAAGGGCTTTATGCCCGGCACCAAGATGGCCTTCCCGGGCGTGAAGGACGCGCAGAAGCGCGCCAACTTGGTCGCCTATTTGGAAGCGCAATCCAAGTAAGGTTGGCGAAGTAATCTACGGCCCTTCGGGGCTGGCGGAAGGGGCGGCGCAGGTAACTGCGCCGCCCTTTTTCGTACGCGCTGCGGGCACGGCGCGGCGACCGAGGAGAAGGTCATCACCGGGGTGAGGTTTTCGTTGTGCGGCGTGCATCGGGCGGCGGGTTTGCGGCGCGCTTCGTCCCGGTGCAGTGACGTCTCACGCCTTCAGGCAGCGTACTGACATGCCCATCGCCTTGTCATATTCGATGCGAAAGATTTTGCTGTCGTAATCGAACAGCATGTGGGCGGTGGTGGTAGTTGGCGAGAGTTCGGTAAGCGACCAGAAATAGCCCACGCGGTCGCCGAGGAAGAAGTCGCCGCGCTGCGTGCGGAAGCCTGAGGGCAGGCCGCCGAAGCCGACGTCGTCGGTGCCGTTTCCGGAGGCGCCGGTTTCGGTATCGGGCCAGCCCGTACGGGTTTTTATCCGGGTTGCGGCGACGTCCTTGCCGAGGGTCGCTTCCAGCGTTGCCCAGTCGGCATCGTTGGGGATGCGGAAGCCTTTGGGACATAGCCCGCGTGGGTCGCTGATCGCCGCATAATTGTAGAGCAGCCCGTCGCGCGCGACGCGGGCTTCGTCATTGGCATAGGCGCTTTGGGCAGGCTGGCCGCTTGCGCCTGCGCTCGCCCATGCGGCGGCGGCGGTTATGCGTGGAACTGGATCGCCATTGGCGAAGTGCGTTGCTGCAAGGTTTCGGGCAAGCCACACTTGCTGGCCGATGGTAGTTGTTTTTGGGGCCGCAGGGGCAGACGCGGCTGCGCTGGTCACGGCAGTCAAAAGGGCGAGGGCGGCAAGCGTAAGGGTGCGCATCGCGGATCACTCCTAGTTTATCCCGTCCAGTCTGATTACGCCACGGCAGGCGCGGCGGATGCAAAAGAGGGCGGCCGCCTCCCCCAAGGCAGCCGCCCTCACGCACTCCCGTCCAAGGGAGAAGCGGATACGCTGTCAGTCGCGAAGGATCAGGCGGCCTGTTCCATCCGGGCGAGTTCGCAATGCGACCAGATCTCGGACAGTGCCTTGATCAGCCGGTCGATGTCGCCGTCGGTGTGCACGGGTGACGGCGTGACACGCAGACGCTCTGTTCCAACCGGAACGGTCGGGTAATTGATCGGCTGCACATAGATGCCGTGATTGTCCATCAGCCAGTCGCTGATCATCTTGCACTTCTTGGCGTCGCCAACCATCACCGGGATGATGTGGCTGGGGTTGTCGAGGTGCGGAATGCCCATGATGTCGAGCGAACGGCGTACCTGTGCAACGCGCTTTTGCTGAAGCTCACGCTCCTCGCTGGAAACCTTGAGGTGGCGGATACTCGCCGCCGCGCCTGCCGCGATGGCAGGGGGCAGGGCGGTTGAGAAGATGAAGCCGCTGGCAAAGCTGCGCACGAAATCGACGAGGTTGGAAGACGCGGCGATATAGCCGCCCATCACGCCGAACGCCTTGCCCAGCGTGCCTTCGATCACGGTGATGCGGTCCATCAGCCCTTCACGCTCGGCAATCCCGCCGCCGCGCGGGCCGTAGAGGCCAACGGCGTGGACTTCATCGATATAGCTCATCGCGCCATGCTTTTCGCAGACGTCCAGAATGTCGGCGATAGGGGCGATGTCGCCGTCCATCGAATAGACGCTCTCGAAGGCGACAAGCTTGGGCACGTCGGGACCGTACATCGAAAGCAGTTCATCGAGGTGCGCCGCATCATTGTGGCGCCATACCTTGTAAGGCGCGCGGCTGTGACGGATGCCTTCGATCATCGAGGCATGGTTCAGGGCGTCGGAGAACACCACGCACCCGGGAATCTTGGACGCCAACGTACCAAGGCCTGCCCAGTTCGAGACATATCCGCTGGTGAACAGCAGCGCGGCTTCCTTGTTGTGCAGATCGGCGAGTTCAGCCTCAAGCAGGACATGGTGGTGGTTTGTGCCTGAGATATTGCGCGTGCCCCCGGAGCCTGCGCCGCATTCGTCGAGGCATTCGTGCATCGCTTCGAGCACATCGGGGTGCTGGCCCATGCCGAGGTAATCGTTCGAACACCATACGGTCACCGCCTGCGTTTCGCCTTCGACAAAGCGCGTGGCGTGGGGGAAGCGGCCGCGATGGCGCTTGATGTCGGTGAACACCCGGTAGCGGCCGTCCGCGCGCACTGCATCGAGCTCGCCGGCGAAAAAGGCGTCGAAGTCCATCGGGGTTCCCTCTGTCGTCATCATCTTGCTTTCAATCTTGATTGATCTGCGCGGCGGCCTTCCGCTGCGGATACGCCCAGCCCCACAGCATTCCGTCACGGAACGGCAGGGCCAGTAAAAGGTGCTCGAGCACGCCGAGCAGGCTCAAAGTCGTCAGCAGGCTGGCGCCCACCATTTCGGCGCTGCCCACCGGCGCAGCGAGCGCCAGTGACGCGAACCATGCTGTCGCCGCGGCAATCGCTGCGATCGAAACCGCCAGCAGCACCGTCATCCTGTTGCGGCCAAAATAGGTCTTCAGGTAAGCCAGTTGTTCGGGCAGCATTTCCGAAGTCGAATTGGGCACGCCTACGAACAGGTTGATCTTCGATATCAGCCGCATCGCGAACATCAGGACGAACACTGTCGCTCCGATCTGATTGGGCGCGTCCCACGACAGCGAGATCAGCAGCAATGCCGTCACAGCCAAGGCGACTTCGTGGTGCATCACTGTCGCAGCGGCCTGCCTGAAGCGGGCGATGCCCCTCAGCGAAGTATCGCTCGGCCCGCGGCGCGGCCCGGCAGATGCGCCGGTCAGGAAGCTAAGTTCGTGCCACCCCCACACCATCAATGCGCCAATGAAGGCAAGGTAGACGGCCCAGACCTCTACCGAAAACGCGGCGACAAGGATCACCACCAGCCCGGCGATCCCGACAAAACTGCCGATCATCAGGCTTGTGGAGAAGGTAGCGCGCTCACGGTTATCGGCCCAAGCAATCAGCCCGGTCGCGACAAACCAGATCGCCACCGTCACCATGAACGGTACAATATGGCCGGTCCAGCTTACCACGCGGGCTGGAGCCGGATTGAGCGCGGCAAGGCGTTGGAATGGGGCCGCTGCACATACATGCGTGCAAACGCGAAGCCTGCGCCTGCCATGCCCGAAACGCGCTGCATCATGCCGGTAATGCCGCCGCGCTCCTTGCCCGCTTCGATACGCTCTGCGGCGAGGCGCAGATTCTCCATCTGGCGGCGGAAGGCGGGTGCATCAATATCCAGTTCGACAGGGAAGACCTGGCGGGCAATCTGGTTGCAGATCTCGAACACCTTGTAGTCATATTCGGTCGGATCGACCCCGAGCGCAGCGTGGAACACCGGGCGGTTGTGATCGCGCACATACATCGTGGCGTAGACCGACAGAAGGAAGAAGCGCACCCACAGCTTGTTTGCGCCTTCCAGCAGCTTGGGATCGGCGCGAAGCAGCATCGCAAAAGCCTCGCCATGGCGGAACTCGTCATTGCACCATTCTTCGAACCAATCGAAGATCGGATGGAATTTGTATTGCGGATTCTGCGCCAGATGGCGGAAGATCGTGATGTAGCGGGCATAGCCGATCTTCTCGGACAGATAGACCGCGTAGAAGATGAACTTCGGCTTGAAATACGTGTATTTCTTGGTCTTCGTCAGATAGCCCAGATCAACGCCGATACCGGCATCCTTCAGGCTTTCGTTAATAAAACCGGCGTGGCGGCTTTCATCACGGGCCAGCAGGCGGAACAGCTGCTTGATGTCCGGGTTCTTGGTGCGCCGCGCGATTTCGGCATAAAGGACGCAGCCGGAAAATTCCGATGTCATCGAGCTGACGAGGAAATCGGTGAATTCCTGCCGCAGCGAAGGCTCCAGACCCTCGATCACGCCCTTGAAGCGATCGCTGTGCTTGAAATGCAGCTTGTTGGGATCGCCCACCATGTCCGCGATAAGTTCGTCCCACTCACGCCGCACGAGGCTGACATCGATTGCGTCAAGCGCGTCGTAATCGGTGGTGTAGAAACGCGGGGTCAGCATCGTGTCCTGCGTCGCGATTGCCATCGCTTCGTCGCTGGTCATCGGCTTATAGGCGTTCATTTGATCCTCCCAGCATTGAAGCTGACTTCATAAAGTTCGGCCAGATCGAAATAGGCTGCGAACCGGGTCAGCGCACGGGCCAAAGGACTGGCGCGGGTGACGGTCGCTTGGCGTTCAAATACCTGGCGGGTGCCGAACGGGATCTGGATCGGCGCGCCGTGGACGCGGACCTTGTCGCCCGGCTCCATCGGGACATCGCCATCCAGTTCGACATGC
>JBIKSA010000101.1:0-6225 GCA_044348875.1 Erythrobacter sp. | reverse complement strand
GCGCGTGGAAATGTTCAGAGCTCTGCTCGACCGTAATCGTGCAGGGTGTCTCGAAAGATTGTGCCGTGAGGAACGACAGGGCCATCACTTCTTCTCCGCCGTGGGCGGGAGCATATTGGAATAGACTGCGCGATTATCCGGCCCGAAGGCGCTGACTTCGACGCTGCGTCCGGTGACCGGATCGGCGAGCGTAAGGGCGGTGTTATCCCAGCGGGTTAGGGTAAAGGGCACTTGTGCGCCCTCGCCACGGATGCGGCGTTGGTGGACAAGGCTGCGAACAGTCGCGCGGATGAAGCCGCCTTCGCCTGGTGCAAAACGACCGAGGACTTCGGCGGTTGCGCCGTCTTCAACGCGAACCGTGCCGTCAGCCTCGTCAAAGAAGCGTAAGGTACGCTCCTGCGCGACTTTTACACCCGCTGCTGCGCGGGCTTCGGCTGGCACCGACTGGCGCGGGAACAGGCCGAAAGTGACCGATGCCGTCAGAGCGAGAGAGATGGCGACGATGCCGCCCATCAGGATCAGCGGCACCCGGTGGACGGTGATTTCGTCCTTCTCGTATTCCCGTACAATCATGCCGGCGCTCCCTTGAACCCTTGCTCGCTGCGGTGGATCACCGGGGCAAGACGCCCGGGGATGGCCGCAGACTGAGCAACGGTGCGGCCGCTTGCCGTGTGAGCTTCCTTGATCTCGGTCGTATTGCGATCAATCGCACCGAACTGCGCCCGGGTTTCCGCGATCATCTGCGCCAGTGCTGCGGCGTCGGGGACGGCACGCAGCATCGGCTGCGGCCTGGCATAGTGGAATGGACGCACGTGCGGCCACAGCAGCAGCGTACCAAGCAGCCGTTCGCCGCTCAGTTCGAAGGCGATATCGCCGTGACCATTCTTGCTGCGCAGCGCGAGATGGGCGGCGGTGACCTGCTTGAGCGGAATGTTGATCCGCGTTTCGATCGCCATGCCGACACGCATGATCAACCGCGTGTCGGTGAGGATGTAAAGCGTGCTGCGCGCGCTCAACCAGGCTAGCAGATAAAGCAGCGCCGTCAGCACGACCCCGAGAATCCCGGCGACCAGCGCTGCATCGGGTTTACCCAGCATCAGCGCTATTGCAGCAAGTGCCGCCATGTAGAGTCCCAGCGTGCGGGCGTGGAAGGCGGTGCGCGCCAGAAGGTCAAGCTTCGGACGGCCCTTCCACAGCACCTTTTCGTCAACCGCGGGTGTCCCCATGCGATCGCCGAAGGCCTTGGGGCCGTCATTCTCAAGCGCGTCGTGATCGAGCCCGGTGGGCAGCGACGTTTCCGTCGCCGCCTCCCGTCCGGTCACATTCACGAGATCGTTCAGAGCCATGCTTCCGACCTTTCAGGCGTTGCGTACATGTAACCGCCACCGAAGTAAGCCTGGATGCGGTCTTCTTCGTAGCGGGTGATGATCCCGGCGGTTTCGAGCGCGGGGACACCATCGAACTGCGCCGCGGTGATCGCGTCGATCTCGACATATTCAGGCTTGTTTTCGATGATGGGCAGGAGCGCGTCCAGCAGGCCGTTGCCGTGAACCACTGCGACCATCATCGGCGCCATCACCTTCTTGCCGGTGGTGGTTTCGACTTCCAGGTAGCGGATCAGGTGCTCGGCCTGATCGACCCAGATATCGCTGACCTTCCCTGCGGTGACACCATCGGCGCCGACGACCGGCCAGCCGATGAGCTGCGGATCATTGGACGGGATCACCAGTTCGTGGCTTTGCGCGATCGGGACGATGCGCGGGCGACCGTCGAAGGTCAGATCGGGATACTTCGAACGGTTGGCGAAGGCTGCCGGACCCATGCCGTCGGCCATTGCATCACCGGTTGGCACCCACGGGGCACCGGCGCCGCGGAAGGCCTGCACGGCGGGGACGTTGACGTCATCGCGGGCAACGTCTTCGGGCACGTACGTGCCGCGGCCATGGGGCAGCGGGAAGACTTTCTTGTCGCCATCGGTCAGTTTGATCGAGTGAACGCGGCCGGTTTCCTCATCCTCAAGCGGGTAGCCTTCACGGCGGCTCTCGCGGTTGAGGTAGAAGACCAGGGCGATAAAGAACCCGAAGAACAGCAGGAAGGCGAGTTCGGCAACATCGAAGGTGCCGACGATATAGGCAGCGTTCATTTCATATTCCTCTCATGGAACAATCCGGCTGAGGCGGAGCCGGGTAGATAACGGGACGGGCGGGCACAGGTAATCATGTCGGAAACTCCGCAAGACCAAATGGCTGGTCCAGCGGATCTTCGGCATCTGGGTGAAGGTGGCGGCGGTGGCCGACCAGCGGACCGATCGCTGCCAACCCTACGAGCAGGAAAGCGATCTCGAGTATGTAGACCGCGCCATAACCGGTGGCGCGCATGGCCATGCTGGTGACGGCATCGCCGCTTTGCAGCAGCGCGGCCACGCCATCGCGCATCAGGCCGCCAATCGCGATGCCAAGGCCGGCGCAGGTCGCCTGCACAGCGCCCCACGCGCCCAGCGCAAGACCGGCAGTTTCGGCCCGGGCAAGGCTCATCGCCTCCATCAGCGTGCCGACGGAAAACAATCCAAGACCAAGCCCGATGCCGAGCGCCCCAGCGTAGAGCATTAGCGGCGCGCCAAAAGGCCCGGCGAACAGCACTAGCAGGAAGGCGTTGATTCCGACGACCAGTCCGGCACCGGCCAGCCGCAGCGGATCCCACCCGCGTGCCAGCGCGCGGCCTGACAGCATGAACCCGACCAGAGACCCCAGCGCCCAGGCACCGGTCAACCCAGTGGTTGCGCCGACCGACAGGCCAAGGATTTCGCCGCCAAAGGGCTCAAGCAAAGCGTCCTGCATGGCAAAGCCCGCTGCCCCGATGCCGATCGCGGTCAGCAGCCGGGCATTGCGACCGTCAGTCACGAAGGCCTGCCAGATTGCGCCGAAGGTTGCCGTTGCGCGCTGCGGCGCGGTTGCAGCGGGGTTGCGCGCTTCCTGCTTCCACAGGGCGGTTACATTGAGGATGATCGTCAGCAGGGCGCAGCCCTGAATTACCTGCACCAGTTTGGTCGCGGAATAATCGGCCAGCACACCGCCGATCACGAAGGCGGCAAACATCATGCCGACGAGCAGCATGACATAAAGCAGCGCCACCGCACGGGGGCGCTTGTCCTCGGGCGCAAGATCCGTCGCCAGCGCAAGACCGGCGGTCTGGGTGACGTGAAAGCCGGTGCCGGTCAGCAGGAACGCGGCCGTGGCCGCAACAAGTCCGATCTCGAACCGCTCCGGAACGTCCAGCAGCAGCAGCGCGAAGGGCATAATCGCCAGCCCCCCGAACTGCATCATCGTGCCGAACCAGATATAGGGTACCCGCCGCCAGCCAAGTACAGACCGATGCGTGTCGGATTTGTGGCCGATCAGTGCCCGGAAAGGAGCGGCAAACAGTGGCATCGCGATCAGCAGCGCGACCAGCCATGTGGGTGTGCCAAGTTCAACCACCATCACCCGGTTCAGTGTGCCGTTAAGCAGCACCATTGCCATGCCTACGCTGAACTGGAACAGCGACAGTCGCAGCAGACGGGGCAGCGGCAGGTCCGCACTTGCCGCATCCGCAAAGGGCAACAGCTGGAAAACCAGCTGTGTCCAATGCGGCTTGGGCGTGCGGACCGGAGTGTTCATCCGTGCCTCACCAGTTCCAGCGCCTGCGAGGTGTAGAACCCCGACTGGATACGCTGCGTGCGGCCGATGCTCCAGCCCTGAAGCCGGGCAAGCCGTTCGCGCAGATCGCCTTCGGCCACCGGTACGATAGCGGGCGAGCGGTCGGACTTGGGGAAGAACTTGCCCACTTCATGCATCGCGCTCAGCAGGCGGGTGCGCGGTGCGAAGGTGAACAGGATCGATCCGGTGGTGCGCTGCGCGAGTTGGCCCAGAGCGTCCACCAGATCTTCCGGTTGGTAGTGGATCAGCGAGTCCATGGCGACCACATGGGCAAATGTGCCCAACTGCGGATCTAGCATATCGCCTGCGCGCCAGTGGATGCGGCCATGTCCGATGAAGGACGGGGTCCGTTCGCGCGCAACTTCGACAAGGCCGGCGGCAACATCGATTCCGGTAACTTCTGCGCCCCGGCATGCGGCGGCGACCGCCAACGATCCGGTGCCGCAACCGGCATCAAGCAACCGGGTGCGCCGCAGATCGGTGGGCAGCCAGTCGAGCAGGTTGGCACGCATCGCGTCACGCCCGGCACGCACGGTCGCGCGGATGCCGCTGACCTTGGTGTCCGAGGTGAGATCGATCCACGCCTGCCGCGCGGTGCTGTCGAAATATGTCGCCAGCGCCTCGCGCCGGTGATCATATTCGGAAGGGTTCCGGGTTGCCATTATTCAAATCCCAGGAAGTCGAAGATGTCGCGGTCCTTCATCGGCTGCGCGGTGGACGGATCGACGCCCGCCCACAGCATGGCCGCAAGGCGAAGGTATTCGTCCTGCGCTGCGACCACTTCCGGATCATCGCCCATTTCGAACAAGGTGCACTTCTTCAGGCGCGAGCGCCGGATTGCATCGACATCGCGGAAGTGGGCGAGGCGCTGCATCCCGATCTTGTCGCAGAAGCGGTCGATCTCGTCGGTTTCGCGGCTTCGGTTGGCAACCACGCCTGCGAGGCGCACGTCGTAATTCTTCGATTTGGCCGCGATCGCCGCCACGATCCGGTTCATCGCGAAGATGGAGTCAAAGTCGTTCGCAGCAACCACCAGCGCGCGTTCGGCGTGCTGCAGCGGCGCTGCAAAGCCGCCGCACACCACATCGCCCAGCACATCGAAGATCACGACGTCGGTTTCTTCGAGCAGGTGGTGCTGCTTCAGCAGCTTGACCGTTTGCCCAACTACATAGCCGCCGCAACCGGTGCCAGCCGGAGGTCCGCCCGCCTCAACGCACATCACGCCGTTGTAGCCTTCGAACATGTAGTCTTCGGGCCGCAATTCCTCGGCATGGAATTCCACCGTTTCGAGCACGTCGATCACGGTCGGCATCAGCTTCTTGGTCAGCGTGAAGGTGCTGTCATGCTTGGGATCGCAACCGATCTGCAACACCCGGTGACCCAGCTTGGAAAAGGCTGCCGACAGGTTCGACGAGGTGGTCGATTTTCCGATCCCACCCTTGCCGTAGACGGCAAAGACCTTGGCACCCTTGATCTTGTCGGCCGGGTCAAGCTGGACCTGGACCGAACCTTCCCCGTCTGGCGGGTTGAAACTGGATGAGGGGCTGTGAAGGTTCATGATGATCTATCCCTTGGTATTATTCTGCCGGGAACACGCCTTCGAGGCGGTCCTCCAGCTCGTCATTGGCTTCGCGCAAGGCGGCGAGCGTGGCCTCGTCCGGCGTCCAAAGATTGCGGTCGCAAGCTTCCAACAGCCGTCCGGCGACGCGGCCTGCGCTCATGGGGTTAAGCTCTGAAAGCCGCCGCCGCATTTCGGCATCGAGCACGAAGGTTTCGGAAATTTTCTGATAGACCCACGGGGCAACCTGTCCGGTTGTGGCCGACCAGCCGAAGGTGCTGTTCACATGGCCTTCGATCTGGCGAACGCCTTCGTAACCGTGTTCCAGCAGCCCTTCGTACCACTTGGGGTTGAGTGTGCGGGTGCGCGCTTCAAGATCGATCTGTTCGGCCAGCGTGCGCACCTTGGCGTGCCCACGCGTCGCATCGAGGATGTAGACCGGCGTTTCCGCACCCTTGGCGCGCGCAACCGAACGTGTCACGCCGCCGAGGCCGTCGACATACTGGTCAACATCATTGATGCCGAGTTCAACGCTTTCCAGGTTCTGGTAGGTGAAGTCCACCGTGCCAAGCGCGCTATGCAGCAGTTCGCGGTGTTGCACCGGCTTGCCGGTGACCCCGTATGCAAAACCTTTGTTGATTTCGAAGGCGTTCGCCAGCTCATCAGGATCGGCCCAGACGCCGCCTTCGATCATCTGATTGACGTTAGCGCCGTAAGCACCTTCGGCATTGGAGAAGACGCGCAAGGCGGCTGTTTCAAACTCGCAGCCGTGCTTGGCCTGATGCACTAGCGTATGCTTGCGCACGAAGTTTGCTTCGACTGTTTCATCGGCCTGGCTGGCGAGCAGCGCGGCTTCGGCGAGCATCCGGGTCTGCATCGGCAGGAGGTCACGAAAAATGCCCGACAGCGTCATCACGACGTCGATGCGTGGGCGGCCAAGTTCGGCCAGTGGGATCAGTTCCGCACCGGCCA
>JBIKSA010000091.1:0-7946 GCA_044348875.1 Erythrobacter sp. | reverse complement strand
AAGATCGACCCACTGATAGCCGCCGCGGGCGTAGATCTTGGTGCCGCTTTCGGTCTTGAAGCCGACCCGGCCCGCGACGCCGTATTCGGATTCGATCGGGCCGCTGCCGAAATGGAAGTTCCCCTCGACACCGGCAAACATGCTGTCGCCAACCGGGAAGTCGACCGCTGCAAAGCCGCCATAGATTTCGGCGGTGTCATCGATGTTAAAATCGTCAAACTCGCCATCGTCAGCGTCGAAATCGCCAAGGTCGACACCGAGGTCATGCAGGCCGACCGAGGCGCCAATGGTGATGTCGGGCTTTTCGGCCGTGCTTTGGGCGTTGGCGGCAGCGGGCAAAGCGAGCGCACTGGCGGCCGCAAATGAGGCGAAAACGAACTTCTTCATGTTTGGGTGTCCTTTTCTGAACTGTCGCGGGAGGTGCGACGTCAAAAAGGGAGCTAGGTAGCGCGGCTTGTCTGAGTAATGAACAAAGCTGTATCTAACTAATAATGTCGGATTGATGGTGCATTATGTCCGACCAATGAAATTATGAATTAACATGGATCAGTCTCTCAGCCGCCATCCCGTTCGGAAGATCACGGTAATGGTGACAACACAGACAGTGAGGAAACCGAGCGTCAGGCCCAGCGACACCGCAATCGGCACGTCCGAAACCCCGTAGAAAGAATACCGCAGCCCGCTCACCAGAAAGGCAATCGGATTGGCGAGCGCAACCGCATCCCACGGCGCGGGCAGATCTTTGATGGAATAGAAGGTGCCCCCAAGAAACGTCAGGGGAGTGAGGATCAGCAGCGGGATAATGCCCAGCTTCTCGAAAGAATCGGCCCAGATACCAAGGATGAAACCGAACAACGCAAAACTTGCGGCCACCAGCATGATGAAGAACGCCGCAAGCAGCGGATACCGAATCTCGTAATCTACAAAGAACGTCGCTGTACCAAGGATGATGGCGGCAAGGATCAGGCCCTTGGTGGCCGCCGCACCGACAAACCCGGCCAATGTCTCGGCCACACCAACAGGCGCCGAAAGCAGTTCGTAAATCGTCCCCGTGAATCGCGGCATATAGATGCCGAAGCTTGCATTGCTGGTCGTTTCACCAAGCAGCGTCAGCATCAGCAGGCCGGGGATGATGAAGGCACCGTAGGGCACCCCGCCGATAGGCTCCATTCGCGCGCCGATCACCGATCCGAACACAACGAAATACAACGAGGTGGTGAGCACCGGCGATAGGATCGACTGAAAGGCGGTGCGGAAGGCACGGGCCATTTCGCGGCGGTAGATGGCGTAAGCACTGCGGATATTGAAATGCATCACGCCGCCTCCGTCTTCTGGCCCAACAGGCCCACGAAGATATCCTCCAGCGAGGAATCGTGAATGTCGATGCTGGTATAGGCGATCCCGGCGCGGGTCAGCGATTGTGTGATCTGCGCGACCTCCGCCCGCCCCTTGCCCTCGCCGTTGCCGCCGCGGAAGATCAGGCGTCTGCCGCCGTCTGCCAGTTCGACGGCGAAGCCCGCCAGGGCCTCCGGCAGGGCAGCAAGCGGCTCGGCCAGGTCGATCACCGCTTCGGTGGTGCCCAATCGCTCCATCATCGCGCGTTTTTCATCCACCATCAAAATGCGCCCGCCCTGAATTATGCCGACGCGGTCAGCCATTTCTTCGGCCTCTTCGATGTAGTGGGTGGTGAGGATGATCGTCACCCCGCGTTCCTTGAGCGCGGCGATCTGCTCCCACATGCCCTTGCGCAGTTCCACGTCCACCCCGGCGGTGGGTTCATCGAGAAACAACAGTTCGGGATCATGGGCCAGCGCCTTGGCAATCAGCACGCGGCGCTTCATCCCGCCAGACAGCGCGCGGATTTGCGCGTCCTTTTTTTCCCACAGGGACAGGCTTTTGAGGATCTCCTCAAGCCGCGCGGGGTCATGGGTCTTGCCAAACAGCCCTTGCGAATAGGCGACCGCGCGCCACACGGTTTCGAACATGTCGGTGGCAAGTTCCTGTGGCACCAGCCCAATCCGCGCGCGGGCGCTGCGCCAATTGCGCGATAGATCATTCCCGAAGGCGGTGATCGTCCCGCCAGTTGGTCGCACCAAGCCGCACACCGCGCCGATCAGCGTGGTCTTGCCCGCCCCGTTTGGCCCGAGCAGCGCGAAAATTTCGCCGGCGCGGATATCGAGATCGACATTGTCGAGCGCGCGCGGGCCGTTCCTGTAAGTCTTGGTCAGCCCGCGGATCGACAGAATGGGTTCATGCATTCCCCCCGGTTAAGGGAGCAGCAGCGAGGAGTCACCATAGGAATAGAAACGGTATTCATGTTCGATGGCGTGGTCATAAGCTGCCATCATCCGGTCCCGCCCCATCAACGCGCTGACCAGCATCATCAAAGTCGATTTGGGCAGGTGGAAATTGGTCATTAGCCCGTCGACGGCCTTCAGCTTGTAGCCGGGCGTGATGAAGATCGCGGTGTCTCCGGCAAAAGGCTGGATCACACCGTTTTCATCGACCGCGCTTTCCAGCAGGCGCAGCGAGGTGGTGCCGACCGCGATGATCCGGCCGCCTTTCGCCCGCGCTTCGTTAAGCTGCGCGGCGGTCTCGGGCGAAATCCGTCCGAATTCCGCGTGCATCTGGTGATCGTCGGTATCATCGGCCTTGACCGGCAGAAACGTCCCCGCGCCCACGTGCAGCGTCAGCATGGCGCGCCCGATCCCGGCGGCATCGATGGCATCGACCAGCCTTGGCGTGAAATGCAGCGAGGCGGTGGGCGCAGCAACCGCGCCTTCCTCAGCCGCAAACATGGTCTGGTAATCCTCCAGATCCTGCGCGTCGATGCCGCGCTTGCTGGCGATATAGGGCGGCAGCGGCATGGTGCCTGCCCGGTCGAGCAGAACTTCGACCGGCTCCTCGCCTTCGAAGAACAGAATGATCGAACCATCGGCCAAGCGCTGTTCGGCAATCGCGGTCACGCCGCCGCCGAAGATGATTTGATCGCCGTCCTTCACGCGCTTGGCGTTGCGGATGAAGGCCTGCCAGCGGCGCAGATCGATGCGTTTGTGCAGCGTTGCGCCGATCTTCGCCTCGCCATCGGCACGGCGCCCTTCAAGCTGGGCGGGGATCACGCGGGTATCATTGAACACCAGCACATCGCCCGGATTGAGGAGCTGCGGCAGATCGCGCACGCCCCTATCCTCGAACGGCGCATCAGCTGCGCGCACAACGAGCATCCGTGCTGCATCGCGAGGGCGCACCGGCCGCAGCGCAATGCGTTCCTGCGGGAGTTCAAAATCGAATAGATCTACTTTCATGGCGCGGGCCCGTAGCCGGAAGGCGCGCCATTTGAAAGGGTTTAGGGCAGCGGCGCGCTTAACATGTCGGCCGAAATCGGCGCGTCTGCTGCAGGGGCTGGCGGTGGGGGCGACGCCTTGTTGTCGGACGCCATCGAGGCCTGCACGATGTAGCTGGGGGTCGCTGGCGGCTCCCCACGCGTGATGGCGTCGACGGCCTCCATGTTCTCGATGACCCGACCGAAATTGGTGTATTTCTTGTCGAGGCTGAAACGCGGGTAGAAGACGATGAAGAACTGGCTGTTGGCGCTATCTTCTTCCGAAGCGCGGGCCATCGACAGGGTGCCGCGCACATGGGGCATGGGGTTGAATTCGGCCTTGAGATCGGGAAGCTCACTGCCGCCCTGCCCGGTTCCGGTCGGATCGCCGCCCTGCGCCATGAAGCCTTCGATCACGCGGTGGAACACCACGCCATCGTAAAAGCCCGCGCGGGTCAGCGTCTTGATCCGTTCCACATGGGCTGGCGCCCAATCGGCCTGCAGGCGCACCTTGACGCGCTGACCATTGGACAGATCGAGCACCCAGACGTTGTCAGGTTCGAACGCCGGATCATGATTGATCGCGGAATAGACGCGCGGTGCCGCAGGCACCGCCGCTTCCGCTTCGGGCTTTTTGGCAGCGTCGCCGAACGCTTCCGGGGGCGTATCATCGCGCTGCTGCTGGGCGAACGCCGCCTGCGGTGCGGTCAGAAAAACGAGAGCGGCAAAAGCGGTTGCGAACTTGGCTTTGATCATGGTTCCATCCGGATGTGTGCAGCCGTTTAACCCCGGCGATCTGACACTGCAATGAATGATGGGCCTGGGTGCTGGGCCACGGGCGTCAATAATCGCCCTTCAGCCCCAGTTCGCGCACGCGGGCGGTAACTTCGCCACACACCGGCGCGCTGACGAAGCGCGCGATATCACCGCCATAGACCGCGATTTCCTTGACCAGCTTTGACGCGATCGGCTGGAGCGAGACATCGGCCATCAGGAACACCGTCTCGATCTCTTCATCGAGCTGCTGGTTCATCCCGGCCATCTGATATTCGTATTCGAAGTCGGCCACCGCGCGCAGGCCGCGGATAATGACGTTGGCCCCCTGCTTCTGCGCGAATTTCACAAGCAGCGCGTTGAATCCGACCACCTCGACATTGGTGAGGCCCATGTTCGCCACCTCACGTTCAACCATGCGGAAGCGTTCCTCGGTCGAAAACATGGGATTTTTCGAAGGGTTGGTGGTCACGCCGATAATCAGGTGATCGACCAGTTTGGAACCGCGCCGGATGATATCGGCATGGCCCAGCGTGATCGGGTCGAAGGTTCCGGGGTAAATCCCGACGCGGCGTGTCATCACAGGTGTCCTCTCTTGCGGCAGCGACGTTTAGCGGTCGCGCTCGACGATGTAACGGGCCAGCGCGCGCAGGATGTCAGCCTCGCCGCCGTAGGAGGCGAGGCGCAGCACCGCCTGATCGACCAGCGCGCGGGCCTGTTCGCGTGCCTTGTCCACGCCCATCAGGGTTACGAAGGTCTGCTTGCCCTGTTCATCGTCCTTGCGCAGCGCCTTGCCCGCCTTTTCGATATCGCCTTCGACATCGAGCAGATCGTCGGCAATCTGAAAAGCCAGCCCGATATCGCGGGCATAGGCGCGCAGATGCATCCGTCCCGCAGGTGGAACCTTACCCAGAATTGCGCCCATCTCGACACTGGCGGCCAGCAGCGCGCCGGTTTTCAGCTGTTGCAGGCGGGTGATGGTGTGAAGGTCATAGGTCACGCCTTCTTCGTCGGCGACCATGTCCATCATCTGCCCGCCCGCCATGCCGTGCATCCCCGAAGCCTTGCCCAGCGTCAGGATCAGTTCGCTCCGGGTGAAGGGGTCTTCGCTCGTCGCATCGTCCGCGAGGATTTCAAACGCCAGGGCGTGAAGCGCGTCGCCCGCCAGCACGGCAGTTGCCTCGTCATAGACCTTATGAAGCGTCGGCTTGCCGTGGCGCAGATCGTCATTGTCCATGCAGGGAAGATCATCATGGATCAGCGAATAGACATGGATCGCCTCGATGGCGGCCCCTGCCCGCAGCGCCGCATCGCGCGACACACCGAACAGGCCGGCCGTGCTGCACACGAGCAGCGGACGCACCCGCTTGCCGCCGCCCATCGCGGCATAGCGCATTGCCTCAATCAAGCGCGCGGAAGTGTCCTCGGGAACGGGAAGGACCGCGTCGAAAACCGAATCGATCTCCGATTGGATGTTCCTGATCGCCTCACCCAGCATGGTGCCGTGCGTTTCAGCCAGCATCGCCTATCCCTCCGCGTCGAAGGGCTGCGTGCCGGTAGCCCGACCATCGGCAGCGGTGACTATCCGCTCGATCCGCACTTGCGCCGCATCGAGCCGCTCCTGGCACGCAGCGCGCAGCGCCTCGCCGCGTTCGTAAAGGTTGATCGATTGATCCAGCGGCACGTCGCCGCGTTCAAGCTGCTGCACGATCGTTTCAAGCGCGGCGAGTGCCTGCTCGAAGCTCATGCCTGCGATGTCCTGACCGGCCGCAGCCGGTGTTGAAGTGCCCTCGTCCATGGCGCGAAGCATTGACGGGACGGGCGGGCGCGGTCAAGGCTGCCGGTGACGGGCGGCATCAACCAACACAGGATTATCGAACTTATGCTGAAGTGGATCATCGCCTACGGCGTCGCAGCCGTGTCCTTTCTCGCGTTCGATATCATCTGGCTGCGCTGGGCTGCGGGCAACCTTTACCGGCCCGTGATCGGTGAGATCATGGCCAAGGATTTCAACGTCGGCGCGGCGGTGGCTTTCTACTTCATCTATATCGCCGGGATCACCTGGTTCGCGATCAAGCCGGGCATCGAAGGCGGCGGCGTGCAAGCTGCGATGTTGAATGGCATCCTGCTGGGCGCGCTGTGTTATGCCACCTTCGATCTGACGTCGCAGGCGGTGATGAAGGTCTGGGCCACGCACATCAGCGTGCTTGATATCCTGTGGGGCGCCTTCGTGACCGGCGCGGCAAGCGCGATTGCCACCTGGGCCGTGCTGCGCTTCGCCCCCACCACCGCCTGAAATGTTCATCGGCCACTTCGCCCCTGCCTTCATCGCCGCAGCAGGAAGCCCTGAACGGCCGCGGCTTGGCGCGATGTTTGTGGCGGCGCAGTTGATCGACTGGGGCTTCTTTGCGCTCTCGATATTCGGCGTGGAGCATATGCGCGTCGTCGATCCTCCGGCGAGCGTGATGGCGCCAATCGATTTCTATTACATGCCCTACACTCACAGCCTGATCGGCGCGGCGATCTGGGCGGCAGCGATGCTTGGCACGGTGGCGGTCTATCGCCGCGATTGGCAACTGGGGCTGTTGGCGGGGCTGGTGGTGTTATCGCACTGGCTGCTCGACTGGCTGGTGCACGTGCCCGACCTGACGCTTGACGGTTCTCCGCCCAAGCTGGGGCTGGGTCTGTGGAACCTGCCATGGGTTTCGGTCCCGCTGGAGATGGGACTGACGCTGGGCGCTTTTGCCTTCTATCTGCGCCGCACGCGCGGGCCGGCGGGGCCGCCTGCCATTCTGATCGGAGTGATGCTGCTGCTTCAAGCGTTCAGCTGGTTCGGCCCTCATCCGCAAACCGCAGGAGTGTTTTTTGCCCTGCAGGCGCTGATCGCCTTCGCCGTGATAACCATGCTGGCAACCTGGGTCGGGGAGAATCGCTGGTTCCGGAAACGCGGCAACTTGGCCTTCGCGCTCCAGTAATCTAGGGGGCTGCGCAAGGAGCCCCAGCATGACCGCCATAACCCCTGAAATCGTCGAACAGCACGGCCTCTCGACCGAGGAATACGAACGCGTCCTGCACGCGCTGGGCCGCGAGCCCAACATGGTCGAACTGGGCATCTTTTCGGTCATGTGGTCCGAGCACTGCAGCTACAAATCCTCGCGTCTGCACTTGAAGAAGCTGCCGACCGAAGCTCCGTGGGTGATCTGCGGCCCGGGCGAGAACGCAGGCGTGATCGACATTGGTGATGGTCAGGCCGCAATCTTCAAGATGGAGAGCCACAACCACCCGAGTTACATCGAGCCTTATCAGGGGGCGGCAACGGGCGTCGGCGGCATCCTGCGCGATGTGTTCACCATGGGCGCGCGGCCCATCGCCAATGCCAATGCACTGCGTTTCGGGCGGCCCGAACACCCCAAGATGAAGCACCTGGTGCAGGGCGTGGTCGCGGGGATCGGCGGCTATGGCAATTGCGTCGGCGTACCGACTGTCGCGGGAGAGACGAACTTCCACCCCGCCTATGACGGCAATATTCTCGTCAACGCGATGACCGTTGGCGTGGCCCAGCAGGACAAGATCTTCTATTCGGCGGCGACCGGACTCGGCAATCCCATCGTCTATGTCGGCTCGAAGACGGGACGTGACGGCATCCACGGTGCAACCATGGCTTCGGCCGATTTCGGCGAGGATGCCGAGGCCAAGCGCCCGACGGTACAGGTCGGCGATCCCTTCACCGAAAAGCTGCTGATCGAAGCCTGCCTTGAACTGATGGCAACCGATGCAATCGTCGCCATTCAGGACATGGGCGCGGCAGGCCTTACCTCCTCCAGCGTCGAAATGGCGTCGAAGGGCGGCG
>JBIKSA010000049.1:0-15685 GCA_044348875.1 Erythrobacter sp. | reverse complement strand
CGGCGTTGCCCTTTTCAATGTCCCGCCCTGCCTGCTGACCTGGGGTTACAAGCTGCCCCGCAGCTAAATCCGGCTGCATTTGCCACGGCCAGCTTTCATGGCATAGGCGCGGCATGAAAGCGGCGCCGCCATGAACCTCACCCTTGCCACAGACGAAACCGGCGGGCCGGAGATTTTCGCGTCTCTACAGGGCGAAGGGCCGAGCATGGGGATGCCGGTGGCGTTCGTGCGTCTGAGCCGCTGCAACCTTGCCTGCACATGGTGCGACACAGCTTACACATGGCGCTTTGAAGGCGATAACCGGCCCCACCGCGACGGTTTGACTTATGATCGCAAAGCCAATCAAGTGACGATGACGCCTGCTGAAACAGCGGAGCGGATTGCGGTTTTGGGACAGAAGCGCCTTGTCATCACCGGGGGCGAGCCCCTGCTTCAGGCGGGCGCGTTGACGGAGATGCTGGAGCACCTTCCCGAAATGGCGATCGAGATCGAAACCAACGGCACCGTCACCCCGCCCGTGCGGCTGGATATTCGCGTCGATCAATACAACGTCAGCCCGAAGCTTTCGCATAGCGGGAACCCGGCTGACCTTGCTCTGATCCCCGAACGGCTCGACGTATGGGCAACCGATCCGCGCGCTTTCCTGAAGTTCGTTATCGCCAGTCCGGAGGATGTCTCCGAAGTTCTGGAATTGCAGCTCCGCTATCGCTTCCGTCCTGAACGGGTGTTCCTCATGGCCGAAGGCACCGACAGTGCCACCCAGCGCGCGCGGCAGGCGTGGTTGTCCGATCTGTGCCTGGAGCATGGTTTCCGCATGAGCGACCGGATGCATATCCACCTCTACGGGGATACGCGCGGGACGTAGTTTGTTTGCGTCCCCGCCTCCGCGGGCACGTCCTCGGCGCATTTCAAGCCTTGCAGGCTTGAGCACCTCCGGGCGGCCGTTGAGCCTTGCTGACCCTAAGGATCCAAACAAGCGCAAGGAGGGGAGTTTGCCCCCTACCCCTGGCTTCTCCAGCGCATCACCACGCGTTCGACCAACTCGTCCTCGCCGCCGTCCTTGCTCCACAATTCGGCGAAGCTGGGGTCTTCGGATGCCGGGCGCTTGTGCTCTTCGAGGTTATCGAAGGCCACACGGATCGGGATGGCGACACCTTCGCCGCAGATGATGCATTCGCGGTTGCGCAGCGCCGGGATGGAATCGAGGAAGCCGCGCGCGCCTTCGGGCATGGCGGCCTTCACGAAGGCCTGGTCGCGATCATTGTTAAGCCGCATCGCGATGATCGTGCCGCACTGCGACAGCACGCCTTCGGCCAAGTCGGAGGGGCGCTGGGTGATCAGGCCCAGCGAAATACCGTATTTGCGGCCTTCCTTGGCGATGCGGGACAGGATCTTGCCGACCGATGATCCATCGGCGTTCTTCTCGTTCGGGACATAGCGGTGTGCTTCTTCGCAGACCAGCAGCACCGGCCGGGTCTTTTCCTCGCGCCCCCAGATCGCGAAATCGAAGACGAGACGGCTGAGCACCGCGACCACGGTGGAGGTGATATCCGATGGCACGCCCGACACATCGATGATCGAGATCGGCTTGCCATTGCCGGGCATGCGGAAAATCTTGCTGATGAATTCGACCATCGTGTCGCCCACCAGCATCCCCGAAAACATGAACTGGTAACGGGGATCGGCCTTGATTTCGTCCAGCTTGCTCTTGATCCGCATGAATGGCGCGGTCGAAGTAGCCTTGTCCAGCCGCCCCATTTCTTCCTGCAAAATGTTGCCAAAGTCCGACAACAGATAAGGGATGGGCGAATCCACCGTGATCTTGCCCATCGTCTGCGCCAGCCGGCTCTTGCTGCGCGCGGCAAGCAACACCTTGGCGAGAATGTCCGTGTCCATCTGACGTTCGTTGCCGCTGCTGGACAGCAGGACTTCGCAATGTTCCTCGAAGTTCATCAGCCAATATGGCATTTGCAGGTTCGACACGTCGAGGATTTGCCCCGTCGTGCGGAACGCGGCGGAATATTCGCCGTGCGGGTCGATCATCACGATGTGCCCCTTGGGCGCGGCCTCGCAGATGCGGTGCAGGATCAGCGCGGCGCTGGTCGATTTGCCGGTGCCGGTCGATCCGAGCAGCGCGAAGTGCTTGCCCAGCATCGCGTCGATATACAGACCGGCGCGGATATCCTTGGTCGGGAAGACTTTGCCGATGGTAATGCTGGCGCGGCCATCGGACTCGTAGATCTGTTCCAGATCGCGGGTAGTCGCGGGATAGACCATCGCGCCGGGGATGGGATAGCGGGTGACGCCGCGCTTGAACCCGTGGATGCGGCCGGTCAGCTTTTCCTCGCTGCCTTCGCCCAGGAAGTCGATATTGGCGATAATCCCGCTTTCGGTACGACGATCCTTGCGCTGATCACGCACGTTGGCCAGCAGCCAGGCATCGCCCACGCGAATCTTAATCTGGCTGCCGACCTGCCCGGCCATGGCAACAGACGGATCGGAATCCGCCATACATTCATTGATGCGCTGGAGGTCGAGCGCGATTTGCGAGCCAGAGCCGGAGATTTCCAGCACCACGCCGATTGGCAGGAGCGCGTTGTCCTGCAATCCGCCGCCATAGGCTGCTGCCGCATCCTCGCTGCCAGCCGGATTGGGGCCAGTGAACCGTTCGAAATCCTGCCTGCCGTGATCGGTCATTGGCCTTCCCCTGCGCGATCTCAAAATACCGGAAGGGATTAGGGCAGACAGGGTTAATATCGGATCAACGGCTGGCTTTTCGGGACAGGCACCCCCGTCAGCTGCGGGCGAAAAGCCGTCCGGCCAGCCAGCCCATGCCCAGCGACAAGGCAATCGCGCCAAGCCCGTAGAAGAACGACCAGCGCTGCGCGGCGGTGACCACCTGCCCTTCCAGCCCGGCCTTGACCACCTCGATCCGGGCGGTCGCACTGGCCAGCACCCGGCCCTGCGCAATCGCGAAGGTTTCGGCGGTGTAGCGGCCGGTGGTGACGTTGGAGGGCAGGTCAATACGCGCCTGATAAAGCACCTTTTGGGCGATGCTCACCCCACCCGGATTTTCCTGATACAGCCCCTGACGACGGCGCAGTTCGACCAGACCTTGGACGAAACGGGTCTGCTCCTCCGGGTCGATCTGGCCCGATGGCGAAAGCTGGATGAAATCCGTGCCGAGTTCATAAATCGCCGCCGTGCGTTCATCCACGATCTGATTGACGGGACGCGATGACGCTACTGCGAAGAACGCCGGGGCAGATCGGAAATCGCTGGACCCGGCATTGGCCCAGATGCCGACGATGCGTTCCTTTTCGCGGATGCGCACGGCCTCGGTCGGGCCTTTGAGCACCACGACGATATCGTAATTGCCGCCGCGCCCAGTGCCTTCTGGGTCCATTACCGCGCCGTAAAGCAGCAGCCGCGCGCCGGTAAAACCCTGCCGCACTTCGATCCGCGACTGGCTGACCGCAGGCACCAGTACCGGTTCGCGCTGCGCAAAGACCGGTGGGCCGGTCAGCGCCAGCCACGCCGCCAGCAGCAAGGTCAGCCGGCCCGCGATGGTCACGGCCAAGCCTTCAAAGCGGCACCACGGTGTAAATCTCGTCAGGCTGCACGCCGAGGCCGTAGAGCATCCGCAATGCAATCAGCAGCACCAGCGCGGCCAGCGCCAGCCGCAGATATTCAGGGCGCGCCTTCAATGCGATCTGGGTGCCGAACTGCGCCCCCAACACCGACCCCAGCAGCAGCAGCGCCGCCAGCACCAGATCGACGGCCTTGGTCGTCAATGCATGGGTCATGGTGGTCACCATCGTCACGAACAGGATCTGGAACAGCGATGTGCCGACCACCACATTGCCGCTCATGCCCAGAATATAAAGCATCGCGGGCACCAGCAGAAACCCCCCGCCGACGCCCATCAGCATCGTCAGAATGCCAACCAGCATGCCTAAAATTGCGGGCGCCAGCGGAGAAATGTAAAGGCCAGAGGCATAGAACCGCCAGCGATAGGGCAGCGATGCCACCAGCGGGTGGTGGCGGCGCTTTCGCACCGGCGGCCCGGCCTTGCCGAACAGGCCCGGCCGCAGCGAATCCACCGCCTCGCGCATCATCAGCGTGCCGATTGAACCCAGCATCACCACATAAAGGATCGAGATCACCACATCGATCTGCCCCAGGGACTGCAATACGCTGAACAGGCCGGCGCCGATTAATGCGCCGATCATACCCCCGGCCACCATCACGGCGCCCATCCGGTAATCCACGCCCTTGCGCCGCGAATGGGCGAGCACGCCCGAAACGCTCGCCCCTGTCACCTGCGTCGCAGCCGATGCTGCCGCGACCGTAGGCGGGATGCCGTAAAAGATCAGCAAAGGCGTCGTCAGAAACCCGCCGCCCACGCCGAACAGGCCCGACAGGATGCCCGTCAATCCGCCCAGCAGAACGATATAAAGGCCATTGACCGAAAGATTCGCGATGGGCAGGTAAACGTCCATGCGGACAGGACTAGCCGAGGCGGCGAGGGGATAAAAGCCGCGCGCGAGACTTGTTCGCGTTCTTGGTCACATCCCCATTTGGCGGCGCAAACCTCCTGCATGGCGCGCCAGTGCGATTACGAAGTCAAACTCCTAGAACCCAGTCGAAAGCGTCGCGGCAACGCCCGAATCCGGGGACGCATCGCCCGCTACCCGTTCACGCCAGTCGATCGTCAAGCGCGCAGGGACCTCGCCCAGCCGCAGGTCGAAACGCATCGTGGGCCCTATGTCGAACCGCTGCGCATCACGCTGTGCTCCGCCCCATACGGCGACACCGAGGCCCAGACGCAACGCGTTGTCGCTGAGGCGCGCGGCCAGCGGGACGCCGCCGGTGATGCTCGCCTGCCCGTCCGCAAAGCCGGTAGCGCCTGGGCCGCCCACCCAGCCCGCCTGTCCATAGGCCTCCAATTGCGCGCCGTAAGGCAGGGGCAATGGGGCGAGTTCCGTCACGGCATAGGCCGCCGGGCGATAAATGTTGCTGAAAGCCGCGTCGGTATAGCGAACCTCGCCCGCCATCCGCAGCGGCACGCGCGCCACCGGGCGGAGCGATGCCCCCAGCGCCAGCTCGCTTTCACCGCGGCGCACAAGCGCGCGGTAGGCGCGGGCGTAAAGGCGTGGATCGCGCGCGGATCCTGGCGCCAGGCGATATTGCAGCACCGCCCCCGCCTGGGATGCGCCATAGACCGGCACGCGCCCTTGCGAGACCGGCGCGGCACCCGATCCCTGCCGACCGAACGCCCACGCATCGAGCGACCATCGCCCCGGCGTAACCGCAACCGGATTAGAAAGCGGCGGCGGCAGGAAGGGCGCAGGCGCGGGCGGCGGTGCAGGCTCGCGCCGCTCTGCGGCGGGCAGTTCTGGCGGAGCGGAAAGGTTGGCACCAGACAAAGATCGCCCCATGACAGGCAGATTGGCCGGGCGCTCCGTCAAAGCTTTCTCCGCCTCGCGCGACCACAGAAAAGGCGATGGCAGAGCTGCCGAAGGGATAGCGGGCGAAAGCAGGGCCAGCGCCGGCACCACCGCCGCCCCCGGAACGGTCGGCGCAGGGGGCAGGCGCAACGCAGTGATCGACATCTCCTTCGCGCTCACTGCGGCAGGAAACGGATCCTCCCACCACATCGCCCGCACGCCGATCCACCCCGACAACACCACCGCGATCAGAACCAGCGGCCCTCCCCGCGTCCGCACATAGGCCGGGGCAATTGCCAAGGCCCGGTTCGGGCCTGCGGTCATGATCGCACCGCTTCGATCATTGCCGGTTCGGCAGGGTGCGCATCATGGTCGGTCTTGTCCCACGCCGCCGCGCTGCCGCCCAGCGTGCGGATATAGGCGAACACCGCGCGCCGCCCGGCGATGATCGCAATGACATTCGCCAGCGGCACCCGCAGCACCGCGCGCGCACCCTCGGCCAGACCATATTCGCGCGCGGTGAAGGCAAAACGCATCGCGACCCGCCATGCAAACGCGCCCGCATTGGCGATCAGCACGGCGGACAGCAGCGGGGTGAGCGGCGGCGGCTCGGTAAAACCGGCCACGATCATGATACCCATCACCCCAGTCAGCAGCACCAACGTATAACCCACCAGCAGCACCAGGGCGGTCAGTGGCCCGCGCCGGTCGCGGGCGCGCATCCACAACTCGCTGACGCCGCCCGCCCAGCCAACCCGGTCCCAGCCAAGCAGAGCAATGCCCAGCACCCAGCGGCTTTTCTGGCGCACCACGGTGTCGAAGCTGTGCGGGAAAAACGCGCGAGTGGCGATCAAGCGTCCATCCTCACCGCGCACCCGGACAAACCGGCAACGCCCACCCGCTGCATCAACAGCAAGGCCCAGTTCGTAATCTTCGGTCAGGGAATCGCTGGCGAAAGGCAAGCCGCGGCCCGCTTCCGCGCCCTCCGGGTTCCGGCGCACGGCCAGCCAATCAAGTGCGCGCCGCGATACCGCGCAGCCCACCCCGGCCCCCGGCAAGGCCGCGACAAGGGCATCGCGCACCACCATCGCCTTGCCATGGGCCTCGGCGAATTCCTCGCAGTAATGGCTGCCCAGATGCCGGGCCAGCCAGCCGCGCTGATGTGGCACCAGCGGTTCGACCGGAAGCTGCACGAAATCGGCGCCGCCCGCGATCGTTTCATCCAGCAGGCCCAGCGCCGCCGGATCGACCATATCCTCGGCATCGTGAAACACGATCCCGACGAAACGTTGCCCGCCGCGTTCTTCATCCATCACAAGGGCGGCATACAGGCGGTTGAGGCAATCGGCCTTGGTTGTCGGACCGTCATGGCCGCTGATGACCAGCCTCAGGCGGGGATCGCCGCACGCTGCCTCAATCGCGGCGCCAAGCGTGGTGGGGTCATTGCGATAGCAGCCGACATACAGGCGCAGATCAGATTGCTGCCAGGTTTCGAGCAGATGGCGAATCGTGCGGCCAATCACTGCGGATTCCTGCCACGCCGGGATCAGGACCGCGACAGGCCCGGACAGCGGGCGATGGCGTAATTGGCACCGGTTACGGCGAGCGGTCACGGCCCGTCCCGTCGCCTTCAACCACAACCAAGCGGCATCGACGGCCAGATCGTCCAGCGCACCGATGAGGAAGAAAAATCCTGCAAACAGCAAGAGTTCATGCTGTAGCAAGGCGAGCGCCTGCCACATAACCGGCTCTGTTATGGACAAGGCGACCCCTCCCCCAAAGTAAGGTCAGAGGTTACCTTTCTCCTGCCCGGTGCGCAACCGTACTTATTGTTTTTTTTGAATTAAATCGTTTCAATCATGAAAATGCCCCGGATTACCAAGTGCCGGTATTGGGCATGCTGGCCCAGGGTTCGGCAGGCGCAAGATTGCCGTCCTGAAGCAGCTCCACCGAAATGCCATCAGGGGATTTGACGAAGGCCATGTGCCCGTCGCGCGGGGGGCGGTGGATGGTGTAACCGGCTTCGAGCAGCTTCTGGCACGTCACGTAGATGTTCTCGACCCGGTAGGCGAGATGCCCGAAATTGCGTCCGCCGGTGTATTCCTCTGGCGCGCTACCGTCAGCCGAGGGCCAGTTATAAGTCAGTTCGACTTCGGCGAGCCCGGCCTGCCCCGGCGCGGCGAGGAAAATGAGGGTGAAGCGCCCTGCCTCGCTATCAAAACGGCGCACTTCCTCCAGCCCGATGTGCTTGAAGAAATCGACCGTGGCTTGCGGATCGGTGACCCGGATCATGGTGTGCAGGTACTGTACCATTCAAACTCCATTCATCGACGGTGATGCACAATTCGTCGCATCAACTCTCCGGGGAGAATAATGCGATGGACGGCGATGATGTGCAACCGGTGACTGGGCCGAAAGGTGTTCTGAGCCAGCCGGCCACCCTGCGTTGGTTCGGGACAGCGGGCATCCTCGCCATGGGCATGATCGTGGGTGGACACCTGCTTGGGGATGGTCTGCTGCGCGCGAAGAATGCCGACCGCGCGGTCACGGTGCGCGGGCTTGCCGAACGCAATGTCACGGCAGACCTTGCCACCTGGACGATCTCCTACTCCGCAACATCGACCAGCCTTGCCGAAGCGCAAACCAAGGTGCGGGGCGACACGCAGGCGATCGGGGCCTTCTTCAAAGAGCTGGGCTTTCCTGCCGACGCGCTTCAGCCGACCGGCGCCAATGTGACCAGCTTCACCAATGAAGGCGTCACCACCTTCACCGTGCGCCAGCGGCTCGCGCTGCGCACCACCGACATTGCCCGCGCGCAAAAGGCTGTCGCGCGCCAGTTCGACCTGGTCGGGCGCGGTGTGTTCATCGAGGAAGGATCGGGCATGGCCTACACCTTCACCAAGCTGAACGACATCAAGCCCGAAATGGTCGCCGAAGCCACGAAAGACGCCCGCGCGGCTGCCCAGCAATTTGCACAGGATTCAAGCTCCGGCGTCGGCAAGATCAAGGACGCCACGCAAGGCTATTTCGAGATCGAGGCGCGCGATGGCGAGGCCGGTGGGTGGGGCATGGCGGACAGCCCTTACAAAAAGGTGCGGGTTGTCACGACGGTCAGCTTCACACTGGATTAAACTACCCGCCGCACTGCTTGCCGACAAAATGGCACCGCTTGCCGTCCAATGCCAGCGTCGCCCACAGGGTTGGTTGCGCCCTGCCGTTCGCAAGGTTATCGCGCGGCTTCTTCAGGGAGAGCGGTAATGACTGCCTGCCCCGCAGCTTGTCGCTGGGTCGCTCAACCGGATCACCAAACGCATTATGCTGTCTAAATTGCGCGAGTTTTTCAGTCCTGCTCCGCCGCCGGCACTTCCGGCGGTGCCGGACGGCGCACGTTATTATGCGATTGGCGACATTCACGGGCGGCTCGATCTGTTCGAAGCGGTCATTGCCGCGATCGAAGGCGAAATTGGCGCTGCGCCCGGGATCGATCATCACATCATCCTGCTTGGCGATCTGGTCGATCGCGGGCCGGACAGCGCGGGCGTAGTTGAACGGGCGCGCATCTGGCAGCAGACCCGCAATGTGCGGGTGCTGGCGGGCAACCATGAAGAAATGTTCCTCGCTGCCTTCACCAAGCCTGAGGCGCTGCGCCATTTCCTGAAGCATGGCGGGCGCGAAACCGTGCTGAGCTACGGCTTTTCGACCAAACAGCTTGCCACGCTCGAACTTGAGGAAGTTTTCAACCGGCTCCCCCTTGTCGTGTCGCAGGCGACCCGCGATTACATCGGGGGGTTCGAAACGATGATTTGCGCCGGCGATTATGTGTTCGTCCATGCCGGGATCGACCCATCGCGCCCACTTGGCGAACAGAAGCGCTCCGATCTGTTGTGGATTCGTGAACGTTTTCTAAGCCATGAAGGCCCGCTCGAGAAGGTGGTTGTGCACGGCCACACCATCTTCGAACACGTGATCGACTGCGGCAATCGCATCGGCATTGACACCGGGGCGTTCCGTTCCGGTGTGCTTACAGCCCTCGTTCTTGAAGGCGACCAACGGCGGATCCTCCAGGCCCGCACTGGCGACGACGGAACGGTGGGTATCTTCCACGGCGACCGCCCGAAATAGGGCGCCGCCATCTGGAGCGCCGGCCTGCGCCGGGCTTTTCTTGAGGACTACTGTTCATGAAGATTGCAATGGTGGGTTCGGGCTATGTCGGGCTGGTATCGGGGGCGTGCTTCGCCGATTTCGGCCATGATGTGGTGTGCATCGACAAGGATCAGAGCAAGATCGACCGTCTGCACGCCGGGATCATGCCGATCTATGAACCGGGCCTCGATGCGCTGGTTGAAAGCAATGTGAAGTCCGGGAGGCTCAGCTTCACCACCGATCTTGGCGAAGGCATTGCCGGCGCGGCGGCGATCTTCATCGCGGTCGGCACGCCCAGCCGCCGGGGTGATGGCCATGCCGATCTCACCTTCGTTTACGAAGTCGCGCGCGAAGTGGGCGAAAAGCTCAGCAATGACGCGGTGATCGTGACGAAATCGACTGTGCCCGTCGGCACCGGGGACGAGGTGGAACGGATCATCGCCGAAACCGGCACGTTTAGCGAAAGGGGCCACAGGTTCGCCGTTGTCTCCAACCCCGAATTCCTGCGCGAAGGCGCGGCGATCGGCGATTTCAAACGGCCTGACCGGATCGTGATCGGCGCCGAGGATGAGTTCGGCCGTGAGGTGATGCGCGAAGTCTATCGCCCGCTGTTCCTCAACGAAAGCCCGATCCTGTTCACCAGCCGCCGCACCAGCGAGCTGATCAAATACGCCGCCAACGCCTTCCTTGCGACCAAGATCACCTTCATCAACGAAATGGCCGATCTGTGCGAGAAGGTCGGCGCGAATGTGCAGGACGTCAGCCGCGGGATCGGGATGGACAACCGCATCGGATCGAAGTTCCTGCACGCCGGCCCGGGCTACGGCGGCAGCTGCTTCCCCAAGGATACGCTCGCGCTGCTTAAGACGGCCGAGGATTACGACAGCCCAACGCGGATCGTGGAGGCTGTGGTCAAGGTCAATGACACCCGCAAGCGCGCAATGGGCCGCAAGGTCGTCGACGCGCTGGGCGGGTTTGACGAGGCGCGCGGCAAGAAAGCGGCGCTGCTGGGCCTGACGTTCAAGCCCAACACCGATGACATGCGCGACTCTCCGTCGATTGCCGTTGCGCAGACGCTGATGGATGCGGGCGTGACGGTGGCGGCCTATGACCCGGAAGGGATGGAACAGGCCCGCCCGCTGCTGCCCGGCGTCACCATGTGCGCCAACGCCTATGAGGCGATCGAGGGCGCGGACGTGGTGGTGATCGTGACCGAATGGGACGCGTTCCGCGCGCTCGATCTGAAGCGGGTCAAGGAACTTGCCAATGCGCCGGTGATGGTTGACCTGCGCAACGTCTACAAGCCGGGCGATATGCGCGCAGCAGGCTTCGACTATGTGAGCGTGGGCCGCCCCTAACCGCCGAACCAGTGCCGGCGGTTGTGCTTGTCGGACAGCCGCCACACGGTCACTGCCAGCACCAGCACGATGCCGCCGGTGGCCGCCCAGCCCACGCTGGCGAAGCGCTCGCCGCCCGCCGCGTTGATAGCGGTCAGAGCCCAGACAAACACCAGCCCGTAAAGCGGCGCGCCGCGCGAGCGTGACACCGCAATTGCCGCGATGATTGCGCCGATCACGATCATCAGCGTGGTGATCCCGGGTGAAGGCTCCGCGCCGGCGATGCCGTGATATTTCAGGCTGGCTGACACATTGACGATGCTCGCCGCAGTCAGCCACGCCGCGAGCGCAGTGAAGGCGGGGGCGACAAAGACCCGCTCCCCCCGCGACAACAAAGGCATGCGCACCAGTGCGCGCAGCACCACCAGCAGTCCGACCAGCGAGACAAGGATGATCATCACTGAAACCACGGTCAGATTGGCGATCTGCGTATAAATCGACCAGACACCCTGCGCCGCCAGCGCAACCGCGGCAGGCCATGCAATGCGGTCAAGCAAGGCGTTGGTTCGCTGCGACGGCAGAGCCTGCCAAATGGCAAAGGCCACGGACAGCAAGAACAGTGGCCCCCAGATAGCAAAGGCCCATCCCGCAGGCGTGATAAGCGTGCGCACCGCATCGGACCGCGTGCCGATGAATTCGCCAATGCCGAAGCGCGGCAGGAAACCCGCGCCGATCTGCATCACCACCGCGATGATCACCGCCCAGCGCTGGGCCTGCGGGCGGTTGGCATAGGTGCGCGGGCTGATTGTCGATCCGATCACCTGCATTGGGGCTGTGTTCCTTCAGGGTCGAAGCGGCGGGTGCCCGCGCGCGGTGTTTCGTATCAGGGGGCCATCATAAGCCGGGTTCTGTGTCCATGCACGGTATCCCCTAGGGGACCTGCCGCATGGTGGCAGCCATTCATCTGCTCGCCGGATTGCTCCGGCGCTCTAGCAGCCAACCCGGGCCGCTCGGGGCGAAACACCCCTACCCGCCTTGCGGCTGGCGCGCGGCCCCTATTCGGCCTTGCTCCGGGTGGGGTTTGCCATGCGGTTGCCGTTGCCGGCCCCCCGGTGCGCTTTTACCGCACCCTTTCACCCTTGCCTGTCCCCGAACTCCGAAAGAAGCACGGGCCATCGGCGGTTTGCTCTCTGTGGCACTTTCCCTTGCCGCCCCGAAGGACGACCGGCGGGCGTTACCCGCCACCCTTGTTTCGTGGAGCCCGGACTTTCCTCGCGTCCTTGCGGACACGCGGCTGCCTCAGACCCCCTGACGATTGGGGGTATAGGCGTGAAACAACCGAATGCCAAATTCCGTTCGCCTCGAGCCTTTCGGCAGGCAGGATGAACCGCCGAACGGCTCGAGGCGAACGGAGGTGGGTCAGTTAGCGCGTCCGCCCCTGATCGCGGTCCAGCAGCAATTGCCACAGGATCGCGGCGATTTCTCCATCGGGAACCCCGGTGATGCGTTCGGGCCGCCAGCGCCGTTCGAACGCCTCAACCGCCTTCACTTGATCGGTGATGTCATAGCCGAACCGTTCCAGCGCCATGAAAAACGATCCGTCGTTGTGAAACGGATTGCCCGCCGCAAGGCACGCCGGGCGCGGTAGGCACAGCTTGTATTCGGCCAGACGATCCCACGGAAACAGCTCACCCGGATCGGTTTTCCGCATCGGTGCCACGCAGGAATGGCCGACCACATTGGCGCGGGGAATGTCATACTGCTTCACGATCCGCGACAGCAGCGGGATCAGCGCGTCGATCTGTGCAGCGGCAAAGCCGCGATAGCCCCCATTCTCGGGCGCGTGGCCGGGATGATCCAGTTCGATCCCGATGCTCGCGGAATTCACGTCAGGGATGCCGCGCCAATAGCTCGCACCCGCGTGCCAAGCCCGGCGGTCTTCGGGCACCAGACGGATCACTCCGCCTTCTTCGGTGATGAGATAATGGGCGCTGACTTTCGCCGCAGAATCGGTCAGCCGGTCAATCGCGGTGCCGACCGGCTTCATCTCGGTATAATGCAGCACCGCCATGCTGATCGGCAGAGCGCGATCATCGTGATTGGGCGAAAGGCGTTCCTCGTGAACCAGTTCGTCCTCTCCCCCCATCATCACCCCTTCTTATCCGATCATGCCTTCAGGTTCAGGCAGCACCGCGCCCAGCACCAGCGCCCCGTCACCCATCTTGTACTGGAGCCCGCCCTCCATCTCCTCGGCCAGCACTGCGATCATGTGCGCAGCGGCGGTGCGGGAGGTGATCTCGCTTTCATCCAGATCGCCCTGCAACGCGCGGCCGATGGTTTCGTCAAACGCAATCCGGTCACCGCGGGCACGGGCAACGATTTCAAACGCACCTTCGCGCCGTTCGGCTCCGATGTCTAGCGTGCCGCCGCGCACCAGCGCATCCAGACCGATCTGCGCGAGGTTCAGCAGCACCTTAACCGCGGGTTTGGGCAGGCTGGGTTCGGCGATGGCCCAGTTGACCTCGACGCGTTTGGCATCGGAAGCCAGCGCGTTGATCACGCTTTTGGCTTCATCCACCGGGATCGCCTCACCAAATCCGCCCGCCGCGCCGAACGCCAGCCGGAAGAACTTCAGCTTGTCGGTGCTGATCTTCGCCGATTGTTCGAGCAGTTCGACCACCTGCGTCCGCATTTTCGGGTCCTGTTCGTCAGCAAGCAGTTCCAGCCCGTTGGCCAGCGCCCCCACCGGCGAGAGCATATCGTGGCACAGGCGCGAACAGAGCATCGCGGCGAGATCGGTTTGAGAAATCATGCGGGCATTCCTAGCCTTCGTGAATGGTAAAGGAAAGTGGGGCGAATCCCGATTCCCCGTCTATCCAGAACCTTACGTCCTCCCTCGCAAGTATTGCCCACACCCGCCCGTCCCCCGCGGCGCAGGCGCGATCGGTGGCTGACGGGACGGGTTCGCCCACCGGATGCGAGTGGAAATAACCCACCACCTGCGGAGCGCCCTCGTCCCGCGCAGCGCGGTGAGCATCGATCAGCGCCTGCGGGTCGATTTCGAAATGGGTGCGAGGCGTAGGGTGGAGATTGGCGGTTTCGCGCGCCTCGGTGATCCGCCCGCCGCTGCCGAGCAGGATGCCACACGCCTCACGCGGATGTGCAGCGGCAGCGGCGGCGCGCATGGCGTTGAGGGCTTGGCTTGTCACTTCAACCTGCATCGCGCATGGCCATAGCATGTCCGCGACCGAAATCATCACCGCCACAATCCTCGCATCTGGCCGTCTCGACAAGGCGCTGGCCGAAGCCACTGGCCTGTCCCGCGCGCGCGTCCAAGGTCTGATCGATGAAGGCCGCGTGGATGTTGCGGGGAAGACCGCTACGTCGGCATCAATGAAGGTCGCAGAAGGCACGACGTTCCGCATCATCATTTCCGCCGCCATGCCGGCCGAGGCAGCGCCCGAGGATCTTGCGCTCACGATCGCCTATGAAGACCAGCACCTGATCGTGGTCGACAAGGCGGCGGGCATGGTCGTCCACCCCGCCGTGGGCAACATCACCGGCACGCTGGTCAATGCTTTGCTCCACCATTGCCGGGGCAATCTATCCGGCATCAACGGCGTGGCGCGGCCCGGGATCGTCCACCGGATCGACAAGGACACGTCCGGCCTGCTGGTCGTCGCCAAATCGGATGCCGCGCACGAAGGGCTGGCCGTGCAGTTCGCCGCGCATACCGTTCACCGCCGCTATATCGCCGTCACCGCCGGGCACCCCTCGCCTGGCGAGGGCACCATCGATGCGCGCGTCGGCCGGTCTGATGCTGACCGGAAGAAAATGACAGTGCTGCCCAATAATTCCTCACGCGGGAAAACTGCGATCACCCATTACAAGGTGGTGGAACGACTGGATGACGCCGCCGTGATCGAATGCCGGCTGGAAACCGGGCGAACCCACCAGGTTCGCGTTCACTGTGCGTCAATCGGTCATCCTTTATTGGGAGACCCTGCCTATGGCCGAACCCCCAAACAACTGCGCCCGCTTCTGGAACGACTCGGCTTTGAACGGCAGGCGTTGCACGCCGCGGAATTGGGCTTTGTCCACCCCATCACGGGCGAGAATATCCGGTTCAGCAGCGATTTACCGCCCGATATGGCGGAACTGATCGACCAACTACGACGTAGTGATCGATGAAACGCGCATACATCTGACAGATTTTCGCGTATATACAGAACCCGTGGCCCAGTTCGCGGGATGCCCATCAGGGGTCTCGTGCAAGCGGTCGACGCCAGAAAGGTTAGGTAACCAGTGACCAAGTCCAGAACTTCTTCGGTCCCGGCGCTTAGCGGTGAGCAGAGCCTCAATCGCTATCTGTCGGAAATCCGCAAATTTCCCGTGTTGACCGCCGAGCAGGAATATATGCTCGCAAAGCGGTATCAGGAACACGAAGACCCGGAAGCTGCCGCCCAGCTCGTCTCCAGCCACCTGCGGCTCGTTGCGAAGATCGCGATGGGTTACCGCGGGTATGGCCTGCCCGTCTCCGACCTGATTTCGGAAGGCAATGTGGGGCTGATGCAGGGCGTCAAGAAATTCGAACCCGATCGCGGTTTCCGCCTCGCGACTTACGCGATGTGGTGGATCAAGGCGTCGATGCAGGAGTTTATCCTGCGGTCGTGGAGCCTTGTGAAAATGGGCACCACCGCGGCGCAGAAGAAGCTGTTCTTCAACCTTCGCCGGATGAAGAAGCAGCTCGAAGCC
>JBIKSA010000011.1:0-53573 GCA_044348875.1 Erythrobacter sp. | reverse complement strand
GTGACCAAGATTGCAACCGATCTGGGCGTGCCGGAACAGGAAGTGATCAACATGAACCGGCGCATGATGATGGGCGGCGATGCCTCGCTCAACGTCAGCTTGCGCGGGGCCGAGGAAGGCTCGGGCGAATGGCAGGACTGGTTGGCGGATGACCGCCCGCTCCAGGACGAAACCGTAGCCGAGGCCGAAGAATCGCAGATGCGCATGGCGATGCTCAGCCAAGCGATGGAAAGCCTGAACGAGCGCGAACGCCACATCCTGACCGAACGCCGCTTGACCGAAAAGCCGCAGACGCTGGAGGAACTGTCGCAGGCCTACGATGTCAGCCGCGAACGCATCCGCCAGATCGAAGTGCGCGCATTTGAAAAGCTGCAAAAGGCAATGCAGCGGATCGCGGGTGAACGGCTGCTGCCGGGCGTCGCGTGAAGCGGGGCAGCCCCTGTTAGACCCAGATTAAAACGGGCGCCGCAAGCGATTGCGGCGCCCTTTTCATATCATCATTTCGCCGGCGCCAGGTCCAGCACTGCGGCCACCATCGCGCGGGTGCCCAGCACCACGCTCTCGCGCGGCGCAACCTGGAACAAGGGCGAATGGTGCCCCGCAATCGGAGCGCCGCCGGCCTTGGCCGCCGCGATGCGTTCCGGCGTGGTGCCGCCGACCGCGAAGTAATAGCCCGGAACGCCCGTGTCGGCGGCGACGAAGTAGGTGAAGTCCTCCGCGCCCATGTTGCGCTGTTCGAACGGCTGGAACGCCGCTGCGCCCAGCTCGCGCTGCATCACCGCATTGAGACGGCGGGCCAGCGCGGCATCGTTGATCGTGGTCGGCGTGCCCGAAAGGCGCGTCACCGTGACCGGCATATTGTCCGGCAGACCATGCGCCTTGCCGATATTGACAGCGATCCGTTCAACCGTGGCGATCACCTGCTCGCGGGTTTCCTCGTCATTGGCGCGCACCGTGACTTGCAGCTTCGCCTCGTCCGAGATGATGTTGTGCTTCGACCCGGCGTGGAACGAACCGACGGTCACCACCACCGGCTTGGTCGGCGAGATTTCGCGGCTGTCGATGGATTGCAGCGCGGTCACCACCTGCGATGCGATGTACACCGGATCGCGCCCCAGATGCGGCGCTGCGCCGTGGGTGCCGATGCCGGGAACGCGGATGTCGAGCGAATCCGAGGATGAATACTGGATGCCTTCGGATGCGGACACCTTGCCCGTCTCCAGTTCAGCAGCGACATGGAAGGCCACCGCATAATCGGGCTTGCCGAACCGCTGGTACAGCCCGTCCTCCATCATCGCCTTGGCCCCCCGCACGCCTTCTTCGGCGGGCTGCACGACGAACATCAGCGTGCCTTTCCACTGGTCCTTCATCGCCACCAGCCGCCGCGCGGTGCCGACCAGCGAGGTGATGTGCACATCATGCCCGCAGGCGTGCATCACCGGATATTCCTTGCCATCCTCGCCCACCTGTAACGCTTTGGAGGCGTAGGAGAGGCCCGATTTCTCCTCCACCGGCAGCCCGTCCATGTCGGCACGCAGCAGGATCAGCGGACCATCACCGTTTTTCAGGATGCCGACCACGCCGGTCTTGCCGACGCCGGTGGTGACTTGCAGGCCAGCCGCTTTCAGTTCCGTCGCCATCTTGGCAGCCGTGCGGTTTTCCAGAAAGCCCATCTCGGGGTTGGCATGAAAATCGAGGAACAGCGGGGCGAGGTAGCTGTCATACTCCGCTTCGATCGCCTTTCGCGTTTCGGGCGCTTCGGCAAACGCGGGCTGGGCGGCAAGGGCAAGCGCGATGGCGCTGGTGGCGGCAGTAAGCAGACGCATTTCGGATTCTCCCGGGTTATCGGCCCGCAGGTAGCCATGCCCCGCCCCGATGCGCAAGCGGGATGCTTCCCACGCCGTTATCGCTGCGCTAGAGCCGCGCGATGGCCTCAACCATTCTCCGATACCTTGCCAAGGGTTTTGCCGGTTTCATCGGCCTGACGGTGGTGTTGGTGGTGCTGTTCAAATGGCTACCGGTGCCGGTCACTGCGACAATGGTGATGGACGAACACGGCATCACTAAGGATTGGGAAAACCTCGACAATATCGACCGCAATCTTGTCAGCGCGGTGATCGCCGCGGAGGATTCGCGGTTCTGCGAACATTCCGGCTTCGATACCGAAGCGATCGAGCAGGCGATGCGCGAGAACATGGAAGGGGGCAAAATCCGCGGCGGATCGACCATCAGCCAGCAGACCGCCAAAAACGTCTTCCTGTGGCAAGGCGGCGGCTATTTCCGCAAAGGACTGGAAGCGTGGTTCACCTTCTGGATCGAACTGATCTGGGGCAAGCAGCGGATCATGGAAGTCTATCTCAATGTCGCAGAAACCGGGATCGGCACCTATGGCGCCGAGGCCGGGTCGCAGCGGTATTTCGGTCACTCTGCCGCCCGCATCAACCGGGACGAGGCAAGCCGCATGGCCGCCGCCCTGCCCAGCCCCAAGAAACGCTCGGTCAAAAGCCCCGGCGGGTGGCTCGCGCGCCACGGCAACCGGATCGAAAAGCGCATCGGTATCGTCAGGCGTGACGGGCTCGATGCTTGCGTCTACAACTGACGCATAATGGCTCACGCGCACGCCCATCATCATCACCATCACGACCATGCTCATGGGCATGCGCACGCCCCCACCGATTTCGGCCGCGCCTTTGCGATCGGCATTGCGCTGAATGTCGCCTTTGTCGCTTTGGAGGCAAGCGCGGGGCTGATTTACGGCTCCATGGCGCTGATCGCGGATGCAGGCCACAACCTGTCCGATGTGCTGGCGCTGGCGCTCGCATGGATCGCCAGCATCGCCGCGCGCCGCCCTGCATCTGGCCGGTTCACCTATGGCTATAAAAGCTCGACGATCCTTGCCGCGCTCGCCAATGCGCTGATGCTGGCGGTAGCGATTGGCGCCATTTTGTTTGAAACCGTGCAGCGGATGATGAACCCCGTCGAACCGCAGGGCATGGCGATGGTGGTGGTCGCCGGGATCGGGATCGCGATCAACGGCTTTACCGCAATGCTGTTTCTGAAGGGCCATAACGATCTGAACATCCGCGGCGCCTATCTCCACATGGCGGCTGACGCGCTGGTGTCGCTGGGCGTCGTCGTGGCGGGGCTGGCAATCATTTTCACCGGCATTGCGTGGATCGATCCGCTGGTCAGCCTGATCATTCTGGTGGTGATCGGGGCGAGCACATGGGGTCTGGCGCGTGACAGCCTGACCATGGGGCTGCTGGCCGCGCCCGCACGGATCGACCTGGTCGAAGTAAAGCATCACCTTGCCGCTTTCGACGGTGTGACGGCGGTGCACGATCTTCACGTCTGGCCGATGTCGACCACGGAAGTCGCGCTGACCGCGCACCTTGTGATGCCAGGCCGTCCCGCCTCCGACACTTTCCTGCGCGAAGTCGCCGGATCGCTGGAACACCGGTTCGGCGTGGGTCATGCGACGCTTCAGGTGGAAAGCGGCGACGAGCCCTGCCAGCCTTGCGGGGCCGATTGCTGATGGCCGCCCTACCCCGTTCTTCCTCCGATCAAGCGCGTGAAGCACTGCGCGATGCGATGGTGCGATTGGCGCAGGGCGACCAGTCCGCGCTGGAGGAAATCTATCGCGCCACGCGGGTGAAGCTCTTCGGCATATGCTTGCGTATATTGGGGGACCGAAAGGAAGCCGAGGACGCCTTGCAAGACGTCTATATCAATCTGTGGCAGCGGGCCGACCGCTATGATCCCGCCCGTGCGAGCCCAATCGCGTGGTTGGCGGCGTTTGCGCGCAACCGCGCGATTGACCGGCTGCGCACCGGGAAGGTGCGCGGCGGGGCCGTGCCGGTGGAAGAGGCCGCACCGCTGGCGGATGAAACCCCGCTCGCCGACATGCTGCTGGTCGATGCGCAGCAGGCCGCGCAAATCCACAAATGCCTTGGCGCGCTGGATGACCGCACGCAGGGCCATATCCGCGCGGCGTTCTTTGAAGGCAAAACCTATGCGCAATTGGCCGAAGCCGCCGATGTGCCGCTGGGCACCATGAAAAGCTGGATCCGCCGGGGTCTGCAACGCCTGCGCGCCTGCCTTGAAGCGAGTGAAGCGGCATGAGCGCGCCCGAGGATCCCGTGCCCGAAGACGGCGTGACCCGCGACGATCCGATGATCGCCGCCGAATGGGCGCTCGGCCTGCTTGAAGGCGAAGAGCTGCTGGCAGCGCGCGGAAAATACACGACCGATCCGGCCTTCGCGTGGCGCAAGGAATGGTGGGATGATTGGTTCGCCCCGCTGACCGACGCCATGCCGGGCGCGGAACCGAGCGGTCATGTGTGGGTTGGCATCGCCGCGCGCCTCGCCGCGCAGCAGGCGGATGTCGCTGCGCCGGCTTCTGATGCGCCCGCCTCCAATGTCGTCGCGCTCGAAGCGCGGGTGCGGCGTTGGCAGTGGGTTGCGGGTCTTTCAGCCGCTGCGGCCGCTGTCGCCCTGGCATGGCTTGCTCTTGCCCCCGACAGCACTGTTCAGGCTCCGCCGACGCAGATCGCTGCTGCTGCGCCCATGGTCGCAACCGTGCCAATTGGCGAAACCGGCCTGCGCCTGGATGTCACCTACATCCCCGAAAGCGAAAAGATGCTGGTCGCCGCGATCGGGCTGACCGCTGACGGGGTGCATGACCACGAATTGTGGCTGGTGCCGGCCGACGGCAGCGATGTGCAATCGCTGGGCGTGGTCGCTCCGGGCACGGTGCGCGCAATGACGTTGCCTGCCGCGGTCACTGCCAAGCTTGGCGATGGGGCGGGCCTTGTCCTCACCCGCGAACCGATCGGCGGCAAGCCGGACGGCGTCGACGCCGGCCCGGTCGTGGCCAAAGGCGCCTTCACCCGCGTCTGACCGCTCGCTTGGCCGCGCGTCAGCGGCGCTTCAGCCATTATCGCGATTTCACCACATCCGGCCACTTCGGGGCGCCGTAACGTCTGATGCAAGCGGGAGGGGCTTGCAGCCCTGACATTCCCTTTACGGAGATCCCCATCGTGACCCCCAAAACCACCCTGACTGCTGTCATCGCCGCCGCTCTGGCCGCGACCACCGGCCTCGTCGCCGCGCCGGCGTTGGCCGATCACCACAAGTCCGGCCACCATGCCGAACCCAACATCGTCGAAGTCGCGGCGAGCACCGGCATCCACAACACGCTGGTCGCCGCTGTGAAGGCCGCCGGCCTTGTCGAAACGTTGAGCGGCCCCGGCCCCTTCACCGTCTTCGCCCCGACTGACGCCGGCTTTGCAAAGCTGCCCGCCGGCACCGTGGAAACACTGGTCAAGCCGGAAAACAAGGGCACGCTGACCACCATCCTCACCTATCACGCAGTCGCGGGCAAGGTGACGGCGGGTGATCTGGTCACGCTGATCAACGCGAACGGCGGCAAGGCCACCATCACCACCCTGCAAGGCGGCACGCTGACCGCGATGCTCGAAGACGGCAAGGTCGTGATCACCGATGCGAAGGGCGGCAAAACCACCGTGGTGCAGGCCGACGTCATGACGTCGAACGGCGTGGTGCACGTCACCGACGGCGTATTCCTGCCCGGCTGAGGCTTATCGGCTGGCGCCGCGCCTCATCCCCCATCCCCCACCCAGAGGGGCGGCTCTTTTCCTGACCCCGTTCGGCCTTCCTCAAGGGCCGGGCGGGGTTTTGGTATCTGGGGAAGATCTGTTGACCCGTTGCCGGGCTTAGCGGTCGCGCCGCGACCGCAAGGCCGAGCGGCCACCTGAGCTTATGCGAGGAAAGCCAAGCGCGCGGATGCGCGCGCCCGGCGATTAAGGGCGAACGAATTAAGCCGCCTCTTCCTTCTTCGCTTCGCCGCCGATCACGCGGACCGGTTCTTTCTTGCCGGCGACCACATCGGCGTCGATCACGATTTCGGTGACGCCTTCCATGTCGGGCAGGTCGAACATCGTGTCGAGCAGCAGGCCTTCGACGATGGAACGAAGCCCGCGTGCGCCGGTCTTGCGCTTGATCGCGCGTTCGGCAATCGCCTGCAGCGCATCAGGCGTGAAGGTCAGCTCCACATCCTCAAGCTCGAACAGCTTGCGATACTGTTTCACCAGCGCGTTCTTGGGTTCGTTGAGGATCGTTACCAGCGCCGGCACATCCAGATCGTGTAGCGTGGCGATGACCGGCAGACGGCCGACGAATTCGGGGATCAGGCCGAACTTGAGGAGATCCTCAGGCTCGCTCTTTTCCAGCAACTCGCCAACGCGGCGCTTGTCGGGATCGGCGACATTCGCGCCAAAGCCGATGCTGCGCTTTTGCAGACGGTCGGCGATGATCTTGTCCAGACCGGCAAAGGCGCCGCCACAGATGAACAGGATGTTGGTCGTGTCCACCTGCAGGAATTCCTGCTGCGGATGCTTGCGCCCACCCTGCGGCGGCACGGACGCGGTGGTGCCTTCCATCAGCTTCAGCAGCGCCTGCTGCACGCCTTCGCCCGACACGTCGCGGGTGATTGAGGGGTTTTCAGCCTTGCGGGTGATCTTGTCGATCTCGTCGATATAGACGATCCCGTGCTGCGCCTTTTCCACGTTATAGTCGGACGCCTGCAGCAGCTTGAGGATGATGTTCTCGACATCCTCGCCCACGTAGCCCGCTTCGGTCAGCGTGGTCGCATCGGCCATCGTGAAGGGCACATCGAAGGTGCGCGCCAGCGTCTGCGCCAGCAGCGTCTTGCCGGAACCTGTCGGGCCGACCAGCAGGATGTTCGATTTAGCCAGTTCGACGTCGCCCGCCTTGCTGGAATGCTTCAGCCGCTTGTAATGGTTGTGCACCGCGACCGAAAGCACGCGCTTCGCCCGGTCCTGACCGATCACGTAATCGTTCAGGGTGGTGAAGATATCCATCGGCGTGGGGATCTCGCCATCCTTCTTGCCGGCGATCCCTGCCTTGGTTTCTTCGCGGATGATGTCGTTGCACAGTTCGACGCATTCATCGCAGATGAACACGGTCGGGCCAGCGATAAGCTTGCGCACCTCATGCTGCGACTTCCCGCAAAAGCTGCAGTAGAGGGTGCTCTTGCTGTCGGATCCGCTCAATTTGGTCATTCCTGTGTCCTCGAATCCGCTGCCCCAGACGCCGCGGTGTCCGGGGCGGATTCGTCAAGTGTATCGTTCGCGCCGCATGAATCAACACATGGGGCGTGATTTCGTGCTGTTACCATAAGGCCCGCCATCGGTAGAGCACGGAAAAACCACGCCTTGCAGCAGATTGTCCCGCTGCGGTGCAGGAACGGGCCCGCGGATTACTCAGGCGCGCCGCCCGAACCGCCCTCAGCATCGGTTTCCTCATGATCGGGCCGCGTCTCGAACACCTTGTCGACAAGGCCGAAAGCCTTGGCTTCTTCGGCTTCGAGGAAGGTATCGCGGTCCATCGCCTTTTCGATTTCCTCAAGGCTGCGGCCGGTGAACTTCACGTAAAGATCGTTCATGCGGCTACGGATGCGCAGGATTTCGCGCGCCTGAATCTCGATATCCGACGCCATACCGCGCGCGCCGCCCGAAGGCTGGTGGATCATGATTCGCGCGTTGGGCAGCGCGATGCGCATCCCCGGCTCACCCGCGGCGAGCAGGAAGCTGCCCATCGATGCTGCCTGGCCCATGCACACCGTCGACACGCGCGGCTTGATATATTGCATGGTGTCGAAGATCGCGAGACCCGCCGTCACCACGCCGCCCGGCGAGTTGATATACATGCTGATCGGCTTCGACGGGTTTTCGCTTTCCAGAAACAAGAGCTGCGCCGTGATCAGCGATGCCATGCCGTCTTCGACCTGACCGGTGACGAAGACGATGCGTTCGCGCAGCAGGCGGCTGAAGATATCGAAGCTGCGTTCACCCCGGCTGGTCTGCTCAACCACGACCGGGACCAATGCGCCCGTCACGGGGTCGCGGGTGAACTGACCCTGGGTGCCGTAGGTTTCGCCGTTGTTGCCAAACAGATCGATCATGTCAGTGCCGTGTCCTTCGTAGGTTCTGATACGGCTATGTCGGACACATGGGGGCAATTTCAAGGGCGTTTACCGTGTCGGGTGTGAATAGCCTGAGGACGAGCGCCATCGGGCCGACGTTTTCCCCCTTGTCGCAGCCCGGATGCGTGGCAAACCCTGTCACTATGAACAAGCGCATACTGGCCAGACCGGCCCTCACCCTGCTGCTCGCCAGCGTCGCCACGACTGCTCTTGCCAACGAGCCGGCGACTGCGGCCTTCGAAGCAGAGCGACAGATCAATCTGATCCGGACTCTGGATGATGCGGGGCCTCAGCTCAATTCGGTGATCGTCTATGATGCGGACGCGGCGCGCAAAGCGGCATCGGACGCCGTGATCGGCACAATTCTCCAAGGCCGCACAGTGTTGGTGAAGGACAATGTCGAAACCGCCGAGTTCCCGACCACGGCAGGATCGCTGGCACTGAAAGGCAATACCACGGGCCGCGATGCGCCGATGATCGCGCTGCTGCGCAAAAACGGCGGCGTGGTGCTGGGCAAAACCAACCTTTCCGAATGGGCCAACATCCGCTCCGACAGTTCGACCAGCGGGTGGAGCGCGGTGGGCGGATTGACCCGCAACCCCCACGCGATTGATCGCAATACCTGCGGTTCCTCGTCCGGCAGCGGCGCGGCAATCGCCGCGGGGTTGGCGTGGGGCGCGATCGGGACGGAGACCAACGGGTCGATCACCTGCCCGGCCAGCGTCAACGGCATTGTCGGCTTCAAACCCAGCGTCGGCATCGTCAGCCGCACCCATGTCGTGCCGATTTCCAGCACCCAGGATACCGCCGGGCCGATGACCCGCAACGTGTTTGATGCCGCGTTGCTGCTGACCGCCATCGCGGGCGTGGACAAGGCCGATGCGGTGACTGTCGGCGCGAAGCGGGCGGCGAATTACGCCGCCGGGCTCGACACAGCATCGCTCCAAGGGGTGCGGATCGGAGTAATGCGCGACCAGATGGGGAACCGCGCCGACGTGAAGGCGGTCTTCAACACCGCGCTTGCCGATCTGGAGCGCGCAGGCGCCGTGCTGGTCGACATCAGCTTCAAACCGAACAACCAGATGTATGCCGACAGCTTCACCGTGCTAATGTTCGAACTGCGCGAAGAAATGGGCAAATACCTCGCCTCCATTCCCGCTTTCAAGGAGGGTGAGACGCCGCGCAGCCTTGCCGATCTGATCGCTTTCAACACCGCCAACCCGGACGCGGAGATGCGCTGGTTCGGGCAGGAATTGTTCGAACAGGCTGAAACAACCACCGACCGCGCGGCCTATGAAACCGCGCGCGCCAATGCGTTGCGGATCGCCGGGCCGGAAACGCTTGATAAGCTGCTGGCAGACAACAAGGTGCAGTTCCTCGTCGCGCCGACGCGCGGGCCGGCGTGGACCAGCGATCTGGTCAATGGTGACAATTATAATGGATCGATCGGGTTCGGCAGTCCTTCGGCGATTGCGGGATACCCGCACCTGACCGTGCCGATGGGCGCGGTGGAAGGGCTGCCGGTCGGCCTCAGCATCATGGGCGCCAAGTGGGCTGACCACGCCGTGCTGAAGGCAGGCGCCGCTTACGAAAAAGCGCGGACAGCCACACTGCCCGCGCCCACATTCCGTCCATGGCAACCGGCGGGGAAATAATCCCCCCGCCGGCCCCCTGATTACTTCTTGGCGGCTGCCTTCTTGGCAGGCGCCTTCTTCGCGGCAGGCTTTTCTTCAGCCGCGGCTTCGGCGGGCTTGGCAGCCTTCTTGGCAGCCGGCTTCTTGGCGGGCGCTTCCTCGGCGGCTTCCTTCTTGGCCGGAGCCTTCTTCTTGGCAGCCGCTTTCTTCGGAGCCGGAGCAGCTTCGGCGGTGTCTTCCGCTTCGATCGCGGCCTGAAGTTCCTCGACCGTCACTTCACGCTCGGTCACTTCGGCCTTGTCGAACAGGAAGTCGACGACCTTGTCTTCATACAGCGGCGCGCGCAGCTGGGCGGCGGCCATCGGATCGGACTGGACGTATTGCACGAACCGCTCACGATCCTCGGCGCGGTACTGCATCGCTGCCTGCTGGACCAGCATGCCCATTTCCTGCTGGCTCACTTCGACGCCATTGGCTTGGCCGATTTCCGACAGCAACAGGCCCAGACGCACGCGGCGTTCGGCGATGGTGCGATATTCGTCCTTCTCGTCCTGGATCTGCTTGAGAGCAGCGGCGGGATCCGCATCATTGGCGGCTTCCTGCTGAAGCTGCGCCCAGATCTGCTGGAACTCCGCTTCGACCATGGTGCCGGGGACTTCGAAGCTGTGGCCAGCGGCCAGCTGATCGAGCAGCGCGCGCTTCATCTGGGTGCGGGTCAGACCGGCAGTCTGCTGCTCCAGCTGCGCCTTCATGATCTCGCGCAGCTTGTCGAGGCTGTCGAGGCCCAGGCTCTTGGCGAATTCTTCGTCCAGCGAGGTTTCGGTTTCGACCTTCACCGCCTTCACGGTGATGTCGAAGGTCGCTTCCTTGCCCGCCAGATGCGCGGCCTGGTATTCCGCCGGGAAGGTGACCGTGATGGTCTTTTCCGCACCGGTCTTCACGCCAACCAGCTGCTCTTCAAAGCCGGGGATGAAGGTGCCAGAACCGATCACCAGCGCGGCGTCTTCCGCCTTGCCGCCGTCGAATTCGACGCCATCCAGCTTGCCAACGAAGTCGATGATCAGCTGATCGCCGTCAGCCGCCTTCTTGGTCTTGGGGGCGTCCTTGTAGCTCTTGTTCTGCGACGCGATGTTACCCAGCGCTTCGTCGATCTGGGCATCGGTCACGGGCACCGTCAGGCGTTCGAGCTTCAGCCCGTCAACGCTGGGGGTTTCGATGGCAGGCAGCACTTCAAGGCTGACCGTGATCGCGGCATCCTTGCCCTGTTCGTAATCTTCATTCAGGCCGATTTCCGGCTGCATCGCGGGGCGCAGGCCCTCATCGCGCAGCAGCTTGTCGACCGATTCGCGGATCGTGTCGTTCACCACCTGCCCGTGCAGCGATTCGCCATGCATCTTCTTGACGAGGTTGGCCGGCACCTTGCCCGGACGGAAGCCCGGCATCCGCACCTGCGGAGCGACCTTCTTAATCTCGGCATCGATCTTCGCCGACAATTCGGCGGCCGGGATCGTGATCAGGTAGGCCCGCTTGAGCCCTTCGTTGACGGTCTGCTTGGTCTGCATGGTGACTGGTCTGAAGCCTTCTTGCAAAAAATTCCGAGGGTACGGGCCGGTCCGGGGCGAAGTTGGTGCGGGCGAAGGGACTCGAACCCCCACATCTTGCGATGCCAGAACCTAAATCTGGTGCGTCTACCAATTTCGCCACGCCCGCATGCCCGAACGAAGCCGCGCGGGGAAACCGACTAAGGCACCCCGCGCGTATTAGCGAGCGCCTCTATCCCGCTCCGCCGAAAAGGGCAAGCGTAACGCGCTTGAACGCTTGCGGATTGGCGGATAAGGGCGCGCCATGACCGAAGAAACCTCCGAAATCGATCCTGTCGCCAACGGCGCCGACGTTCCGCCCGACCACCTATCGGTCAATCCGCGCAGCCCGTTTTTCGACGGCGAAAAGCTGCAACGCGGAGTCGGCATCCGGTTCAAGGACCGCGTCCGCACCGATATCGAGGAATACTCGATCTCCGAAGGCTGGGTGCGCGTGCAGGCTGGCAAGGCCGTGGACCGCAAGGGTCAGGCGCTGACGATCAAGCTGACCGGCCCGGTCGAAGCCTGGTACGAAGACCTCGGCGAAAACCCGCCGGTCGCCAAAAAGGCCTGATCGGCAGGCTGAAGCCGGCACCGAATCCGGCTTAACTTGCCATTTGGGGCATTTGCGCCCACTTGGGCCGGCATCATGTCCCTCCCCAAAAAGCCCGAAGTCGTCATCATCGGCCGTCCCAATGTCGGCAAGTCCACGCTGTTCAACAGGCTGGTGGGCAAGAAGCTCGCCCTGGTCGATGACCAGCCCGGCGTGACGCGCGACCGGCGCATGGGCGATGCCAATATCGCCGGCCTGAATTTCACCATCGTCGACACCGCAGGGTGGGAGGACGAGGACGAACTCAGCCTGCCGGGCCGGATGCGCAAGCAAACAGAAGCCAGCCTTGCCGGCGCGGATGCTGCTGTCTTCGTGATCGATGCGCGCGCCGGTCTCACCCCGCTGGACGAGGAAATTGCCCGCTACTTGCGCGAACAAGAAGTGCCGGTGGTGGTCGTCGCCAACAAGGCCGAGGGCAAGGCTGGCGAGGCCGGTGCGATGGAAGCCTATGCGCTCGGTTTAGGCGAACCGCTGGCGATGTCGGCAGAACACGGCGAAGGCATTGCCGATCTGTTCGGCGGCTTGTGGCCGATCATCGGCGCCAAGGCCGAGGAATGGGACGAGCTGGACGAGATCGCCCGCGCTGAAATCGCCGCGATGGAAGAGGAAGATCGCCCGTCCGGCCCGCTGAAGCTGGCTATCGTCGGTCGGCCAAATGCGGGGAAATCGACGCTGATCAACCGGCTGCTGGGCGAAGACCGCCTGCTTACCGGCCCCGAAGCGGGGATCACCCGCGATTCGATTGCCATCGATTGGGACTGGACCGACCCCAAGACTGGTGAGACGCGGGAAATCCGGCTGATCGACACCGCCGGGATGCGCAAGAAGAAGAACGTCACCGAAAAGCTGGAGAAGCTGTCGGTGGCGGACGCGCGCCGCGCGGTTGATTTCGCCGAAGTGGTGGTGCTGCTGCTGGATGCGACACAGGGGCTTGAACATCAGGATCTGAAGATCGCCAGCCATGTGCTGGAAGAAGGCCGCGCACTGATGATCGCCATCAACAAGTGGGACGTGGCCGAAGACGCGAGCAAGCTGTTCAACGGCATCCGCGGCGCGCTGGACGATGGCCTGGCGCAGGTGCGCGGGCTGCCGCTGTTTGCGGTGTCAGCCAAGACCGGCAAAGGCCTCGACCAGATGCTCGCCGGAGCCTTCGATCTGCGCGATGCATGGTCGAAGCGCGTCTCCACCGCTGCGCTGAACCGCTGGTTCGACGATGCGCTGGAGGCCAACCCACCGCCCGCACCCGGCGGCAAGCGGATCAAGCTGCGTTACATCACGCAGGCCGGCACCCGCCCGCCGCGCTTCGTGATCTTCGGCACCCGCCTCGATATGCTGCCCACCAGCTACGAACGCTATCTGGTAAACGGCATCCGTGCCAAGCTCGGCTTCGACGCCGTCCCGGTGCGCGTCACGCTCAAGGCCAACAAGAACCCCTTCGCCAAGGATTAGCCGGGATGGTGTTCGACCTCCTCGCTATGGCTGCCGAAACGCGCCTTCCCTTCGCGCTGGAGATCTTTGAACGCACCGCCTCCACCCCGCGCGTGCAGCAAGTGGTGCAATTGAGCCTCGCGCCCGCCTTCCTTCTGTCCGGCATTGGTGCGGTGATGAATGTCATCATGAGCCGGATGATCTGGATCGCCAAACGGATCGAAACGATCGAAGACAAGATGGAGGAGCACCGCACACCGAGGCAGGTGCGCGAATTGGGGTGGCTGATGCGCCGCCGCGGACTGATGCAGGGGGCGATCATGTTTTCGACCGCGGCGGCGGTGATGATCAGCGCCGTCATCATGCTGCTGTTCATCTCGGCCTATATTACTTCGCAGATCGGCACCGTCATCGCCGCCATGTGGGTATTGACGATGGCGCTTCTGGTGATCGGGCTGGGGTTCTTTCTGTTCGAAACGCGGCTGGCCGCGATCGGCCCGCAGCCGCCCAAGGCATAGCAAAAGGGGCAGCGCCGCTGACCGGCCCTGCCCCTTTTGCGTATTCAGGCCTTGCGGCAGGCGCTTACTTTTCGCCGGCGGGCTGGCTTTGCAGCTGGCAGTAATTGTGCAGGCCCATGCGCTCGATCATCTCGAATTGTGTTTCAAGGAAATCGACGTGCTCTTCCTCGTTCTTGAGGATCCATTCGAACAGCCCGGCCGAGGTGTGATCCTTGACGCTGCGGGCATATTCCGCCGCGTCCTTCAGAAGCGGGATCGCCTCGTGTTCAAGCGCGAGATCGGCGCGCAGCACTTCTTCGACCGTCTCGCCCACCTTCAGCCGGTGGATCGCCTGGAAGTTGGGGAGCGCTTCGAGGAACAGGATGCGTTCGGCCAGCTTATCGGCGTGCTCCATTTCCTCGATTGATTCGTGGCGTTCGTAGGCGGCCAGCTTCTTCATGCCCCAATTGTCGAGCACGCGGTAATGCAGCCAATACTGGTTGATCGCGGTCAGCTCGTTGGTGAGCGCCTGATTGAGATAGTCGATGACCTTGGGGTCGCCCTTCATGGGATTATCCTTTGCGAAATATCAAAGCCGGTGGCCGGCGTTGCATCCTAGATACACGCTGCCGAGGCTTGCCCGCAAGGGGTGGGCGAGAAAAATCTTTGCGAATCAGTCGCTTGCGATCCGTTCGCAATCGCGTCTCAAGCGGCTTCTACTGCGAATATGTCGCACCTTGCAGCCACACGTTCGGCATCGATAATTTCCTGGGCTTCTTCAAGGCACTGGCCGCAATTGGGGCGTTTGCCGAGGCAGGCATAGGTCGCTTCAGCGTCGCCATCGCAATTCAGCGCGGCTTTTCGCAAATCAGTCTCACGAATGGCATTGCAGATGCAGATGTACATGACCGTGCGAATCTTTCCTGCGAAGCGTTTGCAGGACTGAATGTATGCGAATTATTCTCAATAACAAGGAGTTTTTTGTTCGGTCCTCAAGCGCCGGGCGGCGGACGTCCGTCCGCCTTGGCTTTCGCGCCATAAGGCGCGGCGCGCGGTCGCGCTTGCGGCCCCGCCCTTTGGCGGGCCGAATCAGCGCTCTTTGGTCACGTTTGTCGCTTGCCCCTATTTCTTGAGGGGGAAGACCGTCCGGTATGTCAGGCAGCGCCACAACCATTCCAGCGGACCGTAATAATGGCGGTCCAGCCACGGCTTCGACCATGCCAGCATCCCCACCCAGGCCAGCACCACCACAATATACAACTGCGGTCGGTTCAACTCACCGAACAGGCCCAGCGCCCAGCCGTGAAAGACGAACATCATCGCCACCGACGTGCCGAGGTAATTGGTGAACGCCGCCCGCCCCGCCGCGCGAACCCGCTCGCCCAGCCAGCCGGTTGCCGAAGGCGCATAGGCGACCAGCAGTGCCGCCAGACCCAGCACCATCCACAGGCGGGGCAGCGTGCTCCACCCGACGAAGCCCGCCAGCGTCGCATAGTAGCTGAAGCCATAGGCCTTGACCGCAAGGCCGATGCCCAGATGCGCCAGCCCGCCCAAGATCACGCCGATCCAGCCCCAGCGCAGCAATGTGGCGCGGGGGAACGCCCCGCTGAAAAACCCTAGACGGTAAAGCGCCACACCGATCAGCATCAGGGGCAGCGATTCGAAGCCGAACAGCATCGCATTGGCGAGCGGTTCGTACCATTGCTCCGTAAGGCGATGGGTGACCAATGCGCCGTAATCGCCCGACGCGATTGCCGCATTGGGCACTTCGCCGTGCGCCAGTGTATTGTCGATTTCGGCGATCATGTCGTCGCGCTGCTCGGCGATTTCGGGTGAGGACTGACCGAACGGGGTATCGGCAATCAGCCACGGCACTGTCAGCGATCCGCCCATCAGCAGCACGCCAAGGATATATCCCACCAGCCCGGCGACCAACTGGGTCCGGACGCTCCACCTGAGGCAACCCAGCACGGCAAAGCCGAACAAGGCATAGTAGAGCAGGATGTCGCCCGGCCAGATGAAGAAGAAGTGGATCATCCCGAACACCATCAGGATCGCCAACCGCCACGCCTGAAGCCAGCGGGTCGCCCCGCGCGCCCAAGCCTTCTCCATGAACAGATATATCCCCGCGCCGAACAGCAACGTGAACAACCCGCGCATCTTGCCGTCGATCAGAATGAACTGCGTGATCCACATCCACCCGCCCGGATCACCCGGATCGGTCTGGAACGCGGCTGGGTACATGTAGGCATCCATCGGCTGACCGAAGGCAACGATGTTGGCGGCAAGGATACCCATCACGGCCAGCCCGCGAATGAAATCGAGCGTGTCGATCCGTTCGGAAACGGCAGTCGGCGCGATGGTGTGGCCGGAAGCACCGTGCAACCCTTCGGCAGCATCCGGCGCAAGTGTTTCGTTCATGGCTGATCCCCCGGCCTTGTGTCAGGCGGGATAGTATCACGTTTGCAAGGCTTTGAAAGGGCGCGCGGGACGAGGCGCCTCGACGCCCCCTCCCATCAGCCCTGCCCGGCGACCACGCAGGCCTTGCCTTCGCGCTTCAACGTGGCGCAGGCGCGGTCAGCTTCGCCCTGGCTTGCAAAGCCGGTGGCGAGCAGGCGGGTGATTTTCCCGGCCGGCACTAAGCTCTTCTTCGTCCCCGCAAGGGCCGAGTGCCCCGCAAGCTGGCCCCACATCCGGTCGGCATTGGCCGCCACGCCGAAGGCGCCAAGCTGCACGCGCCAATTGCCCTGCCTGCGCCGCGCCGCCGGTGCGGGCGCGGCGGGTTTGGGCTTTGCGGTAGCGTGGGAGACGGCTTGCGGCGGCGGAGCAACCGCGACCGTCGGCATTACCGGCTTGGGTGCGGGCGGAAGCCCCATCGGCTTGGGCGCCGGTGCGGGAACCTTGGTCACGGCGGCCGTGACCGGAGCGGGTCGGGCCGGCGCAGGCACCGGGCGCGTGCCCAGTTCTGCTGCCGCCAGTTCGGTCGAACGCTGCGCCTTGGCCCCGGCCTCCAGTTCCCTTGCGACAGACTGGGCCTGCGCGCGCTGGGCTTCGGGCACGAATTTATCCATCTGCGCCAGCGCATCGCGCGCCTGCGGCAGCCCGTTACCGTTCGCCAGCGTCATCAGCGCATAGGCCCGCACCCAATCGCGCGGAGCATGGTCTGCGTTGAAGTGCGCCAGGCCCAGCACATATTGCGCGCGCGGATCGCCGCGTTCGGCCGCGGCCTTGATCATGGGCATGGCCCTGGCCTGTTCGCCTTCCTGAAACAGCATCAGCCCGTAATTGTCGGCGGCTTTCACATGGCCGAGCCGGGCGGCTTCTTCATACAGCTTGCGCGCGCGCACAGTGTCGATTTCGACCCCGCGGCCCAGGCGATAGGCCTGCGCCAGATTGAACAGCGCATCGGGATCGCCCGCGGCTGCCGGCCCCTGCCATTCGACCACCGCCCGATCAAATTCGCCCGCGCTCCATGCGTCAACGCCCGCCTTCACATCGGCAAGCGCGGGGCCCGCCAGCAGCGCAAGAGCCGCCGCCGCCACACCAATCTGCGCCCGCGTTGCCGTTACCTTCGACACGATCATTCTTGCCATCGCCCATTGCCTCGCAAAGTGCTGTTGAAATTGCTCTGCTGAAAACAATAGCGAAACAGGGTTAGCAAATGGTTGCCAAACGCCCCGGCCCTGCGCCGGAGTTGCAAAACCAATCCGGGGCGCGGTCAGTCGGTTTCGCATAAAGTCAGGCTGTTAACTCTAAATTAGGGGTATCCTGCGATCCCGTCTCCATCCAGCCGTTATCGGGCCCTGCAACTGGGCAGGCCCGGGCGGTTCAATCAATGGGGGACCCTGGCGTTGCGTGTACTTGCTTTGGCATCGCAGAAAGGTGGATCGGGCAAGACCACCCTGTCCGGACATCTCGCCGTTCAGGCCCAGCGCGCTGGCGCTGGACCGGTCGTATTGATCGATATCGACCCGCAAGGCTCGCTGGCCGACTGGTGGAATGAACGTGAGGCGGAATATCCCGCCTTTGCCCAGACCACTGTGGCGCGGCTGGCCAATGATTTGGCCGTATTGCGCCAACAAGGTTTCAAACTGGCGGTGATCGATACCCCGCCCGCCATCACCATGGCGATCCAGTCGGTCATCAGCGTGGCCGAACTGATCGTCGTGCCGACCCGCCCCTCCCCGCACGATCTGCGCGCCGTGGGTGCCACGGGTGACCTGTGCGAACGCGCGGGCAAGCCGCTGGTGTTTGTGGTCAACGGCGCGACGCCCAAGGCGAAGATCACGTCGGAAGCCGCCGTCGCATTGTCGCAGCACGGCACCGTGGCCCCGATCACATTGCACCACCGCACCGATTTTGCCGCCTCGATGATTGATGGCCGCACGGTGATGGAAGTCGATCCCGAAAGCCGTTCCGCGGCAGAGATCGCCGCCTTGTGGCGTTACATTGCCGACCGGCTTGAAAAGAACTTCCGCCGCACCGTGTTCGCGCCCACGCCCAATGGCGTTGCGCAGCAGCTTGGCGGCGTGCCGCGTCCCGCCGGCGGCTTCGGTCGCCGGGTCGCGCAGTAAGCGCAGGAAGGCATCACAGCCATGTCCGAATCCGGTTTCGCCTCACTCGGCCCTTCGCTGCTCGCCCGCAAGGGCGGCGCCAAGCCCGCGATGCGTCCGCAGGTCGCACCGCTGATGGCGGACGCAGCGGCCATCGCCGCGTTTGCCGATGAACAGCTCGAGGATCTCGGTTGGAACGATATGGGGGATTTGGCCAACGGATCAGGCGGCCAATCGGGTTTAGAGGGCGGCGCGGACATCGTGCCGATCAATGCCGACATTTCGGCCCAGCAGATCGCCACCGGCGAGCGGGCGGCGAATGCCGGCCCGATTGTGCACCGCCAGCAGCGCCGCCTTGAAGAACGCGTGCTTGCCGATGCTACCATGACTGGCCCGGACGAACGGGAACCCGAATATGGCAAAGACGAAGGTTACGCAGACGGGGCGCTTTCCGGCGAAGCTGATAACGGCGCCGACCAGGATTACGCGGACGAGGATAGCGACAGCGTGATCTATGCGCCGCTGGCCGCCGCGCCTGCGCCTGCGCCTGCGCCTGCTCCTACTCTGGGCGCTTCGTCCCCAGCCCGCACCAAAGCCCGCGTGCCCGCCCTCCAATCGGGCCGCCGCGCCGCCTTTACCCTGCGGCTCGATGCCGACCGCCATCTGAAGCTGCGGCTTGCTGCCACCATGCAGGGCACGAGCGCGCAGGTGCTCGTCACCGAGGCGCTCGACCGGCTGCTTGCCGGATATGATGATCTCGACATGATCGCCAAGCATCTGAAACGCCATTGACCACATACCGCCATCTCAACGTGAACAGCCAAGACCTAACGGGGGAAATCACTATGGACCGCAGCATCAAGACCGGCCCGACTGCGCCGCGCCTCGCGCTCGCCGTCACCACCGCCATCGCAGGCCTCGCCCTGTCCGGCTGCATGACGTCAGCCGCGCCGCGCGCCGATCTGTCCTTCGGCAGCGCCCAGACCGCGCTGGCCAAGGGGCAGGTCGACAAGGCCATCGTCCACGCCGAAGCCGCCGTGCTGGCCGAACCGCGCAACCCCGGCTTCCGCGCGCTGCTGGGTGCCGCCTATCTTGAGGCCGGCCGCTTCGATTCGGCGGCAACCAGTTTTGGCGATGCGCTGGATCTGGGCGACAATGACCCGCGCACCGTACTGAGCTTCGCGCTCGCCAAGATCGCGCTCGGCGAAGGCCGCGACGCGGTCGCGATGCTGGACGACCATGCGCAGGCCATCGACGCTGCCGATCTCGGTCTGGCGCTGGCGCTGGCCGGGCAACCGGAACGCGGCGTGCACGTGCTGGTCAACGCCGTCCGGTCGAGCGAGCAGGCTTCACCCAAACTGCGCCAGAACCTTGCCTATACCTATGCGCTGGCCGGAAACTGGCGCGCTGCGCGGGTGATGGCGGCAGAAGATGTGCCCGCCGACCAGCTCGAAGCGCGGATGGCGGGATGGGCGGCCCAGTCGGCGCCCGGAATGTTCCAGCAGCGCATCGCCACCCTGCTCGATGTATCCCCGCGCGCCGATGGTGGTCAGCCGCAGCGCCTCGCGCTTGCCAATTTCCCAGCGCAGGACGTGATGGTGGCAGAAGCCGCCAAGCAGGCGCAGGTCGATCTCGCGATGGCCTCGCCAGCGCCAGCGCCCACTTATGCGTCCGCTCCTGCGCCGTCAGATGCCTTTAACGCAGCCTTTGCGGCGACCGAACCGGCCATTCAGACGGTTGCAGCGCCGGCTCAGGCGATCCGTTACGTCTCGAACCCGGTGGTCCAGCAATTGCGAGGCGCGTCGGCCGGCCGCGCGCCGGCCGCGCCCCGGATAGCGCCTACCGCGCCGCAGCGCCGCATGGCAGCCACCGCCGCAGCCGCTGCACCGCCGGCTGTGCGCGATGTTGCCGGCAAGGATAAGGCCGCCAGCACGCATCTGGTTCAGCTCGGCTCGTACAACAGCAAGATCGAGGCCGAGCGTGGCTGGGCCGTGCTGAAGGGCAAGTTCCCGCAGCTGAAAGATCACAAGCTGGTCGTCACCGAAGCGGTGGTCAATGGCCGCACGTTCTGGCGCGTCGCCGCCCAGGGCTTTGGCGCGAACAGTGCCAAGGCGCTGTGCGGAACGGTCAAATCGGCTGGTCGCGGATGCTTTGCCTATGCCGCGTCAAGCCCGCCCGCAGGCGCGGTGAAGCGCGACGTGCAGATGGCCGCGCGCACGCGTTGAGAACAAGGTTCGCATGACAGGATTGAGCACCTTGCTCCCGGATGGCCCAGCGCTGTCCGGGAGTTGTTTTGTCTGGCCCGCGCACAGGCTTTCCTACTTTGCGGAGCGCGGCTTAGGATGGCTGGCGGCCGAAAACACCGCAGCGGGTGCAGCGCATCGCGTGAAACATCGCTGGCGCGGCCGAAAATGGCGGGAATGCGGGCGAAAACGCGGTGCATTCCAACAGGGGGCAGCCGCTTTCAGGCCGCTCCAGACCCAGCTTAGACCCCCTTTAGACCCCGCCTAGACCCGGTTCAGCGCGATGTTTCACGCTGTCAAACCGGCACTACCCCGCGTTCGATTTGTAGGAGGGCGGATCTAAACCGCCAGGCTGACCCCGCCCTTCCAAAGACCCAGCACCCGGCCCTGCGCGCCCTGCCGATCGAACGGGGTGTTGTAGGCGGTGGCCTCCATCTTGCGGCGGTCGATAATCCACGGCGCATCCGGATCGATCAGCGCCAGATCGGCCTCCAGCCCCTGCGCCAACTCGCCCGCAGCCACACAGAGCAGCCGCGCCGGATTGCGGGCGGTCAGGTCAAAGGCGCGGGCGGTGTCGATCACCCCGTCACGCACCAGTCCCAGCACCATCGCCAACAGCGTTTCGGCCCCGGCCATGCCAGGCAGCGCATCGGCGAAGGGCAGGCGCTTATCCTCGGCCCCGCGCGGATCGTGGCCGCTGGCGATCACATCCACCGTGCCATCGGCAATTGCGGCAATCGCCGCCTGCCGGTCCGCCTCGATGCGCAAGGGCGGCGAAAGGCGGGTGAAGGTCCGAAAATCGGCGGTCGCCAGATCGGACAGCATGAAGTGCGCGGGCGTGATCCCGCAGGTAACAGCAAGCCCGCGCGCTTTGGCGGCGCGCACCAGATCGAACCCGCGCGCCGTCGTGACTTGCCGGATATGCAGCCGCGCACCGGCCAGTTCCGCGAGCGCAATATCGCGCGCAATCGCCAGCGCTTCGGCCTCGGCGGGGGCGGCAGGCAGGCCCAGCCGGGTGGCGATTTCGCCCGCAGTGGCCGCGGCCTCTCCGGCCAGCCCGCCATCTTCGGCATGGGTGACCACGACGAGGCCGAGCATCGCGGCATATTGCAGTAGGCGCAGCATAACGCCCGAATCCGCGATCCAGCGCCGTCCGGTTGCGATGCCCTTGGCCCCCGCATCCTGCATCAGCGCCAGTTCGGCCAGTTCCCGCCCTTCAAGCCCGCGGGTCGCAGCGGCCAGCGGGTGAACCCACAGATCGGGCTTGCCGCTTTTGGCGATGAAGCCGACCCGGCTCGGCAGGTCGAGCGGAGGGGACTGGTCCGGCATCAGGGCCGCGCGGGTGATCCCGCCAAACTGGAACGCGGGCTTATCAACCGCGAACACGCCCAGATCGACCAGCCCGGGGGCGAGCAGCTTGCCCTTGGCATTGGCAATCTTGTCGCCATCCTGCGCGGCCACGTCCGGGCCGAGCGCCGCAATCACGCCGTCCGCGCAGCGCAGCGCGCCTGCAATCACGCCGCCGGGCGTTACAATCTGCGCGTTGGTGATGGTGAGAGGCCGCGTCTGTTTCATGCCCAGCCCTCCACGCCGCGCGCGCCGCGCGTCAGGATATCGAGGCAGGCCATGCGGATCGCCACGCCCATCTCCACCTGCCGGGTAATCAGCGACCGGCCCGCCAGATCGGCGACCTCGCTATCGATCTCGACCCCGCGGTTCATCGGGCCGGGGTGCATCACCAAAGCCCCCGGCGCGGCCAGCCCAAGGCGCTGTGTTGTCAGCCCGAACAGGTGGCGATATTCACGGGCCGAGGGGACGAACTGCCCGCTCATCCGTTCGGATTGCAGGCGCAGCATCATCACCACCTCTGCGCCGTGCAGCGCATCGTCGAAGCGGTGGAACACCTCCACCCCCATCGCCTCCACGCCCTGCGGCATCAGCGCCGGCGGCGCGCAAACGCGGACCTTGGCACCCATCGCGGTCAGACACAGGATGTTCGAGCGCGCAACGCGGCTGTGCAGGATATCGCCGCAGATCACCACGTTGAGGCCGGTGAAATCCTCGGCGCCCTCGCCCCGCTCGGCCAAGGCATGGCGCAGGGTCAGCGCGTCAAGCAAGGCCTGAGTCGGATGTTCATGCTGACCGTCGCCTGCATTCAGCACCGGACAATCCACCTTGTCCGCAATCAGCCCGGTCGCGCCCGATGATCCATGCCGGATCACGATGGCATCGGCCCGCATCGCGTTCAAAGTGATCGCGGTGTCGATCAGCGTCTCGCCCTTCTTCACGCTCGATGTGGCGGCGTGCATATTGACGACATCCGCCCCCAGCCGCTTGCCCGCAATTTCGAAGGACAATAGCGTGCGGGTGGAGTTTTCGAAGAAGGCGTTGATGATCGTCAGGCCCGCCAGCAGGTCGGAATGTTTGGACCGCTGGCGGTTCAACGCCACCCATTGTTCGGCCTGATCCAGCAGGTAGAGAATTTCATGCCGCTGCAACGTCCCGATGCCGGTGAGGTCGCGGTGCGGAAAGGCAAGCTTCCCGGGTGGGAAGCGGCCCTCGGGGGCGGGAAATTGTGCTGCGGTCATTAAAGCGATGCCTTTAGTCGAGCCGCATCCGACGCTCAACCCCGCTGCGTAAGGTTTCCGATAGAAGTTGGCAGGCAAAGCCCCTACATCGCAGGCCGCCAAGACATAAGGGACATCGGATGAGCTTCGTCGGCAAGGTTTGGAAGGTCCTCGTGGGGATCAAGGACGGGCTGGTTCTCCTGTTCATGCTGCTGTTCTTCGTGGCCCTGTTCGGCATCCTGTCGGCGCGGCCCAATCCCGGACAAGTCCGCGGCGGTGCCCTGCTGATCGATCTATCGGGTGTCGTGGTGGAAGAGAAAACCGCGCTCGACCCGATCGAGGCGCTGCTGTCGCGCAGCGCCCCGGTGGGCGAAACCCGTTCGCGCGATGTGATCCGCGCGCTGGATGCCGCTGTCACCGATGACCGCGTCAAGGCGGTGGTGATCGACCTCACCACGTTCCTCGGCGGCGGGCAGGTCCACCTCAAGGACATCGGCGGCGCGATGGACCGCCTGCGCAAGGCGAAAAAGCCGGTGCTGACCTACGCGCTGGGCTATGCCGACGATCACATGTTGCTGGCCGCGCATGCCAGCGAAGTGTGGCTGGACCCGCAGGGTGTGGCGATGATCGCGGGACCGGGCGGCAGCAATCTCTATTACGCAGGCCTGCTCGAAAAGCTCAGCGTCAATGCGCGGGTGTACCGCGTGGGCGAGTTCAAATCGGCGGTGGAACCCTTCTCGCGCGCGTCCATGTCGGATGAAGCGCGCGCCAATATTGGCGGGCTCTACGGGGCGTTGTGGGAGGAATACAAGGCCAACGTAACCAAGGCTCGGCCCCAGTTGGCGCTATCGCGGATAACTGGCGATCCGGTCGCGTGGATCGCAAGCTCGGGCGGCGACATGGCCAAGGCGGCGCTGTCGGCCGGCATGGTCGACAAGCTGGGCGACCGTGCAGCCTTTGGCGCGCGGGTGGCCGAAATCGCGGGCAAGGACCCGTGGAGCAAGCTCCCCGGCAGCTTCGCTTCGACCGAAATTGCCGCCTATCTCGCCGATGTTGGCCAGCCCCGCAAAGGTAAGGCCATCGGCGTTGTTACCATCGCAGGCGAGATCGTCGATGGCGAGGCCGGGCCGGGCGTGGCCGGCGGCACGCGCATCGCGGATCTGCTGGACGAGGCACTGGATGATGATCTGGCCGCGCTGGTGGTACGGGTCGACTCGCCGGGCGGTTCGGTGACCGCTTCAGAAGAAATCCGCCGCGCGATCCAGCGTCACCGCGACCGCAAGATCCCCGTCGCGGTGTCCTTTGCCAACATGGCGGCAAGCGGCGGTTACTGGGTGTCGATGGCGGGCGACCGCATCTACGCCGAGCCTGAGACGATCACCGGATCCATCGGCGTATTCGCCGTGGTGCCGACCTTCGAACAGGCTGCGGCGCGGATCGGGGTTACCTCTGACGGCTATCGCACCACCGAACTTTCGGGCCAGCCGGACTTCATCGGCGGTTTCAGCCCAGCGATGGACAGCCTGCTGCAAACCTCGATCGGGGGGACGTACAAGGATTTCCTCGCGCTCGTTTCTAAGGCGCGCAAACTGCCGGTGGAACGGGTTGATGCCATCGCGCAGGGGCAGGTGTGGGACGGCGGCACCGCGCGCCAGCTTGGACTGGTCGACGAATTCGGCGGCTTGCCAGAGGCGCTTGCCTGGGCCGCCGCCAAGGCCGGCGCGAAAGACGGCGAATGGCACGCTGTCCATCTTGGCGAAGCCGGCGGCAACTACGATTCGCTGATCCGGCAGCTGCTCACGGACGGCGCAGAAAGCGCACCGCCGGGCAGCAGCGGCGATCTGTTCGCCATGACCGCAATGCGCAGCGAGCATCTGGGAACGCGGATTACCCGCGATGCCGAACGGTTGCTGGGAACGCGCGGAATTCAGGCGTTCTGCATCGCCTGCCCCGCCCGCCCCGCAGCGGCACTCGCCCCGGCGGATCGGCCAGACAGCGTGCTGGCCCTGCTGGCATGGCTGGCACGCCGCTAAATCGCACGCATCAGCGCCGCGAATGCTTGCCAAGCCCGAAAGACCCCAGTAAAGGCCCGCCCCTGTCCGGGCCTTAGCGCCCATCGGACGGGCGCGTAGCTCAGCGGTAGAGCACACCCTTCACACGGGTGGGGTCACAGGTTCAATCCCTGTCGCGCCCACCATTTCCCGCCACCCTTGCGGTATCGCGGAAATGGTACGGCGGTCTTGCCGACTTCTTCCCTTCGTCATTCGCCTCTCCCGGCTTGACCACGCGGTTCTGTTCGCGGCAAAGCCTTGGCCTGCCCTGCCCTCATGCGGCGGCAAAGCGAGGTTTTTCTATGCGCATGCTGCTCCGGTGCCTGTTTCCATTCATTCTGACAGCCCTTGCAAGCACGGCTTTGCCAGTCCGGGCGCAGTCTTTCATCGAGGGGAGCTTTGATCCGGCGATCCCGACGCTAGACGCGGTTGTCGGCCATGCGCCTGGCACGCGGATCACCTCGCCCGATCAGACCTACGCCTACCTGAAAGCCATTGCCGAAGCCGCGCCTGATCGCGCGCGGCTGGTGCAATATGCGGTGAGCTGGGAGGGGCGGCCGCTCTATTACCTCGTCCTTTCCGCACCTGCCAACATGGCGCGGCTGGACGCAATCCGCGCCGATATGGCGAATATTGCTGCGGGACGCGCAGGCAACGGATCGGCGCTGCCGGTGACGTGGCTTGCATACGGTGTGCACGGAAACGAGATCTCCTCGACCGATGCTGCGCTGATGACCGCCTATCACCTGCTCGCCGCACAAGGTGACGAGCGCGCCGACAAGATCATGGCGAACTCCATCGTGGTGATAGACCCGATGCAGAACCCTGACGGGCGAGCGCGGTTCGTGAACAACTTCCTCGCGTCGGCCGGGATTGCGCCCGCGGCCGACCGTCAGGCGGCCGAGCATGACGAGCCGTGGCCGTCGGGCCGGGTCAATCATTACATGTTCGATCTCAACCGCGACTGGTTCACGCTGTCCCAGCCTGAAACGCGGGGCAAGGTCGCCGCGATCCGGCAGTGGAACCCGGTGGTGGTTGTCGACCTGCACGAAATGGGCGGGGACGAAACCTACTTCTTCTCGCCCGCGGCCCAGCCGTATAACCCCAACCTCACCCCTGCCCAAATCCGCGCCTATGAGCTGATCGGGCGCTATAACGCCGCTGCTTTCGATGCGCGGGGCGAGCCCTATTTCACGCGTGAGGTCTATGACCTGTTCTACCCCGGCTATGGCGACACCTGGAATGCCCATCAGGGCGCGGTCGGCAGCACGTATGAACAGGGCTCAGCGCGCGGACTGGTGTTTGCGCGGCGCGACGGAACCGAACTCACCTATGCCGATGGCATCGAAAACCACTTCACCGCCAGCCTCGCGACAGCGGCGGCGGTGGCCGATAACCCGCAAAAATTCGTCGCCGATTTCGCCGCCTATCGCAGCGGCAATGCGAGCGGCGTGGCCGGGCGCGGCACCTATGTGATCGACCTTGCCCAGCGCCGCTGGAATGCCGAGCGGCTGGGCCGGCGGCTTGCGGCGCAGGGCATCACCGTGCTGCGCCGGACAAGCGCGGGCACCGTTTGCGGCAAGTCCTATCCGGCAGGCTACCTCTCCGTCCCGCAGGCTCAGCCCGCTGCGCGGCTGATCCGCAGCCTGCTAGACCGCGACACGCCCCTGCCACCCGATTTCCTTGCGGAACAGGAGCGCCGCCGCTCGGTCGATTTGCCCCATGAACTCTATGACGTCACCGCATGGTCGATCGGGCCGATGGCGGGCGTCGATGTCAGCCTGTGTAACGCAGCCGTCAGCGGCGATGCGATCAGCGCGGATGCTCCGATTGCCGCAAAGGTCGAAGGCAGCGGCACCTTTGCCGTCGCGGTGCCGTGGACCGACAGCGGGCAGGCGCGGCTTGTGGCCCTTGCCCTTCGTGAAGGTATCGATGGCCGGGTCACCGACAAGGCTTTCGCCACCGGCGGGCGCAGCTTCCCCCGTGGCACGGTGGTGTTCCCCGCCGGCGCGAACAGCCCCGATAAAATGGAACGGCTGGCCGAACTGGCGCGGGACGTTGGCGCCAACACCGTCGCTCTTGATAGCGGGTGGGTGGAAAGCGGCCCCAACCTAGGTTCCGAACGCTTCGTGCGCCTCACCCTGCCGACAGTCGCGGTGGCGTGGGATGACGGCGTGTCGCAGCTCAGCGCCGGTTCGATTCGCTATGTGCTCGAACAGCGAATCGGTCTGCCGGTCACCCCGATCCGCACCGCCCGGCTCGCCCGCGCCGATCTGAGCGACTATGACGTGCTGCTGGTGCCGGAAGGCGATCCCTCCGTCGTGCTGGGCGAAGCGGGCCAGCGCGCGATCCGCAGTTTCGTGCAGCGCGGCGGCGTACTGGTGGCGATTGGCGACAGCCTTGAAACCTTCAGCAGCGGCGACAATCCGCTGTTGGCGGTGAAGCGCGAAGCGGCGCTGGGCCGTGATCCAGCGGCACAGGATGAAGACAAAGGCGCTCTGGCCGAAGCGGTCGAGATCGTCAGCGATGCCGCTTACCGCGACGTGATCAAGGACCCGCAGGCTCTGCCCGACACGCTGCCCGGTGCGCTGTTCAATGTGGTGGGAGAGCCTGACCACTTCCTGTCGGCCGGTTATGACGACGGGGCAGTCGTACTGGCGACGGGAACGCAGATATTCACCCCGCTCGACCGCGCAAAGGGTGTGAACGTGCTGCGCTTCGCTGCTCCCGACAATCTGGTGGCAAGCGGCTATGTGTGGGGCGAAAATCGCCGGCAGATGGCTTACAAGCCGTACCTGATGGCCCAGCCGCACGGGCGCGGATTAGTGATCGGCTTTGCGCATGACCCGTCCGCCCGCGCCTATCTTGAAGGACTGGACCTGATGATCGCCAATGCTGTGCTGGTGGCGCCCTCGCGCACACGCTGAGCCGCAGATGCAGTGACCGAACTAGGATAGGAGCGTGGATTGTGCCATGCTGCGTGACATGGCGCTGTTTGAAGCTCTTGTCGTTGCCCATGTCGTCACCGGCGCGGTGGGACTGACGGCGTTCTGGGGGCCGATCGCCACCAAAAAGGGCGCCGCCAATCACCGTAAGTGGGGCCGTGCTGCCTGCTACGGCTTTCTGGGGGCAGGCACACTGGCCATCCTGATGGCGCTGCTGTCGCTCTACGGGCCGGACCAGCGGCACCCCGAAGTGATCGACCGGACCTTGTTTGACGGGCTGTTCGGATGGATGATGCTCTACCTCGGCATCCTGACCATCGGCTTTGTCGATTACGGACTGGCAGTGGTCCGCCACAGCCGCAACCGGGAGATGCTGCGTGCATTGCGCTACCAAGGCGTGATCGCCGCCGTCGTCATTTCGGGCGCGTGGTGCGGGTTCTACGGGATGAAGGTCGACCATCCATTGATGGTGCTGGTCGCCTTCATCGGGATCGTCGCCATGGCGATCCAGCAGCGCTACATCTGGCGGGTGAGCGATCCAGTGAAGGGCACTTATATCGGAGAGCATTTCCGCGCGCTGATCGGCATGGGGATTTCGGCGTATACGGCATTTCTGTCCGTTGGCCTGATCCGGATGATCCCCGAACACGTCTTCAACCCGGCCATCTGGGCTGGGCCGAGCATGATCGGCGTGAGCCTGATCCTGTGGTTCACGATCAAGGGCAAGCGCGCCGCGGCGCGTCAGCCATCGGGCAAACCGTCAGGGCCGCGCCCACACCCGCATTAGGTTGGCGATGGTCTTGTCGAGCGTCAGCAGCTCGGCTGACTGGCTTGGCAATTTCTGGCGCAGCGTAGCGCGCAGGTTTTCCAGATCGAACAGCATTTCGCGCTGAGCGGCATCGGCGACGAGGCTTTCGATCCACCCCACGCACACGATCCGGGTGCCGCGCGTCACCGGCCGCACTTCATGGATGCTGCCCGAGGGGTAGAGCACCAGCGAGCCCGCCTCGCCCTTGACCTCCTGCGTCATGCCAGCGGCGTGGATCACCAACTCGCCGCCGCCGTATTCTGCGGGCGGGGTCAGGAACAAGGTGAAGGACAGGTCCGTGCGCAGCCGTGTCGCTCCTCGCCCCATCAGCGCATTGTCGACATGCGCACCGTAGCACCCGTCCTTGCCCGTGCGACTGATGATAAGAGGCGAAAACCGGCGCGGCTGGGCCGCGGCCTTGATCACCGGGTGATCGCTCAGGGCATCTGCCAGCTCGTCCTGAAGCGCGCGGCCCGCGATGCTGGTCATCGCAGCCTGTTCGTTACGTTTGACCTTGCGCGCGGCCGATCCAGCTGTCTCACGACCGTCGCGCCACTCCAACAGTGCAATGCGATCGGCAATCGCGGCAAGGTCTTCCGGGTCGGGAATAGCGTCAATGACAAGGATCATGGGCGGCGGTTTAGCGCCGGGGCGAGCCGCCAGCAAGGCGGCCGGCGGGAGAAACGAAACGTCCCGCGCCACCCGCTGCAAAGGGACGACCAGCCGCGCTTGCGGGATGCCCCTCCCTCGATAGGGGCAAGCGGCTTGGCACTGGGCGCCTCAGAAACCCTTGGTTGTGCCCCAATATAAGCCACCATCGCAGAGACATTGCCGGGCTGCTGTTGGCGTTCGCCGTCACTGGGGGCGTATTCTTCGGCGGCAGCGGGAATGGCAAGCAATGCGAGAGGAAGAGCGGAGGAGTAAATCTTCTCGATTACAAACCAGGGGTGCGTCCTGTTGAAAGGGAACGCCGCACTTCTGATCTTATCGTAAATCCAGGTCGTTACTGAATTTTGCTGATAATCGGTTGCGGAAATTGGCCGCAACGTGCCAGCGGCTCAAGTCGCTACCGCCGGCCCACCCCCTCTGCGAGCAAGCGGTTCACTCCAGCAGCGACGGCCTCTTGCTCAAGATCCGCCCCCCACACCACATAACGAAGACCGACAAAAACATTCATTCCCATCAGGGCCCACGCTTCAAGCTCACCCAATCCGTCCCGAAACTCGCCGGCCGCCCCGCCCGCGCGAAGCCGGTCGGCGATACGCGCGGCGATCGTTTCGTAATGCTGGCGGTAGCTCGCCGGGTCAACGAATTCAGCCTCGTCAATGATGCGGTAGACTTCCTTGTGCTCGGCAGCGAACCGAAGGAACGCTGCCAGCGCCGCGCGCTCGATCTCAAGCGCGTTCATGCCGTCGGTCAGCGCTGATCGCGCGCTGGTGCGCACCTTCTCGCTCATATCCGCAACCAACGCACGGAACAGCGCGTCCTTGCTGTCGAAATAGGTGTAGAAGCTCCCCAAGGCCACGCCTGCGCGTCGTGTTATCGAGCTGACCGAGGCTTCATGGAAGCCCTTCTCGCCGAATTCCTCGGCCGCCGCATCGAGCAATTTACGCAAAGTGCGCCGCCCACGATCGGTACGCGGCATTTTGGTGTCGCCGCAAGCAGCGTCTTCAACTTTGGTCGCGGTACCCCGAGTGTTGCCCATCAGCTACTCCCTCCACGCTTTCGGTAAGCGGCGCAAGGGGCTGGCACAAGACAAAACTTGAAAGGTGGTTCAACTTTCAATAATAATGTCCGACATGAGGGCCAGGAGAGGAAACCAACCGATGAAAACTACGCTTTGTGCTCGCGCGTTGCTGCTTGCCAGCTGCGCAGGACTTGCCACTTTCGCCGCGCCGGCCGCCGCTCAGGACAAAACCTCTGCGACCGGGGACGAAGTCGCCGACGAAGCGGTTGCCGAAGAAGGCGTTATCTACGTCACCGCGCGCCGCCGCGAAGAACGCCTGATCGATGTGCCGCTATCGGTCACTGCGCTATCCGGCGAAGACCTGGTCAAGCAGGGCGTGCAGGATCTTACCCAGATCGCCCAGCAAGTGCCCAACACCACCCTTGAGGTAAGCCGCGGCACAAATACGACGCTCACCGCGTTCATCCGCGGCGTCGGCCAGCAGGACCCGGTGGCCGGGTTTGAAGCCGGCGTCGGCCTCTATGTGGATGATGTCTACCTCAACCGCCCGCAGGCGGCGGTGCTGGATGTATATGATGTCGAACGTATCGAGGTGCTGCGCGGCCCGCAGGGCACCCTGTACGGGCGCAACACGATCGGCGGGGCAATCAAATATGTCACCGCCAACCTGCCCGATGATACCAGCGTGAAAGTGCGCGGCACCTATGGCTCCTACGACCAAGCCGATCTGATCGTCACCGCCTCCACCCCGATCTCCGACAGTCTCAAGATTGGCGCCAGCGGGGCTCGGCTGTCACGCGGAGGATTTGGCGACAATCTCACGCTCGGCACAGAGAATTACAACAAAGACGTGTGGGCCGCACGCGGCACAATTGAATTCGACAGCGGCCCGGTGTTTGCCCGCCTGTCGGGCGATTACGTCAAGGACAATTCCGAAGCGCGGCAGGGCCACCGCCTGATCCCCGGCCTGCGCAGCGGCGCGCCGGTGCTGAATGATGTGTTCGACACCCGCGCAGGTCTGAACATCGTCGATCAGGAAGTCGAAGCCTATGGCGGCGCGCTGAATGTGGCCATCGAGCTTTCCGATGCGCTGACCTTCAAATCAATCACCGGCTACCGCGAGGACAAGTCGACCACCCCGATCGATTTCGACAGCCTTGCCGCCGTGGATCTGGATGTGCCCGCGATCTACAACAACGACCAGTTCAGCCAGGAACTGCAACTGCTGTATGAAGGCGACAAGCTTTCGGGCGTATTCGGCTTCTATTACCTGAATGCCAATGCCTTCACCGCCTTCGATGTGGCGCTGTTCACCACCGTTCCGGGGCTGACTGCGCAGACGCTGGGCGATGTGAACACCAAGACCTGGTCGGTGTTCGGCGACTTTTCCTATGATCTCAGCGACACGATCAGCGTGTCGGTGGGCGGGCGCTACACCAATGACAAGCGCACCAGTCAGGTGTTGCGGACGACCTTCCTTGGCGGATTCTCCAACCTGTTCCGCGGCACCGGCGTTGCGGCGGCGGTCACCAGCAACTTCAACGGCAGCGCGACTTTCGAGGACTTCAACCCGCGCGCTTCGATCAGCTGGCAGCCCAATGCCGATCACAACCTCTATTTCAGCTATTCGCAGGGCTTCAAGGGCGGCGGTTTCGACCCGCGCGGCCAGACCAGCGCGTGCCGCAACCCGCGCGGCGGCGCATGCACGGCCGACGAAGTGTTCGATTTCCTCGCCTTCGATCCGGAAACGGTCGACAGCTTCGAACTGGGCTGGAAGGCTTCCTTGCTCGACAACCGGTTGAACATCAGTCTTGCGGGCTTCATGGCGCAATACAAGGACGTCCAAATCCCCGGATCGGTCGGCTTTGACAGCAATGGCGACGGGGTGAATGAAACCTTCATCGGCATCACATCGAACGCCGCCGATGCCGACGTCAACGGGATCGAATTTGAAGGCAACGTGCTGGTCGGCCGCGACTTTGCGGGTGATGGTAGCCGGTTCAACGTCAACTGGTCGCTCGGCGTGCTCGATGCCAAGTTCAACACCTTCATCGATTCCTTCGGACGCGATGTGGCGAACCAACGGGTGTTCCAGAACACTCCGGATGTGACCGCGCATATGGGCTTCACGATGGGCGTTCCAGTGGGCGGAGGCATGATGGACTTCATCGGGCTTGCATCACTGCGTTCGGATGCGAGCCAGTTCGAAGTCGCCAATCCGTTCCTCGATCAGGATGGCTTTGTGCTGGCTGATGCGAGCATCGTCTACACCGCCGACAGCGGGCTGTACTCGATCGGGGTGCACGGCAAGAACTTGTTCGACAAGGAGTATATCGTCGCAGGCTACAACTTCGTGGCGGGCGGCGTGGGCGGTGCGCCGTTTGTGTCCACCCTTGGCCGTGAAGGCACGCTGACCGGCTTCTACGGCGATCCGCGCCGTGTGTTCGTGACCGCACAGGTCAACTTCTGACGCAGCCCTTTCCGAAGGGGCGGCGGCCTCTAATCTTGCACCGCCGCCCCTTTTCCCCGCAGGATCAATCCTGAAGTGCGCCCGGTGCAGGCGTGGTCGAGGGCTGTGGCTCCTTGCGATCCATGTAACGTTTGGCGGCATAGCCGCCCGCTGCCAGCGCGATCATGCCCGGTACGCTCATCCGCGACAGAACGAATGGCACCGCAGCACCCAGAGCCGCGCCGGTAGCGCCGCCGATAACCGGTGATTTCTTGGCAAGCTTTGCACCGATCGCAGCGCCGATAATCTTCTTGAACATGTATGTTCTCCTTCGGGTTCATAACCGGCTGGCACCCGAAACTGTTCCGTAGCAAGTCGCATCTGCCGTGCAGGCTGACCGATGCCGCAAACCCCTCTTTCCTTGGCCGGCCCGAGCGGGCATAGCCCGGCCCATGCACGATATTCGCCTGATCCGAGAAAATCCCGAGGCTTTTGACGCTGGCTTGGCGCGGCGCGGGTTGCCTGCGCAGGCTACCAGCCTGATCGCGCTGGATGAAGAACGCCGCGCGGTGACGACGCAGGTACAGGTCGCGCAGTCCCGCCGCAACGAAGCCTCCAAGCTGATCGGCGCGGCCATGGGCAAGGGCGACAAGGACGCGGCCGAGGCACTGAAGGCCGAAGTTGCCGCGCTCAAGGATGAAATGCCCGCGATCGAAGCGCGCGCCGACAGGCTTGCGGAGGAATTGAAGGCGGCGCTGGAGATCATCCCGAACCTGCCTGCTGCCGATGTGCCCGATGGCGCGGGCGAGGAGCAGAATGTCGAAGTCAGCCGCTGGGGCACCCAGCGCGAGTTCGACTTCACGCCGAAGGAACACGCCGACATCGCCCCTGCCCTCGGCATGGATTTCGAAGCCGGCGCACGGCTTTCCGGTGCGCGGTTCACCTTCCTGCGTGGGCATATGGCGCGCCTGCACAGGGCGCTCGGCCAGCTCATGCTCGACGTGCAGACGGGCGAGCACGGCTATGCCGAGTGCAACCCTCCAGTGTTGGTCGGCGATGATGCCATGTATGGCACCGATAAGCTGCCGAAATTTGCCGAGGATAGCTTTGAGACATCCATCTCTAAGCATTCGGGTGAGATATTTTTCGAAAAACTTCAGTCGCTACTAAGCACACCTTACGGTGCAACCGAGCTTGAGGAAGAGCTTCGCAACTCTATTTTGGGCAATTACCCCAACCCTTTGCATGGTTCAGTATTTGACCGCCAGAAGGTGGATACAAAATCGCGCCGCTGGCTCATCCCCACCAGCGAAGTCAGCCTCACCGCTAGCGTCATGGGCGAGCTTCTCGACGAGGCCGCCCTGCCGATGCGCCTCACCGCGCTGACCTTGTGCTTCCGCTCCGAAGCCGGCGCGGCGGGGCGCGATACGCGCGGCTTCATCCGCCAGCACCAGTTCGAAAAATGCGAGCTGGTCAGCATCGTGCGGCCCGAGGACAGCGAGGCCGAACACCAGCGTATGGTCCGCGCCGCCGAGACGATCCTCGAACGCCTCGCCCTGCCCTATCGCAAGCTGCTGCTGTGCACCGGCGACATGGGCTTTGGCGCGCGCAAGACCTATGATCTTGAAGTCTGGCTGCCCGGTCAGGGCGCCTTCCGCGAGATCAGCTCGTGCTCCAATACCGGCGACTTCCAGGCCCGCCGCATGAACACCCGCTATCGTGTGGCGGGCGAGCAGAAAACAACCCAGTTCGTCCACACCCTCAACGGCTCCGGCCTCGCGGTCGGCCGCACGCTGGTCGCGGTGATCGAGAACTACCAGAACGCCGATGGCAGCGTGACCGTGCCTGACGCCTTGCTGCCCTACATGGGCGGCATCACCCGATTGGAACCTGCCATCTAATGCGCATCCTCCTCACCAATGACGACGGCATCCACGCCCCGGGCCTCAAGGTTCTGGAGGAAATCGCGCGGCAGTTCTCCGATGATATCTGGATCTGCGCCCCGTCTGAGGAGCAATCGGGCGCTGGCCACTCGCTGACATTGACTCGCCCCGTCCGCCTGCAAAAGCACGGCGAGCGGCGCTATGCGGTCACCGGCACTCCGACCGATTCCGTGATGATGGCGCTGCGCACGGTCATGCCCGATGCCCCCGACCTGATCCTGTCGGGCGTCAACCGCGGGGCAAACCTTGCCGATGACATTACCTATTCCGGCACCGTCTCTGCTGCGATCGAAGGCGCGCTGGCGGGCATCCGCTCGATTGCATTCAGTCAGGTCTATGCCCGCGAAGGCATGGGCGATGACGTGCCATTCGGCGCGGCGCGCGAATGGGGCGCGAAGGTGCTGGAAAAGCTGATCGACGCGCCGATGGCCGACCGCACGCTGATCAACGTCAACTTCCCTGCGCTCCCGCCCGAGGACGTGAAAGGCATCCGCGTCGTCCGCCAGGGCTTCCACGATTATTCGCGCGGCACCATTGTCGAAGGGCGCGATCCGCGCGGCTACCGCTATTTCTGGTTCGGGCTCGACCAGATCGAGCATACGCTCGACCACGGCACCGATCTGGAAGCCATCGAGGACGGCTATGTCGCGGTAACCCCGCTGCAGCTTGACCTCACCCACTATTCGACCATTGGCATTCTTGCCGAACGGTTCGCCTGAGAAAGCGCAAGCGGATGGCCGAAGCTCCCACCCGCAACCCCTTCCGCCGCAAGGCGCGGCTAGCCGATCAGTTCCAGCCGCTGCGGCGGCAGGTCAGGATCCCCGTGTGGGGCGATCTCGGCATCCGCATGAGCCTTGCCTTCGGGCTGATCATGATGGTTATCCTGATCCACTGGTGGGACCGCGCCGGGCTGGTCGACAATTACGACAAGCACATCAGTTTCATCGATGTGGTCTATTTCACCATGATCAGTATCACCACCACCGGCTTTGGCGACATCGCCCCGGTGACCGACCGCGCGCGATTGATCGAGGCGGTGATCGTCACCCCGGTGCGGATCGCGGTGCTGTTCATCTTCGTGGGCGCGGCCTACGATTTCGTCATCAAGCGCAGCTGGGAGAAATGGCGCATGGCCCGGATTCAGGAACAGCTGACCGATCACGTAGTGGTGCTGGGCTACGGCGTCTCCGGCGCGCAGAGCGTGGGCGAACTGGTCGAGCGCGGTGTTGATCCGCGCTCGATTGTCGTGATCGACCCGTTAGAGGATCGCCTTGCGGAGGCGGAGAAGCTCGGCGTCAATGTCATGGCCGCCGATGCCACGCGTGACGAAACGCTGAAATCGGTGCGCATCGCCGAAGCGACCAGCGTGCTGGTCAGCGCCGGGCGTGACGATACCTCGATCCTGATCGTGCTGACCGTCCGCCACCTCGCGCCCGATGTGCCGATCAGCGTGGTAGTGCGCGCCGACGATAATGAACTGCTGGCGCGGCAGGCGGGCGCGAACATCGTCATCAACCCGGTGCGCTTTACCGGCCTGCTGCTGGCCGGCAGCGTCAAGGGCGCGCACATCGCCGATTATCTGGCTGACCTCGCCAGTGTCGGCGGTCGTGTGCAACTGGTCGAGCGGGTGATCGGCCCCGAAGAATGCGGGTGCTCAATCGATAATCTCAAAAGCGGCGGACAGGGTATGCGGATCTATCGCAACGGTCGGGCCATCGGATTCTGGGAGGATGAATGCAGAACGCTCCAGCCGGGCGATGTGGTGGTGGAAATCGTCCCCACCGCGCCGAGCGAGACTTAGTCCAGCCTAACTCCTGAACCAGACGAACACACCGCCCATCATCGCCATGCCGACAAGGAAATGCCCCGCGTCGATCAAGAACAGCGCCAGCGGTTTTCTGAGGTAGAGGTAATTGATCCCGATGGCCGGGATCATCACCCCGACGGCAAATCCCACCGCCATCATCATCACCACAAACGCCGGCGGATCGGTGCGCGCGACAAGGTGCCACAACACCATGGCGATCAGCATTTCGAAGGCGAAGGTCAGCGCAAAGATCAGCGCCATGTTCCCGCCGCGCAGCTGGGTGTTGCTGAGCCCCGCCGCGCGCTGCCACGGCTTGGCAAAGATCAACCCATACCACAGCGCGCCGACCGCAAAGAACGCCGCCGCGCCCGCCAGCACCGGCCACAGGGCAAAGTCATTCATGGACAGATCTCCAGGCTCTCAGGCCATTCCAGGGTGAGCGCCCCGCCCTCGGGAAGCGCGCTCCATGCGGCGAGGAAGGGATCGAGCGCCGCGCGGATCGCGCCCAGCCTTTCGGGCACGCCTGCGGGTGGCGGCACGTGGCTGGCAGCCCAGGCAGGCTCGGCCATCGCCATAAGCGCGGCATCATCCGCGCCGCCGCCCCAGCTTGCGGCCTCGAAACATTCGACCAGCCGCTCGGCCTGGATCAGCTGGACAATTCCAACATCGGGCACATCGGCGCGCGCGGCGCTGGCATGGCCGCCCGCTAGCGCCAGCGCCTGCACGCCATCGGGTGCCATCCCGCTGGCGACCCGCCCCCAAAATCCCTCCGCCATCCCAAGCTCGCGCTCGATGAAGAGGTGGTAGGCATCGTGGGGATAGGGCCCCTTTCTGGGGAAGGTGAACCCCGCGCGCGATCCGTCGGCGCGCTCCAAGGCGACGGTATCGGCACGCGCGCCCTTGGTGATGGTGATCCGCATGGACCTGTGTCTAGCCCAAGCTGCGGGCGTAGGACAGAGCGCGCGCCTCAGATGACGTAGGCGAACTCTTCCTCACCCGGCGAAGGCTTGCGGCCGCGCATTTCGGCATCGAGCTGCACCACGGTCCGGCTCGCGGTCTTGACGAAGACGCCCGGGATGATGGCGTGAACCATGCAGGCGAGCCCGCCGATGGTCATGCGCCAGCCGAAGCTGAAGGCGGTCTTCGCGTGCTGGCCATAGGTTTCGCCAATGGCGCGCGGGTGGTCGGTGAAGAGCTTGGCGATCATGCCCCGCCTGATGCCCGCCAGACGCGGCACCCGTCAAGCCTAGCGCCGCGCCCGCACACAGTGTAGAGGCCCGCCCGCTATGTCCACCGCCCCCACCATACTGCCCGACCAGAAGACCATCGGCATGGTAAGCCTCGGCTGCCCCAAGGCGTTGGTCGATTCCGAACGCATCCTCACCCGCCTGCGCGCCGACGGCTATGCCTTTGCCGCTGACTATGCCGGCGCGGATATCGTGCTGGTCAACACGTGCGGGTTCCTCGATTCGGCGAAGGAGGAGAGCCTTGCCGCGATCGGTGAAGCCATCGCCGAAAATGGCCGGGTGATCGTGACCGGCTGCATGGGCGAGGAAGCCGATGCGATCCGCGCCGCGCACCCTCAGGTGCTGGCTGTGACCGGCGCGCACCAGTATGAACAGGTGGTCGAAGCGGTCCACACCCACGCTCCGCCGTCGCAAGGCCCGTTTGTCGACCTCATTCCACAACCCGATATCAAACTCACACCGCGCCATTACAGTTACCTCAAGATTTCCGAAGGCTGCAACCACTCCTGCGCCTTCTGCATCATCCCCGATCTGCGCGGGAAGCTCGCGAGCCGCCGGATCGATGCGGTGCTGCGCGAAGCCGAGAAGCTGGTCGAAGCGGGCACCCGCGAACTCCTTATCATCTCGCAGGACACCAGCGCTTACGGCGTCGATATCCGGCATGAACCACGGACCTGGAAAGACCGCGAAGTGCGCGCGCACATGACCGACATGGCGCGCGAGCTGGGCGGCCTTCGCACGCCCGATGGCAGCACGCCGTGGGTCCGCCTCCACTACGTCTACCCATACCCCCATGTCGATCAGGTCATCCCGCTGATGGCCGAAGGGCTGCTGACGCCCTATCTCGACATCCCGTTCCAGCATGCTGCTCCCAAGGTGCTGAAGCTGATGCGCCGCCCCGCGAACGAGGCCAAGGTGCTCGAACGGCTGAAGTCGTGGCGCGACATCTGTCCCGATATCGCGATCCGAAGCTCCTTTGTGGTCGGCTTCCCGGGCGAGACGGAGGAGGACTTCCGCTACCTGCTCGATTGGTTGGAGGAGGCGCAATTGGACCGCGTCGGAGCGTTCCGGTTTGAACCTGTCGAAGGCGCGGCGGCCAACGCCCTGCCCGATCAGGTCCCCGAAGCAGTGAAGGAAGAACGATACGCCCGGATCATGGAAGTGACCGAGAGGATCAGCGCCGCCAAACTTGCCACCAAGGTCGGACGCACGCTCCCTGTGATCATCGATGACGTTGGCGAAGCGGACGAAGATGGCGATATCGGGGCCACCGGCCGATCACAAGCTGACGCGCCCGAGATCGATGGCGCGGTTTATCTGCGCAACGTGCCCGCGACTCTTGTGCCTGGCGACATCGTCCAGGCGATCATCGAAGATGCTGACGCGCATGATCTGTTCGGGGTGATTGCGCGTTAATCCTTGGCGGCGGCGCGTCCCTTGCGGGGACGCAGAGTGATTAATGGCTGGCGCCTAACCGACTAACACGGCATAACTTGTTGCCATGATACGAATTTTCCCAATTCTCGTCGTGGCTATGCTGTCGCAATCACCCGCCTTGGCGCAGACCAATCCCGGTGAGGCGGCCAACGCGGCCGAAGCAGTCGCAGCGCGCGTGGCTGGGACCTTCGACCAGATCGACCCTGACAGCGAAATGCCGTCATCAGAGGAAGCTGCGGCGGCCTATGCCGGCCTACCCCGGCTGACAGATGTCGCGCCTATGATCGAAGCCGACGCGGTAGCGCCGCGTGGGCCTGCGGTACGGATGATTTCCACTCCGGTGGTGCAGGCGCTGCCTGTCACCCGCGCTGCGCCTGTCGTGGCAAAGCCCAGCAGCAGCCCATTCGCCATAAAGTCGATCCTGCCGATCGAAGGTTCGATCCGTTATGGCGACTGGTTCTGGGACGAAAGCGCTGCGCCGGGCAGCGGCACAATGGTCATCACCGTCGATCTTGAAGCGCGCGTGATCAGCGCCTTCCGTGACGGGCACGAGATTGGCACGGCCGTCGCTCTGCTCGGCACACAGGCGCACCCCACCCCGCTTGGCACTTTCCCGATCCTGACCAAGGAAAAGGACAATGTGTCGGAGAAATACAAGAACGCGCCCATGCCGTGGACACTGCGGCTGACGTGGGACGGGATCGCGATCCACGGCTCACCCGTCATGAACGGCTATGCCAGCCACGGCTGCATCGGCGTGCCTGATGCTTTCGCGGCGAAGCTGTTCGCCGCCGCGAAGCGCGGTGACAAGGTGATCATCACCCGAGGCAGGATGATTGGGGTCGGCGACAAGGTAATGTAATCGCCGGTCAGTTCGGGCTGCCCCTCACCGGTTCTGGCCGGAAGCGCCAGACGCGCATCATCACACCGACTTTCTCGACCCGCTCGACCCCCGGCACGGCCAGCACCCCGCCGAGTGATGCGTTATCGCCCGTCCACAGCCGGTCCCACGCCCGCGCTGCATCCCCGCGGGTGGCATGGCCGCCCAGTGCGGCGATGATCCTCAGGATCGTCTCGATGGCGATCACCCGCGGCACATTGGCACAATAGGTGTAGCCCAGCCCGCCGGGAGCATCGTCATCGCGCATCACCATTTCATGCCAGTCAAGCTCGGCATACCAGTTCAACGCCTGCCAGCCTTCGGCGAGGTGAGCGGCGCTTGCTGCAATGGCAACGGGGTTGAGCCAATCCGCTTCTGCCAGCGCGATCCGCAGCCGCACCCGATCGAAATCGGGGTTGGTGTTGGAAGGGTCCTGCGCCGGCGTGATCCCCGCCCCGGACACCGCCTGCGCCAACTCGCCCTTGCGCCAGCCGAGCAGCGGGCGCAGCACCGTGACCTCGCTATCTTCGATGGTGGAACGCGCGCGCACGCCCGCAAGGCCCGATAGGCCGCTCCCACGGTTAAGCCGCATCAATAGCGTTTCGGCCTGATCGTCGGCATGATGCGCGGTCGCGACCGCCCCCAGTCCGGTGTCCTTTGCCCAATGCGCCAGCGCGGCATAGCGGGCTGCGCGCGCCTGCGCCTGCACGTTACCCGGCGCGAGCGTCACCTTGAGAGGAGTAAAGGGAATGCCGCGCTCACCCGCGATACGCTCTACCAGCGCAACCTCGCCCGCCGCCTCGGGGCGCAGTCCGTGATCGACGCTGGCAGCAGCGATCCGCCCCGGGAGCGCCGCATGGGCGAGCAGCAGCAACGCGATGCTGTCTGGCCCGCCTGACACGGCCAGCCCCAACGGGCCGGAACGTTCGTCCTCGGGCCACAGCGCAACCAGATCGGCGGCGAAGCGTGCAGGCCCTTCGTTCGGCATTGAACGCCTAGCTGCACTTCACCTTGGCGCGGTTCGCCTGATAGTCGCTCGCCAGACGCCCTGAAGCAACCAGCGGATACGTCTCGGCAAATTCCGCAAGTGCGATGCAGGCCCGCTTGGTATCCTTCATCGCGATCATCGACGCCCCCAGATAAAGCAGGCTGTCCGGCGCGCGCTCGCCCGCCTTGTTTGACTGGTAATTGCGCAGGAACCAGCGCGCCGCATCTTCGGGCATATTGTCATCGAGGAAGGCTCGGCCCAGCAGGTTGCGTCCAAAACTGATGCGTGCGTGGTTGGGGTTTTGCTCGACATAGCGGGTCAGTTGCTGGCGTGCTTCCGGGAACAATCCCGCATTCCACAGGCGGAAACCGTAGGAGTATTCATCATCCGCTGCATCGGCCGTCTGCGGCTTGGCAATGGCTTGCACCGCAGCAAGGCGCGCCGAGCTTGGCGCGGCCACGGAAGCAGCAGGAGCGGCAGCGGGCGTCGGCGCCGGGACGTTCTGGACTGGTGGGCGCACCGTCGGCGTCGCGGCCGCAGGCACAATCGCCTGCCCGGTCGCCGCAGGTTGCACGCCCGGCAAGGCAGGCGCAGCCGAAATCGGGGCGTTGCCTGCCGTCTCAAGAGCCGCCAGCCGCAATTCCAGCTGTGAAAGCGAATTGGCCTGTTCTTCGGAACGCGAAGTCAGAGCCTGCAACTGCATCTCCAGCGCATCGAGCCGCACGAGAATATCAGTCACCGCAGTCGTGGAAGTCGTCGCCGTCGCACCAGCGCCGGGGGCGGTGGTCGCCTGCGGAGCCGTGCCGGGGGCGATCTGCGGTTCGAACAGGCGCCCGTCACCGCCGGGGAAGACCTTGCGCTGCAAGGCGCGAACTTCAGATTCGATCTTGCGGATCCGGGCTTCCTCTGCGCCGTCCTGCGCAAAGACGGGTGCGGGGATGACTGCGGCGGCAGCGCCGATCATCAACGCGGCCCCTGCAAGGCGGAGGGGAAGAATGCTCATGGCATTGGTTCGCAAGCGAGGCATCATGGCGCGTCAGACTCCCTAGCAATGGCCGCAAACAGGTGGCGCGGCCATATGATCACTTACAGGATCCCTGCCTCGCGCGGCCGCTCAAGTCGAGAGTGAAGGCCACCTAATCAACGACAAAAGGGTTAACGGTCCAGCACGGCAGCTGGCTCGCTTGCGGAGGCAGGTTCGCTGATCGGTGCAGCCGGCGCGGGCCCAGTTGCCGCGTCCGGCGCAGCGGCGGGTGCACGCATGGCGGCTGGACGGCGCACCGGCTCCGGCGCAGAAGCGCCATTTCCGGCAAGCGATACCGCCGTGCGCGCCGCCAAGGCAGCTGCCGATACAGCCATGCCCGAAATCGTCTGCCGCCGGTCTGAAAGCTTGGCAATCGGCTGCCCGCCCATCGTCACCGATAGTGCATCAGGGCGACCCGTGTTGATACGCGGATCGGTTGCCGTAACCGGCACCTCCAACGATTCGCCGGTCAGCAGCGTGCGTTCGGTCAGGCGTTCGCCGCCTTCTTCGTAAAGCCGCACCCACACGCCGTCTTCCAGCGCCGTCAGCACAACAGGCCCCTCGGCCACGGCGTTCGCTACGGGCGCAGGCGCTGCTGGTGTGGCGGTCGTGGCGGGGTCTGGCGTGGGCAGAGGACCCGGCTCAGTCCCAGCTGCAAAATAGCTGTTATAGAAAGCAAATACCCCGATCGCGAGAACGAGGGCAGCCGCCGCCGCCGCCCAGGCAAGCCCCGTCGAAGGGAGCCGCGCCGGATCGCCCGGCTCCATCGCAGATGAAGGCACGGTGCGGCGCATCGACCCGTCAGCCAGTTCGGCCCGCACCGCATCGGTGATCTTTGCCGCATCAAGGCCGACCGCCTTGGCGAAGGTGCGCGAAAATCCGATCGCATAGGCGCGCGAAGGCAGGCTTTCGAAATCGTCTGCCTCTATCGATTCCAGATGGCGCACCGGAATGCGAGTTTCAGCAGCAATATGCGCCAGATCCAATCCTAGCGCGGCGCGCGCTGCGCGCAGGGTTGCCCCGGGGCTAGCCATACCAGTCTGAAGCGCGGTGGCTGCGCTGCTGTGTTCTTCGCTGTCCATGACCCGATTTTCCCGCGCCTTCTTATAAGGCGTAGCATGATACTGATTTGGTGAATTGTCCTGGAACAGGAACTCACCCGCTTGCTGCTGCCATGTCAAGCTGCCTGTCATCGCGCCGCCGCACTGCGTGCCCGGCTATCGGCAAGGCGAGCTTAATCATACTCGATCTCTCGCGCGTCGGCCCATTGCGACAATTCCTTCCGCAGGTTCAGTGCGGGGTTGGCAAGCCAAGCGGTCATCGCCGCCGTCAGTTCGGCCAGTTCAACCTTGCGCACCAATTCCTTGATGGGGCCGACCGCCGCTGGCGTAATCGAAAGGCGGCGGTAACCGATCCCCATCAGCGCCAGCGCCTCAAGCCGGCGCCCGCCCATTTCGCCGCACACGCCGATATCGACGCCGCTGCCGGTGCTGTTCTGGATCACGCGGCGCAAAAACCGCAGGATTGAAGGGCTGAGCCAGTCATAACGCTCCGCCAGCTTGGGATTGGCGCGGTCGGCAGCGAACAGGAACTGGGTCAGATCATTGGTGCCGATCGACAGGAAACTGAGTTTGGGCAGCAGCAGATCGAGCACTTCAGCCAAGGCGGGCACTTCCAGCATCGCACCAAACCGAATGGCTTCTGGCAGCTGCTTCTTTTGTGCGCGCAAATAGGCAAGCTGTTCGTCGAACACTGCTTTGGCCGCATCGAATTCCCACGGTTCCGAAACCATCGGGAACATCACATAAAGCGACCGTCCCGCCGACGCCTCCAGCAAGGCGCGCGCCTGGATCTTCATCAAACCTTCGCGTTCCAACGCAAGGCGGAGTGCCCGCCAGCCCATCGCCGGGTTTTCGTCCTGTGCGGCGATTTCCGAAGCCAGGTAGGGCACCGATTTGTCGCCGCCGATATCGACGGTGCGGAAGATTACCGGCTTGTCACCCGCCGCATCCAGCACATCGCGGTAGAGCCGTGTCTGGCGTTCACGCTGTGGCAGGGTGGCAGAAACCAGGAACTGGAACTCGGTGCGGAACAGGCCCACGCCATCGGCCCCGGTCAGGCCCAGCGAGCTCATATCATCGCGCAGCCCGGCGTTCATCATTACCTGAATGCGTGTGCCGCAGCGGGTGAAAGGCTCCACATCCCGCAAACTGGCATAGGCCGCCTGCTTTTCACGGCTCTTGGCAAAGCGCGCCTGAAACGCATCGGCGACCTGTGGCAGCGGGCGGATGATGGCATTACCCGCCGATGCGTCCAGCAGAATTTCGTCGCCTTCGCGGATCGTCCCGCGCACGCCTTTTGTGCGGCCGATCACCGGCACGTTCATGGCGCGCGCCACGATCACGACGTGCGCTGTCAGCGATCCTTCCTCAAGGATCACGCCCTTCAGTCGTCGCTTGTCATATTCGAGAAGTTCGGCCGGACCGAGATTGCGAGCGATCAGGATCGCATCGCGCCGCAGCCCTTGCGATGCAGCGGTTCCGACCTGCCCTGCGACGATGCGAAGCAGGCGGTTCGCCAAATCCTCAAGATCGTGCATCCGGTCCGCTAGCAGTGGATCGTCGATCTCGCGCATGCGCATCCGGGTGTGCTGCTGGACGCGTTCGATGGCGGCTTCTGCGGTGAGGCCGGAATCGATCGCTTCGTTAATGCGACGCGACCAACCTTCGTCATAGGCGAACATCTTGTAGGTTTCGAGCACCTCCTCGTGCTCACCCCCGACGCCAAATTCGGCCTGACTGGCGAGCACGTCGATCTGCTCGCGCATCCGGTCAAAGGCGCGGTAAACCCGCTGGCGCTCGGCTTCGGTATCCTCGGCCATGACCTGCGTGATTTCGACGCGCGGCTGGTGATAGACCGCATGGCCGGCCCCCAGTCCCTTGACCAGCGTAAGGCCCGTGAGCGTCTGCGGGCCTGTCTGCTCCTGTGTCAGCCCGCGCGCTTCTTCTTCATCGACCAGTTCGGCATTGGCAATCAGTTCAGACAGAACCATCGCGGTGGTCTGCAGCGCCTCAATCTCGACTTCTTCATAGCGGCGCGGCTCGACATGCTGGACGCACAGCACACCCACCGCGCGTTCACGATAAACGATCGGGACGCCGGCAAAGGAGTGGAACTTTTCCTCGCCCGTTTCGGGCCGGTACTGGAAATCGGGGTGGGCCTTCGCTTCGGCCAAGTTCAGCGTTTCGACCTTTTGGGCAATCGCGCCGGTCAGCCCTTCGCCGATAGCCATACGGGTGACGTGCACCGCGCTCTGGTTAAGGCCGCGCGTGGCGAACAGTTCCAGCATGCCTTCGCGCAGCAGATAGATCGAGCAAACCTCGCTCGACAGGCATTCGCCGATAATTTCGACCACCTGATCCAGCTTGCCCTGCGCGTGCATGCGCGAAGCCATCACCTCTGTCAGGCGGGTCAGGATCTGGCGGGCGGCGGCGGCGGCTGTCATCACAGGTGGGTTTACGGTTCGCAGCCCCCGCCTGCAATGGCTGAGATTCACCGCCCGGCGCCGCAGCGCCCGGATTGCCGGTCAGGCGCCGGCGATTTCCTCCTTAAGGCGCAGCTTTTGCTTCTTCAGCGCCTGAATTGTCGCGGTGTCGGGCACGGGTCGGGCCATTTCTTCACGCAGCCGAGCTTCAAGGCCGGCATGCTTGTTCTGAAGGGCGTCAAGGTGTGAAGACACTGCGGTCGATGCCATTTTGCGTTCTCCTGTCGTAGCGGGGGGCTGCCCCCGGAAAGGCGACTCGGCACATGATGCGGCCGAGCCGCTGGTTTCAGTGAAACCACAGCAAGACTAAGTTGCAAAGCCCTGATCAATTGTTAATCGCCGCTCCCGCGCAGAGCCGCGACAAACCGAGCAGAACCAAGTGCCCGTGCCAGCCGGGGTATAATGCGCGAAGCATCTACCCAACTGCGCCGGGAACGCGTAGCGGGTCGGCTGCATTCGAGCGGCGGGCCAGAAGGCCAGAAAGGAATCAGGGGCGCATGACCGAGCAGGAGCTCAAAAAGAAGCTCGAATTGCTCAAGACCGAGCATCGCGACCTCGACGCCGCGATCACCGCCCTGACCGAAGCGGCGTGCGACAGCCTGTCTGCCGACATGCTCCAGATCGCGCGTCTAAAAAAACGTAAGCTGCGCCTTAAAGACCAGATCGTGATCATCGAAGATACTCTGCTGCCCGATATCATCGCCTAGGTTTTCCAGCGTCCCTCGGAGGGCCCGGCAAACATCCTTACCGAAAACTGAAAACTGTGTCCGGGCGGGACGAGAGCCAAGAATTCCTTGGAAAGTAGCCATGCATATGTGGCGCAGGCGTGCAGCGGCGCGTAGTCTCCCGGCTCATATGGTACGCACCACCGATCTCTCTCGCCCGATCATCGAGGCGCTTTATGCCGAGGCACTTTTGCTCGCCGATGATGTTCGGGCGGTGTTTACCGCCGGCACCCGGGAACCTCCGCTGGGGGAAGACGCGTATCTTCGCCTCGCCCTTTCGACCGAGGGACTGAAGACCACCACCCGGATGATGCACGTGCTGGCATGGCTGCTTAACCAGCGGGCGCTGTTTTCGGGCGAGCTTAGCGAAAACCAGATGCGCCTCCACGGGGCGCTGCCGCCTGACCGTAGATCGGACGAGGAGCAACTCGCGCTGCTCGAACCCGAGACGCGCGTACTGATTGCCGAGACGCAACTGCTGCACCAGCGCATCGCCCGGTTGGACGAGGCATGGCGTCAACATTTCGAGATGCCGTCGCCAGCGCGCGCATTTCAGGAACGGATCGGACGCGAATTCGGGCGGGTGGGTTAAGCGCACCGCCGTTTGCCAGTGTTCCACGTGAAACGCGCTGAGGCCGGGGTCTAAACCCGCGCTAAAGGGGGTCTGGACCAGGCCTAGGGACGGTCAAGCCGCGCCCAGAGCCTTGCGCCAGCGCATCAACCGTTCCTCGCGCACACCCGCTGCAAGCTGCGGGGTGAAGCGCGCCAGATCGCCGCGCATCGCTTCGGCTGCCGCCGCCAGATCGGGATAAAGGCCCGCCCCCGTTGCCGCCAGCATCGCCGCGCCCAGCGCAGTCGTTTCGACAAACGCGGGACGTTCGACCGGCACGCCAAGCATGTCGGCCAGATCCTGTGCCATCCAGTCATTGGCTGACATCCCGCCATCGATCCGCAAACTTTGCCAGGCTGCCCCGTCGGCGGCAAAGGCGGTCGCCAGATCATGGGTCTGATGCGCCATCGCCTCCAGCGCGGCGCGCGCAAGCTGCGCCTTGCCGGTTGAAAACGACAGTCCCGCAATCACGCCCCGCGCTTCGGCCTGCCAATGCGGCGCGCCAAGGCCGGACAGCGCCGGGACAATAACCACCCCGCCACTATCGGGGATCGAGCGCGCCAGCGCCTCCGTCTCTGACGCGACTTCCACGATGCCGAGCGAATCCCGCAGCCATTGCACCAGGCTGCCCGCGACAAACACCGATCCTTCGATGGCATAGGTGCGATCGCCTTCGATCTGGGTCAGCACCGTGCCGAGCATACGGTTGGCCGAGCGCGGGATGCGCGCGCCCTGACAGGTCAGCACGAAGGCGCCGGTGCCATAAGTCGCCTTGGTTTGCCCCGGAGCCAGGCAGCCTTGCCCGATGGTTGCCGCTTGTTGGTCACCGGCAAGCCCGGTGATCGGGACCGCGCGGCCGAACAGCGCGGCGTCCGTCATGGCGAGTGGCCCGGCCATGTCGACCACGCCCGGCAAAGCGGCCAGCGGCACGCCGAACAAATCGCACAGGCCATCATCGAACTGCGCATCTTCCAGCCCCATCAGCAGGGTGCGGCTGGCGTTGGAAGCGTCGGTGATATGGGCCGCGCCATCGGTCAGCTTATAAACCAGCCAGCTTTCCACCGTGCCAAAGGCCAGCGTGCCGTTGTCGGCCGCCGCGCGCACTTCGGGCACGTTGTCCAGCATCCAGCGCATCTTGGTGCCCGAGAAATAGGGATCAAGCAGCAGCCCGGTGCGTTCCTGCACGCCCGCTTCGTGGCCGCCATCGCGCAAGACGGCGCAGAAAGGTTCTGTGCGGCGGTCTTGCCAGACGATCGCATTGGTCAGCGGCTCACCCGTCGCGCGATCCCACGCCACTACGGTTTCGCGCTGGTTGGTGATGCCGATCGCAGCAATGTTCGCTGCGCCGCCCGCCTTGGGGATCACCTCCAGCGCGCAGGCGAGCGTCTTGTCCCATATTTCGCGCGGGTCATGCTCGACCCAGCCGGATTGCGGGTAATGCTGCGTGAGCGGCTCCTGCGCGGAGGCGACCAGCGCGCCGTCGCGGGCGAACAGCATCGCGCGAGTGGAGGTGGTGCCTTCATCGAGCACCAGAATGTATTCGGCCATGGGGTATTCCTCTCTCCGGCGTGACATCTGCCACGGCGTTCGCCATATGCAAGGCCATGGTGACGATCCCTCCCCAACCCTGGCCCACAGGTCTTGCCGAAGCGGTCGAGCCGCTGGTTTTGCGCGTGCTCGCCCCGAATCCCTCGCCGTATACCTTCACGGGTACGCAGACCTATGTGGTGGGCGTTGCCGACGGGCCGGACTGCGCGGTGATCGACCCCGGCCCGAACGAGGCTGATCATATCGATGCCATCATCGCCGCCATCGCCGGACGCAAGGTGGTGGCGATCATGTGCACGCACACGCACCGCGACCATTCGCCTGCGGCCGCGCCGCTGGCCGAGCAGACCGGCGCGCCCATCGTCGGCTGCGCGCCGCTGGTGCTGAAAGTTGATGGCCCGCGCTCGGACGAAGCCTTCGATGTCACCTATGCGCCCGACCGCGTTTTAACCGATGGCGAGGCAATGCGCGGAACCGGCTGGACGCTGACCGCCATCGCTACGCCCGGCCACACGTCCAACCACCTTTGTTTCGCGCTGGAGGAATCAGGCGCGCTGTTCACCGGCGATCACGTCATGGGCTGGTCAACCAGCGTCGTCATCCCGCCCGATGGCGACATGGGCGATTACATGGCGAGCCTCGAAAAATTAATGGCGCGCGATGACGTGCGCTATCACTCGGCGCATGGGGCAGCGATACTGAAACCCCGCCAGTTGGTGCGCGGCATGATCGGCCATCGCCGCCAGCGCGAAGCGCAGATCCTGCGTCTGCTGGGCGAGGCCGCGCGACCGGTCAGCGGATTTATCCCGGATATGTACAAGGGACTTGATCCGCGCCTGATCGGCGCCGCCGAAATGAGCGTAACCGCGCATCTCCTCGATCTGGAGAAGCGCGGGATGGCCATGCTTGCCGCAGACCTTTGGTCGCTCGCCAGCCGATAAATGCGCGGTCTGTCCCGCGCTCCAGCTGAAACGGAGGAGCCCCTGAATTGCGGCGCCGTTAGCTTCCGATCTTAACCAAGGCGTAGCCAATCCCCGTTTCGCAGCGGATTTCATAATTCTTGAGCTTGCGGCGCAGATGGTGAATTCGCACGGTCAAGGAACCGGTACGAAATTCGCCGGAATGGAAATCATACGCTGCCAGATCATTGTAGCGGACGACCTTGCCCAAGCTGTCGTAAAGTTGCCTGAGAAGCGGGATCTGCAAAGCATTTATCCGGCCATCAATGTTCTCATTACAAAAGGCCTGAAAACGGTCGGCACTCTGCGAAGCCAGATTGTATTGGGTCTGGCGCGTCCACTGCGAATTCATGCGAAGCAATATTTCGGCGGGCTTCATGCGCGTGTCGAACACGTCGTCGAACGCAAACCGCATCAGTGCTGCGCGGGTTTGCGGGGTCGATTCCGTCATAATGGCATAGCAGAGCTTCGTATCCACGAAGCGCCTGAGATCGCGCAGAACGCGCTTCGCCCTGAGCATGTCATCAAACAGCGCGACGATGACTGAATACTCGCCCAGCTGTGTCGAAAGGCCCCTGACGTTTTCCGTGGCTAGTGGGTGTATCGCTACGTCGCCAAACGTCGAATGGACGAAGTTTTCGAGCGGCCCGCCCCGTTGGCTGCCGATTGACACGAACCGGGGCACAAACCTCGGATCACCCCGTAAGTCATAGGGGGATTCATTGTGCCTTAGCTTGGACAGATCGCCGACCGACGCGCTGTTCTCGAAATTGAAAACACTCACATCCTCCTCGGGGGAGGAACGGCTGACGTGTCCATCAATTCGCTGGTCGCGGAACTTGTCAGTTGTGTTCATGAGCTCCTGCCTGCGGCGCGACCCTGTCTGAATTCGAACCCACTTCACTTTAAATATATGCCGAAATAATAGCGAAACCACCCCTAAGTCGGCAATAGAGATTGAGGTTAACGCATGTAAGGCATTTTGCGTAATTTACTTGGGATATTCCGACAAACTTGTTAACTAATTATTTAGTTTCCCATCTATTGATTTCATTAAAAATTTTCATACTTCAGAACATTCTAGGGCTATTCGATTAGCGTATTAATAATCTGAGATATCTGGGTATTTATCCAGCACGTCATCCCATAGTGAACTATAAGGGCGAGAGGCTGACTGATCCGTGTCACCCATCATCTTGCTTTGAGATGTCCGGCGCACAGGTTTTCCTCGAATATCCCGGCGCAGGCCCTATATCGGCAGCCTGTCGCGATTACGGGAACCCACCCATGAGCTATGTCACCAAAGTCCCCACTGGCGCTGATTTGCTGGCCGAAATCGACCGTTTGCGTAAGGAGCGTAATGCGGTGATCCTCGCGCATTATTACCAGGCACCGGACATTCAGGACATTGCCGACTTCGTGGGCGACAGCCTTGAACTCAGCCGCAAGGCAGCGGCGACGGACGCTGACGTGATCGCGTTCTGCGGGGTCAAGTTCATGGCCGACACCGCCAAGATCCTCAGCCCCCACAAAACCGTAATCCTGCCCGACATGGACGCCGGATGTAGCCTTGAAGACTCCTGCCCGCCCGATAAATTCCGCGCGTTTCGCGAAGCTCACCCCGATCACATCGCGCTGACCTACATCAACTGTTCGACCGAGGTAAAAGCCCTGTCGGATGTGATTGTGACCAGCTCCAGCGCCGAGACGATCCTCGCCCAGATTCCGCCCGAACAGAAGATCATCTTCGGCCCGGACCGGCACTTGGGCGGATACCTGTCGCGCAAGTTCAACCGCGAAATGCTGCTGTGGCCGGGCGTTTGCATCGTCCACGAAGCCTTCTCGGAGACAGAGCTGCTGAAGCTCAAAGAGCAACACCCTGACGCCCCCATCGCCGCACACCCGGAATGCCCGCCGACGATCATCGACCACGCGGATTATGTCGGATCGACCAGCGGCATCCTCAAGTTTGCGCAGGAGTTCACCGGCGACACCCTGATTGTGGCGACCGAGCCGCACATCATCCACCAGATGCAAAAGGCACTGCCGGAGAAAACCTTCATCGGCGCGCCGGGCGCGGACGGCAACTGCTCGTGCAATATCTGCCCCTACATGGCGCTGAACACGATGGAGAAGCTGTATGTGGCGCTGCGGGATTTGCAGCCGCAGATCGTCATCGAGGAGGACATCAGATTGAAGGCCAAGCGCAGCCTCGACCGGATGCTGGACATGGCGAGCGGGACCGTGGGGTTAGGGGACTTGGGGAAGGTGCACTTCAGCGGGGATTGATGGCGAACGCTCCGTCCCCCAGCACGGATGACGAGCTATGCCCGCGCCCTGCTGACAGCGAGCGCCGCGCCCACCAGCGCCATGCCGATGATATCCATCCCCGACAGCACCTCGCCAAACGCCATCCAGCCGTAAATTGAGGCGACCACCGGCTGGGTCAGCAGCGCCAATCCCACCACGAGCGGCGAGAAATACTTGAGCGCGAAAACCATCAGCCCTTGCCCGATCAGCTGGCTGACGATGAACAGCCCGATCACCGGCCCCCACGCCACCGGCCACACTGGCTCACCCCGCAGCAGCGCAATCCCGAGCAGCACCGGCGCGGCAAAAACGCTCACCCAAACCAGCAGGCTCCACGATCCGAACTGTCCGCGCGCGCCCTGCAAGGTCAGCAGGTACACCGCATACAGTAGCCCCGCCGCAACGCTGAACAGATCGCCGATCAGCGTTTCATCGGAAATCTCCAGACTGCGCCCCATCAGGATCGCCGCGCCCGCAAGCGCAAAGACAATCGCCAGCCACTCCAGACGCCCCGGCAACGTGCGCGCGATGAGGAAGCCCCAGAACAACAGCACGATCGACCCGGCATTGCCGAACAGCGTTGCATTGCCGATCCGGGTCATCTCGATCCCGATGTGCCAGCTGGCAAGATCCAGTGCGAAGGTAACCGCCCCGAGCATGACCAGCCCCAGCGTCTTGGCGCCCATGCCGATCAACCGCTGGTGGTTCGCCTTCGCAAGCAGAACCAGGAAGGGCAGCGCCAGAAACATCCGCCAGAACGCGGCGGACACCGGCCCGGTATCTGCCTCACGCACAAACCATGGCCCCAATGCCAACGCCACGTTTCCGCCCAGCAACGCGAACAGCAGCAGCCAGGCCGCAGGCCGGGATTTGGCGGCGGCGGTAAGTTCTTCTTGGGACACGCCCTCATTTTCCATGCTTGCGCCCTAGCTTCCCGCGCCCCAAGTGGATAGCCAATCAAAACCTACACCCGAGGATTACCCACATATGCACGATGTTCTGTTTCAGCCGCTGAAGATGGGCGCGCTCCATGCCAAGAACCGCATCCACATGGCTCCCCTCACCCGCGGGCGCGCGGCCGAGCCGATGTTCACGCCCAACGAATTGATGGCGACCTATTATCGCCAGCGTGCAGGCGCAGGGATGATCTTGTCCGAAGCGACCGGGGTGAGCCGCGAAGGATTGGGCTGGCCGTCAGCCCCCGGCATCTGGAGCGATGAACAGACCGAGGCATGGAAGGCCACCACCAAGGCTGTGCACGAAGAAGGCGGCCTGATCGTGATGCAGCTGTGGCACATGGGACGGATCGTGCATCCGGTTTTCCTCGATGGCCAGCCGCCTGTATCCGCCAGCGCCACCACCGCGCCGGGCGACGCGCACACGCCGACCGGCAAGGCCCCCTATGCCCAGGCGCGCGCGATGACGCATGAAGACATCCAGCGCACCATCGGCGATTACCGCCGCGCCGCCG
>JBIKSA010000073.1:0-9927 GCA_044348875.1 Erythrobacter sp. | reverse complement strand
CGAAAACGCCAAGAAAGCGGGCTTCGACGGGGTGCAGCTGCACAGCGCCAATGGCTACCTGGTGGACCAGTTCCTGCGCGATGGTACCAACCTGCGGACCGACGAATATGGCGGCACTCCGGAAAACCGCACCCGCTTCATGCGCGAAATCTTGGAAGCCCTGATCGACGTGTGGGGCGCAGACCGCGTCGGCATCCGCCTGTCGCCCAACGGCGAATCGCAGGGCACCGATGACAGCAATCCTGCGGCAACCTTCGGCGCGGCAGCCAAGGTGTGCGAGGAGCTGGGTCTTGCCTTCGTCGAGCTGCGCGAACCCGGCCCGCACGGCACCTTCGGCCAGACCGACGTGCCCAAGCAAAGCCCGCTTATCCGACAGATTTACACCGGCCCGCTGATCCTCAATTCGGATTATACAGCGGAAGAAGCCGTGGCCGATGTCGAATCCGGCAAGTGCGATGCGGTGAGCTTCGGGCGCCCCTACATCTCGAACCCCGATCTGGAAAAGCGGATCGCGGCGGGCGCGCACTGGAACCCGAACAAGGACGTGCCGAAAACCTGGTACTTCCCGATTCCTCAGGGCTACACCGATTACCCGACGCTGGAAGAAGAACAGGCGTAGGCCGCAGAATAAGCCTTATTCGGCAGAATCAGGGGCCGGGGCAGCGGGCGCTGCTTCGGCCCCTTCGTTTGCCGGCGCGCTTTCGACACCGGGCGCTGGCGTAACTTCGGGCTGTGCGCCGTCCACATCTCCGCTCGGAAGGGCCTGAGGCGGAGCCAGCGGCGCCTGAGAATCGATCTGGTCGAGCGGGATCATCGCATCGCTGATTGACCCCGGCAGCACCTCGCCCGAAGCCGCGCCGCCCTGCTCGGTCGGCGCAGCGGACTGATCGCCGCAACCGGCAACCAACAGCGTCAGGGCAAAGATGATGGCGCGGTTCATCGGCAGGCTCTTTTCGCTGCGGCGTCCAAGGCGTCAAGAAAATCATCGCTGGTGGCGGTCAGCGCCGCGTCCCATTCCTCTGCCGAAACTGTCAAACCCAGCCGCGCAAGGCTGGTGACGCCGTATTCAGCAATGCCGCACGGCACGATCCCGCCGAAATGGGCAAGATCGGGGTCAAGGTTCACCGAAAAGCCATGCATCGTCACCCATCGCCGCACCCGCACGCCGATGGCACCGATCTTTGCCTCGCGCCCGTCAATGTCCTTCGTCCAGATGCCGACGCGGCCTTCCGCCCGCCAACTTTCGACGCCGAAAGTGGCCAGCGTGGCGATTACCCAACCTTCAATCGCGTGGACGAAACAGCGCACGTCCTTGCCGCGTTCGGCGAGGTCCAGCACCAGATAGCCGACGCGCTGGCCCGGTCCATGATAGGTGTAGCGGCCGCCCCGCCCCGCTTCGACCACTTCGAACCGCGGATCGACCAGTTCGGCCGGATCGGCGCTGGTCCCGGCGGTGTATACCGGCGGGTGTTCGAGCAACCAGACCAGTTCTGCCGCCTCGCCCGCGTGGACGGCGGCATTGCGAGCCTCCATCGCCGTCAGCGCATCCGTATAGGCCACCGGCGCGATTTCTCGCCGCCATTCAATCGGGGCTGCTGATTTTTGGTACGGAGCAGTGCTTGCCATGCCGCATCGGTGGGGGCATTGAGCGGCGAGATCAAGAGGCGATTGCAGTTGCGGCGCCTCGCGGCAAAAGGGATCGAAAATGGCGAACCGAAAGCTCGACATGGGCAAGGCCTGGACACAGGCCACCGACATGATCGGCGGCAACCGCGACACGATCAGTGCCATTGGCGGGCTGTTCTTTTTTCTGCCGTCCTTCGCGGCATCGCTGTTCGTGCCGGCACTGGCCAACCCGCCGCAAGCCGCCGGCTCATCGGGCGCCGATCCTGACGCCGCCATGCAGGCACTGGTGGCCCAGATGAGCGCGACCTATGCGGATAACTGGCCTTTGTTGCTGGCGATTACCGTGGTGCAGTTCATCGGCTCGATGAGCCTGTTTGCGCTGCTGACCGACCGCGGCAATCCGACCGTGGGTGAAGCGCTGGGGACCGGGATCAAGAGCATCCCGTCGTATCTCGCCGCGCAGCTGATCAGCGCACTTGGCGCAGGGTTGGCGATCGGCCTGCCCATCGGCCTGATCGCAGCGGTCGCACCCTCGGCCGTCGCCACTCTGACGGTGGTGGCCGCGATCCCGGTGATCATCTACTTCGTCATCAAGTTTTCGCTGATCGCGCCGGTCATCGCCATTGAAGGCGAGCGCAATCCTATTGCCGCGATCCAGCGTTCGTGGCGGCTGACCAAGAGCAACAGCCTGCGCATCGCGCTGTTCCTGTTCCTGCTGATCTTCACGATCGGGATCATCGCCGCACTGGTTTCCGGCATCATCGGCCTCGTTCTGTCCGCCATGGGGGAGCCGGTCGCCACCATCGGCATCAATGCGACCAGCGCACTGGTCAACGCGCTGGTGACGGTGATCCTGCTGGTCGTGACGGTAGCGATCCACCGGCAGTTGGCCGGGCCATCGGCCGAAGGGCTGGCCGAGACTTTCGAATAAACGCGAGCCATGCCCGGCACTGCCTCAGAACCGGTCGGCACGTCCGGCGCGCCCTCTCCGACAGGGTCGATTCCGCCGTCGCGCATGGCGCTGTTGTTTATGGTGATGCTGGTGACCGCAGCAGGCAACACCGCGATGCAATCGGTGATGCCGTCGATCGGCACCGCATTGCAGGTGGCAGATGTATGGATCAGCCTGGCCTATAGCTGGTCGGCGCTGTTGTGGGTGGTATGCGCGCCGCTGTGGGCGCGGCGTTCGGACAAGCGCGGACGCAAGGCGATGATGGCGGTGGGACTGACCGGCTTCATCACATCCTTCGTGTTGTGCGGCGCGGCGCTGTGGGCGGGGCTTTCCGGCTGGATGAGCGCCTTCTGGACGCTGATCGCCTTTGCCGCAGCGCGCAGCCTTTATGGCGGTTTCGGCAGCGCTGCGCCTCCCGCTGTGCAGGCCTATGTCGCATCGCGCACCCCGCGGGCCACACGCACACAGGCGCTGTCGCTGATCGCATCAAGCTTTGGCCTTGGCACCGTGATCGGCCCGGCATTGGCACCGCTCATGGTGGTGTCGTTCCTCGGCCTTGGGCTAACCGGACCGTTCCTGGCATTTGCCGCAATCGGCGTGGTCGCCCTGATCCTGCTGCGCCTGCGCCTGCCTGATGACGAGCCGCAATATGCTGCACGCGGGCAAGCGGTCGCCTATTCGAGCGGATCGGGCGCGCCGGTCGATCCGCAAGAAACCTCCGAGACAGACGATTCAGCTGAACCACCGCGCCTTACGTGGCGTGACCCACGTCTTCGTCCGTGGGTGTTCGCCGGGCTGGTCGGCGGCCACGCGCAGGCGATGGTACTAGGGATTGCGGGCTTTCTGGTGCTCGACCGGCTGGGCCTGCGCGACGCGCCAGCCGAGGGTGCGGGACCGGTGGGGCTGGTGCTGATGAGCGGCGCGATTGCCACGCTGCTGGCGCAGTGGGGGCTGATCCCGCGCTTCGACCTCGGCCCGCGCGCGGCGACGTTGTGGGGGATCGCGGCGGCGGCTTTCGGTACGGTGGTGCTGGCCATTGCCGGTGACCTGCACCTGATCGCATTGGGTTATGCCATTGCGTCGCTGGGCTTCGGGCTGTTCCGCCCCGGCACAACGGCAGGCACATCGCTCGCGGTGACCCGTGCCGAACAGGGGCAGGCGTCCGGCATCGTCGCATCGCTGGCGGGGGCGAGCTATATCTATGCGCCGGCGCTGGGCGTGTGGCTCTATGGCCATTCGGACTGGCTGGGCTTCGGATTGATTGTGGCGCTGTGCGTGATCGTGCTGGTGCACGGATGGTTTACGCTGCAGGCGGATAAGGATCTCACCCGTGAGCAAGGTAGTTAGAACCCGTCGGCGATACGTCTAACGACGGCGAGCGCGCGAGAGGCAGGCACGCGGATCAAAGTATCTCCAGCACCACATCCTGCGGGCGGCACAGGCGCACGCCCTTCTCCGTCTCAACCAGCGGGCGTTCGATCAGCACCGGATCGGCAGCCATTGCCGCCAGCACAGTAGCGTCACCAGCCTGCGGTAGCCCCCGTTCCGCAGCATCGGTGCCACGCAGGCGCAATCCCTGCTGCGGCGTGATCGCGGCGTCGCGATAAAGCTGTGCCAGCTTTTCAGCGGTTGGCGGGGTTTTCAAATACTCGACCACCGTCACCTCCACGCCCGCTGCGTCCTCAAGGATCGCGAGCGTCTTGCGCGATGTGCCGCAAGCCGGGTTGTGCCAGATCGTTGCTTTCATCACGGTTTTACTCCTGCTTCCGGGATGCGCCGTCGATAAGCGATCGGTGGTATGAAAGCCACAGCATCGCAAACATCAAATAATCATGATCACGCCCCTTGCAGTTGCGAGTAAGTTGCAATAGCTGGGCCGCAGTTGTTTCGAGAGTACCCATCATGATTCTTCCTGCCGTGCGAATCGCTCTCCTGCTGGGCTGCTCCAGCCTTGCCGTGCCTGCATTCGCCGCAACTGCCCCGGCCGCCGATCCCGCACAGCCCGCGACCGAGATCGTGGTGGTTGGCACCATGGAAGAAGCAGGCGTGATCGCCGGATCATTCGCTGTCGTCGACGAGGAAGACTTGCGCCGCAGCCGCGTGCTCAGCGTCAATGATGCGCTGCGGCAGGTGCCCGGCGTGTTCGCCCGGGACGAAGAAGGCGCCGGGATGCGCCCGAATATCGGCATCCGCGGCCTGAACCCGGTGCGTTCGACCAAGGTGCTTCTGCTGGAAGACGGCATCCCGCTCGGCTACGCGCCTTACGGGGATAACGCCGCCTATTATCACCCTCCGATACAGCGGTTCAACAGTGTTGAAGTGCTGAAAGGCGCCGCGCAGGTGCGCTTTGGCCCACAGACCATCGGCGGGGTCGTCAATTACATCACCCCCGACGTGCCGCAAGAATTCGTCGCCAATGGCACCATCGCGGGCGGCAATCGCGATATGCTGATGCTGGACGGCACCATCGGCGGGAAGATACTCGGCGGCGGCATGATGGTTCACGTCAACCACAACGAAACTGCCGGCAACCGCGACAATCAGGCGCTGCGCTTCACTGACATCTTCGTGAAGGGCGCGTGGGAACTTGGCCCCGATCACGGGCTGACCATCAAGCTGTCGCGTTTCCGCGAGGATAGCCAGGTCACATATTCCGGCCTGCGCCGCGATGAATTTGCCGCCAATCCGCGCGGCAACATCTTTACCAATGACGATTTCCAGACCCAGCGGCTGAACGCGACCCTTGCCCACCGCTGGAACCTGGCCGAGAACCTGACGCTCCGCACCACCGGCTATTACCACTATTTCACCCGTGACTGGTGGCGCCAATCGTCGAACAGCGGGCAGCGCCCCAATGATGCGAGCGACCCGGCCTGCGGCGGCGTGGCGAACCTCGACACCACTTGCGGGAACGAAGGGCGGCTGCGCGATTACGATACCTACGGCGTCGAGACCCGCCTCGCTATCGATCACGCGCTGCTCGGCTTCGGCGGGGAGACAGAGGTTGGCGTGCGCTATCACGAAGAACGCCAGGCCCGCCGCCAATGGAACGGCGACACGCCCGACGCCCGTACGCCGGGCACCAGCGTCAACGCCGGGGTGCGCGAGAACAACGAGCGTGACGTCAACGCGTTCTCGGCCTTTGTGCACTCGCGGTTCGAACTGGGCGCATTGTCGCTGACCCCGGGCGTGCGCGCCGAATTCATCGACTTTGCCCGCCGCAACCTGCCCATCGACGTGCTGTCCGGCGGGCGTCCATCGGGTGCGGTCACGGCGGTGACATCGGGCGGCAGTAGCCTCGACAAGGTGCTCCCGGGCTTGGGCGCGACGTTCGCCGTGAGCGATACCATCACCATGTACGGCGGCGTGCACCGCGGCTTTGCCCCGCCGCGGGTCGAGGATATCATCACCGCGGCAGGCGGATCGGTCGATCTCGATCCGGAATTGAGCTGGAACTATGAAATCGGCGTCCGCGGAGAAATCACGCGCGGGATCAATGCCGATGCGACGTTCTTCGTCATGGATTTCGACAACCAGATCGTCGCCCAGTCAGTCGCCGGCGGGATCGGCACCACGTTGACTTCGGCAGGCCGCACCATACACCGCGGCGGCGAATTCGCGCTTGACGCATCGTCGCGCGCAGCGGGCTGGACGACCAGCGATACCGATGTCTTCGCGCGTCTGGCGGTCACCTGGGTCGCCGATGCCGACTATAACAGCACCCGAATTGCCACCGCCCCCTGCTTCGATGGAGCGACCACCGGCACGCTGGTCGCAACCGGCGCAGGCGCAGTGCCCTGCGGCGTGGCGCGCAATGTCGATGGCAACCGCTTGCCGTATTCGCCGGAATGGCTGGTGTCGGGCGCGTTCGGGGTGGAGCACAAGGGCTTCACCGGCCAAGTCGAACTGGTCAGCCAGTCATCGATCTTTGCCGATGACGTGAACCTGATCCCCGTGACGCCCGATGGCCAGCGCGGGTTGATCGAAGGCTGGACGCAGGTCAATCTTGCCGCATCCTATGGGCCTCCGGGCGGGAAGTGGGAGGTATTCACCACGGCGCGCAACCTGTTCGACCGGCTTTACGTCGTGGACCGGGCGCGCGGTGCGCTGCCGGGCCAGCCCTTCACCATTCAGGTGGGCGTGACGCTGCGGTATTGATGACGCTCGGCGCGGCTATTCCGAAGGCGCAACACGCAGCGCGGGGACGGCTTTTGCCGCATCCGCGGCGCTAATGCCGGGGGCAGGAGCGGCGCTGAGACGCTCCTGCCGCTGGGCCACCCGTCCGGCCTGCTCCACCGCCTTGACCAGGCGCGGATAGACGCCGCAGCGGCAGATGTTCGGAATTGCCGCTTCGATTTCCTCCCGCAGGGGCGCAGGGTTGCGCAGCAGCAGCGCCGCAGCCGAGATGACGATGCCGGGGGTGCAATATCCACACTGGATCGCTTGCTGCGCTACCATTGCCTGTTGCACCGGGTGCGACCGGTCGCGGCTCAACCCTTCGATCGTGATGATGATCCGCCCCTCGGCCTCGGCCAAGGTAATCGCGCAGGACCGCAGCGCCACCCCGTCGACTAGCACCATGCACGCGCCGGAACAGTTAGCCCCGCCGCCGCACGCCTTGGTCCCGGTGAGGTTCATGGCCTCGCGCAGCGCGTAAAGCAGCGGCATCCGCGGATCGAGGTCGAACTCGACCGGCCGCTCGTTGACAGTCATGCGCGACATGGGTGTGCCTAAAGCTTACTGCCGCCAGCTATCGTCGATCTTGTCGACCCGGCGCTTCCACGCCTCGAAGTCGAACATCCCCGCGCCGCCCTGCCCGCTCATCACGGAAAGATCGCGCTGGTGGACATCGACCACCGCCTGCGGGACGAGCACGGGATTGCCCATGGAAAGCGTCGCCACCTGAATCTCGCAGGCGCGCTGCAAAGCCCACATCTTGACGAACATCCCCTGGATCGTGCGGTCCATCACCACTGGGCCGTGGTTGCGCAGCATCAGGATGGTGTGGTTGCCAAGGTTCTGCACTAGCCGCTCGCCTTCTTCGGCGCGCACCGTGATGCCTTCGAAATCGTGATAGCCGATCTGCCCCTGGAAATTGCAGGCGTAGAAATTGGTCGGCAGCAGCCCGTCCTTATGGCTCGCTACGGCCATCGTCGCCGTGGTGTGCACGTGGCAGATCGCATCGGCACGGCTGCCCAGATGCTTGTGAAAATAGGCGTGCTGCGTGAAGCCCGCCTTGTTCACCATATAGGGCGATCCGCCGACGTTGTTGCCTTCGACATCGATCTTGACGAGGTTCGACGCGGTCACTTCGCTGTACAACAGGCCGAAGGGGTTGATGAGGAACGTGTTCTCCTCTCCCGGCACCTTCAGCGAAATGTGGTTGTAGATCGATTCCGACCAACCGAGATGATCGAAAATACGGTAACACGCCGCCAGATCGAGCCGCGCCTGCCATTCTTCCTTGCTGCATTCGATACTGGGCTTGAGCTGGGTTGCCATGGCTATTCCTCTTCGTCTGTCCTTGCCGCAGACTATCGCACGCTGAGGGAATGCTTTGCAAGCTGCGCGGCCTACCGCTAGGCCTTGGCGACAATGAATGCGCCCGCCCTATCCTCTGCGAAACTGGTCAGCGGCAGCATCCCCGGACACCTCGTTTCCCAAACACTACCCGCCGTGATCGGGGTGGCTGCGATCATGTCGATAGGGATCGTCGATGCCTATTTCATCGGCCAATTGGGCAGCGCGCCGCTGGCCGCGATAAGTTTCATCTTCCCTGTCGCCGTCGCCAGCACGTCTCTGGGCGTCGGCGTGATGGTGGGGATCAATTCGGTGGTCGCCCGCGCGCTGGGCGAAGGGGAGTTCGAACGGGCGGCAAGGCGGGCCAATTTCGGGATCGTGTTCGCTGTCATGTGCGGGCTGGTGATGGGGCTCGCCCTGTGGCTGCTGATCGATCCGATCTTCACCGCGATGAACGCGCCGCCCGCGCTGATGCCGCTGATCCGCGCCTATATGACCCCCTATGCGATGGGTTTCCCACTCAGCCTTGCGATCATGGGCTTCAATGGGGTGCTGCGCGGACAGGGTGAGGCGAAGCGGACCAGCACGGTCAGCATCACCTATGCCGCGGCCAACTGGGTGCTGAACCCGATCCTGATTACCGGTGCCTTAGGTTTCGAAGGTTTCGGCATCGCAGGGTCCGCCTATGCAACCGTGATCGGCTGGGGCGTCGGGGTGGCGGCAGCACTATGGCTGCTGCGCGGCACGGCCCTGCCCTTGAACCTTGGCCTGCTGCGCAATTGCAGTCTGGTCGACCCGGCCAAGGCGATCATCCGCGTCGGTCTGCCAGCGGCTTTTTCCAATGCGATCAATCCGCTGGGCCTGTCGATCCTCACCGCTCTGGTCGCGTTGGAGGGCGAGGCCGCCGTCGCCGGCTTCGGAGCGGCGGGGCGTTTGCAGAGCTTCGTGATCGTCCCGCTGCTTGGGCTGTCGGGCGCAATTGGGGCCATTGTCGGGCAGAACTGGGGCGCGGGCCGTCATGACCGCGCGCGTGAGGCGGTGCTTTACGCCGGGGGGTTCTGCATCGTCTGGGGCCTGCTGGTCGCAGGCGGAATGATCGCTGCTGGGGAGATGTTCGCGCAGATATTCACCGATGATCCGCGGGTGATCGCCGAATTTGCGCTCTACCTCAAAATCGCCGCGTGGGGCTATGCCGGGTTCGGTCTGCTGATCGTCGGCAACGGGATCATGAACGCCGTCGACAAGGCGGGGTATGCGCTGGCGCAATCGGTGGCGCGGGTGTTTTTTGTGATGCTGCCGGTGGCGATGGTGCTCCAGCCCGGAATGGGATCGGCGGGAATCTTTACCGCAGAACTTGCCGCCAACCTGTTCGGCGCGGTTTCGGCGGTGCTCCTCGTGCGGCATGTCTTCGCAAAGCGGGCGCAATCTCTGGCCGCGCGATAGGTCCCTTTTAACCACCTCTGCTGCATAGCCTTGCCCGTAAGGGCCTGGAGGTTGGGCGCCTGATGGACGAGCTGCTGGCGGATTTTATCGCCGAGACCCGCGAGATGTTGGCAGACACCACTGGCGAAATCGTCGCCTGTTAAGCCGATCCGACTGACCGTGCGCGGCTCGATACGATCTTCCGCTTTGTCCACACCGAGAAAGGCCATTGCGGCTTCTTTGATTTCCCGCGCCTTGCCGGGCTTAGCCATGCTGCTGAAGATGCCTTGGCCACACCGTGATGCGATCGTTGCGATGGAGCCTGTTTATGGCCGGATCCTTTCGCAGAAGGCCGCTCTTGCGTGATTGCCCTCTGGTCTTAGGGGGTTGTGTAATTGTGAGTGGAT
>JBIKSA010000089.1:0-8193 GCA_044348875.1 Erythrobacter sp. | reverse complement strand
AGCCGATCTGCGGTTCGGCCGTTTCGCCTCACCCGGCACTGCCAGCACGATCCGTATCAATGTCGATAGCTCGTTCAACGCGACCGGCGCCGTTGTTTCGTCGACCGGCATGGCCCAGCCGGCTGGCGGACGAGGCCCTGCGCAATTCGTTGTTCAACAGGCGGGCAATCGCGGCGGCACGGTGTTCATCCCGGCCAGCGTGATCCTCACCAACGGCTCAGCCAACATGACGGTGAACGCCATCACGGGCCGGCTGGTCGTGATAGCCGGTATCGGCCGTAACCGCATTTACAGGCTCGATATGGGCGGCACATTGCAGATCAACGGGAATCAAGCGCCCGGCGCTTACCGGGGTGAGTTCGACGTGACCGTGATCTACAACTGACCGTCGATCAACTTACGAAATATTAACCATATCATCCGTAGAAGACCGTAGTTTCCAAGGGTTTTCAGGCGGAAAAATGACGCGCAATATTTACCATACCTACTCGCGCACCCTTCTCGCAGCGCTCGGGATTTTCGCTTTTAGTCTGGCAGGGCCGCTCGCAGCCCAAAGCCTTGCACTCGAAGAAGCAGTTGAAGCGCCTGAAGAGGCCACCCCGGCAGCCCAACTTCCCTCAGTCAAACCAGGCGAAGTGCCCGATGGCTCTGTCGGCGGGATGGGTGACATCAATATCTATCCCCGTCGCATTGTCATGGATCGCCGCCAGGCTGTCGCCTCGGTCGGCCTCTACAACAAGATGCCGTTCGAGGGAGAATATGAGATCTCCGTCGACAACATGGTGATGACCGACAGCGGGCGGATCATTCCCTTCAGCAGTCTTCCCGAAAATCTCGATACCAGCCGAGTGAAGACAGCGAGCACAATGCTGCGCTGGTCGCCGCGGCGGGTCCTGCTTCTGGGAAGCGAGGCCCAGACGGTCCGCATCATGGCACGGCCGCCTGCTGACCTTCCCGATGGCGAATACCGCGCGCATTTCACGGTAGTGTCAGTTCCCGCCGACGTCAGCGACGGCCTGTCTATTGACGATGCGGTTGCCGGCCAGTCGACCGGTCCCGGCAATGTCGGTGTGACCATTCGTCCGCGCTTCGGAATATCGATCCCGGTGATTGTCCGCGTCGGCGAAACGACGCTCGATGTGGGGCTCAAGGATTTCAGCTTCGCCCGCACCCAAGAGGGCGAGCAAGTCTCACTGACGATCACCCGCACCGGCACGCGGTCGGCATTCGGCGATCTGATCATCACCGCACCCGGGCAGGATCAACCGCTGGTGGTGGCACGGGGTATCGGCGTCTATACCGAAATCGACTCCCGCAAGCTGCAATTGGCGGTCAATCCCGAATTCGACCTCACCCGTCTGCGTTCTGGCATGACTTTGACCGCGACCTTCGTCGATGACGATGTCACGCCGGGACAGACGCTGGCCAGGCAGACGTTTGTGGCGCCGTGAGCATTCTGCGCAAGTTCGGCTTTTTCGCTGCAATTGCCGCGCTGCCGGGACTTGCAAGTGGGCCGCTGACAGCGCGGCAGCAAGCCGATTTCGCGCACATCGCATCGGCGCGATTGGCGGCCGTTGCCCCACGGATCGGACCCGACACCGCTGCCAGGCCCTTGATCGGGCGGAGCTTGCAACGCGCTGACGAAATGCCTGCGGTTGCAGAAACAAGCCCCGGTGTCAGGTCCGAGGACACGAGCCGCACGCAGTTCGTGGCAACGCCTTCAGCCAAAGTCACTGCTGCGGCAATGTCGCCGACATATTCCCTTGCCCTACCCACGGCCGCGTCCCCCGAAGTTTCGGGATCAGGCAGTCTGGCGCCGATCGCGTTCAGGCTCGAAGCCGTGCGCGGGTCGGAGCTGCTGGAGGCGACAACGCCGCTTGTCCGGGGAATGTACGACCGTCTGTCGGCGGACTACGTCGGTCTGCCCACAGGCGCAGGCCGGAATCCCGGTAGTTTGCTAACGCCGCATTTGGGCGAATCGGGCACGGCCTCGGCCTCGATCCCGCCGAATGGTCAGCCCGCCGCTGCCGCGCAATCGGCAGGCCGCCTCGGCACAGATGCCGGGCCGGGTCATAAGCTTGAGCCTGAAGCCGCGCTGGCCGAACCGGGCGCCAGTTCTGTTCGCACCCGCGTGATCGCCGCGGCGGCTCCGGTCAGCCTTGCTGTTCCGGCGGTTGCTGTCCCGCGCAGCACTACGCTCATGCCGCCGGTTGCACCGGCTCAGGATCTGGCAGCGCAGCAGCAGCCGGTATTTGACTACCGTCCCGGCTCGCAGACCTTTCCCGAAGAGGCGGACAAGCCTGTCTTTACGATCGACGATGAACTGATTTTGCAGCTAAAAATCAAGGGAATTGACGCAACCGACACGGTTGTCGCCTATGGCACGCGCGAGACCGTTTATCTGCCACTTGGCGAGATTGCCCGAATTCTCGATCTCGCAATTCGGGTGAGCGATGATGGGAATTACGCACATGGCTGGTTTCTCGACGAAAACCGGGTTCTGACCATTAACCTGCGCGAACAGCGCATGATCACACCGGCGGGCGAGCGGCCACTGCGGCCGGGTGAAGCGCAGGCCTTTGATGGCGAGATGTTTCTGCGCAGCGAACTGTTTGGTGAGATTTTCCCACTCGAACTCAAGCCGAACCTGAGAGCGCAGGCACTCTATCTTGCGACACGCGAACTCTTCCCCTTCGAGGAACGAATGCGGCGAGAGGCTGAACGTGCGAGGCTTGGAGCCATAGATGAAAGGCCGGAGCAGACGCGATGGCCACGGCAGGAGACGCCGTGGCTTGCTGCATCGATGCCGCTCGCAGACGTAGAGCTGCGGGCGGTTTCGGATTCTCCGATGGGCCCGCGTATCGAGGGCGATCTGCGCCTCGGTGGAGACTTGGCATTCATGACGGCGCAGACCTATTTCAGCGCCACCACGCGCGATGGGCTCGTGGCATCGCTGATCCAGATGGGGCGCAGCGATGCAGAAGGTGACTTACTCGGCCCGCTTGGCGCGACCGAGTTCCAGTTCGGGGATGTTGCGACCTCATCAATGCCGCTGGGTCTGCGCGGACAGGCCGGGCGCGGCGCCTACATCACCAATCGTCCATTCCAGAATGCCTCGGTTTTCGAACAGATCGATCTTCGTGGAATCCTGCCCAATGGCTACGAAGTTGAATTATATCGCAATGATATTCTTGTCGGTTCCGTCGCCAGCGCGGTGAACGATCAGTACGAGTTTCTGGAAGTTCCGGTTGATTACGGCCTCAATGTCTTTCGTCTGGTGTTCTACGGCCCGCAAGGCCAGCGCCGCGAGGAAGTCCGGCGCATCACTGTCGGTGACGGCCGGCTGGCCCAGGGGCAGCTCGAATATGACGTCGGTATGGTGCAGCGCGGAGAAAACCTGCTGCGCGTGCGGGGGCCTAATTTCAACCCGATCGAAGGCTTTGGCAGCTGGCAGACCGCTGCACGGCTGTCTTATGGGCTGAGTTCCAGCCTGACCGCAGTCACGAGCCTCGCCCATTTCCAGCAAGCGCGCAGCAGCGATTTGTCGGTCGCAACTGTCGGTCTGCGTACCGGGCTGGGCGTGTTGGCCCTGCGCGCCGACAGCGCCATGGGCAGCGATGGCAGCAGCGCTTATGGTGCCGGCATCGGCGGGCGCCTGCTGGGCGGCGCGTTTTCTCTGTCGCATTTCGAATATGGCGGCGGGTTCCGCGACGAGATCAGAACCAATTCGCGCGACCCGCTGCGCCGCGCCACCGAGCTTGATTTCAACGGCAGCATCAAGCTGGCCAATCAAGCCGTCCCGGTTGCCGCCCGCGTGCGCCACATCGCATTCGCCGATGGGCGAGCGGATACCGACGCCACCCTACGCAGCTCCTTTCGCGTAAAGGGTGTGGTGGTGTCGAATACGATCGAATATTCGGACAACCTTACCCCCGACGGATCGCGCATTTCGCAGCTGATCGGGAATTTCGACCTTGCCACCTTCCGGCGTTCACGCGTGCAAATGCGCGCATCGGCGGGGTATAGCCTGCTGCAAGGCCCTGAGATCACGAATGTAGCAGCCCAGCTTGCCTATCAGGTTGATGACCGCAGCTTGATCAGCGGGCAGGCGTTCTATTCGTTCCAGACAGGCGAATTCGGCTTCGGTGCCTCAGCCGTGCGGGAGTTCGATCGGTTCACCCTGGCCGTCGATGGCAACTATGCGTTCGAGCAAAAGAGCTATTCGGTCGCGCTTCGGCTTGGTTTTTCCTTCGGCCGCGATCCTCTCAAGCGGGGTGTCTTCTTTGCGCCTCCCGGTCAGGCATCGTCAGGGGCGGTCGCTGTCCGGGCATTTCAGGATATGGATGGCGACAGCGTCTTCAGCAGCGGCGACGTGCCGCTCAAGGACGTGAGCTTCGCCGTCGCCAACGAAACCGCAACCACCGACGAGGAGGGGATGACCCGGCTTACACGGCTAGGCCACGGCAATCCGGTTGCAGTGCAGGCCGATCCGTCGAGCCTGCCCGATATCCTGATGGCTCCTGCCTCCCGCGGGACAGAAATCGTGCCGCGCGCTGGTCGCTTTCACGTGATGGACTTCCCGATCATTGCGCTGAGCGAAGTCGAAGGCACCGTGACCTTTGCAGGGGCAGACAACGCGCGCGGGGTTTCAGGCTTGCGACTGCTCCTGATCGACAGCAAGGGAGAGGTTGTAAGCTCGACGCGGACAGAGCGTGGCGGAACCTACTTCTTCGAACAGGTCAGGCCGGGGCGCTTCCAACTGGCTCTCGATCCGGAGCAGGCCAAGCGGCTCGGCATCTGCATGGCAGGCAGCGCCAGTATTGAGATCGGGGCGGTTAGTGACGTCTACACGCAAGATGCCGTGATCCGTCAATGCACATGACCCAAACGGCAAAGCCGGTAGAGGACGGACAAACCTTGGGGCCGCGCTTCCCAGCTCCTACAGGCACGCAATCGAAGTCCGACTGTCGCCTCAGCCCCGATCGTGACACCCGCAAAGATAAGAGCGCAGACCGATTGGGGCAATGGTCACAAGCTTCCAACGGAAGCCGCCTTTCCGAATTCCACCCAACCTTGGTAATTCGTGCGATACTTAAGCCCTTCCAAAAGCGGACGGGCGCGCCCTACGGTTTTGCCGTTTCGCGCATTACGCTTACGCCGCCAGATCGATCGGCACGATCTCGCCTGCCAGATACAGCTTCTTTGCCTTCGCGCGGGACAGCTTGCCCGAAGAGGTGCGCGGCAGGGTGCGGGGCGGAACCAGTTCGACCACGCAGCTCATCCCGGTCACCGAACGCACCTTGTCGGCGATCTGATCGCGCAGCTTTACGCGCTCTTCGGGGTCGGACACCTTGCAATGCACCAGAACGGCAGGCGCTTCCTCGCCGTTCTCTGTCTCGATCGAGAACGCCGCGATGTCGCCGTGGTTGAAGCCGGGAAGCTGTTCCACAGCCCATTCGATATCCTGCGGCCAGTGGTTCTTGCCGTTGATGATGATCATGTCCTTCGCCCGGCCGACGATGAACAGATATCCCTTGGCGGTGTAACCCATGTCCCCCGTGTCAAGCCAGCCATTCGCTAGGCAATCGGCAGTAGCTTCAGGGTTACGGAAATAGGAGTGCATCACAGATGGCCCGCGGCACCATACCTTGCCGATCTGGTGATCGCCGCGCTCGCTGCCGTCCTCGCCCCGGATCGCCACGTCCATGTCGGGCAGCGCCTTGCCGCAATTGACGATCGCGCGGTAGCGGGCAGGACGGGAGAGATCACGGGGAGCGCCCGACAGGCGTTCTTCCTCGACCAGTTCGACGCGGATGCCTTCGCCCGGCGGCATCACCGTCACCGCCAGCACCGCTTCGGCAAGGCCATAGGAAGGGGTGAAGGACGAGGCCTTGAAGCCTGCTTCGGCAAAGGCGTTGACGAAGTTCTGCATCACGTCCGGCCGGATCATGTCTGCGCCATTACCCGCAATCCGCCACCGCGACAGGTCGAAACGTTCCGCCACATTGCTCTGGCTGGAAATCCGCCTTGCGCAGATGTCATAGCCGAAGGTTGGGGAGTAGGAGAGCGTGTTGCCCGGATTGCGGCTGATCATATCGAGCCATGCCAGCGGACGGCGCGCAAAGGCATCGGGCTTCAGGTAATCGCCCGACACCTGATTGGCGATCAACGACAGCAGGCAGCCCACCAGCCCCATGTCATGATACCACGGAAGCCAGCTGACGCAGCGGTCATTGGTGCCCAGCTCCATTGTGGTTGAATGACCATACAGGTTGTGCAGCAACGCACTGTGCGTCACGGCCACACCTGTGGGGAAGCGGGTCGATCCGGAAGAATATTGCAAGTAGCAGATATCGTCCGGGCTGGCCGAAGGCAGGTCGCATTCGGGTGCAGGGCGCCGACCGAAATCCTGCCAACTTTGCGCTTGGCAACCCTGCCGCGCGGCGGCGGCCGCCGCCATCTCGCCAATTTCCTCGGGATAGAGGAGCAGCTTGGGATCGGAGCTGATCAGCTGGATCGCCAGCTGGTCGATGTAATTGTCCTTGCCGCCGAAGGTGGTGGGCAGCGGCAACGGCACGGGCCACGCGCCCGCATAGATGCAGGCGCAGAACAGCGCTGCGAAGTCCGCGCCGGTCTCTGCGATCAGGGCGACACGATCTTCCTTGCCGATCCCTGCCGCAATCAGGCGGCGGGCCATGACCAGCGCATCGTCACGCATCTGTGAATAGGGATAGACCCGCGCGAGTTCTCCACGCATATCATGGAAGTTGAGCCCCTTTTGGCTCTGCGCAGCATAATCGATCGCATCGTTGAAGGTTGCAAACTGCGCGCGGATTCGCGGCAGGTCGCAATCATTCGGCGTCGGCGTCAAGGCGGCGTCGGTCATAATTTTCAGCGATACCCGTAAGTTGCGGCGCGGTTCGTGGTGGCATCCATTTCGCGCTCTGGCATAACCCCGTGTCGCCGGGCATAGTCCGGCAGTGTCCAATGTTTTGCAATTGGAGACGAAAGTGGCACGAATAAGGCGCAATGATCTCAGGTAAAGCGAATTCGTCATCGCCCGGCCGGAAGGTAGGGGAGGATCGCCGCAGCGAAAGCGGGCGCGTGAAGCGGGTGAAGGCCCCGCTGACCGAAGCGAAATTGCGCGACCTTGCGCTGCATTATGCAGCCCGTTTTGCGACCACCGGGGCCCGGGTCGAAGGCTATCTGACCCGCAAGATCAGGGAGCGTGGCTTGGCCGAGGATGCCGATGGCCGGACGCTGATGGTTGATATCCCCGCGCTGGTCGCCCGGTTGGTGGAACTGGGCTATGTCGATGATGATGCCTATGCGCGGATGCGTGCCCGCGATCTGGGCGCGCGCGGCTATGGCGCGCGGCGGGTGGATGAAACCCTGCGTCATGCCGGGGTGGGCGATAACTTGCGCGCCGTTCATGCGCCCGGCGAAGCGGCGGGCCGCCGCGCTGCCGCGCTGATGGCACGCAAGCGGCGGCTCGGCCCGTTTGGGGCACAGGTGACAGGGGCCGATCCTCTCGCCGCCCGCAAGGCTCACGAAAAAGCCGTTGCAGCAATGCTGCGCGCAGGCCACCAATACGAACACGCGCGCTTCATTCTCGCGGCCCGCAGCACCGGGGATGTCGAGGAGTGGATCGCGGAAGCGGGCGATGATGAAGGGATCGAGGACCGATGGTAAGGCATATGTTGGCAGGCGGGGCGCTGATGCTGGGGACGCTGGCGGCATGCTCGCCCGGCGAAGGGGCGACGGCACGGGCGCAGGCGCCGACCGCGGCTGCGACCAAGGCCGCGCGCCACCCGGTGTCCGGCCTTCAGGTGATCGATCTGGTGGTGGAAAGCGGGGGCAAGAAATTGCCCTTCAAGGTTGAACTGGCCGACAGCCCGGAAGCGCAGGCGCGCGGATTGATGTTCCGTACGGCGTTAGGTGATGGGGAGGGGATGATCTTCCCTTCCGCGACGGCTGAACAGCGCAGCTTCTGGATGAAGAACACGCCGTTGTCGCTCGACATCATCTTCATCGGCACTGACGGACGGATCAGCAATATCACCGCCAACACCGTGCCCTATTCGCTCGATTCGGTGCGGTCGGATGGGCTGGCGAGCGCGGTGCTCGAACTGCGCGCAGGCCGCGCGGCGGAACTGGGGATTGCGGCAGGGGACCGGGTAAGCTGGTAGGTTT
>JBIKSA010000044.1:0-17829 GCA_044348875.1 Erythrobacter sp. | reverse complement strand
CCTGCCGCATCGACCTCGGCCATCATCGCTTCGGCCTCGGCCACCAGAGTCGCGGTCAGCGCCTCGATATAGTGCGAGCCGCCAAGCGGATCGACGACAGCGGTGATCCCGCTTTCCTCTTGCAACACCAACTGCGTGTTACGTGCGATCCGCGCCGAGAAATCGGTCGGCAGCGCGATAGCTTCATCGAGCGCATTGGTGTGGAGCGACTGGGTTCCGCCGAGCACCGCCGCCATCGCTTCCACCGTGGTGCGGATGACATTGTTGTAGGGGTCCTGCTCCTGCAAGCTGACACCCGAGGTCTGGCAGTGAGTGCGCAGCATCTTGGAGCGTTCGTCCTTCGCCCCAAGATCATCCATCACCTTGTACCACAGCGTGCGCGCGGCGCGCAGCTTGGCGATCTCCATGAAGAAGTTCATGCCGATGCCGAAGAAGAAGCTGAGGCGGCCAGCGAAGGCATCAATATCCAGCCCCGCCGCCATCGCCCGGGCGGCATATTCCTTGCCGTCGGCAATGGTGAAGGCGAGTTCTTGCACGGCGGTCGCCCCGGCTTCGTGCATGTGATAACCGCTGATCGAAATCGAGTTGAATTTCGGCATGTTGGCCGAGGTATAGGCAATGATGTCGGAGATGATCCGCATCGAAGGCTCAGGCGGGTAGATATAGGTGTTGCGGACCATGAACTCCTTCAGAATGTCGTTCTGGATGGTCCCTTCCAGCTTGTCCTGCGACACGCCCTGACGTTCGGCGGCGACGATGAAGAACGCCAGCACCGGGATCACCGCGCCGTTCATCGTCATGCTGACCGACATGGTGTCGAGCGGGATCTGGTCGAACAGAATCTGCATGTCCGCGACCGTGTCGATCGCCACGCCCGCCTTGCCGACATCGCCGACCACGCGCGGGTGATCGGAATCGTAGCCACGGTGTGTGGCCAGATCGAAGGCAACCGACAGCCCCTTTTGCCCCATGGCCAGATTACGCCGGTAGAAGGCGTTCGATTCCTCGGCGGTGGAGAAGCCTGCATATTGCCGGATCGTCCACGGGCGGCCCGCGTACATCGAGGCTTTCACCCCGCGCGTGAAGGGCGCAAAACCGGGAAGGCCCGGGTCGAAACCGGCGTGATCCTCCTGCGTATACAGCGGCTTGATCGCGAAGCCTTCAGGCGTATGCCAGGTGAGATCGCGGCCCTTCACTTCCTTGGCGGCGAGGGCGTTCCAGTTTTCGAGTGTGGGTTTCTGGGTCATCAAACAGCCTAATCCGTTCGGGCTGGGCCTGTCGAAGCCCTACCCTTCTGCTTTAGCAACGCACCTGACGAAATAACGGCCCTTCGACAAGTTCAGGGCGAACGGGTGCGCGGGGGGGTGGGAGACTTACTCCCCTTTGAATTCCGCTTTCCGCTTCTCGAGGAAGGCCATCCCGCCCTCCATCGCATCGGCGGTTGCGCCGGCCAGCCGCTGTGCTTCGGCTTCGGCCAGCAGCACCAACTGCAGATTGGTGTCGAGCGCGGTGGCAAGATTGCGCTTCATCTGCGCGTAAGCCACGGTCGGGCCGTTCGCCAGCTTGGTCGCCAATGCGCGGGCTTCGGTCATCAGGTCAGCATCATCCACGCACTTGTAGATCAGGCCCCAAGCCTCGGCCTGTTCGCCGGAAATCTTCTCGCCCAGCATCATCATCCGCGTGGCGCGCGCGCGGCCGATGGCGCGGGCAAGCAGCCAGGTCGATCCGCCATCGGGCACCAGCCCGATATTGACGAAGGCTTGCAGGAAATAGGCGCTCTTGGCGGCGATGGTGAAGTCTGCTGCGAGGGCCAGCGAGCAGCCGACACCCGCCGCTGGGCCATTGACCGCGCAGATTACCGGCACGTTTGCGCGGATGAGCTGGCTGACCGCCGGGTTGTAGTGGTTGCTCAAAGCTTCGTGGCTGCCGCCCTTCCCGCCGAGCGCACTGCCCTCGCCCCGCGCGGCCAGATCGGCGCCCGAACAAAAGCCCTTGCCTTCGCCGGTAATCAGCACCGCACGCGCATCGCCGATATCGTAGAACGCCTGGCCCAGCTCGTCCGCCATTGCGGGCGGCATGGCATTGAGCCGTTCCGGGCGGTTGAGGGTGATGGTCAGCAGCGGGCCGTCACGTTCGACGCGGATGGTTTCGTAGGACATTTTTCTCTCCGGTATGTGGGGTCAGTTCGACCAGTGCGCATCTTCGCGCGGGGTCTCCATGATTTCGGTAAGCATGCCGCCCATGTCCTTGGGATGGACGAAAAAGATAGGCGTGCCGTGCGCGCCGATACGCGTGGGGCCGAGGATGCGCTTGCCTTGGGCTTCGAATTCGGTGCGGGCTTCGGCAATGTCGGGCACTTCGAAGCACAGGTGATGCTGCCCGCCGAGCGGGTTTTTGGCGATGAAGCCGGCGAGCGTGGAGTTTTCCCCTAGCGGCTCGATCAGCTCGATCTGCGTGCCGTTCATCGCCCCGTCCGCACCGGGGGTGTCGACGAAGCAGACCTTCACGCCCTGCTCCTCAAGATCGAAGGGCTCGCAGATAACACTCGCGCCCATGACGTCGCGGTAGAACGCGATCGAGTCCGCGATGGAGGGCGTGGCGACCCCGATGTGGTTCAAGCGTCCGAGTTTCATAGAATTCCCAATCCGTACACCAAGTGGGCGAGAGGCCCTGTTCATGTTTCAACTTGCTTCAAGCATTCGGCTCGATTGACGGAGTTCTCAGGCGTCCACGGCCCACACATCTCGAGTTCCTAAGCATAGCGCCGGTTCTCCACGCGAACGAACAATGCGCCAAACCAAAGCAGCGAAAGGCTCAGGGCCGCAATGATCTAATTTTTGATCACAGCGGAATATTGTCATGCTTCTTCCAAGGGTTCTCCAAGCTCTTCGTCCGCAGCTTGCGTAGCCCCAGCGCGATCCGGCGGCGGGTCGAGTGCGGGTGGATCACCTCGTCGATATAGCCGCGCTGGGCGGCCACAAACGGATTAGCGAAGCGGTCTTCGTATTCTTTGGTCTTTTCCGCAATCTTGGCCGCATCGCCGCGGTCTTGCCGGAAGATGATCTCCACCGCGCCCTTGGCGCCCATCACCGCGATTTCGGCCGTGGGCCAAGCGTAGTTCAAATCGCCGCGCAGGTGCTTCGATGCCATCACGTCATAGGCCCCGCCGTAAGCCTTGCGGGTGATGACGGTGATCTTGGGTACGGTCGCCTCGGCATAGGCGAACAGCAGTTTCGCGCCATGCTTGATGATCCCGCCCAATTCCTGCGCGGTGCCGGGGAGGAAGCCCGGAACATCGACGAAGGTGATGATCGGGATTTCAAACGCATCGCAGAACCGCACGAAGCGCGCGGCTTTCTTCGACGAATTGATGTCGAGCACGCCCGCGAGCACCATCGGCTGGTTCGCCACCACGCCCACCGTGCGGCCTTCCACGCGGCCGAAACCGCACAGGATGTTGCCTGCGTGCGCCGGCTGAATTTCGAAGAAATCGCCCTCGTCCAGAACCTTGGCGATGACTTCGTGCATGTCATAGGGCTGGTTGGCGTTATCGGGGATCAGCGTGTCGAGGCTGTTGTCGATCCGGTCCCACGCATCGCTGGTAGGCAGGATCGGGGCTTCGTCACGGTTCGACAGCGGCAGGAAATCGAAGAAGCGGCGGGTTGCCAGCAAGGCTTCGACATCGTTCTCGTAAGCCAAGTCCGCCACAGAAGTCTTGGTCGTATGCGTGATCGCGCCGCCCAATTCCTCCTGTGTCACGACTTCGTTGGTGACGGTCTTCACCACCTCGGGCCCGGTGACGAACATATAGGAGCTGTCCTTCACCATGAAGATGAAGTCGGTCATGGCAGGCGAGTAAACCGCCCCGCCCGCACACGGCCCCATGATGAGGCTGATCTGCGGCACCACGCCGCTGGCCAGCACGTTGCGCTGGAACACTTCGGCATAACCGCCAAGGCTCGCCACGCCTTCCTGAATGCGCGCGCCGCCCGAATCGTTCAGGCCAATCACCGGCGCGCCAACCTTCAGCGCGGTGTCCATCACCTTGCAGATCTTCTCGGCATGGCGTTTCGACAGCGAACCGCCGAACACGGTGAAATCCTGGCTGAACACATAGACCAGCCGGCCATTGATGGTGCCGCTGCCCGTCACTACCCCGTCACCCGGAATGCGCTGGGTTTCCATGCCGAAATCGACGCAGTCATGCTCCACATAGGTGTCGATTTCTTCGAAGCTGCCTTCGTCAAGCAGCACGTCCAGACGTTCACGCGCCGTCAGCTTGCCCTTGGCGTGCTGGGCTTCGATGCGCTTGGCACCGCCGCCCATCCGGGCAGCTTCGCGGCGGCGTTCCATTTCGGCGATGTTGGCGGACAATGGACTTCCTCTCTCAGTGACTTTGGAGGATGCGTTGCCTTAGCCGCCGCCAAGCGTCAACGTGGCAAAAGTGGCGGTCAATACGAGGGTGACGATGCAGACGGCAGATGTGGTGGTGATTGGTGGCGGAATTGCCGGGCTTTCAGTGGCGGCGCGGCTGGCGGAGAGAGCGCGTGTGATCGTGTTGGAAGGTGAAAGCGCGCCCGGCTACCACGCCTCCGGGCGTTCGGTGGCGTTCGCGCATTACGGGCTGGGGGAAACCGTGGTGCGCACGCTGACCGCTTTGAGCATGACGGATTTGGCAGAACATGGCGCTGTGCACCCGGCGTTGCATATCGCCAGCACCGGCGAGATCGCAGCGCTGAATGCGCTGGAGGGGGTGCACCGGGACTTCGGCTGCAATTTCACCCGCGTGGGGCCCGCCGAGGCGCTAGCGCTGGTGCCGGTGCTCCGGCCCGAGGCCTGCGCGGCGGCGCTTGTGGATCACGGTTCCTTAAAGCTCGACACCAATGCCATGCTGCAAGCCCATGCGGCGCACATCAAGGCAGCCGGCGGAATGCTGGTGACAGGCGCGCGGGTCAGCGCAATTGTGCGCGAGGGCGCACGCTGGCGAGTGGAAACATCGGCGGGCGATTTTGCCGGCCCTGTCATCGTCAACGCCGCTGGCGCCTGGGCCGATATGATCGCGCGGATGGCAGGCGTGACCCCGGTCGGCATCGAACCGCGCCGCCGCACAGTTATCTCCTTCGCCGCCCCGCAAGGCGATGATGTGCAAGGCTGGCCCTTTACCAAGACCGTCGGCGAAGGTTTTTACCTGTTGCCCGAAGGTCGCGGGCAATTGCTGGCCTCCAGCATGGACCAGACCCCGTCAGACCCTTGCGATGCGGCGGCAGAGGAGATCGACATCGCCATCGCCGCTGACCGGGTGGAGCAGGCAACAACCCTCCCCATCCGGCGGATCAGTCATAGCTGGGCAGGCCTCAGAAGCTTTGCCTCTGACGAATTGCCGGTAATCGGCCATGCTGGCGATGCGCCGGGGTTCGTGTGGTGTGCGGGGCAAGGCGGCGCAGGCTTCCAAACGGCGCCTGCCCTGTCGCGGATCGCAGCAGCGGCGGTGCTGGGTGTGCCCATGCCCGAAGATTGTGCTGAGGCGGGGCTGCGGCTGGAGCAATTTGCGCCGGCCCGCCTGGGCGCCTGACGCTATTTTGCCAGCCTGCCGCTGAATACCACGCGCCCGGCCAAATAGGCCGCGAGTGGCGACAGGGGACGCATCGCCGCGCGTTCGATCCGCGATGCCCAGATCAGGCGCGTGGGGTAAAGCCGACCTTCGACGATGTTGAACCAGTCGGTCTCCATTCCGGTCAGCCGCGCCGTGACGAGCGCGAATTCATGCTCGTCGATCTTGTGTTCGTCTTCCGTGATGTAGGGCGTGGTTCCACCATAGATCCAGCGCCGCATGATGGGGTAAAGCACCCGTTGGACCGGCTGACTTTCGCGGATGCGCTGCAGGCCGGTGTGCGTGTAAAGCTCATCACCGATAACGTGTGCGCCGGGTTTCAGGACGCGCACCACTTCAGCCATGGTCGCGGCGATATCGACATGGTGCAGGATATCGACGAATACGATCCCGTCGAACGTATTGTCGGGATACGTCATGGCTTCGGCAGGCATGGCGCCAAAATCAATCTCTACCCCGATGCGCTTGGCGCGCTTGCTGGCGATGTCGAGCGATTCGGGCGACAGGTCGCAGGCTGATACCCGTGGACCCAGCCGCGCAATGCGGATCGCATCGTCGCCAAACCCGCACCCCAGCACCAGCACCGCCTTGCCCGCCAGATCAGCCGCAAGCAGCCGGTCATACATTGACCAATAGGCATTCCACGGCCGGCGTACGGCGCTGACGATGATATCATCCGCCACCGGACGGAGCGCTTCATAGGCATAGGCAGCCGCGTGATCGCGGTGATAATTAAGCTCCCGCTGTTGCCGTGCCGTCAGAGTGGTGCTGTCCATCCGTGCAGGATAACAGACCGAAGTTGCCAAAACGTTTGTCGGCAAGAACGCGCCGAGCGGCTTATTTGAACAGCACCAGTTCTTCGGCCATCGTCGGGTGGATCGCTACGGTTGCGTCGAAATCCGCCTTGGTCAGCCCGGCCTTCACCGCGATGGCGGCGGCCTGCATGATTTCCGGCGCATCGGGGCCGATCATGTGGATGCCCACGATCCGGTCGGTCGCAGCATCGACAATCATCTTGTAAAGGCTGCGTTCGTTGCGCCCCGCCACGACGTTTTTCATCGGACGGAAATCCGACTGGAACACCTTGATATTCCCGAGCGTGTTGCGCGCCTCGCCCTCGGTCATGCCGACCGCAGCGATCGGCGGATGGCTGAACACCGCGCTCGGCACGCAGGAATGATCGACGGCATAGGGATCACCCGGGCCGAATACGGAATCGGCAAAAGCCTGCCCTTCGCGGATCGCCACCGGCGTCAGCTGCACCCGGTCCGTCACGTCGCCCACGGCGTAGATGTGATCGACATTGGTGCGGCTGAAGGCATCAACGACGATCTCGCCCCGCTGGCCCAGGGCAACGCCGACCGTTTCAAGTCCCAGCCCTTCCACGTTGGGCACACGTCCCGTAGCGACCATCACCGCGTCATATTCGCAAGCGTCCTGCCCCGTTAGCTTGACCAGCAGGGTGCCGTCGGGCTGCTTTTCGATGGATTCGAATTCGGCGTGGAACAGGAATGTGATGCCCTTGACCGTCGAGATTTGCAGCAGCCGGTCACGCAGGGCCGCGTCATAGCTGCGCAGGATCGTGTCCGACCGGTTGGCAATGGTCACCTTGCAGCCGAATTCGTTGAAGATCCCTGCGAATTCATTGGCGATATAGCCCCCGCCTGCAATCAGAATGCGGCGCGGCAAGGTTTCGAGATGGAACGCCTCGTTCGAGGTGATGACATGTTCGCTGCCCGGAAACTGCGGCACGTGGGGCCGCGCACCGGTGGCGATCAGGATGTGACCGGCGGTGATAACCTTGCCGCTGGCCAGCGTAATCTGGTGACCGCCGGTGATCGTCGCACGTTCGTTGAAGATCGTGACATCATGGCTGCCGAGCGTTTGGCCGTACAGGCCTTCAAGCCGGGTGACATCGTTCTGCACATTGTCACGGAGGGCCGCCCAGTTGAAGCTCTTGCCCTCGATAGTCCACCCGAAGGCTTTGGCATCTTCCAAGTCTTCGGCGAAATGCGCGCCGTAGACCAGCATCTTCTTGGGCACGCAGCCGCGGATGACGCAGGTGCCGCCGACGCGGTATTCCTCGGCCACCGCTACGCGTGCGCCGTGCGCTGCAGCGATGCGGCTGGCGCGCACCCCGCCCGACCCTGCACCGATGGTGAAGAGGTCAAAATCATACGTGTCGGCCATTATTCTGCTCCCATCCGGCGGCCCCGCATATGGCCCCGCCCGCGCCGGGCGGCAACCTTGTGCTGGCGAAAAGCATGATGGCGCACAGGAAAAAGGGGCGGGAGTTTGCCGCTCCCGCCCCTTTTCCTTGTTATTGCTGGTTAGCGATCAGACGCTGGCACTGCGCGGACGCCCGCCGCCGCCGCCGCCGCCGCCGGGACGACCGCGACCGCGATTACCACCGCCGCCACCATTGCCGCCGGGACGGCCTCCGCCACCCGGCTGACGGCGATCACCGCCGCCGCCGTTACCGCCGGGACGACCGTGGCCACCCGAACCATGCGCCTGCTGCGGCTTGCGATCACTCTGCGGACGGCGATCACCTTCAGTGCGCCCCCCTTCGGCACGGCGGTTTTCGCCCTGTGCGGGACGACGATCACCCTGCTGCGGACGACGCTCACCTTCGGAACGCCCCCCCTCAGGACGGCGCTGTTCACCCTGCCGCGGACGACGATCGCCCTCAGGCCGGCGGTCACCTTGCGGCTTGCGCTGCCCGACCGGACGCGGCTGCACGCGCTTCATCGGGGTGCGGGCGGCGGGCTTTTCCGGGCCTTCACCCTCAACCACCGCACGGAAGTTTTCGGGAAGCGCCAGACGCTCCAGCTCGGCGCCGGTCGTCTTGCGAATATCCTTCAGATAGGCGCGTTCATCCTCGGCACAGAAGGCAATTGCGATCCCGCTCTTGCCCGCCCGCGCCGTCCGCCCGATGCGGTGGACATATTGTTCGGGCACATTGGGCAGCTCGTAATTGATGACGTGGCTGACGCCCGGAATGTCGATCCCGCGCGCGGCCACATCGGTCGCGATCAGCACCGGCACGCGGGCCTTGCGGAATTCATCGAGAGCGCGCTGGCGCTGCGGTTGCGACTTGTTGCCGTGGATCGCGTTGGCGGGGATGCCCGCCTGCTCCAGCTTCTTCACGACACGGTCCGCGCCATGCTTGGTCCGGGTAAAGATCAGCACGCGTTCGATCGCGCCGGGCACCTGATGGCGGCCCTTGAGGATCATTTCGAGCAAGGACAGCTTCTCGTCCTGCTGCACCATGAACAGATATTGGTCGATGCGTTCGGCAGTCGTGCTTTCCGGTGTGACCGAAACCTGCACGGGGTTGTTGCAGAAGCCGCTCACCAATTCCTTGATCGCCTTGGGCATGGTCGCACTGAAGAACAGCGTCTGGCGATCCTTGGGCGCCAATTCGCGGATCTTGCGCAGCGCGTGGATAAAGCCGAGGTCGAGCATCTGGTCCGCTTCATCCAGCACCAGAATTTCGACACCAGCAAGGTTCAGCGCCTTCTGATCGATGAGATCGAGCAGGCGCCCAGGCGTTGCGACAAGAATATCGGTGCCGCGGTGCAGCTTGTTCCGATCCTTGCCCACCGACGTGCCGCCGACGATGCATTGCACCTTGAGGCCCGCCAGCGAGCCGTAATCCTTGGCGCTGTCGGAAATCTGCACGGCCAGCTCGCGCGTCGGGGCAAGTACCAGCATCCGGCAGGATTTGAACGGGATCTGCTTTTCCGCCTCGCGCAGGCGGTCGATCGAAGGCAGCATGAAGGCAGCGGTCTTGCCGGTGCCGGTCTGCGCGATGCCGAGCAGGTCGCGCCCCTTCAGCACGGCGGGAATGGCCTGCTCCTGGATCGGGGTCGGGGTGGTGTAGCCCTTGAGGTCAAGAGCCTGCAGCACGGGCTGCGACAGCCCGAGGTCAGCAAAAGTGGTCATGTGGAATATACTCGCAAAAAATCTGCGACGCGCTCTGGCCTTTCCCAAACGGAAGGCACACGCGCGGCGCGGGGGTTGAAACCGCCCGCGTGAAAAGGGAAGTCTGGGGGTAGGACCGAGGCGCGGCCGGGGCGGATGCTTTTTAGTTTTCCGCCGCTTCACGCATGGCTAGCGCGCTTCGATGGCGGCCCAATGGTCGCTAATGCCGCAAATGTCAAAGAATTTCGCCCGCGGCCCCTTCACTCCAATCCCGCCGCGGCCATCAGTGCCTTCGTGCTCGGGTCGAAATCGCCCTCCCCGCTTTCAATCTGTTTGGCGATGGCCTTGCCAAGCTCGACGCCGAACTGATCGAAGGGGTTGATGCCCATCAGCACGGCATTGGCGAAGGTGCGGTGTTCGTGGAAGGCGATCAGCGCGCCCAGCATGGCGGCATCGCAATCATCCATCAGGAAGGTAGTGGACGGGCGGTCCCCCGGATAGGCGCGCGCCGGATCGTCCGACGGCTGGCCCGCCATCAACGCCGCGCCTTGCGCAAAACAGTTCATCAACAGGATGCGGTGGTGTGCCGGATCCAGATCGTCACCCGGGGCAATGCTCACCAGGAAATCGACCGGAATAAGGTGCGTGCCCTGATGCAGCAGCTGGAACACCGCGTGCTGCGCGTCCGTCCCCACCCCGCCCCACGTCACCGCTGCGGTCGGCCCGTCAACGGCAGCGCCGCTGGCGGTGACGCTTTTGCCATTGGATTCCATTTCGAGCTGCTGGAGGTAATCAGGCAGCAGCGCCAGCCGCTCGTCATAAGCGAACACCGCGCGGGTCTGGCAGCCGCGCAGGCGCGTATAGTACTGGTCGGCAAAGGCGGCGAGCAGCGGGGCATTGCCGCGGCCATCAGCAGCGCGGAAGTGATCATCCACCGCCTTTGCGCCCGCCAGCATCGCGCGGAATTCGTCCATCCCGATCGCCAGCGCGACCGGAAAACCGATGCTGGAGAACAGCGAATAACGCCCGCCCACACTTTCGACGAACGGCAGAATGCGGGTTTCGTCCACCCCCCACTCCACCGCCTTTTCAGGCGAGGCGGTCAACGCCACCACCCGGCCATCCGGGTCTTCCACGCCGTTATCGGCAAGCCACTTCAGCGCGCTGACAGCATTGGTCATCGTCTCGATGGTGGTGAAGGTCTTGGAAGCAACGGCGATCAGCGTCGTCTCCGGGTCGCAGGCGCGGAACGCCTGTTCCAGCGCCAGCCCGTCGATGTTCGAAACCACGTGCACATCGACCAGCGCCAGATCACGGGCCAACGCATCAATGGCAAGCGCGGGACCCAGCGCTGACCCGCCGATGCCAATGGCGATGCAATGCCGCACTTCGCCCAAAGCGCCTTCGTGGATCGCTTCCACCAGCATCCCCATCCGGGCAAGCAACGCTTCGGCTTCCTCAACCTGCGCAGGCGTGCCGCTGCCGCGCAGCGCGCCATGAGTGGCGGCGCGGCCCTCGGTCGGATTGACGATACCCCCGCCGAACAGTGCATCGCGCGCTGCGGTGAAGCCCGATGCTTCGGCCAGCCCTTCGAATGCAGACAGCGCCGCGTCATCCAAATGGGTCTTTGAAAAATCGATCCGCAACGCTGTTTCAGCACCGCTGCCCAACTCCATCGGCCACGCAATCCGCCGGGTCATGGCGGCGGGACGATCAGGATCCGCGGCGAACAATGCTGCCAACGCCGGCTGGCGCAGCTCGCGCAATTCTGCCCATGCCGCGGCAGCGGTTCCGCCGTTCCCGATCCCGTCTGCCAAACCCATCTCCGTTCCCCTTTGCGCAAGTGTGCGGCTGCGAGTAAGGGCATGAAGGATGGATGTTAAGACCCAATCGTTCGGGACACCGCCGCCTGCCGCAGCTACCGCCCGCACGGACGAAGGCTGGGGCGGTTTTGTGTGGTTTCTGGTCAAGCTGCTGCTTGCGGTGCTGGCGTTCCGTATCTTTGTCTTCTCGCCGTTCTCGATCCCGTCGGAGAGTATGCTCCCGCGCCTGATGAACGGCGATTACCTGCTTGCCGCCAAATGGCCCTATGGCATTTCGCGCCATTCCCTGCCCTTCGATCTGCGACTGCCCGAAGGGCGGTTTCTAGCAGGAACCCCGGCGCGCGGGGATATCGTGATCTTCAAGCATCCGGTCGACGGGCGCGACTATATCAAGCGAGTGATCGGCCTCCCGGGCGACAGGATCGCGGTGACCGGCGGGGAGGTAATGCTGAACGGCGCACGGCTGCGGAGGGCGCAGCTTGCCGATGTTCTTGTGCCCCTGTCTCCCAACACCGGTTGCGCATGGGGCGGTGATGCCGAGCGCGCCGCAGACGGAAGCGAAGCGTGCCGTTATGCCGCCTACCGCGAAACTTTGCCCGGCGGCGTTTCCTACGATGTGCTTGATTTCGGGGTAACTGCTGCGGACGGGTTTGCCGAAGTCACCGTGCCTGATGGCGCGGTCTACGTGATGGGCGATAACCGCGACAGCTCGCTCGATAGCCGCTTCCCGGCATCAGCCGGAGAAGGCGTGGGCTTCGTCTCGCAAGACCTGCTGGTGGGCCGGGCCGAGATCATTGTCTGGTCAACCGATGGCGGCGCCGATTGGGTGAAGCCGTGGACATGGTTCTCAGCCGCGCGTGGAAGCCGGATCGGGGACGCGCTGTGACTGCCACCATTACTCCCGAAGCGCGCGCCTGGCTGGAAGAACAGGGCTTTGCCCCGATCGGTGATGCACCCTGGCTGGAGGCACTGACCCACGGCAGCTTCAATGGCTCTGGCCCGACCGATGCGGCAGATTACCAGCGGCTCGAATTCCTTGGCGACCGCGTGCTTGGCCTGTCAGTAGCGGCATGGCTGTTCCGCGCAGGCGACGCGCCCGAAGGCAAGTTGTCGCAGCGCCTCAACGCTCTGGTCAGCGGGGCGACCTGCGCGCGCATCGCCCGCTCCATCGACCTGCCCATGCACATCCGGCTGGGCAAGCAGGCCCGCGATGATGGCGGGGCGGATAGCGATAAAATCCTTGGCGATGTTATGGAGGCGCTGATCGGTGCCTGCTTTATCGAACACGGCTTTGATGCCGCACAAACGCTGATCTACCGCCTGTGGGTCAAGGAACTTGAAGGCGACGAGGGGAAATCCAAACACCCCAAAAGCGCGCTTCAGGAATGGGCCGCAGGCAACCGCCGCACCACCCCGCTTTACGAGGTGATCGACCGCAGCGGACCGGACCATGCAGCGCGCTTCACCGTCCGGGTCAGCATCCGCAATGTCGGCCAAGCCGAAGCGACCGCTACCAGCAAGGGCGAAGCCGAACGTCTGGCCGCCAAGGCATTTCTTGAACAATACGGGTAACATCCCGAACGGAAGAATGATGGAACAACAAACACCCCCCACCCGCTGCGGCATGGTTGCCGTTATCGGCGCGCCCAATGCCGGAAAATCGACGCTGGTGAACCAGCTCGTCGGCCAGAAGGTCGCGATCACCTCGGCCAAGGCGCAGACCACCCGCGCCAAGATGCTTGGCATCGCGCTGCATGAATTGGCGGATGCGCCGGTGCAGATGATCCTGGTCGACACCCCCGGCATCTTTGCGCCCAAGCGGCGACTCGACCGCGCGATGATCAGCGCCGCGTGGGAAGGCGCAGAGGCAGCGGACGCAGTTCTGCTGCTGGTCGATCCGATCAAGCAGCGCCGTCACGAGTTGGAGCCGCTGCTTGAGGCGCTGGCGAACCGGCCCGAACGCAAGATCCTCGTCATCAACAAGGTCGATCGCTCCAAGAAGGAACCGATGCTGGCACTGGCGCAGGATCTGGCGGGCAAGGTCGACTTTGCCGAGATCTACTTCGTCTCGGCGCTGACCGGTGACGGCGTGCCGGAACTGAAAGACGCGCTGGCGGGCATGATGCCCGAAGCGGAATGGATGTACCCCGAAGATCAGGTGTCTGATGCCTCCGAACGCCTGCTTGCCGCCGAAATCACCCGCGAACAGCTCTACCAGCAACTCCACGAAGAACTGCCCTACGACAGCGCGGTGCGGCCCGAGAAATACGAGGTGCGCAAGGACGGCAGCATCGAAATCCACCAGCAGATCGTGGTCGCCCGCGAAACCCAGCGCGCCATCGTGCTGGGCAAGGGCGGATCACGGATCAAGCAGATCGGGGCGGCTGCGCGCAAGGAATTGAGTGAGGTACTGGGCGTGCCGGTGCATCTTTATCTCCACGTCAAACAGCTTGAAAACTGGGCCGAGGACAAAGAGATTTTCGAGGAGATGGGGTTGGACTGGGTGCGTTAGGGAACGCTTTTCGTCATCGGGAGGCCCGTAGGGCCGCGGCGATCCATGGACCGGGGCAACGGAAAAGGCGAAGGCGGCGAGCCATCACCCCCGCCCCAACTTCTCCAGCTTTGCCTTCAATGCGGCCTCATCGAACGGCTTGACGATGTAATCGTCCGCGCCGGCTGCGATCCCGTCGTGGATGTCCTGGCCTCGCCGTTCGAGGTGCAGAACACACCCAGCAGCCCTTCGTCTGTCGCCGGTTCTAGGGGTAAATGCTTTATAATTTACGAACAATAAGGCGGCGGAGCGGCGGTTTGCGCCGCTCCGATGCTCATTTCGTCGCAACAGCCGCTTTCTTTGCCGGAGCCTTCTTTTTGGCGGGGGCTTTCTTGGCAGCGGGCTTCTTAACGGCAGCCTTTTTGGGTGCGGCCTTCTTCTTGGCCTTGCCCTTAGCCGGGCCCTTGGCGATGCGCGCGTCGATCAATTCGATGGCGGCTTCCAGCGTCACGTCTTCAGGCTTGGTGTCACGCGGGATCGTGGCGTTGGTGGTGCCATCGGTGACGTAAGGGCCGAAGCGGCCCGGCATGACCTTGATCTCGCCGCCGCTGACAGGGTGTGCGCCCAATGTCGCCATAGGTTCCGACTTGCCCCGCGCCGCGCCGCCGCGGTTGGCCGCCTGCGCCAAAAGATCGACCGCGCGGTTCATGCCGACTTCGAACACTTCGCGCGTGTTTGTCAGTTTGCCGTACTTACCGTCATGCCGAAGGTAGGGGCCGTAACGCCCTATGTTCGCTTCTATTTCCAGGCCGGTATCGGGATGCGCGCCGACAATCCGCGGCAGATCGAGCAGTTTCACCGCCCAGTCCAGATCGAAATCGTCGAGGTCCTTGGGGATGCTGGCACGTTTCGCGTCCTTGCCATCGCCCATCTGCACATAGGGGCCAAAGCGTCCGGTCTTGCGGTGGATGTCTTCGCCCGTTTCGGGGTGCTGCCCGATCACGCCATCATCGGCACCGCCTGCGCCATCGGCGCCGGGCTGGCCAAAGCGGCGGGTGAACTTGCATTCCGGGTAATTGGCGCAGGCGACAAACGCGCCGAACTTGCCGCCCCGCAACGCGAGACGGCCATTAGCCCGGCCCTCGCTTGCGCATAGCGGGCATTCGCGCGGGTCGGCGCCATCTTCGCGCGGCGGGAACAGAAAGTCGGAGAGATATTCGTCCAGCGCCTCGGTCACTTCCGAAGGCAGCTTCTCCATGACCTCGTCGGCCTTGGGCTTGAAGTCCTTCCAGAACCGGGCGAGCAGCACCTTATACTCCTCCCGCCCGTCGGAAACGACGTCGAGCTCGTCCTCCATGCCGGCAGTGAAATCATAGGCCACATAGGTGGGGAAGAAGCGTTCGAGGAAGGCAGTCAGCAGGCGGCCGCTTTCTTCGGCAAAGAAGCGGTTCTTCTCCATGCGGACATAGGCGCGATCACGCAGAGTCTGGATGGTCGAGGCGTAGGTGGACGGCCGCCCGATGCCGAGCTCCTCCAACCGCTTGACCAGCGATGCTTCGGAAAAGCGCGGTGGGGGCTGAGTGAAATGCTGGGTCGCGTCGACCGCGCGCTTGGCCGGGCAATCGCCCGATTTCATGGCCGGCAGCAGGCCACTCTCGTCATCTTCGCTGTCATCAAAGCCTTCCTGATAGACCGCAAGGAAGCCCGGGAAGCGGATCACCTGACCGGTGGCGCGAAGCTCGTGGCTGCCGGTCGCATCGCGGAAGGTGACGGTGGTGCGCTCAAGCTGCGCGGTCGCCATCTGGCTCGCCATCGCGCGCTTGAAGATCAGGTCGTACAGCTTGCCCTCGTCCCCGCTGCCCACGCGGTCGCGGGTGAAATCGGTCGGGCGGATCGCTTCGTGCGCTTCCTGCGCATTCTTCGCCTTCGTGCTGTAAAAGCGCGGTTTTTCTGGACGATAATCTTCACTGAAGCGCGCTACAATGGCATCGCGCGCGGCGTGGATCGCGCTCATGTCCATCTGCACGCCATCGGTCCGCATATAGGTGATGGCGCCCGCTTCGTAGAGGCTCTGCGCCAGCCGCATGGTGTGCTGCGCTGAATAGCCCAGCTTGCGCGCGGCCTCCTGTTGCAAGGTGGATGTGGTGAAGGGCGGCGCGGGGCTACGCTTCAGCGGCTTGATTTCAGTGCCTTCTACCGTGAAGCGCCCGGCTTCAACAGCAGCCTTGGCCTCCATCGCGACGCCCTCAGCGCCGAGGCTGAGTTTCTCCAGCTTTTCGCCCCGAAACTTGACGAGCCGCGCATCGAAGTCGGTGCCATCGTGCATCATCCGCGCAACGACGCTCCAGTATTCGTCCGCCCGGAACGCCTCGATCTCGCGCTCGCGCTCAACGATCAGGCGCAGCGCCACGGACTGCACGCGCCCCGCGCTCTTGGCACCGGGCAGTTTGCGCCACAGCACCGGCGACAGCGTGAAGCCGAACAGGTAGTCGAGCGCGCGCCGCGCCAGATAGGCGTCGATCAGCGGCTGATCCAGCTCACGCGGCTTGGCCATCGCGTCGAGCACGGCAGTCTTGGTGATCGCATTAAAGGTCACCCGGTCGACCTTGGCGGGCAGGCTCTTGCGCTTCTTCAGCAGCTCCTGAACGTGCCAACTGATCGCTTCGCCTTCGCGGTCAGGGTCAGTGGCGAGCACAAGGCGCGAGGCGCCCTTGGCGGCGTCGGCGATTTCCTTGAAGCGGCTTTGCTTGTCGCGGTAGAGTTCCCACTCCATCGCAAAGTCGTCCTCGGGCTTCACGCTGCCATCCTTGGGCGGCAAATCGCGGACGTGGCCGTAGGAGGCCAGGACCTTGAAATCCTTGCCCAGATACTTCTCGATGGTTTTCGCCTTGGCGGGGGATTCGACGATGACAAGCTGCATGGCGCTGAGATAGGTCCCTTACGTGTGTACGCGCGAGGGTGGAGCGGCGGCGCTTACAGCGTCAAGCGGCTTGTGCAAGAGCGTTCGGGGATTGGGTCACCCAGCGCGGCGCACCAACCCGTCAGCTTCACGCACCAGTTCGCCCGTCAATTCCAATTCAAGCAGCGCCATATGCACCGCGGCTGGGCTGGCGCCTGACTGGCGGATCAGTTCGTCGACTGCGACCGGCGCGTTGGTGAGCAGGTGGGCGATATCGCCGCTGAGGTCGGCGCGCGCCTCGCCCCAATCGAGCTTGGCGAGTTCGTTGTAGTCGAAATCGCTCGCCGTGTCGGACACGCAAAAGCGCGAGCGCGGCGCTCCGGTGAAGCTTTGTAGCAGTTCGATCACCTCGTCAGGCGTCTGCACCAGCACCGCGCCTTCGCGGATCAGCTGGTTGCAACCCGATGCGCGCGCGTCCAGCGGGGAACCCGGGATCGCCATCACCTCGCGCCCCGCCTCGCCCGCCAGCCGCGCGGTGATGAGGCTGCCGGATTGCGGCGCGGCCTCGATCACCAGCGTGCCGCTTGCCAGCCCGGCGATGATGCGATTGCGTGACGGGAAATGCCGCCCGCGCGGTTCGGTGCCGGGGGGCTGCTCGGCGATCAGTAGTCCTTCATTGGCGATGCGTTCCTGAAGTTCGGTGTGCTGCGGGGGGTAGGTGATATCGATCCCGCTGGCGATAACGCCGATGGTCGCGGGGAACGCGCCTTCATGCGCCGCGCCGTCGATGCCGCGGGCAAGGCCGGAGACGACGGTGAACCCCGCCTCGGCCAAGGCGCTGGCGAAATCGCGGGCCAGCTTGACGGCTGCGGCGCTGGCATTGCGCGCGCCGACCAGCGCCACGCAAGGTTCGCTCGCTAGCGCCAGACGCCCCCGACAGGTCACAATCGGCGGCGCGCTGTCCAATTCGGCCAACAGCGCCGGATAATCGGGTTGATCGTGGAAAAGGTATCGCGCCCCTGTGCGGCGAACATCGGCAATCTCGCGCTCGACGCTTTCGGTGGTGGCGGCGCGATAT
>JBIKSA010000087.1:0-8271 GCA_044348875.1 Erythrobacter sp. | reverse complement strand
GGCTGGCGAGATCGGGCAGCGCGTCCAGCGCCGCCGCCGCGCTGCCAAACCGCGCGATGAGCTGGCGATAGCTGACCGGGCCGATGTTCGGCGAACGCAACAGGCGGATGCGCGCGAAGGCTTCTTGTTGCAAGAGCACCGGCTGCGACCCCCGGTTCTCCATCAGATGATGCCCAGCATCACGGCTTGGCTGAGGAACCGACGCGCGGCTCCTCCCCGCGCATCAGGCGGCCGATATTGGCGCGGTGCTGGACGATGACGATCGCGGCGATGGCGAGCAGCGGCGGGATGACCTGCGGGTATCCCAGCGCCCACACCACAATCGGCGCAGCGACGACAGTAACCATCGACGATACCGATGAAATCCGGCTTGCGAACAGCGTGATAGCCCAGATCGCAGCGCAGGCCAGCAGCGCCGGCCATGCCAGCGCGCCGAGCGCTCCGGCAGCACTGGCAAAGCCCTTGCCGCCCTTGAAGGCGAGCCACGGGGTGAAGCAGTGACCCGCCACGGCGGCGACGGCGGCGATGCCCTCCGAACCCGGCCACATTGCCGCAGCGACCAGCACCGGCCCTGCCGCCTTCGCAGCATCAAGCAGCACAGTCGCTGCTGCTAGCCCCTTGTTGCCGGTGCGCAGCACGTTGGTCGCGCCGATGCTACCGCTGCCGATCTTGCGCACATCCCCCAGCCCCGCCGCACGGGTCAGGATCAGACCAAAGGGGATCGAGCCCAAGGCAAAGCCGAAAACGGCCGAAAAAAACAATTCCATCAAACCCCATCCCATTCGTGCCGAGCTTGTCGAAGCACTGCACTTCTTCTAGCGCGCGATATTCCAAAAGAAAGATCACCCTTGGACAAGTCAGGGCGAATGGAGAATTTCTTGTCGGTCGATCCTGCCTCCCCGATCCTGCTGTTTGATTCCGGCGTCGGCGGGCTGACGGTTTATGACGCCTTGCGCGAACTGCTGCCGGATGCGCCGGTGATCTACGCCGCCGACCTGGCGGGCCTGCCCTATGGCTCCAAGACCGAAGCTCAGATTGCCGCGCGGGTGGCGGGATTGCTGGGGCGGATGGCGGAGCGGTATCAACCGCGCCTTGCCTGTATTGCCTGCAACACCGCCAGCACGATCGCGCTGGGCATGGTGCGCGATGTGCTGGAAATTCCCGTGGTCGGCACGGTCCCCGCGATCAAGCCTGCCGCCGCGCTGACGCAGACCGGCATCATTGGCCTGGTCGGCACCGAAGCAACGATCCGGCAGGCCTATGTCGACGATCTCGAAGCGCGGTTCGCGCAAGACAAACGGTTGCTGCGCGTCGCGGCACCCGGACTTGTCGCGGCTGCAGAAGCGAAGCTGCGCGGCGCTCCGGTCGATCCGGCGCTTATCGCCGATGTCCACACACGGCTTTCCGAATTGGCGGGCGGGTCCGAGATCGACACGCTGGTGCTCGCCTGCACGCATTTCCCGCTGCTCGGCCCGGAACTTGCCGACGCTTTCGGCCAGCAGGTCCGGCAGGTGGATGGGGCGCAGGGGATCGCACGGCGTATCGCGCATCTGCTTGACGGACAAAGCTTTGCGCCCGCCAGCCCAGCCCGTTTTGTCGTTACCGGACCAGTAACGGGAGCCGCAGGACTAGAGGGGGCTCTTGCTGCCCGCGGATTCGGCCCTGCCGCGGCGTTCTGACCAGCGCACCTTGCGCCTTGCGAAACGCTCGCAAAGATCGCTGTGGCAAAAGCGCTGACCCGCCCCTAGATATCCCCGAAACCATCCGCCCTCTGATACGTTATGGCGGGACAAGACAGTCATGGCACGAACCGCGCCCGTCCGTTTCCCGGACGCCGCGAGAGCAGCGAGACGCGAGTGAACTACGATCAGATCTTCGATTCCGCGATCGACCGGCTGCACGAGGAAGGACGCTACCGGGTCTTCATCGACATCATGCGCAACAAGGGCGCATACCCGAACGCGCGCTGTTTCCATGGGCATAACGGTCCGAAACCGATCACTGTCTGGTGCTCCAACGACTACCTTTGCATGGGCCAGCACGACAAGGTGATCGGCGCGATGGAAGCCGCGCTCCACGATGTTGGTGCAGGATCTGGCGGTACGCGCAATATCGGCGGCAACACACATTTCCACGTCGAGCTGGAGAACGAACTTGCCGATCTGCACGGCAAGGAATCCGCGTTGCTGTTCACGTCCGGCTATGTCTCCAACGATGCGACGCTTTCCACGCTGGCCAAGCTGCTGCCGGGTTGCGTGATCTTCTCCGACGCTCTGAACCACGCCAGCATGATCGCAGGCATCCGCAATTCGGGCTGCGAAAAGATGGTATTCCGCCACAATGATGTGGCGCATCTGGAGGAACTGCTCGCTTCGGTAGACATCGACACGCCCAAGCTGATCGCCTTTGAAAGCGTGTATTCGATGGAAGGCGACGTCGCCCCGATCCATGCGTTCTGCGACCTTGCCGAAAAATACAACGCGCTCACCTATATCGACGAGGTTCACGCGGTGGGCATGTACGGCGCGCGCGGCGGCGGCATTTCCGAACGGGACGGCGCGGCGCACCGGATCGACATAATCGAAGGCACGCTGGGCAAGGCATTCGGCGTGATGGGCGGCTATATCGCGGCCAGCAACAAAGTCGTGGACTGCATCCGCAGCTATGCGCCGGGCTTCATTTTCACGACATCGCTTTCGCCGGTGCTGGTGGCCGGCGTGCTCGCGTCCGTGCGGCACCTGAAGGAAAGCAGCACAGAACGGAACGCCCAGCAGCGCGCTGCCGCGATGCTCAAGCTGAAATTCGCCGAAGCCGGCCTGCCAGTGATGGATTCAGTCACCCACATCGTACCGCTGATGGTTGGCGATCCGGTGCGCGCCAAGAAGATCAGCGACATCCTGCTGGCGGAATACGGCGTGTATGTGCAGCCGATCAACTTCCCCACCGTGCCGCGCGGGACGGAACGTCTGCGCTTCACCCCCGGCCCGCACCACACCGACGCGATGATGGACGAATTGACCGAGGCACTGGTGGAAATCTGGGACCGCCTGGAACTTGAGCTGGCAGAGGCGGCATAAACGCACCCGCCCTGCCGTAGCGGCCTTTGAGCGATGCTCCGGCTGCGCTAGCACTCCTTCCCGATAACGAGAATCGGGAGAGAATATATGAGCGGCACGCCTGACCAGACTTACGCCGAGGTTGTTCTCGGACGGCGGAGCATCCGCGGTTACCTCGACAAGCTGGTGCCGCGCGCGCTGATCGAGGAAGTGCTCACGATGGCGATACGTTCGCCCACGTCGATGAACACCCAGCCATGGCATTTCCACGTCATCACGGGTGAGCCATTGAGCCGCATCCGCAAGGGCAACACCGACAACATCCTCGCCGGCCTGCCCGACAGCCGCGAGTTTCGCCGGGGCGAGGCATTCGCAGGGGTTCACCGTGATCGACAGGTCGAAGTCGCCAAGCAATTGTTTGGCGCGATGGGCATCGAACGCGATGACAAGCACGCCCGGCAGGATTGGGTGCTGCGCGGCTTCCGCCAGTTCGATGCGCCGGTCTGCGTGATCGTCACCTACGACCGCGAGCTTTCCGGCAGCGACGACACCGCCTTCGATTGCGGCGCGGTGACGACGGCGTTGGTCAATGCGGCGTGGAGCAAGGGGCTGGGCTGCGTGATCAACTCGCAAGGGATCATGCAAAGCCCCGTGGTGCGCGAGCATGCGGGCATCCCGGACGATCAAGTGATCATGAAAGCAATTGCAATGGGCTGGCCCGACCCGGAGTTTCCGGCCAATGCTGTGGTCTCCTTGCGCAAAAGCGTTGATGAAGCGGCGCGGTTCGTAGGGTTCGGCGACTAACGCTGCGTCGCAATCGCGCACGATCCGAAAATCCGGGACCGCCTTGGCAAGGTTTCAGCTGGGGCCAAATATTCCCTCCCGACTTTTGCAGCGCGGGGCGGGTTCGAAGTGATGCATGACGCGGTCACCCACATGATGGTAAAGACCCTCTTATGGCAAGCGAACAGCAAGCGGAGAGTGGGACCGAACGCGGCCGTGACCGGAGCGTGTCAGGCCGGGTGACGCGATGGATCGAGAACCTCCCCTCGCAGCGCTTGGGCCGGACCTCTGCGTTGGCAGCTACGCTCGGCATCGCTGGAGCCGCATGGCTGCTGCGCATCGCGCTCGATGATGCGCTCCCTCCAGGCTTTCCCTATCTGACATTTTTCCCTGCCGTTGTCCTGACGGCGTTCATGTTCGGCGCTCGCCTGGGAAGCCTGTCGGCGCTGCTGTGCGGGTTGGTGGCCTGGTATTTCTTCATCCACCCCACCCAGTCATTCAATCTGGCGGGTAAGGAAGTTGCGCTAGGCCTCTATGTGTTCGTGGTGGCAACGGATCTGGCGCTGATTCACGGGATGCAGATTGCCAACCGCCAATTGCGCAAGGAACGCGAACTCAGCCGCGATCTTGCTGACGCAAAGGAGCAGGTTGTCCGCGAACTTCAGCAGCAAGTCACAAAACGCAAGCTTGCCGTGGACGCTCTGCGCGAGAGCGATGTCAAGACCCACTTGGCCACCCGCACAGCCGGGATCGGGCTGTGGCAATGGAATACCGGGACCGACGAAGTGCGGTGGGACGACACGATGTTTGAACTTTATGGCATGCCGCCAACGGCTGACGGATCTGTGAACTACAGCGACTACCTAGCCAGAGTTCACCCGGAGGACGCGCCTGAACAGGACCGGATCCTTCGCGAAACTGTCCGGAATTGCTCGGAAAGCACGCGCGACTTCCGCATCAAGCGGGGGGACGATGGCAGCGTGCGCCATCTTCGCGCGGTCGAGGTTGCGCGCGCTGGCCTTGATGGCAAAACCGAGTGGCTCGTCGGCACCAATCTTGACATCACCGATCAAAAGAATCGCGAAAGCCACGTCCAAATGCTGCTTGGCGAGATCAACCACCGGGCCAAGAATTTGCTTGCTGTTGTCCTGTCCGTGGCCAAACGAACCCATGGGACAAACCATGCTGAGTTCATGGCGAACTTCGCTGCGCGCATCCAATCATTGGCGGCCGGACAGGATCTGCTCGTGGAAAAAGAATGGCGAGGCGTTAACATCCACGAACTGATCCGCGCCCAGTTAAGCCACTACAAAGACTTGATCGGGCGCCGCATTTTGCTCTCCGGCGAAGATCTCGCCTTGTCGTCATCGGCGGTTCAGGCGATCGGGATGACAATCCACGAGCTGGTCACCAACGCCGCCAAGTATGGGGCCTTGTCCAACGACTGCGGAAGGATCACCTTGAACTGGCATCTTGAAGGCGCAGCCTCCGACCGGTTCGTAATGACCTGGGTCGAGACTGACGGGCCACCTGTCACAGCACCAACCCGAACGGGGTTTGGTTCGACCGTCACCGGCGACATGGTCAGAGCGGGCCTCGATGCCGAAGTAAAAAGTGACTTTGCGCCCTCCGGGTTTTCATGGAAACTCACTTGCGCGATCAACGAAGTCATTGAGCAGGCCGGTTCATGATCCCTGATGCGCGAGGAAAGCTTGAATGACAGCCCGCATCCTTGTCGTCGAAGACGAGTTTTTTATCGCTCAGGAAATTGTCGACACGTTAAACCATGCCGGTTTCGAGGTGCTTGGCCCATGCCCGACCGTTGCGAAAGCGCTGGTCCAGCTGGAAAATACCCCTTGCGATGCCGCAATCCTCGACGTTTCCCTGAGGAACGAGACCTCTTTGCCTGTCGTCCAGGCGCTTGGAAACCGCGGCATCCCGTTCGTCATCCTGACGGGCTTCAGCGCTCGCCAACTGCCGTCAGAGATGACGGCTGCCCCTGTATTAACAAAGCCAATGCAAGCCGAAGTCTTGATCCGTGAACTGCACAAGCTGCTGCCAAACGACTGCCCCCTGCCGGTAGGGCCAGGGTGCCACGTCAGCAGCAGAAAGCGCGGTACGGCCTTCACCGCGGAAGTTCGGACACCCCCATCAAAGCCTCGTCGACGCTGCGCGCCGCCTGACGGCCTTCGCGGATTGCCCAGACCACAAGGCTCTGCCCGCGCCGCATATCGCCGCAGGCGAAGACACCCGGAACGCTGGTGGCGTAGCTTTCGGTGTCTGCATCAACATTGCCGCGCGCCGACAGATCGACGCCTGCCTGTTCCAGCAGGCCGGCCTTCTTCGGTCCGACAAAGCCCATCGCCAGCAGGATCAGATCAGCCGGAATGGTGAATTCGCTGCCCGCCATTTCCTGCATCTGGCCGCCAACCCACTCGACGCGCACGCATTCAAGGCCCGTGACCTTTTCGCCGTCACCCAGCACCCGTTTGGCCAGCACAGCCCAGTCACGCTCCACGCCTTCCTGATGGCTGGAGGATGTGCGCAGCTTCATCGGCCAATCGGGCCAGGTCAGCGCCTTGTCTTCCTTTTCCGGTGGCTTGGGCATGATTTCGAGCTGCGTGACGCTCAACGCGCCCTGGCGGTTCGAGGTTCCGACACAGTCGCTGCCTGTATCCCCGCCGCCGAGCACGACGATGTGCTTACCGGTAGCGGTCAAGGTGCCACGCGGCGCGGCGCGCAGTTCATCATCGCCCGCCACGCGCTTGTTCTGCTGGGTAAGGAACTCCATCGCGAGGCGCACGCCCTGCATTTCTGCGCCCGGGATTGCCAGCGCGCGGGCATCTTCCGCGCCGCCTGCCAGTACCACCGCGTCGAAGTTTTCCTGCAACGACTTGAACGAGATATCGACGCCCACTTCCTTCGACGTTTTGAAGGTCACCCCTTCCGCCTCCATCTGCTGGGCGCGGCGGTTGATGAGGTGCTTTTCCATCTTGAAGTCAGGGATGCCGTAACGCAGCAATCCGCCAAGCCGGTCGCTCTTCTCGAATACGGTCACGGAATGCCCGGCGCGCGCCAATTGCTGCGCACAGGCAAGTCCAGCGGGGCCGGAGCCGACCACCGCCACTGACTTGCCGGTGCGCTGTGCGGGCACCTGGGGCGTGATCCAGCCTTCATTCCACCCACGATCGACAATCGCGCATTCGATCGACTTGATGGTGACCGGCTGGTCGATGATGTTGAGCGTGCAGGCCGCCTCGCACGGTGCGGGGCAGATGCGGCCGGTGAATTCGGGGAAGTTGTTGGTCGAATGGAGGTTGGACAGCGCCCGCTTCCAGTCCGCCTCGTAGACGAGGTGGTTCCAGTCCGGGATCATGTTGTTCACCGGACAGCCGTTATGGCAATACGGAATGCCGCAATTCATGCAGCGCGAAGCCTGCCCGGCCAAGGTCGCATCATCCGGCTGGATGATGAATTCCCGGTAATTCTTCAGCCGCTCTTTCGGATCGAGATAATCCCGCTCGCGGCGGTCCAGCTCGAGAAATCCGGTTTCCTTGCCCATCGTCGTGTCTCGTTCCTGAAATCTATTCGGCTGCAACGCTGGCGGCTTCGTGGCGTTCCGCCTCAAGCCTTTTCAGCGCCGCTGCATAATCGCGCGGCATGACCTTGACGAAGCGGTTCAGCGCAGCGTCCCAATCGGCCAGCAGCGCGCCTGCCAGCTTGCTGCCGGTGTGGAGAAGGTGGCGTTCCACAAGGATGCGCAGCCGCTCGGCATCGTGGCGCAGCATATCGCCCATACCGAAATCGTTGACGCTGCGGGGCCGCTGCGTGGGCCGACCGGTGCCTTCCTCGGCGTCCGGTGCCGACGTGATTGGCAGCAGATCGACCTGTGCGTGGTTGACCAGATCCTTAAACGCGCCGTCCGGGTCATAGACATAGGCGATCCCGCCGCTCATCCCCGCCGCGAAGTTGCGTCCGGTCTTGCCCAGCACCACCACCACGCCGCCGGTCATGTATTCGCACCCGTGATCCCCGGTGCCTTCGACCACCGCGATGGCGCCCGAGTTCCTGACCGCAAACCGCTCGCCCGCGACGCCGTTGAAGTAGGCCTCGCCCGCGATGGCGCCATACATCACGGTATTGCCGACGATGATGTTGTCCTGCGCCGCGCGCGGAGCCTCTGCCGGTTGGCGAACGATGATACGGCCGCCTGACAGACCCTTGCCGACATAGTCATTGGCATCGCCGACCAGATCGATCGTCACGCCGTGGGCAAGCCATGCGCCGAAGCTCTGGCCCGCAACGCCCGTCAGGTTGATGCGGATGGAGTCAGTCGGCAGACCTTCATGGCCATGTGCCTTGGCAATCTCGCCCGAGAGCATCGCGCCGACCGTGCGGTTGACGTTCCTCACCTCGTAGGCGAGTTGTACCG
>JBIKSA010000052.1:0-15057 GCA_044348875.1 Erythrobacter sp. | reverse complement strand
AGAGGGTGGTTCAGTTGCATCCAAGCAGCCGCCCTCAAAACAACGCGCCGCCGATCGGGGACGTGCGCGTGCCTGAGCCGCTACGCGAGCTGCCCTACTGGTGCCTGTGGCGCTACGTGCAGTCCGCTGGCGAGGCGGAGCCGCGCAAAGTGCCATACTACGCGAACGGCGTGTGTCGTAGCGGAACGCAAGGGACCCCGACGGATCGAGGCCGGCTTACCACCTTCGTCGCTGCGCGTGACGCCGCTATGCGCAACGGCTTCGACGGGGTGGGCTTCGCACACGTATCGGGAGCCGATATCATCACTCTCGACTTCGACGACTGCGTCACGGACGGCGTAGTGCGTCCGGACGTGCTCGAGCTGGTCGGTGAGACGTATGCGGAGTATTCGCCAAGCGGTACGGGCATTCACGCCATCTTCACCGGTCCTCCAGAGCTTCTCGCCAACCGCAGGCATAAGGGTACAGATGGCGACTTCTCGGTCGAGGCGTTCAGCTCGAAGGGCTTCACCACCTTCACGGGGTGGACGCTCGACCACGTTGACGTAACCTACGGGCCCGATCACATCGCGCCGATCCCCGATGCTGTTGTCGACGCCTGCCAGCGCCGCTTCGGATCGACCACGTCGACCTTCGACCCCGACGACTTCCTTGCTGGGCGCGAGCCTCGCTTGGGCCTCACCGTCGAGAAAATGCAGGAACTGCTATCTTACCTTGACCCCAGCATGGGCCGAGACCCGTGGATACGCGTCGGGATGGCTCTCCACCATGAGACTGAGGGTGACGACACCGGCTTCGACCTATGGGACGAGTGGTCGAGTGGCGGCCACAACTACCCCAGCACGGAGGCGCTGCGCGGCCAGTGGCATAGCTTCAAACCCACACCGGGCAAGCGGCTCACCACCATGGCCTCCGTCATCAAGATGGCTAAAGAGGCAGGCTACGTCAAAGAGCCGACACCGGAGCTGGTGCTGGCCAAAGCCGACGAGGTAGCCCAGCGGCTCGAGCGAGGCAGGTTCTCGGTCCTGTCTTACGGTGAGGTGTTGGCGCGCAGACCGCAAGAGTGGCTGATCAAGGGCGTGCTACCCAAGGCCGACTTGGCGGTCATCTTCGGCCCATCCGGCAGCGGCAAGAGTTTCGTGGCGCTAGACCTAGCGATGGCGATTGCAAGAGGCGTCTCGTGGCGCGACAGGCGCGTCAAGCAGGGCAAAGTTGTCATCGTCGCCGCGGAGGGCGGGAGCGGCGTCCAACTGCGCTTGAAGGCGTATCAGCAGCACCACGGCCTCGGCGCAGAGGACATGGATGAAATCGGCATCGTGCTGGCCGCGCCCAACTTCCTCGACCACGAGGACATCGGCGAGGTAATCGGCGAAATACGCAAGTTCGGCGACGTCGCGACGGTTATCATCGACACCTTCGCGCAGGTGACCCCCGGCGCGAACGAAAACACGTCCGAGGACATGGGGCGTGCACTCGCGAACCTCAAACTTCTCAACCGCGGGCTTGATACGACCGCGCTCATTGTCCACCACGCTGGGAAAGACCCGACCAAAGGCTCGCGCGGCTGGTCTGGCCTCAAAGCGGCAGCAGACGTGCAACTTGAGATCGTGAGGAAGTCAGACCGGGATCGCTACGTCAAAGTCGAGAAGATGAAGGACGGCGAGGACGGCGGCGAGTTCTGGTTCGAGCTAGGAGTTGTTGACCTCGGCATCGACGCTGACGGCGATCCCCTCTCAAGCTGTGTAGTTCTGGCGATCGAGCCAGCAGCCACGGCAAAGCCGAAGGCCCAAAGACGTAAAGGGCAAACCCAAGAAAAGATTTTCAACACGGCGGTTGCCTGCGGCGCGGCGCAGCACGCGGGTGCATCGCTTGACGAGGTGATCACTAAATCTGTGTCGTTGATACCTTATGATCCAGAAGGGCAGGACGGCGCAAAGCCAAAGCGGGATCAACGCCGGGGTAACGTTAGGCGCACCCTTGAAAAACTTTGCGACGACGGTTTTCTGGTGGCCGATGGTGATTGGATCTACCTGCCCGAGGTAGCTCCGGTGCGCGAGGGATAGGGTTTGGTGCTTCAGCTTCAAACTGCTTCATTTCAGCACTTCGCTGCATCTGAAGCATCCCGAGCAAGAGCTGCTTCAATGCTTCATCTGCTTCCCGATCCTTAGAGAGGGAAGCAGATGAAGCAGAGCATGCTGTGTGATCTTGAAGTTCCGTACGGGGGGCGAAAACCGCACCGCACAGGTGATGCGGACCTTCGAGTTTCCAATCTCAATCGAATTTTCGACCTCATTTACGGCGAGGGTGCCTCAGCGTGAGCTGGGACGACTGAAGAACGGTTATATCCGCCTGTCGCCGCCATCTTACTTGCCGCCCGTCACATAGAGGCACTGGCCCGTGACCCAGCTGGCCGCGGGCGAGGCCATGAACACTACCGCGGCGGCAATGTCCTCAGGCGAACCGTAGCGGCGCAGTGGGACACCGATCATCTCCAGCAGCTTCTCGCGCTTTTCTGGGGTATCGGTGCCCATGCATTCGTCGAAATTCTCGGTAGGAACCGGGCCGGGGGCGACGGCATTGACGCGGATCTTCGGCGCGAGTTCGACCGAGAGCGTACTTGTCAGGCTGTTGACCGCAGCCTTGGCCGCGCCGTAGGGGCCGTTCTTGACCTGCGGGCCGAACGCACCACGCGAGGAGATGTTGACGATTGCCCCGCCGCCCTCGGCCATGTGCCGCGCGGCTACGCTTGCACCCTGCCATACGGCCTTAAGATTTAGCGCGATCTGCGCGTCGAAGTTAGGCTCTGGCGTGCGGGTGAGATAGCGCGGCGTGGCATCGGGAATGCCGCCCGCGTTGTTGACCCAGATGGTGAGCTTGCCGAACTGCTCGACGGTCGCTGCGGCCAGCCGTTCGAGCGCATCGCCGTCGGTCGCATCGGTCACCATCGGCAAGGCCCGGCGACCCAGCGCGACAATCTCGGCCGCTACCGCATCGAGATCGGCCTGCGTACGCGAGGCCAGCGCCACGTCTGCACCCGCTTCGGCCAGCGCAATCGCGATCGCCCGCCCGATGCCCTTGCCCGCGCCCGTCACCACCGCCACTTCGCCGTCGAGCCGGAACCGGTCGAGAATACCCATCACATCGCCCCGTTGCTGTTGCGCACGCCACCCTAAGCGCGCTGGAACGGAGCAACACTGGCGCTTAGGTTAGGGCAAAGTGCTGACGGACGGCCCGCAGGGAGGCTGTCATTGCAAGACGAGCCTTCCGGCTGTTTCGAGCAACTAGACAAGTATGTCCCGCGCAAACGCTCTTAAACGCGCCGGGGCTGCCTATCCGATACACGTCAGTTTAACTTTGATCATGAAGTCGGCAAGATGGATCAACCCGGCATACTGGTAAAAAACTCCCAGCTGCCAGTCAGAGCGTGCGTAGGTTCGATGCAGCCTTATAGACCGTGCGCCACAACGACGGTTTCCCTCCGTTCCTGCTTGCTGGTAGTATTCTACACGTCAAAAAGTTACGCAGACTTTTTCGATGAAAGGCGGGCGATCATGGGCGGCATCGGATCTGGGAGAAGAGCGGCCACGCTCAATACAGACGACTGCATAAGCTTTACGCTCGCCGACCTGCGCCGCGAGGGAGCACTGAAGCGCCACCTCTGGGCACGCCGGGAGCGGGAGTGGGTGGAGCTGAGAAGCAGGCGCACTGTAGGGGCCGTCTCAATCGTCGCTGACGTGGATACTGGCAGGATCAGCATCAAGGGCGCAGCCTTCGGCCAGCCGATCGATCAGACGCTCGAGGTGGTCGCGCAGGCCCTGCCGTTCGGCGGCGAGAGATACTACGCTTTGTGCCCGCTCAGCGGTAAGCGCTGCACCGTGCTGATCATCCCGCCGGGCAAGACGTTCTTTGCATCTGTAGGCGGCTGGGGCGTGGCTTACGCCAGCACACGCATGTGCGAGATCGGCAGGGCCCACCGGGCCATGCGGAAGGTTGAGGAGACCCGCTTGTCGAAGTACGCCCGTAGGCCGACGCGGGAGCGGCACTGGCAGCGATGGATGAAAGCGGCCGAAACCTACGACGCCTGGGAAGATAGGCTGATGATGTATTGGTAGCGGCGCTGCCGTGCGACCATTTTGGTTTGAGGTCAGCCAGTATGCCGTGCTGAATGGTAGGTCCTAGCCACATACGCCTGCCGGCTTTCAGGGAACGCCTTACTGGCATCTCATGACCCCATGCGAGTGGAGAGCGGAAGGGCGGCTTCCTCGTCAGGCCTTACTGTCTCTCGCGGATGATCGGGCACTAATTGCCCGGGTTAGTCCGGAGCGCAGCTAGCACCTCATCCCAGCGGACATATTTGAAGTTCTGCGCCGCCGGCGCGTTGATCCCATCCTGCGCGATGAAGAGGCCTGCGGGAAAATCGGGGCCGAAGTCACGAATGTCGAGCTCGATGCCGTCGGTTTCCTCGACACTCCCGAAGCTGCCTTGCGCAATGCGGAAGCGGCCCACCGGGGTGATACCGGGCAGGCGGAACACGGCATAGGCATTGTCCCCCTGCGATGAGGCGACGAGGTAACCGCCGTCCTTGCCCTCAGGGGCGATGGCGAAACCTTCCACATCGGCAACCAGCATCTTGTTGTCGATCGGAGCGACCATCCGCTTGTCTCCTGAGGTCATGTTGATTGCCCAGATGCCCGCGTCCTCCTCACCGATGTAGAGCATACCCGTGCGCGGGTCGGCGATGCAGCCTTCGGTCTGGGTCGGCACTTGCGCCAGCGTGGTGGTGGTGCCGGTAAAGGCCCCGTTCGCTTCGGTGATGATAGTGCGGTAGATTGTCCCGCCCTTGGGCGCGCTGAAGGCTATCACGCCCTCGGCACCCGCAGGCTTGACCATGCAAATGCCATAGCCTTCGCCCGGTCCGATCACGATCTTGCCTGCAGGTGAGAGCGCGCCGGTCGCAGTGTCGAGCAGTGCGAGGAACAGCTGCACCTGCGCTAGATCGCTCCGGTCGCTCGCGGCCACCAGCACGCGGCCATCGGGCAGATCTATCAGATCGACATTGTTGAGGCCGAGCGCTGGAAGAAAGCTCTTCTGCGCGCCTTGCAGGTCGTAGACGTAAAGTCCGCCCTTTTTATCTGTGCCGACGATCAGGCTTGCCGTCGGATTGGCCGGGTTGCGCCAGATCGCCGGATCATCGGCCGCATCCTCACGCGCCGTGCCGACCGGCGGGGTTTCCGCCCGCGCGGTCACGGTGACGGCCGGATCGCCCATGATCGGGGGGACCGTGGCACAGCCCCCCGCCATCCCGATCGTGAGCAACGCGAGGCCATGGAGTGGACGCAGCATCAGAACGCATACCTCGCGACCACTTGGAACACCGGTCCAGCACGTTCGCTTTCGAGTTCGTATTCGTCGAAGCTGCGATCCTGCTGGTCTTCGACGGTGGTGAACTTGTTGAAGTCTTCGTCCTTGGTGCTGTCGAGCAGGTTCGAGCCCACCGCGCGGATGGTGAAGCTGTCGCCGAAGCGCTTTTCGATGAAGATTTCGAGGTCCGCGCCATAGCGGGTAAAGATTTCTTCGCCCACTACGCGGCCAAAGGCCTCTCCCTGCTTGCGATAGGTTGCGCCGAAGGCGGCGCCGAACTTGGGGAGGTTCTGAATGGCGCCGAAGTTGTAGACATATTCGGACTGGTCGTTGAACTGCCGCTCACCGAATTCGTCGGTGATCGTGCTGTCGAGCAGCGCGAGGTTCCCGAACACGCCGGTGTTGGGCAGGCCAAGGAACGACAGGCTGAACGAAGCATCGAATTCGATCCCGTAAACCTCGCCATTGCCCGTGTTGCGCGGAGTGAAGACAAAGGTGCCCTGCCCTTCCGAACCTTCAACCGGGCGGCCAGCAGCATCCAGCACGGTCGCGATTTCGGTGAGGTTGCTGATATCGCGGTAGAACACGTTGACCCCGACTACCCCGGTCTTGCCGATCTTGTGTTCGTAGCCAAGGTCGCCGCCCCATGCGGTTTCCGGTGCAAGGAAGGGATTGCCCTGGAAATCATTATCACCGAGTTCGGCTTCAAGCGTGCCGGAGAAGATGAAATCGAACCGCGGCCGTCGCAGCGTGCGCGCGCCCGACAGCGTGACACGCCCATCGCCCATTTCGTACTTGAGCGAGGCCGACGGCAGAAACTCGTCGTATTCGTTCTCGACGCCTTCGATGTTGGCGGTCGTGTTTTCCCAGCGGATCCCGGCCTCGAAGGTGAGATTGTCAAACTCGCCCTCGATCAGCGCATACAGATCGCGGCGGTCTTCCTGAATGTTGCTCAGGTCCCCTGCCAGCGGCGGGAAGGGGTTGGGCACGAATTCGGCCGGGTTGCGGGTGAACTGGTCATAACCCTGCCGCGCCGAGGCCGGCACGTTGAACCGGCTGCGCACGGTCTGGAGCAGCGTGTCGCGATCCTTGTTCTGCATGAAGCCGCCGACCGCGAATTCGAGGTTTTCGGACAGCTCGAATTCGTGTTCGAGATTGATGAACAGTTCGGTGTCGTTGATGTCCAGCACCTGAAGATCGCCGGTGAAGCGCGGGGTCGAGCGGTCGAAATCGATCTCGTATTCGAACTGGTCCTGCAAATCGTCGAAGCTGGCATAGCCGATGCGAAGCTGGGTTTCGCCGAGGCCCCATTCCTGATCGAGCTTGGCGATCACCGACCAGCTTTCGGTGGTGATGTCGTTGACGTTGGCATTGTCGGTCAACAGGTTACCGGGGTTGGTGGTGCGCACCGGGCCATTGATGGCGGTCGGGCTGTTGTATTCGAACGATCGCTCGTTTTCGATCCGCTCGGTGCGCACGAAATTGCCAAGAATTTCGAACTCGGTCGTCTCGCTTTCGATCCCCCAGCTGGCGTTAAAGGCGTAATCGGTGCCGTCGCGCACATCAGTCTGGTCTTCGCGGTTGTCGAAATCGTCGGTGGCGAAGTTGGGGTTGTTTTCGGGACTATCGCCGTATCGCAGGCTCGACTTTTCCTTGGGGTTATACCGGCCCTGCACGTTGGCTCCGATCAGCACCCGTCCGCCAGCCAGCGCGCCGCCGTAGTAGAACCCGCCGGAAGTCTTCACCTCGCCATCATCGAAAAACAGCCCGCCAGCGCGTAAATAACCGCCATCAAGCGAGAACCCGTCGCGCAGCTTGATGTTGAGCGAACCCGCCACCGCATCACCGGTGCGCCGCGCCGATGACGAGCGCACGATTTCAACCTGCTCGATCAGTTCGGCCGGGATCCGGTCGAGGAAGAACGAACGGTCCGTCTGGCCGCCGGGAACGCGCTCGCCATTGATCAGGATCTGGGTGTAGCCCGGATCAAGCCCGCGCAGGCGTGCTCCATCGCTTTCGATGACGTCCGACAGGAAGGTAACACCCGGCACGCGCTTCAAGGCATCGCCGGCGGTCAGCGGTTCGAAGCGCTGAAAATACTCTTCGTCATAGACAAGGATCGGTTCGGCCGCGTCGCTGCGATTGCGGAAGCCGATATTGCCCTGAACGACGATTTCCTTGGCGGTCTGGATCTTGTCGTCCTCGCTTTCTTCGGTCTCGGCTATCGCTCCGCCCGATTGCACCGCGACCGATGTGGTCTGCGCAGACTCCATCGCCATAGCGGTTGTGGCAGAAAACGCGGTCACTGCCGCAGCAGCGGTGCCTACGAAAAGCTTGGTCCGGATCATGTGACGTTGTTCCCCTGTGCCAGCACCAATAGTGGGCGCCGTTTCGTAGCGGGCGTTAGCCGCGCTCCGTGACAGGGAAGTGTCCGGGCCATGACAGAACGGCGTCAGGCCATCTTTTGGCGCAAATGCAGCGGGCACGCAGTCCTAAGGCAGAGCGTCATGACTGGAACGCCTGACACTGACAGGCAACCTGGATGGCTCCTCACTCCGCTGACACTGCGGCACAACCAAAGATCATGTGTCAGGATTCGACGAGCTCACAGCAGCCTTTAGGCTTGCGGCAATGGGCCAAGCTCAGTGGTGATTGGCGTCGGGCCGCCGGAAGCAGGGCGCTATCGTTCGGCACACACGGTCAAAAGGCTGACCGATAAGTCTTGAAGTCTTTGCCTTTCAAAATGCTCCCAGCGGCAGTGCGATGCCCGAAGTTCGGCATCGTCACCCCACAGATCCAAGGCAATCCACGCCGCCTTCTCTAGGCGGTCGAGAGCGCTGGGATTTGGCAGGCTGGTTACCAGTTGTTCATCGCCAGCGTCATCGCCCGCCAGCGCTAGCCGAATCCGGCCCAGCAAAAATTCACGTTCCCGCCCCATACCTGACGAATGCGCCACTTTACGAAGCTGCGCAACAGCTTGATTGTGACAGGAAAATGACGAGCGCCAAGGATATATCCGCTCTGGTTAGCCGGATCAGATGAAGCCAACAGTTCCGGCGGCCCGGCCAATCCCAACACGATTTACAATAAACGGACTGAAATCCCGACTAATTATAGTATCGATCGCAATGAAGGTTGCCCCGGCAGCTTCACGCCCGAGATCAAGCCGAACGTAGCCCTGATGCATATTGTCGGTCCACACCACTTCGGGGACGTGATCAGCGAAGGCTTTGTCGAGCGCCTTCGACAAAGCGTCTCCGAAACCGCTTTCCACGAAGTCACCCGGCGAGGTGATGCCAGCGGTACCCAGTTCGACGCCTACCGGTCGGCCCGCAGCATCCTTCAGGCTGTTGGCCCAGAAGCTATGGCTATCACCTGTCAGGAAGATCAGGTCTTCCGCCCCGGCCTTGCGCGCGAGATCGTAGAGGCGTTCGCGGGCCCACGGGTAGCCGTCCCAAGTGTCGGGGTAAAATGGCAGGCCCGCCCGGCCCTTGGCGGCCAGCACCCTGGCGTTGCCAAGCGCGGCACCTGCAAAGGGAGCGCCGGGCGCATCGGGATCTGGCAGGACGCCCAGCGCCACGAGGTCGGGGACATCCGTGCGCGCGATCGGGATGGCGTTCCCGATCAGCCGCCAAGGCTGCCCGGCCGCAACAGATTGCTCAAGGCTGCGGGTGAGATCGGCCTCGCATTCGGGCGAGATCATCCGGCGGCCCGGTGCCCCCAGCACATCGCGGCGGAACCGCGCGATCGCTTCTGCATCACCGGTCTGCGCCATCAGTGGTGCGTAATCGACCTGCTCGGCCCGTGCCGTGTGGCGGGTTTCCAGCGTGGTCAGCGTTGCGAGATCACCGAAACTATAGCTGCGCCAGAACTGCATCCGCGTGGAAGCTTGACGGTCGAGCCATTCGGGTTCGCGCACCGGCATCCATTCGAAATAGGCCTGGACCGAGGCTTCACGCCGCGCCTGCCAGTCGCCTTCGCTGCCAGCCTGATGGTTCTGCGCGCCGCCGGTCCAAGGATTGTTCGCGCTTTCGTGATCGTCCCAGCAGGCCATGAATGTATGCGCTGCGTGCATAGCCTGTGCGCCCGCATCGGTCCGGTACTGCGCATGGCGGCGGCGATAATCGGATAGGCTGACGATTTCGTGTGCTGGGTCATGCCTGCGGCCCAGATCACGGGCAACCTCGTCGCCCCAGCCGTCGTGACCATATTCATAGATGTAATCGCCGGTATGCAATACGAAATCCACCGCCGCATCATGGGCGATGGCTTCATAGGCATTGAAATAGCCAAAGGCGAAGTTGGAACAGGAAGCGAGCGCTATGCCCAGCCGGTCGAGCTTGCCACTCGGCAGCGTACGGGCGCGGCCCGTAGGGGATACAGCTCCGTCGAGCCGGAAGCGGTAATAGTAGGTCTGTCCGGCTTCAAGGCCGTGCGCCAACCACTTGACCGTGTGATCGCGGTCCGGCCCGGTCGGCAGTTGGGCGCTGGCGGTAATGGCGGTGAAATCGGGGTCGTGGGCGACCTCGCCCACTAGCGTCACATCACCCGACGCTGTCACACGCGTCCACAGCACCACACTGGTCGTATCGGGATCGCCGCTCGCGACGCCGTGTCGGAAAGGTGCGTCAGTCGCAGCGAAGGCCATATCGGACCACGTCAGAGCCGCTGTCCCTGCTGCCAGACTGGCGAGCGTGGTGCGGCGCGAAATACGTTTCTCAAACAAGTTACGGATCACGGGCAACCTCGTCGCGGTGTCAATGCAGGATGGCAACAAGGATGGCCGATAATGACAGTGAAATCATCGGCCATTATGATGGGAGCCGCCGGGGTACACTCCGGCGGCTCCCAAAGCATCGTCAGAAGTTTTTGCGCAAGGTCACAAACAACTGCTGCGGGGCCCCTGCCAGCAAGGTCTGGTTATCGCCCGCAAAGCCGAAGCCGTTCGAGCCGATGGTGCCGACGAACTCTTCATCGAACAGGTTTGTGACCGTTCCTTCGATCGCCAGCCCGTTAAGGAAGCGGTTGTCGCTTTGCAGACGGAAGCCGATCAGCGCGTCTACCAACACCCGCCCGTCGACAGACCGATCGTTGGAGAAGGTGAAGAACCGTTCCGACGTGTAGTTGGCATTACCGCGGGCGTAGAACTGTCCGTTGTCATAGGCGAGTTCGAGGTTAGCGATGCTTTCCGGGCTGTCCACCACGGTGCGACCCTTGATCCGCTGCACCACCACACCCGTCTGGTTGATAACGTCGTCGCGGTAGGTGTTCTCGTTGTAGGCATAGCTGCCGGTCACGGTGAAATCGGGCGCCGGCTGCCATTGCAGGCCGATTTCTGCACCGATCGAGCGAACGTCGCCGACGTTAGATAGCAGCGCGGCATTGCCGACGATGCCCGGCCCCTGCGGCACGGCCAGCAGGCGGTTGCTGAAGTTGACAAGGTAGCCTGCGATCACTCCGGTCAGCTGGCCTTCGCCGAAACGGAAGCCGACTTCATAGGTGTCAGTCGTCTCCGGCTCGATCCGGTCACGCAGCGCGGCAAAGCCCGCGGCCGAAGTCGCGAACGGACCGGTGGTCGCAGCGGCCGTGAAGGCACGCTGGTTCTGGGTGAAGCTGGCGAAGATTTCGTTGCCACCGCCCAGCTTGTAGAGCACGCCCACCTGCGGCAGGAACATGTCCTCGCCCTCGATTTCGCCCAGCGCTAGCGGACCGGGTGTTGGGTTGATCGGGGTGGCTTCCAGCTTGACGCTCTGGCCCTTGAAACCCGCCGTGACGGTGAAGGCGTCGCTCAATTCCCACTGATCCTGAATGGCGTACTGGAGAGTGCGGGTGTTGTAAGCGTTGTTCCACTGGGTGAAGAACGGGTTGGACTGGTAGTCCAGAGCGTTGGCACCCGGCACGGTCTGGCTGGTGCCCATGCCGTAGAAACGACGCGCCTGTTCGAAGTCGTTGTTTTCGTACCACAGGTTCACCCGAACGGTGTGGGCGCCGAGTTCGGCTGCGAGATCGCCAAGCACGCCGATGCGCTCGATTTCATATTCGGTGGTGCGGAAGCTGATTGGCAGGCCGCCGGGACTGGCACGGTAGGGCGTGATCCACGAACCCTGGCCCTTGTTGGTGTGCAGATAGGCTTGCACGCCCAACTTGACGCTATCACCGATCTGCTGGTCGATCCGACCGCTGGCCAGCCAGTCGCGGCGCAGACCGGCCGCGTCGAAATAGGTATCGTCAACCGTGCGGATCGGCGCGGGGTAGGTGGTGCCAAAGGTGTTGGGCCCGACCACAACGCCAGTATCGCCGCGGTTTGCGCCGATGAAGGCGAGCCGCACAGCCAGCGGCCAATCGTTCGAGATGTTGTCCCAATCGTAGCCCAGCCGTCCGATCATCTCCTGGCTGAGATCCTGATAGTCATTCTCCTTGCGGTCGGAGAAATTGACGAAGGCGGTGAGGGTGGTTGTCGGGCTAAAATCGGCCACGACCTTGGCGTTCACCTGCGTCGAACGCTGGGTGCCGAAACCTTTCCACTTTTCCGCATCGATATGCGCAGCGCTGATGTAGGCCTTCACTCCGCCAAGATCGCCGGTGTCGAGCGTGCCGTAGACGCGCATGGTGTTGCTGTCGCCATAGGTCACGTTGCCGGCGATGCCGAGCTCGTCCTGCGGCGCGCGGCTGGCGAACTCGAGCGTGCCGCCAAGGTTCGAAGTCGAAGCTGTGCCGAGCGCACCGGCACCCTGACTGACGCGGGTCTGGCCGATGTTGTCGGCAATAATCGCGCGGCTGATGTGCAATCCGTTGGTGTTGCCATAGCTCATGTCGCCCAGCGGCACGCCGTCGAGCGTGAAGCCCAGCTGGTTCTGGTTGAAGCCACGCAGGGTGATGCGGGTCGACCATTCATAGGCACCGAAGGGATCGGCCGACTGGAAGTTGACGCCGGGCAGCTTGCGCAGCGCGATGAATGGGCTGGAACCGGCTGTGGTCAGCTGGATATCGGCCGCCCCGATCTCGGTCACCTGGCGAACCTCGCCCTTGCCGTAGACCACGATCTCGCCGCCTTCCGATGGCCCTTCTTCTGCCATGGCATCCTTGGTTTCGGCGATCGCTTCCGCATCGGCGTCGGCCCCGGCCGCAAAGGAGGGCGACGCAGCTGCAAGGCCGATGGTCGCGACACTGGAGAGAAATGCGTGACGCAAAAGGTAGGATTTCATGATGTTGCCCCGTTATGGTGTGGTTGCACGGGCGACCCCTAGGCCGGCATTATTGCGGTTCGGTTAGACTTCGGTTGCACGTCGGCTACAGAAAAATGACACTTATCGGACGTAGCGCCGATGCCACACCCCCGACCGCGAAGAGCCTTTTAGCGCGCAAAATCCCATCCAAAGGGTGATAAGCACTTCAATAAATCGCATTTTGTGATTTTTATGACATTTATATGACTTATTTATATGCAAATTTCGACATCACCATAGATTTTTACTATCTGATAATTCGATTGTTTAGAAATTTGGTTCAGATAAAATCGCTCTGTAACATTTTTTACTTACAAGCAGCTTAGGCGGCCCTCAAATCAGAACAAGGGGCCTGAAAAATGACTGCGAATCTCACCTCCGTGCGCGCGCTTTATCTGAGCAGCGCAGCCGTCTCGGCTTTGACCTTTGCGTTCCCTGCGATGGCGCAGGACAATCCGGCCAGCGAGGGCACGGGGGAGAGCGATAACGTAATCGTCGTCACCGGCTCGATCCGCGACTCGCTTGAAAACGCGACTGAGGCCAAGCGCGCGGCGCTTAACGTTACCGATGTTGCAACCGCCGACTCGGTCGGGCGCTTCCCGGACGAGAACATCGCCGCAGCGCTTGCCCGTCTACCGGGCGTTGCGGTGCAACTCGATCAGGGTCAGGCGCGCTACATTCAGGTGCGGGGAGCGCCCAACCGTTGGACTTCGGTGAGCATCGATGGCCTGCCCCAGACTGGCACGGACGAGGGCGGGAACGAGCGAGCATTCCGGTTTGACGCAGTACCCGCCGTGCTGTTGCAGCAGCTGGTGGTCAACAAGTCGCTCACCCCCGATATCACCGCCGAGGCGATCACCGCGCTGGTTGACCTGCAAACCTTCTCGCCCATTGACGACGGGAAGCGCGGCTTCAGCGTCACTGGAGATGCGGGCTATGGTTTCATGGATCTGGGTGGCGGGCAGCAGCGCTCGGGCTCGTTGCGCGTGTCGTGGACCGACGACCGTTTCGGGATAGCGCTGGGCGGATCGCACTACCTGCGCGATCAGGTCACCGACAACCGCGAGGCGGGGTATGACGCAGCCGGGATCCCGATCGACATCGACATCCGCACCTATGAATTGCAGCGCCAGACCAACGGCCTGTTCGGCGCTTTTGAATTCCGCCCCAGTGACGAGCTCAAGTTCTTCGCCAACGGCATCTACACCGAGTTTCTCGACCGCGAACAGCGCTATGCCTACGAAATCGAACTGATCGATAGCGGCGCGCGCGGCAGGCGGGAGCGGCTGACCGGCAGCCTCAACAATGTCTCGATCACCACCGATCTCAGCGACGGCCGCTACAACAACAACAACATCATCGCCTCGACCGGCTTCGATTACCAAACCGATGATGGAGGGATAAAGAGCGTTTTCGGCTACACCCGCACCGAAAACACCACCGATCTGCCGCTGCTGCGCTCCTCGATCCGCAGCCTCAGCGTCGATTATGATCGCACTTCCGACCCGCGCTTCATGGTCGTAAACCTGTTCCGCACCCTAAGCACTGGCGGCGTGCTGTCGCGCGGGGCACAGCTCAATTCCATTCCGATCGGTGAGCAGAACCTGCCGCGCACGGTGCTGATCCCGATCGTGCAGGACGTGGTGTCGAACGCCTATTCGGGGCGGCTGGATGCGTGGAAGCAGCTTGATGATTTTAAGGTCAGTGCCGGGCTCTACGCTACGAGGCGTGACATTGCGGGCAACAACTTGGGCATCGGCGGGGTAGTGCCGCTGGCAGCGCTTGGGTTCAACCCCAATACCTACGCCACCGACCGCACGTGGGAGACGCGCTTCCCCCTCGGGGTGACAGTCAATTACATCGACACCAAGCGGCAAGACCGCGAACTGCGCAGCGTTCTGGCCGGGGCTGGGATCGATCCGGCGAACTTCATCCTGCCAACCTCATTCTACGATCAGGAAGAACGGATCTACGCAGGCTATGCCATGGCACAGTGGGATGGCGGACCGCTGCAGATTGTCGGCGGCGTTCGGCTTGAGCAATATGAAATCGACAATTCGGGCACCGTGCTGTTCGGCGCGGCCCCGGCGCCGCTCAACGTATCGCAGGAGTTCTTCGACCTCTTCCCTAGCCTTAACCTACGTTACGAGGCGGATGACAATATCGTGCTGCGCCTTGGCGGGCAACGCGGCGTGTCGCGCCCGGCCTACGCCGCGATCCGCGTCGGCGCTTCGATCAGCGATACCGGGGCGACCATCAGCGGAGGCAACCCCTTCCTCGCCCCCGAATACACTTGGGGCGTGGACGTGGCGGCGGAATATTACTTCTCCAGCAACGGCATCGCCTCGATCAGTGGCTTTCACCGCTGGGTCGAGGACGTGCTCTACCAAAGCCAGCAGCTAGTCGGTTCGGACCTCTATGACAGCAATGGGATCGACCGTTCCAACTACCTGCTCGGTTCGACCTTCAA
>JBIKSA010000069.1:0-11335 GCA_044348875.1 Erythrobacter sp. | reverse complement strand
CAGTTCGATTTCCTTCCCGGCGCGCTGGCAGGCTTTGGGGTGCAGGGCAACCTTACCCTGCTGGGCGGCGATTTCGATGCGATTAATGCGGCCGGGCAGCGCGAAACCTTCGCTTTTCAGGGTCTGTCCGACACGGTGCTGAACGCTTCGGTGTTCTATGAATATGCCGGGCTGTCGCTGCGACTGGCCTATCAGAAGCGGTCGGACTTCCTCGACACGCTGGGCGGTCTGGGGGCGGGCGAATTCCGGCAGGGGTTCGAGAATGTCGACGTCACGGCGCGCTATGCCCTGACGCCCAACCTCACCCTATTCGCTGATCTCGCCAATCTTACGGACGAAGTGTATGTCGCCTATGAAGGCACCCCGCAGAACCCGTCTGAGGTGGAACAGATCGGCCGTCGCTTCATGTTCGGCGTGCGCTTCAACTTCTGATCCGGCAAGGAAACTGACTGATGGCATCGAAGATCACCCTGCTGGCCGCCGCAGCCGGCCTTACCTTTGCCGCGCATGCCGCCGAGGCACGCAACATCGTACTAACCAATGATGACGGGCTGACCAGCAATGTCGTGGCGCTCTACGAGGAGTTGAAGGCGGCTGGGCATGACGTGGTGGTCTCGGTGCCGTGCAACAATCAGTCGGGCCAGGGCGCGGCGCTCGGGATCGCTCGGCCTGTCGCGCCTCTCAAGGCGGCGTGCCTCAACGATGCCGCCCAGCCCGGCGATCCGGGGGCAGGGCCGATGACGCGCAAGGGTCTTCCGGGTGAGGGCCGCGATTTCCACTATGTCGACGGAACCCCTGTCGCAGCGCTCCTTCAGGGGGTCGATGTGATCGCCATGGCGCGCTGGGGCAAGGCACCCGATCTGGTGCTCTCGGGCCCAAATGAAGGGCAGAATGTCGGCGCGATCATCCTGTCTTCGGGCACAGTCAGCGCGGCGCAATATGCCGCCGTTATGGGCATTCCCGCGATTGCCCTGAGCGCGGGCGCGAATACCGAGGCGGCCAGCCTCGACAATCCGCTCTCGGACGAAGTGGCCCGACGTTCGGTCGAACTGGTGGCGACGCTGGAGGCGAAGGCCAACGGAGGGGCGCTGCTCCCGGCAGGGCTCGCGCTCAACGTCAACTTCCCCGACACGCTCGACGCTGCACGCTGGCAGCTAACCGAGATCGGCAATTACAATGCCTACGAGGTTGGCTTCACCGCCAACATGGCCGCCAGCGCGTCGCCGATGATGCAGATGATGGCCAAGGCGCGCGGTCTGGAAGTCCCGCCGTTGCCCGGCGTAAGTTTCGATTTCAACACCGCCGCGCCTGCCGCAGACCAGATGGACGACGAAAGTGTGGTCTACCGCAAGGCGATCGCCGTTAGCCCGATGCAAGCGGGCTATGCCTATCGGGCAGGCGGCGATGTGCTGACCCGCGACGAGCTAGCCACGTTCCTGCCCAAAAACTGAGAACTGATCCGCGATGGGCGGCCGTAGCCTCGATCCGCGGCAACCGGACGAATGTGACCGGCAGGGGGCAAGCATCCGACTGGGAGAAGCCCGAACGCCTCGCCTTCAGTTTCATCCACAAATGGAACTTCTTGTTCCCGATCGGGCGGTTAGGGCTGAAAGTAGTGGTGGGTGCCTTCGCCCTCGCGCTAATCGGTTTCATGGCACTGCTGGGTCTTAGGATGGACATCATCCGCCGCCTGCGCACGCGAGGGCAAGGCGAAGGTTATCTGAAGAATTGATCGCCTCGCACGTTGAGAAGTAGGTCGGCGCTGTCAGTCAGTCCGGAAGGCCGCCATTCGTTCCTTCTTTGAGCGAGTGGCGGCTTCCGGGTCGCTTGTATGCTTTCCCCTTCAAGCAGCAGGCAATCACCTCACCCGTGCGACGCGGAGAGAGAGGCGTTTCAGACTGAATGGTCGCGAAGGCGGGGCAAGCGCCAACCTTATTGGGGATCGTTTATGGTAACGATGCCACCATATGCAAAATAATGCAATTAAATCAATGATAATTGGCGGAGCAGGTGGGATTCGAACCCACGATACGCTTTTGACGTATACACACTTTCCAGGCGTGCGCCTTCGACCACTCGGCCACTGCTCCGCATGAATTTCCTGTGCGCTGCCGCTTGGCTGCTTGAGCGCTTGGAAAGACAAGAGCGGCGCACTAGCGACGAACGACGGGCTTCGCAAGGCGGTGCGGTTTCGCCAGCAATCAAAATCGTGGTAAACGAGCCGCACAGGCACAGCGATGCGCGGATCCGGCATTCCCTGCCATCGCTGCCTCGAAAGCCCCTTTCTGGCCCTTCGGACGCGTGGAAAGGGGTTTTTGATTGGGGTGGGAGTGTGGCAGAACCTATCCCATGAGAACCGCCCTCCTCGCCGCTTCGGCTGCCCTCGCCCTTGGACTTCCGGCATTTGCGCAAGAGGCGGCCAAGCCTGCGGCTCTTGCCCCATCCGAGATTGTCGCCGCCGCGCCGCGCGCGGATTGGGTGGCTATCCCGGCGGAGGAGCTGCTGGTGATGACCCTCGCCCCCGATGCCGATGGCAAGCCGCGGCAGGTCGTGATCCAGCTGATGCCTGCGCCTTTCAGTCAGGGCTGGGTGCACAACATCCGCCTGTTTACGCGGTCAGGCTGGTATGACGGGATTTCGGTCAACCGGGTGCAGGACAATTACGTCACCCAGTGGGGCGATCCCAATTACGATAACCCCGAAGCGACGGGGAAGCCGAAGCCGCTGCCGGAGGGGCTGAAGGTGATGGGGGAGGCGGAGTACCTTGTTACTGGCGAGCCGTTTAAGGCCTTCGCTCAAAAGAATCTGGAACTCGCCAAGCGGCGGGCCGATATTGAGGCTGCCAACGCGCGAACGCTAGCTTCTGTGACGGAACGGACACGCGCCGGGAAACCCACTATTGGCATCGCACTTCCTCTGCCCCCGATGGTGCTTATTCAGAAAGACAATTATGCCCCCGGCGCAACTTTCGAGAAGGGTTGGCCCGTGGGGATGGGGCGGGAGGGCCTTTGGCCCACCCACTGCTACGGCATGGTTGGCGTCGGCCGGAACTACTCGCCCGACACCGGCTCGGGTGCGGAGCTTTACACGGTGATCGGCCATGCGCCCCGCCACCTCGATCGCAATATCGCGCTGGTGGGCCGCGTGATCGAGGGGATGCAGCACCTCGCGTCTCTACCGCGCGGGTCGGGGGCGCTGGGGTTCTACACCGCCGAGGAAGCGACCAAGCGCACGCCGATCCTGTCGGTGCAGTTGGCGAGCGATCTTGCGCCTGCCGAGCAACCTGCCTTCGAATATCTCTCGACCGAGAGCGCGACCTTCGCCCGATACGCAGATGCAATCGCCAACCGCCGTGATCCGTTTTTCATCGTTCCAGCAGGCGGCGCCGACATCTGCAACATCCGCGTGCCGGTGCGGCGGGTGGCGGAAGGGGGCTGAAGCCTACGGCCGCTCCGCCTGCGCGACCGCGTCACTTGCGCGCAGGGCCGAGATGATGCGGTTCAAGTGACCCACATCCTGCACCTCGACCTCCACGTCATAGGTAACGAAAGGCGGGTCGATCTGCGACTGCATCAGCGTGATGATGTTGGCCTTGTTCTGGGCAAAGATACCCGCCATTTCCGCAAGCGTGCCAAGCCTGTCGTAGATCGTGACCGACAATTGCCCTGTCGCCCCGACCGACCGGTTGCCCCAGGCGAGATCGATCCAGTCGCTGTCCACCCCGTTGGCCAACTCCATGCAATCGATGGCATGGACCAGCACCGGTTCACCCTTGCGGCGGATACCGACGATGCGGTCACCCGGGACGGGATGGCAGCAGGGGGCAAGATCGAAGGCCACGCCGGGCGTCAGGCCCCGGATCGAGATCGCGCGTTCGCGGCGTTCCCAATGCTCGTCCTCCTCGATCCCCGCGGTGCAGCCGGGGACCAGCGCCTCCATCACCTCGCGGTCGGCAATCTTGGCCGCGCCGATGGCGTACATCAGGTCATCGGGTTCATCCATGCCGAGCCGCTCCACCGCGGCGCGGATCGCTTTCTTTCCGATGCGGGCGGGCACGCGGGCGGAAATTTCATCGAACAGTTTCGATCCGATCGCGGCGACCTCGGCGTGTTCCTTCATCCGCACCGCACGGCGGATCGCGGCGCGGGCCTTGCCGGTGACGACGAAGGACAGCCATGACAGCTGCGGGGATGCATGCGGGTTCTTGATGATCTCCACCACCTCGCCATTGGCCAGCGGCGTCCGCAGCGGCATATGCCGTCCGTTGATCTTCACGCCCGCCGTCTGGATGCCCAGATTGGTGTGCACCGCAAAGGCAAAATCCACCGCTGTTGCGCCCTTGGGCAATTGGAACAACGCGCCCTTGGGGGTGAAGGCAAAGATGCGATCCTGATAGATCGCCATGCGCGTGTGTTCGAGCAGTTCCTCGGCATCATTGCTGGCATCGACGATCTCGATCAGATCGCGCAGCCAGCCCACCGCGCCGTCCGGCTTGTCGCCTTGCTTGTACGCCCAATGCGCCGCGAGGCCGAATTCATTGGTGCGGTGCATGTCGCGGGTGCGGACCTGCACTTCGACGCGCATCGAATTCTGGTACATCAGCGAGGTGTGCAGCGACCGGTAGCCGTTCGATTTCGGCGTCGAGATGTAGTCCTTGAACTTGCCCGGCAGGAACTGCCACGTGGTGTGCAGAATGCCCAGCGCGCGGTAACAATCCTCATCGCTGTCGGTGAGGACGCGGAAGGCCATGATGTCGGTCACCTGTTCGAAGCTGACATGGCGTTCGGCCATCTTGTGCCAGATCGAAAAGGGGTGCTTTTCGCGCCCGTAAACCTCGACCTTCAACCCCGCTTCGGCAAGCCGCTGTTTGATGGCAAGCGCAATGGCATCAACCTGCCCGCCATCCTGCGACCGCAATTGTTCCAGCCGCGCGGTAATCGTGGCGTGGGCTTCCGGCTCCAGTTCGCGGAAGGCCAGCGCCTGCATTTCGTGCATGAATTCATACATCCCCACCCGTTCAGCCAGGGGGGCGTAGATATCCATCGTTTCGCGCGCGATCCGCTGGCGCTTTTCCGGCGATTTGATGAAATGCAGCGTGCGCATATTGTGCAGCCGGTCCGCCAGTTTGACCAGCAGCACACGGATATCTTCGGACATGGCGAGCAGGAACTTGCGCAGGTTTTCCGCCGCGCGTTCGTTCTCGGGCATGGCCTCGATCTTGGAGAGTTTCGTTACCCCGTCCACCAGCCGCGCGACCTCGGGGCCGAAAAGCGCCTCGATATCCTCGATCGTGGCGAGGGTATCTTCCACCGTATCGTGCAGCAGCGCGGTGATGATCGTCGCCATGTCGAGCTTCAGATCGGTCATCAGACCCGCGACTTCGACCGGGTGGCTGAAATAGGGATCGCCCGATGCGCGCTTCTGGGTGCCGTGCTTTTGCACCGTGTAAACATAGGCACGGTTCAGCATCGCCTCGTCAGCGTCAGGGTCGTATTCGAGGACCTTCTCGACGAGTTCGTATTGGCGCAGCATCAGAACGGAATATGTGCGCGGGGAGCGATTGCGGCAAGTGCGAAGAAAGCCCTGCCCGCGCGTACCATTGATTTCCCGTCCCGCTTCAACTCCAGGTGGCTCTGGGGGGCAGGCTCATCAGGATCGCGTCGATATTGCCGCCGGTCTTCAGCCCAAAGATCGTGCCGCGGTCATAGACGAGGTTGAACTCGGCATAGCGGCCCCGGTATTCGAACATCTGGGCTTCGTCGGCCGCGTCGAACGCGCTGTTCATCCGCTTACGCACGATGGCGGGATAGACGTCGAGGAACTGCTTACCGATGTCCTTGATGAATTCGAAATTGGCCGCCCAGCCTGCGTGATCGGCGCATTCGAGATGGTCGGCGAAAATTCCGCCCACCCCGCGTCCGACCTGGCGGTGGGGGATGTAGAAATACTCCTCCGCCCACTTGGCATAGCGTTCGTAATAGTCTGCCCCGTGCGGATCGCAGGCAGCCTGCATCGCGGCGTGGAACTGGGCAGTGTCCTCGGCATAGGGGATCGGGGGATTGAGGTCCGCGCCGCCGCCGAACCACGCCTTGGTGGTGGTCAGGAAGCGCGTGTTCATGTGCACGGCCGGCACGTGCGGATTGCTCATATGCGCGACAAGCGAAATGCCGGTGGCGACAAAGCCGGGGGCGTCCGCGCTGGCACCGTTGATGCTGCCGGCAAATTCCTTGGCGAAACTGCCGCGCACGGTCGACACGTTCACGCCAACCTTTTCGAACACCTTACCCTTCATCAACCCCTGCACGCCGCCGCCGGGATCCGGGTTGCCTTCTTCCTCACGGTTCCACGGGGTGTATTGGAAGCTGGCATCCGATCCCGCTTCACGCTCGATCGCTTCGAACTCGGCGCAGATCGAATCGCGCAAGGTTTCGAACCACGCGCGTGCGTGGGCCGTGTGTTGTGTCCAGTCTGTCATACATCCCCGTCCGTCATTCCAGCGCACCATAGGCGATGAAGCGCGGCGCACAAGCCCATCCTTTGGCCCACAGGCGCGGTTGCAAAGCTGCATATTTGCAGGCAGAGGCGGGGCATGGTTCCCGCTATGTTCGCCCCTTTTGAATTCGCCACGCAGGAGATGCTGCTGGGATCAGGTCGCGCGCTGTACTGGCCGGCGGAACGCGCGCTGTTGGTCGCCGACCTGCATCTGGAAAAGGCGAGCTGGTTTGCGAAAACCGGTCAGATGCTCCCCCCCTATGACAGCCGCGACACACTGGAACGGTTGGCCGATGCGGTGCGGATCACGGGCGCGCGGCGGGTCATCACGCTGGGCGACAATTTCCACGATGATGCGGGGGCGTTGCGGCTCGATGCGCATTGCACCGGAATGTTGGAGGCGCTGACGCGGTCGCTCGACTGGGTGTGGATCACCGGCAACCATGACGAGGCGCTGCCGAAGGGCTTTGGCGGGACGATCATGCCCGAACTCGAAGTCAGCGGGATTATCCTGCGCCACGAAGCCCGCGCGGGAGAGACCGCTCCCGAGCTGTCGGGACATTACCACCCCAAGCTGCGGGTCAACATCCGCAATCGCCATATCGCCCGGCCCTGTGCGGTCATGGGCCGCGATGTCAGCGGGACAGAGCGGATGATCCTGCCCGCGTTCGGCGCCCTCACGGGCGGGCTTGACGCCGCCGCCCCGGAAATCCGCGTCGCCCTTTCGCCTGCGCACCGGATCGAGGCACTGATGCCCGCCAAGGGCCGCATCGCCCGGTTTCCTCTGTGGCAGACCGCAGCATAAGACTCACCTAGCGCTGCCGCACGTTTCGGACTAAGGAGCGCGCAGCACGAAGCCACCACAGGAGAACACCCCATATCACGTCCACCCCGGCGCTCGATGGCCCCGCCCGTAAAAAGCGGCCCTCGGTTTGATAGCATGATCAACGTCCCCAAGGTCCGCGTCATTGATGACGAAGGCGAAAACCTTGGCGTGATGTTCACCCGCGAAGCGATTGAGCAGGCCAATGAAAAAGGTCTGAACCTCGTAGAAGTGTCCCCCAATGCGGACCCGCCGGTGTGCAAGTATCTGGATGTCGGCAAATTCCGCTTCGAGGCGCAGAAGAAGGCCAACCTGGCGCGCAAGACGCAGAAGACCCAGGACATCAAGGAAGTGAAAATGCGGCCAAACATCGACACGCATGATTATGACGTGAAGATGCGCAACGTGACCAAGTTCATCGGCAATGGCGACAAGGTGAAGATCACCCTGCGTTTCCGCGGACGCGAAATGGCGCACCAGCACCTCGGCATGGACCTGCTCAAGAAGGTGCAGGAAGACGTTGCCGAAGTCGCCAAGGTCGAAGCCTTCCCGCGCCTTGAAGGCCGTCAGATGCTGATGGTGCTCTCGCCCAAATAGGCGCAAGCTATCGGCTGGACTTGAAACGGGGCAGGCCGCAAGGCCTGCCCCATTTGCATGCATCCATACGGCCAGCGTCATGGCGTACCGACGAAGTGCTGATGGAAACCGATTGCGGGCAACACCGGTCGGCATGCTTATGCTATATGGATCGCAAGCGGGTGATAGGCTGGCCCTACTGCCTCTAACCCCGCGCCAGACCCCTTCAGGCCCCGCACGGGTGCCGGTTCCACAGGAAACATTCGCGCCATGCCGTTCCTACCCCTGACCCTCGCGCGCCCTGCTCTGCTGGCCGCTGCCATGCTGGCATGGGCTGCACCGGCCAACGCCAACACCCCGCAGGTAGAACCGGAATTTGCGACTTTCTTGCCCTCCAAGACTCTGAACAAAGACAGGATCGACTATTCGATCTGGGACGAGGCGATGAAGAACATCGTCATCTCGATGGGGCCCAGCTTACGCGAAGGCGCCCCGCGCCCTGACCCCAGCTTTGGCACCCGCCGGCAATATGGCCATGTCTCGCGCTACCGGCTGGAAGGCACGCGGGTGATGTTTAGCTTCCTTGATGCCGATGTGATCGCCAGCTTTACCGAATACCGCAAGGATCTCGAAAAGACCGCCGATGTGGTCGATATTCAGGCTCTGTCCCGCAACGAACAGCTGGCTTACTGGATCAACCTCCACAACGTGGCGATGGTTGAACAGATCGCCAATGCATGGCCAGTCCGCCAGCCGCGCGATATCAGGATCGGCGGCGTCCCGATGGATGAAGCGCAGTTTATCACGGTTGAAGGCATCAAGCTGTCCCCGCGCGATATCCGTGAAAAGATCGTCTATCGCCACTGGAAAGACCCGGTGGTGATGTACGGTTTCTGGCGCGGCGAGATCGGCGGGCCTTCGCTCCAGCGCGAGGCCTTCAATGCCGAGAATGTCGGGCGCCTGCTGGTTCGCGGCGCGGCCGATTTCGTCAATTCGCTGCGCGGCACACAGGAACTCAGCGGCCAATTGCAAGTGTCCGAACTGTACAGGGAAACAGCGCCGTTCTTCTTCCCTGAATTCGAACGCGATGTGCGAGCCCACCTTGTCCGCTATGCCGACGATACGACCGCAGGACTGATCGCCAGGACACGCAGCGCCGATCCGGTCATCACCGAATACGACATCGCCGATCTGGAAGGCGGCTCGCGTGAGCCGTCATATCAGAACATCACCTCGAACGGCGTCTCGCAAAGCTTCCGCATCCCGCAAAGTATGACAGCTCTGCTCAAGGAGCGTGAAACCAAGTTCCAGGAGATCATCCGTAAGGGCCGCACCGGGACTGTGACTTTCAGCAATATCGCCCTGCCCGGTGATCCAGAGAACAAGAACGAGATCGAATAGCCGTGGGTGCATGAACTGCCGGCAGGGCTTGCCGCTCCCTGCACGCCCCTGATACTCCCCTCTGATGGACAGAGAAGAACACAGTAGATGACAGCGCGCCGGATCGGTCTAATCCTTGGCCCGCTGGCGCTGGCGCTGATGGCTCTGACAGCGCCGCCTGGCGGAATTCCCCCTGCCGCATGGCTGGTCGCCGGATTGGTAGTGTGGATGGCCGCATGGTGGATGACCGAAGCGGTGCCGCTGACCGTTACCGCGCTGCTGCCCTTCGTGGTGCTGCCGCTGGCCGGCGTTTCAACGGCCGAGACAGTGGCTTCAACATACTATTCGCCGATCCTGTTCCTGCTTCTGGGTGGAGCCTTCATCGCGCTGGCGATCGAGCGGACCGGCCTGCACCGCCGCCTGAGTCTGGCGATCCTGCGCGCGGTGGGGCGCGATGGCGGACCGGTGCGTCTGCTGATTGCGTTCATGCTGTCGACCGCGTTGCTGTCAATGTTCATCTCAAACACATCGACCGCTCTGATCATGATGCCGATGGCGCTCGCTGTGCTGGAGGGGGGAAGGAATGGCTCCAGCGAAGATGCGCCATCGCAAGAAGGCATCGCCGGAGCCTTACCGATGGGCATCGCCTTTGCCGCCAGCATCGGCGGACTGGGCACCATCGTCGGTTCACCCACCAATGCCATCGCGGTCGGCCTGCTGGATACAATCGCCGGCGTCCGGATCACCTTTGCAGAATGGTCACTATACGGGGTGCCGGTGGTGGCGCTGAGCGTGCCGCTCGCTGCGTGGATCGTGGCGAAGGTACAACGGGTCGCAGAGCACCCCTTCGATGTCGCGGCCGCCCGCGCCGCGATTGACCAGCACGCAGCATGGAGCCTTCCCGAAAAACGCCTCGTGCCGCTCGTCATACTGACCTTCATCGCCTGGACGACCCAGCCGGTCATCGCCACGCTCATGCCGCCCGCTTCATGGACCGACGGTACCATCGCGGTCATCGCGGCGCTGGCGCTGTTTCTGCTGCCCGACGGCACGGGCCGTCCGCTGCTGGTGTGGCACGAAGCCGAGCGTGCACCGTGGAGCGTGATCTTCATGTTCGGCGGCGGGCTGGCGCTTGCCGCTGGAATGCAGGCATCGGGGCTGGCGATCTGGATTGGGCAGGCGTTGCTACCGATTGCCAACTGGCCGCTGATCCTGATCGCGCTGACCGTGGTGGCGCTGGTGGTTCTGATCACCGAATTCGCCAGCAATGTTGCGACTGCCACGGGCATCATCCCCGTCGTCGCTGCGCTCGTGGTGGCGCTGGGGGCGGACCCGATCCTGCTGGCGCTCCCCGCGGCGCTGGCGGCAAGCTGGGGCTTCATGCTGCCAGCCGGGACGGGGCCAAACGCGATTGCCTGGGCCACGGGACGCATCCGGATCGATCGTATGGTAACGGCAGGCGCGCTGCTTGATGTGGTAGGCATCGTCCTGATCGTAGGCGTGGTATGGGGCATCGCGGCGCTGACATGACCAGCCGCAAACAGAAGGAAAGGCCGACATGACCGACAGCCGCAAGCCGGTGTTTCTGGTGATCGGGGCAGGCGCCGGGATTGGCGGCAGTGCCGCAGCGCGTTTTGCCCACGGGGGCTATCACGCGGTGCTGGCGCGCCGTTCGGACGAACAAGGGCTCGCGCGGATGATCGCAGCCATCGAAGCGGCGGGCGGATCGGCTTCAGGCACCTTGCTGAATGCGGCAGAAGACGGATCGATCGAAGAACTGGTGGCGCGCACGGAACGCGACATTGGCCCCATTCAGGCCGCGCTTTACAATCTGGGCGCGCAGATCGGTAACCGGACGCTAGACCAGACGCCGCACCGCATCTTTGAACTTGGCTGGCGGCTGGGCACCTATGGCGTGTTCCGTCTGGCCCATGCTCTGTTCCCGGCGATGGTCGAGCGCGCCCGTGACGGCGGCCCGCACGGCACGCTGCTCGTCACCTCGGCCACGGCGGCCGTCCGCGGCAATGCCGGGCAGCACAGCCACGCGGCGGCGATGGGCGGGCG
>JBIKSA010000037.1:0-22267 GCA_044348875.1 Erythrobacter sp. | reverse complement strand
CCACGGGCGCGCAGTTCGGCAAGCTGTGTCTGCGCCTGTTGCAGCGCAGCGCGCGGCCCGGTCGCCTGCGGACCGCCGGCAATAGTGCGCGGCGTGTTGGCCAATTGCCCGGTAATCGCCGCAAGGGCGCTTTCCGCAGCGGCCAGATCGGCATCGACATTGCGCACTTCAGCGCGAGCCTGCTGGACTTTAGTCGAGAGGCTTTCCGAACCCCCGACCAGATCGGGATATTGCCCTTCAAAGGAAAGGCGACGCTGTTCCGCCTGCTCCAGTTCAAGCTTGCGTTCGTCAAGTTGTCGGTCAAGATCGCCGATGGCGGAACTGATCCCGCTGCGGTTGCCGACGATGTGTTCTTCGCGCAGGATGTCGAGCAGCTTCTGCACCACATCGCGGGCCAGGACGGCGTTTTCGGCATCGGGAAGATCGCTATGGCTGATTTCCGCGGTGATTTCGAACAGGTTGTCCTGCTCGCTGGTGACCTTCACCTTCTTTTCCAGATCGGCAATCGCCGAATCCAACGCGCCGCGTTCCGTGATGCCTTCACCCAGACGGGTAGAGATGACGACCTTCTCGAGGTTCTTGGCGCTCGACAGAGTCTGGCGCACGCGCATGATCTCTTCCTTGCCGTCACCGGCAATGCCGAGTTGCTTGGACAACACGTCCTGCACATCGACATACACGCGCGCCTTGGATGCGTAGGTGTTGGGGATCATGCTGACCACCACCCACCCCAGCAGACACACGCCCCACGCGACCGCAATCGCAATCCAGCGCCGATGCCATACCGACCACAGCGCTGCGCGAAGTTCATCGAAGATCTCGCTCATCCCCCCGTACGCCCTTAAAACCGGCTTTCCGGGATGATGAGTGTATCACCCGGCATGAGCATCACGTTGGCCGTCGCATCGCCGCGGCGCACCAGATCGGACAGGCGCAGGCGGTATTCGACCTGCGTGCCCGTCGCGCGGTTGATGCGGATCAGCTTGGCACGATTGCCTGCGGCAAATTCATTGAGCCCGCCAACCGCAATCATCGCGTCCAGTGCGGTCATGTTTGCCCGGAACGGCAGCGAAGCCGGCTGCGGGGTCGCACCGATGATCCGCACCTGCTGCGTGAAATTGCCTTCGGGCGTGTTGACGATCACAGAAACGATCGGCTGTTCGATATATTTCGAAAGCTCGCCCGCGATGTAATCTTGCAGCTCGGTCGATGTCTTGCCCACCGCCGGGATGTCCTGCACCAGCGGAATTGTCAGCCGGCCATCGGGACGCACGCGCACCTTATCGGCGCTGAGTTCGGGATTACGCCAGACATGGATGGTGATCTCGTCCATCGGGCCGATGGTGTATTCTTCGGACGGTGCGATGCTCCCGTCGCCATAGCTGGCCGGCGGCAGCTGCTTGCCGCCGCTGGCACAGGCGCCGAGCACGATGGTGCCAAGGCAGAGAACAGCTAGGCGCTTGAAGGGCAGACGGTGGAGCATTGGTCGTGGATCCTTGGCCAGTTCGCGCCGGGCGGCGCGTGAACTGAACAGGAGCGACCTGCGACACGAACCACCCGGAGAGGAGGTGCTTGTCGCGGGAAATGGTGAACATTCGGTTAGTTATACAGGCGCAAATCCGGCCCTATCCCGGATCGGGACAGCAGCGCGCCGGGGGTTAACGCGCAGCTTTCTCCAGCGCCTTCAGACCAGCATTTCAGCCGCAGGGCCGTGACCAAGAAACGCCGATGGAGAGGCGGTGGCCCCATAAGCTCCGGCACAGAAAATCGCGACCAGATCGCCAACATCGGCGCGCGGCATGGCGGCATTGTCAGCAAGCCGATCAAGCGGGGTGCAGAGACAACCGACGATGTTAACTTCCTCTGTCACCTCAGACCCATACCGCGTTGCAATTGCTGAAGGATAATTTCGGCGCACCACAGTTCCGAAATTGCCGGACGCGGCAAGCTGGTGGTGCAAGCCGCCGTCGGTGATCAGAAAGGTCACTCCGTGGCTTTCCTTGCGGTCGATGATGCGGGTCAGGTACACACCAGCCTCGCCCACCAGATAGCGGCCGAGTTCGATGCAAAGCTCGGTCTCGGCCAGGACCGGTGGAAGTTGATCGATCCGGGCAGCCAGGCCAGCGCCGACCTTCGCCAGATCGACAGGCGTATCGCCGGGGAAATAGGGGATGCCCAGCCCGCCGCCCATATTGAGCTTCGGCAAGCCATGTCCGATCGCGTCGCCAAGCTCTGCCGCCAGAGTCAGCACATTGCCCTGCGCTTCGATGATCGCATCGGCGCTCAACGTCTGGCTGCCGGTGAAAATGTGGAGGCCGCGCCACTCTGCCCCTTCGGCGATCAGGCGACGCGCGATGGCGGGCACCTTTTCAGCATCGATGCCGAACTGCTTGGCCCCGCCGCCCATCTTCATGCCCGATCCGGTCATCACGAAGGATGGGTTCACCCGGATAGCAATGCGCGGCGCAATCCCAAGACGCTGGCCGATGGAAAGCGCGCGCAGCCCCTCGCCCTCGCTCTCGCAGTTGAGCGTCACGCCTGCGGCAATCGCGGCTTCAAGCTCGTCATCGCGCTTGCCCGGCCCGGCAAAGCTGATCCGCCGCGGGTCGATCCCGGCGGTGACACACAGCGCCAGCTCGCCTGACGAGGCGATGTCGAAGCCGTCCACCAGCGTCGCCATGTGGTCGATCACGGCGGGGTGCGGGTTCGCCTTTACCGCAAAATTCACCCCGACCCGGGCCGGCAGCGCCGCGCGCAAATCGGCCATGCGGGAATCCAGCAGCGCCCGCGAATAGACGAATAGCGGCGTGCGCCCGGCTTCGGCCACAAGATCGCTTACGCGCCGACCGCCGATGGCAAGCTCACCTTCGATCGTTTCATATCCGGCAGGAATCGGGCCGACAGGCTTCATTCGCTGAAATCCTTGTTGAGTTCCGCCTGCAATGCCGACCGGTCGATCTTGCCATTGGGGTTAAGCGGCATGGCATCGCGCCAATGGATCATCTGTGGCTGCATGAAATTGGGTAGGTCCCGTTGAAGCCGCTTGGGCAGTTCTGCGCGCGCTGTATCACTATCGCTCCCGCGAACCACCAGATGCACCGCCTGCCCAAGGCGAGCGTGCGGCACGCCGAGAGCGGCCGCCTCGATCACCAGACCGGTGGCGAGCGCCGCGTCCTCGATCTCTTGCGGGCTGATGCGGTTGCCCGCGCTCTTGATCATCGCATCGCGCCGTCCGGCAAAATACAGCAACCCGTCAGCATCGCGCCGGACCCGGTCGCCCGACCACACGGCCACGCCGCCGTAGTGCGATGCCGCAGGTGCGGGCTTGAAGCGTTCAGCGGTGCGCGCGGGGTCCTGCCAGTATCCTTGCGCGACCAGCGGGCCGCAATGGACCAGCTCGCCTTCCTCACCATCCGCTGCGATTTCCCCAGCGTCATTGATGACGAGAATCTCTGCGAAGGGTATCGCCTTACCCATTGATGTGGGATGGAAGTCCACCAGCGAGGGGTCGAGAAAGGTCGACCGGAACGCCTCGGTCAGGCCATACATCGGGAATAATTGTGCGGCCGGGAACAGCCTGCGCAACGCCTTCACCAGATCCGCCGTCAACGCGCCCCCACTGTTGGTCAGCCGCCGCAAGGGCGCGCGCGCTTCATCCGGCCACTCGATCTCGGTCAGTTGTACCCACAGAGGCGGAACTGCGGCCAGTGTGGTAACGCCGTGCTTGGCACAGGCCTTGGCGACATCCTTGGGGAACAGGAAATCGATTGGCACCACGCAACCACCGGCCATCCACGTGCTCAAAAGCTGGTTCTGCCCGTAATCGAAGGCCAGCGGCAGCACCGCCAGCGTCACATCATCTTCGGCCAGCCCGAGATAATGCGCCACGCTGACCGCGCCCAGCCACATATTGGCGTGGCTGAGCATCACGCCCTTGGGCCGCCCCGTTGAGCCTGAGGTATAGAGGATTGCGGCCAGTTCCTCCGGATCGGCCTGCGACGGGCCAAGTTCGCGCGCGCAAGCCTGCGCTGCGGCCAGCGCCTCAGCCTCGCCGATACTGGTGCAGCCTGAGGGCCAATCGCTCTGTTCCAGCGAAGACAATCGCGAACCCGTGCCGATCAGCAACGTTGCGCCGCTATCAGCCAGAATATGCGCCACCTGCGCGCGCTTCAGCAACGGATTGACCGGAACGTGGACCAGCCCCGCGCGCGCTGCGGCCAGCGGCAGCAGGCATGTCAGTTCGCCCTTGGCGGCCCAGCTTGCCACCCGCGCGCCTTTTTCCGGCACCATCTGCGCCAGCCATCCCGCCAGCAACGCGACACGCTGTCTTAACTGATTGTGGTTAAGCACGATGTCGCGAAGCACCAGCGCCGGACGCTCGCCGCGCCCCGTAGACCCCGCCAATTCGGCAAGGTGGTCCAGCGGATGCAGGGCGGGATCGGGCTGATGGGACATCGAGAGGAGCATTCTTTCAAGTGATCGAAGCGCGGTATCACGACAGCGTTAACGTCTTGCAAGCTCTGACTGCGAGGCGGGACGCCAAAGATGCAACCGCGCCCTTCGACCGGGCGGAATGGTTTGCGCTGCTTGTGGACACGGGGCTTGTACCGCTGATCGTGATCGCAGGCGACGGCAAGGACGAAGCCGCTCTCGCGCTAGCCGAAAATGATGGGCACATCATGCCTTTGCGCAACTGGTACAGCTTTACCTGGCGCGAGCTTGCCCCGGCGGGCGCAGCCGGCGACCGGCTGCTGGAGGCGATCGCCCAGCAGCTGAAAACCCGCGGCCACCGCGTCACGCTCGAACCGGTGCCGAGCGAGAACGGATCGGCCCAACGGCTCACCCGCGCATTCCGTGCTGCGGGCTGGCGCGTGGTGGCGGAACCTTGCGACATCAATCACGTCCTCGATGTGCGCGGACGCAGCTTTGCCGAATATTGGGAAAGCCGCCCCGGCACCTTGCGCACCACGCTGAAACGCAAGGCTAAGAACGTGGAGGTGGAAGTACTGCCCCGTTTCGATCCCACCGTTTGGGACGATTACGAACGCATCTATGCCGCCAGCTGGAAACCGGTAGAGGATCAGCCCGCCATGCTGCGCGCCTTTGCACAACGGGAAGGCGAGGCCGGACGATTGCGGCTGGGCGTGGCACGGGCTGATGGCGCGGCGGTGGCTGCGCAATGCTGGACGGTCGAAAATTCAGTGGCCTACATCCATAAGCTCGCCCATCTTGAGAGCCATAAGCCGCTGTCCGCCGGCACAACTCTGACCGCTGCACTGTTCCAACACGTGATCGATGTCGACGGCGTGTCTCTGGTCGATTTCGGCACGGGCGACCAAAGCTACAAGGCCGATTGGATGGAGGAAGTGCGCCCGCGTTTCCGCATCGACTGCATCAATCCCGCCAGCCCGCGCGCATGGCTGCCGCTTGCCAAGCGGATGGTGCGGCGCAGGGTGTGATCCCCCTTACCCTTGCAATGCTTGCACCCGCGCCCGCGCATGGCTAAGCCCCGCGGCCACGGCGCATAACAGGGATTTTACAGGCCGATGACCACTTTGCCGAACATCGATAGCTCCGCCGGGGAAGCCGCGCTGGACCGCGAACTCAAAGGCTTGATCGCCGATGTGCTGGGCCTTGACCTAGCGCAAGCGGAGTCTTTCGGGCCGGACACTGGTCTGTTCGGCCACCTGCCGGAACTGGATTCAATGGCCGTTGCGGGGCTGCTCACGGAAATGGAAGACCGGCTCGGTATTGTTATCGAAGATGATGACGTGGATGGCGAAATGCTGGAAACGTATGGCGGGCTGCTTGCCTTCGCGCGTGCGAAGCTAGCCCCCCGTTAGACCCCTTTCAGGCCCGCTTTGCGTGATTTCCACGTGGAACATTCCCGCTTCAGATGGTGGCCTGCCGGGGGAAGAATTGCTGGTGAGCTTTGATCGCGGGCGGCAATCGCGGGTGCTGATCTGCCCCGCGTGGTTTGACGAGGCGAACAAGCTCAGGCGCTTTACGCTGGAAGTGATGCGGCGGCTGGACCGCGCCGGGATCGACACCCTGCTGCCGGATCTGCCCGGCTGCAACGAGAGCACGGCGCCGTTGGAAAATCAGACGCTTGAAGGCTGGCGCGCAGGGATGGTGTCAGCTGCCGATTTGCTGGACGCAACCCATGTGCTGGCCATCCGCGCGGGCGCACTGGTGGTGCCATCGGCTCTGCCCGGCTGGCACTATGCCGCACAATCCGGCCCAAAGCTTCTGCGCGGCATGATCCGGGCGCGTATCATTGCCTCACGCGAAGCAGGAATTGCCGAGACGTCCAAAGAACTCATTGCGCGCGGCAAAGACGCCGGTCTGGTGCTTGCCGGGTGGCCGATTGGCCCGGCGCTGTTCCGGGCGATGGAAACTGCCGAACCCGCGTTGGCTCCCGGTCAGTCAGACATTGCCCAATCCGCGCTTGGCGGCACCGGACTGTGGCTACGCGCCGAACCTGACGAGGACGCCGGGCAGGCTGATCACCTTGCGGCGCTGGTCGCTAAAAAGATCGCGGAAACAGCGCAGTGAGCCGCCTATCGCACACCTTCGGCTGCGGCAACCTGACGCTCGCCGGAACGCTCGATACGGCACCGGGACGCACCGGTCTGCTGATCGTCAGCGGGGGTAACGAGGTCCGCTCCGGCGCGTTTGGCGGCCAAGCCGATCTGGCCGCGCAAATCGCGGCGGCAGGCTTTCCCGTGTTCCGTTTCGACCGGCGGGGCGTGGGTGACAGTGATGGCGAGAACCACGGATTTCGCAATTCCACCAAGGATATAACCGCCGCGCTTGATGCCTTCCGCGCCATGGCACCGCAGATAGGCCGCGTGATCGCCTTCGGCAATTGCGACGCGGCCTCAGCGCTGATGTTGGCGAGCGGCGCGGGGTGCGATGGCCTGGTGCTTTCCAACCCTTGGACCACTGAACCCGGCGACAGCAGCGCAGGCGCGGACAACCTGCCCCCCGCCCTGATCCGGGCGCGCTATTGGGAGAAGCTGAAATCGCCCATGGAAGTGATCCGGTTGCTGGTCGGCGGGGTCAACCTTGGCAAACTTGCCCGGGGCGTCGGCAACGCGCTGCGCCCGTCCCCGCCGCCATCAAGCCTGGCGCAAGACATGGCCCGCGGGTTGGCAAGCTATACCGGAAACGTGCGCATCCTGATCGCCACTGGCGATCGCACGGCGCGGATGTTTGAGATGGCGTGGGACAAGAGCGACCCTCGCATCCGCCGCTGCGAAGGTGCCGGCCACGCCTATATCGAGCCGGAGCATCGGGCGTGGCTGAAGGCGGAAATCCTCGCCGCGTTAAGCGCCTAGCGCTCGAACAGGCTGACCAGTTCGACGTGGGTCGACCAGCGGAACTGGCCGACAGGACGCAGCTTCCTCAAAGTGAACCCCGCTTCCGCCAGAACCGCCGCATCGCGCGCCCAGCTTGACGGGTTGCAGCTGACGTAAACCACCTTCTTCACTGAGCTAGCCGCGATTTCGGCAACTTGCGACCGTGCCCCGGCCCGGGGCGGATCGAGCAAGACCGCGTCAAACCGGTTCAGTTCCGCCGGCTGAAGCGGTGACCGGAACAGATCCCGGTGCAATGCCAGCACTTGCCCCCCGGCCCGCGCGCCGGTCGCCTTGCAAGCAAGATGTGCGGCTTGCTCCGCCTCGACAGCCAGCACCTTGCGGCCTTCACGCAGTCCGAATGCGAAGGTGCCAAGACCCGCGAACAGATCAGCCACAATCCGCGCATCGCCCAGCCATTCGGCAGTGTCGGCCACCATGCGGTCCTCGGCATCATGGGTTGCCTGCAGGAATGCTCCCGCTGGAAGGCCGACCGGCACGCCCGACAATGTGACCGTTACCGGCTCTGGCTCCCAGACGGTTTCCGCGCCGTATCCCTGATCGACGGTCAGCCGCGCAAGCCCCTGTTCCCGCGCAAAATCCAGCGCTGCCTCGGTCGGGCCGAGACCTTCGAGCGGGAAGTTCGACAAGCCAGCTTCCACCCCCTGATCGGCCAGCGTCAGGCTGATGCCGACCATTGCCTTGGGCCCATGCGCGGCGACAAAGGCACGCAACGGCGCGATCAGCGCGGCGAGGCGCGGATGGAGCACCGGGCATTCCTTGAGATCGACCACCTTGTGCGAACCACCCTCGCGGTAGCCGAGCACTGCGCCCCTTGCGGTGCGCAATCCGTGCAATCCGGCGCGGCGGCGGGTGTGCGGCGGCGACAGGTGGACGGGGAGCAATTCGGCTGGCTCCAGCCCCTGCCCGCGCGCCGCATTCAAAACCCGGTCGCGGACGAATTCTGTAAGCACGCTGTCATCGGCACGTTGCAACTGACACCCGCCGCAGGTCGTGAAATGGCGGCAAGCAGGGGCGACATGGTGTTCGCCCGGAGTGATCTCACCTTCGGCATCGACTGTGTCCCCCGGTACCGCGCCGGAAACATGGCGGCCGGAAACGGTGACGCCGTCGCCCTTGGCGGCGAGGCGGATGATGAGGTCGGGATCGGTCACAGGCAGGCCGCTAGCGCCTCGGACACCCTTTCGGCAAGCTGCGATGGTGTGAAAGCCGCTCCCGCCCGCAGTGCCGCATCGCCATGCAGCCAGACAGCTTCGCAGGCTGCGGTAAACGGATCGGCCCCGCACGCCATCCGGCTCGCCGCGATCCCCGCCAGCACATCGCCTGTTCCTGCCACCGACAACCAGCTTGGCGCAGGGGGCGCGAGCGCGAGGCGGCCATCGGGCGCGGCGACGACACTGTCCGGGCCTTTGGCAAGCACCACCATGCCGCTCACCCGGGCGAGCGCGAGTGCCCGGTCACGGCGTCCATCGGCAATCACTCCAAAGGCGCGGCAAAGGGCATCCATCTCGCCATCATGCGGGGTGGCGAGGATCGGCGGATTGCGTGTCAGCATGGCAGGTTCGAGCAGCATCAGGGCATCGGCATCGATCACCAAGCCACGGGCCTGTGCCACGGCGGCGGCAAGGGCCGATTGGGCCGCAGCGTCACGACCGAGCCCCGGCCCGACGAGGACAGTTGCAATGCGCGGATCGGCCAACGCCTCGGCCAAAGGTGCGCTGTCGGTCACCACATCGGGGGGCGTGAGCAGGTCGGGTTTAGAGGCAAGCAGCTTCACATAGCCCGCCCCCGCACGCTGCGCCGCCGCCGCAGACAGTAGGCTCGCCCCCGGCATGGCTCCGCCAATAATGCCGAGCAGTCCCCGGCGATATTTGTGGCTGTCAGCGGGCGGAGCGGCGATGCGCGGACGCTCGATCATGTGCGCCGCGCCCGCCACGCTGCCGATCCCGATCCGCACAAGCCGCATCTGACCCATCAGCGCGCGGCCCGGCAGGCTCCAATGCGCAAATTTCCATGCGCCAAGAGCAAGGGTCAGGTCGAAGGTGGGCAGGCGCTCACCCAGCACCGCTCCGCTATCACTGTCGACGCCGGAGGGGATGTCGACCGCAACCCGGTAGTGGTGGCGCGCAGCCAGATCGCGCAGCAGCAGAGCGTGCTCGTCCATCAAAGGCCGCGCGAGGCCGGAGCCGAACAGACAATCAACGAAAACATCGCCCTGTGCGCCGCCCACAGCGGCCACCGGTCCGTCCCAACGCCGCCGCGCTTCCCTTGCTGCATCGGTTGCTGGATCGATCGGGGCAACAACCGCGACAGCATTCCCCGCATCACGCAGTCGGCGGGCGATGACATAGCCATCCCCGCCATTATTGCCCGGGCCGCACAAGACCGTGACAGATCGACCCGCGGCAATGCGCCTGATCCACTCCGCCGCGCCGCCTGCGGCCGTTTCCATCAGGTCCGATACGCTGGTCCCGGCATTGAACAGCGCCTGTTCTGCGGCACGCATCTGGGCCGCTGTCAGGACCTGGCCTGCGCTCACGGCGTTGGCGGAGCGATCATGTCGGGCGGGATGCGATAACGGTCAGCGCCGACTTGGAATTGTACAGCGCCGCCGTCGGCAGCCGCTGTGGCGATGTTTTCTGCGCCATCGAAGGTCGCTATGCCGCCAGTCGCGGGGTCACGGGTGAAGCGCCGGAAGCCGCCATCGGGATGATGGACCACGAAATCCTGCGTGCCGGCCACCTTTTCCAGTGTGCAGTCCTTGGCAAGAGCTTCCGCTTCGCCAATCGCACAATCGACCTTGTCGCCCGGCGGCGGTGGGCTTTCGCTCCCGCAGGCTGCGAGCAGCGCGAGCGCCCCCAGCGCATTAGATATCCGCAAAAACATGGGTTTCCGCCTTTGCTCCGGGATGAGTAAGCGCGCCGAAACGCGCCGGGCCAACCACCTGACTATAACGCCACAAGGCCCCCGATTGATAGTCATTGGTGCGCGGCTGCCAAGCCTTGCGGCGTTCGGCCAGTACGGCTTCGTCAACGTCAAGCTCGATACTGCCGGTTTCGGCGTCAATGCTGATGGTATCGCCATCTTCGACCAGCGCGATAGGGCCGCAATCGGCGGCTTCAGGACAAACATGACCGATGCAGAAACCGCGGGTCGCACCCGAAAAGCGCCCGTCGGTGATCAGCGCGACCTTTTCGCCCATGCCCTGCCCGTAAAGCGCAGCGGTTGTGGAGAGCATTTCGCGCATCCCCGGGCCGCCTCTGGGCCCTTCGTATCGGATCACGATCACGCAGCCTTCGGCAATGTCGCGCTTCTCGACGGCAGCGAAAGCGTCTTCCTCGCAATCGAACACGCGGGCCGGGCCGGAGAATTGCAGGCGAGCCATCCCGGCGACCTTGACGATGGCACCATCGGGAGCGAGCGAACCTTTCAGACCGACGACACCGCCAGTGGGCGTGATCGGGGTCTTCACGTCATAGAACACCTTCTGATCGGGGTTCCAGGTGATCTGTTCGATGTTTTCACCCAGCGTCTTGCCGGTGACGGTCATCGGATTGGGATCGATAAACCCGCCGTCGAGTAGCGTCCGCAGGGCCATATAGACGCCGCCCGCTTCGTGCATATCCTTGGCCACGTACTTCCCGCCCGGCTTCAAGTCCGCAATGTATGGCGTTGATTTAAAGGCTTCTGCTACATCGAACAGATCGAAGTCGATCCCCGCTTCGCTCGCCATAGCGGGCAAGTGGAGGGCGGCGTTGGTGGAACCGCCAGTTGCCGCCACAATGCGGGCGGCGTTCATGAAAGCTTCGCGGGTGCAGATGTCACGCGGGCGCAGATTGAGCGCCACCAACTCCATCACCTGCTTACCCGCCGCAACCGCGATATCATCGCGCGATCTATAAGGAGCAGGCGCCATGTTGCTGTTAGGCAGAGACAAACCAATCGCTTCGCCCACACAGGCCATGGTGTTTGCGGTGAACTGGCCGCCGCAGGCGCCGTGGCCGGGACAGGCAACCTTTTCGAGCGCAATCAACTCTGTCAGCGGGCAATTACCGGCCGCATATTGACCGACCGCCTCAAATACATCGACCACGGTTACGTCACTGCCGCGGTGGGTTCCGGGCAGGATTGAGCCGCCATATACGAAGATCGACGGCACGTTCAGCCGCAGCATCGCCATCATCATGCCCGGCAAGCTCTTGTCGCAGCCAGCAAAGCCGACGAGCGCGTCATAACAATGCCCTCTGACCGAAACCTCGATGGAATCGGCGATGATCTCGCGGCTGATGAGCGAGGATTTCATCCCCTGATGGCCCATCGCGATACCATCGGTGACGGTGATGGTGTTGAACCGGCGCGGAGTGCCGCCGCCAGCGATCACGCCTTCGCGGCAAATATCGGCTTGCGCGTTCAGGGTTGTGTTGCAGGGCGCACTGTCATTACCCGCGCTGACCACGCCAACGAAGGGCGCGGCGATCTCTTCCTCGGTCATGCCCATCGCGTAGTAGTAAGAACGGTGCGGCGCGCGCTCCGGGCCGACCGAGACATGGCGGCTGGGGAGCTTCGACTTATCAAACTTTGGCGACATAAGATTTCCCGATAGCGGTAATTTGTGCAACGCCCTTGCCTTCAGGCGAGCGTAGACGCAACCCTTTGCGCAACATCTGCCAATACTGCAGCAAATCGCAGGTGTTCGGCGGGGGCGGCGACAAGGTCCTGCCGCAACTCAATCCCGAGATAGGCGCGCCCCTCCGCCTCGGCATGGCGGTTCATCGTGTAGTTGAGATCGCGGCCTGAGTAAGGAAGGTTGTCGCCGACCGTCAGCCCTGCCGCTTCCAGCATGGGAATGGCGATGCGGGCGGCGCGGTCGTCTTCATTGTAGAGCACGCCGACCTGCCACGGGCGCGGCTCGTCACGGCTGGCAAGGCGCGGGGTGAAGCTGTGGAGCGAGAGGATCAGCGCCGGCTGCGCCGCTGTCAGCCAATCAGCCAGCGCAGTGTGATAGGGGCGGTGAAAGCGGTTCAGCCGCGCTTCCCGGTCTGCACCGACATTACCGGGGACCCTGTGCCCGTCGCTGGATTCGGGGACGAGGCCGGGCGCGGTTTCTTCGCGGTTGAGATCGCAGACCAGGCGGCTGACGGCGGCGATATGCGCCGGGATGGCATGGTCGCGGGCAAGGCGTTCGGCGATAGCCCCGGTGCCGATGTCGATCGCAATGTGCTCGTGAAGCAGGTGGGCCGGGATGCCGAGGGCTATGTCGCCGGGGACGTGATTGCTGGCGTGGTCGGCGGTGCAGACGATGTTGCCGGGGGCCGGTATGCCGATCTGGCGGAAGGCTTCACTCACCGCAGTTGCCCCGCCATCGTCCACCATTCCTTCCGCATAGCAGCCTGAGCAGCGTCGCGGGCTTCGGGGGTGTCGTAGAGCGCAAAGCAGGTCGCGCCGGAGCCGGACATGCGGGCGAGCCATGGGTTGGTCTCGGTCAGCGCTGCGAGCACCTCGGCAATTACCGGGCATAGCGAAATCGCGGGGGCTTCGAGGTCGTTGCGCCCTTCCCTCGCGATTTTGGACGCAGGCCCTTCCGGCAACGCACCGCGATCCTCACCATCCCACGCCTTGAAGACAGGCCCGGTCGACAGCGGCACGCGCGGATTGACCAGCAAGACGGCGGTTCCGGCGAGGTCGTCTTTGACCTCAAGCTGCTCGGTGCCGGTGCCGAGACCGATATGGGTGCGGCTGAGGACGCAGGCCGGCACATCCGCGCCGAGCTTCGCCGCCTGTGCCTGCCAATCATCGGGCAGGTTGTGCAGAGCCTCGACAATCCGGAATACCGCCCCCGCATCCGCCGATCCTCCGCCAAGCCCAGCCGCGACGGGGAGGTTCTTCTCCAACGTTACCGCCAGGCCTTGCGCGCGCGGGAGGACATTGAGCGCGCGGGCCACCAGATTGTCGAAGGGGTTGTCCAGCCCGCCCGCAAATTCGCCCAGCGTGGTGACGCTGTCGGCGGCGGCAGGCGCGGCGCTTAAGCTATCGCCTGCATCGACGAAGGCGAACAGGGTTTCGAGTTCATGATACCCGTCCTCGCGCCGCTTGCGAACATGCAGCGCGAGGTTGATCTTGGCGTAGGCGGTTTCGGTGAGGGTCAAGGCCCTCCCCTCACATATTCGGATAGTTCGGCCCGCCGCCGCCTTCCGGCGTCACCCAGTTGATGTTCTGATTGGGATCCTTGATGTCGCAGGTCTTGCAATGGACGCAGTTCTGCGAGTTGATCTGGAACTTCGGCTCGCCGGTCTTCTCGTCGGTCAGCCATTCGTAGACGCCTGCCGGGCAATACCGGGCCGACGGCCCGCCGAAGACGCCGAGTTCGCTCACCTTCTGGAGTTCCAGATCGCTCACCTGCAGGTGGCAGGGCTGGTCCTCGGCGTGGTTGGTGTAGCTGTAGGCGACGTTGGTCAGTCGGTCGAAGGTGATCACGCCATCGGGCTTGGGGTAATCGATCTTCGGATAGAGATCGGCGCGGCCGGTGTTGGTGTAATCCGCATGGTGCTTCATCGAAATCGGCAGCCCGATCTTGAGCGTGCGCATCCACATGTCGATGCCCGCCAGCACCGTGCCGATATCGCCGCCGAACTTGGCGACCGCAGGCTCGGCGTTCTGCACGACCTTCAGCTCGGTCGCGATCCAGCTGGAGCGCACCGCAGCGTCATAATCCATCAGTTCGGTCTTTTCATGACCCGCCGCGATCGCCGCAGCGATGGATTCTGCCGCCAGCATCCCGCTCTTCATAGCGGTGTGGCTGCCCTTGATGCGCGGCACGTTGACGAAGCCAGCCGCGCAGCCGATCAGCGCGCCGCCGGGGAAGGCGAGCTTGGGCACAGACTGCCAGCCGCCTTCATTAATCGCGCGCGCGCCGTAGCTGACGCGCTTGCCGCCTTCGAGGTATTCGCGGATCGCGGGGTGGTTCTTCCAGCGCTGGAATTCCTGATAGGGCGAGACCCAGGGGTTCTTGTAATCGAGCGCGGTCACGAACCCGAGCGCCACCTGACCATTCGCCTGATGGTAGAGGAAGCCCCCGCCCCAGCTGTCGCTTTCGGTCAGCGGCCAGCCCTGCGTGTGGATCACGCGGCCGGGCTTGTGCTTCTTGGGATCAATGTCCCACAGTTCCTTGATGCCAAGGCCATAGACCTGCGGCTGGCAATTCGCCTCAAGGTCGTACTTGGCCTTCATCCGCTTGGTCAGGTTGCCGCGCGCGCCTTCGGCAAAGACAGTATACTTGGCGTGGATTTCCATGCCGGGGGTGTAATCGCCCTTGTGGCTGCCATCGGCGGCAACGCCCATGTCCTGCGTGATCACACCGGCGACGCGGCCGTCTTCATCGATCATCACATCGGCAGCGGGGAAGCCGGGGAACACCATCACGCCCAGACCTTCGGCCTGTTCGGCAAGCCAGCGCGTCATGCTGCCAAGCGAGCCGGTGTAGCAGCCATGGTTGCTCATCAGCGGCGGCATGACCGCGTGCGGGATCGAGGTCTTGCCACCCTTCGACAGCACCCAGTGCCAGTTGTCGGTCACAGGTGTCTGGGCCATCGGGCAGCCTTGGTCCCGCCACTCGGGGAGCAGTTCGTCCAAGGCCTTGGGATCGACCACCGCGCCCGACAGGATATGCGCGCCGACTTCCGAGCCTTTTTCCAGCACGATCACTTCAAGCTCGGCGTTGATCTGCTTCAACCGGATCGCCGCGGAAAGCCCGGCCGGGCCGCCGCCCACGATCACGACATCGCAGGGCATTGATTCACGTTCGCTCATCGAAGCTTTCCTGATCCTTGTTTGTTTCTGCCGTGCAGGTCGCACAGCCTGACGATATGCCTTGGATACCCACTTGCTAACCCGCTCCCGCACAGTCAAGACCCGCGATGGATAGCTCGAACCTCCAATGACCAGCATCGACCATACCATAGCGCGTGAATTTGAAGCGGCGCTCGCCTGGTGGCACATGGCCGGGGTCGATCATGACTTCAGCGATGACGCTACGGCGTGGTTGGCCGACCGGTCGCTGGATGCGGTCGCTGCGGCAGCGAAACCGGGCCGCGCAGGATCGATTGCTGCTCCCGACAAGGCAAATGAGCCTGCCGCGCCGCGGGCCGTTGCTGATACCCCTTCACCCGCCCCTGCAACGCTCCGCCGCGATCTGCTGGGCGAATCGCCTCCGCCAGATTGTGCTGCCTTCCGGGACTGGTGGCTTAGTGCGCCCAGCCTTGATACCGCGCGCGCTTATCCCCGGATTGCGCCGCGCGGGGCCGCGGGTGCACAGCTGATGGTGCTGGTACCGCAGCCTGAAACGGGCGATTCAGATCAACTGCTGTCAGGGCCGCAGGGCCGGTTGCTCGGTAATATTCTGGCGGCGATGGGGCTGGACGAGAGCGCGGTCTACATCGCGTCCGCCCTGCCCTGCCACACGCCGATGGCCGATCTCGCCTTGCTGGCGGCGGGCGGAATGGACGCAGTTACAGCGCATCATATCAGTTTGGTACGCCCAGAACGGGTGATGGCGTTCGGCACGGGGCTCGCCCCAATGCTAATCGATGTTAACCTAAAAACTTTAAGTCACAATAACTATGGCAATGCTAATCTCCCGGTAATCATGAGCGAAACGCTCGAAGCTATTACGGAATTGCCCCGGCTAAAAGCCCGGTTCTGGCGGAGATGGATGGAATGGTCGGCCACAAGTTGATGCGCCAGGGGACGGCGCTGGCGGCGATGGTGGTCGCGGCCATTGGCCTGCAAGCGCCTGCCGTGGCCCAGCCCGGCGATCTGATCGCCCGCTGGAATGGCGCGGCCCCGGCAGAAGGCGCCGTGCGCGCTATCCTTTCTGAAGAAGAACGCGCGCATTATCGCCAGCTTTTCGCCGCCATCGATACAGAACAATGGCCCGTCGTCGATAGCCTGCTCGCCCAGCGCCCGGTCGGCACGCTCACCCAGATCGCGCGTGCCGAATATTACACCCACGCCAACAGCCCGAAGATTTCAGCCGATCAAATCGCAGTCTGGTTCAACGACGGGATCGATTTGCCGCAGGCCGAACAGCTTATCCGCATGGGTGCAAAGCGCGGGCTTACCGCCTTGCCTGCCTTGCCCAGCGAACAGGGTTTTACCCGCCAGCCCTATGCGCCCAAGCGGATCCTGCCGCGCAGCGTAAACGACGGCACCATGCCTGCGGAAAGCGCGAGTGCCATCCTCGCCGCGATCAAGGCTGACAACCCCACTGAGGCGCAGCGACTGCTGGCCGAAGCCGATTGGCAAATGTCGAGCGATGCGCGCGCCGAGTGGCGCCAGCGGGTGGCGTGGAGCCACTATATCGAAAACAACGATACTGCGGCGCTGGAACTGGCCCGCACTGTCACCGACGGCAGCGGCGAATGGGTAGCCGAAGGCGCATGGGTCGAAGGGCTTGCCGCGTGGCGGCTGGGTTATTGTTCGCTTGCTGGTGAGGCCTTTGCCCGCGTGGCATCGCGCGCATCCAATGTCGAACTCGCCGCAGCCGGCCATTACTGGGCGCACCGTGCCGCTGTCCGCTGCCGTGAACCGATTCAGGCGCAGCAGCACCTTGCCGCCGCATCGCGGCTGGACGAGACGCTTTACGGGATGCTGGCTGCAGACCAGCTCGGGGTGGAAATGCCCGCCCATGCGCCGCCTCAGCCATTGAGCCGGACGGATTGGGAGCAGGTGTCACAGCGCCCCAATGTCCGCGTCGCCGCAGCGCTGATGGAGATCGGGCGCCCGGCGCTGGCCGATGAAGTGCTGCGTTACGAGGCCAAGATTGGCCCATCGATGCAATATGCCGCGCTTGCCCGTTTCGCGCGCGAACTTGGCCTTCCCTCCACACAGCTGTTCATGGCGCACAACGCCCCTTACGGCACCAGCAGCGATCCTAGCTTGCGGTTTCCGATTGCCCATTGGCAGCCGGTTGGCGGCTGGCAGGTCGATCCGGCGCTGGCCTTTGCCCATGCTTTGCAGGAATCGAACTTCCGCGCCTCCGCCGTCAGCCCCGCGAACGCACGTGGATTGATGCAGATCATGCCCGCTACCGCGCGCGACCATTCGGGCCGCCTGAGCCTAGGCGCCAGTTATGAGGATCTGAACGACCCGCAGGTCAACCTCGCTTATGGCCAGCGCCATCTGGAAATGCTGCGCGACCATCCGGCAACCGGCGGCGTGCTGCCCAAGATCATGGCGGCTTACAACGCGGGTGTGACGCCGATCGGGCGCTGGAATCTCGAAATCAACGACCAAAACGACCCGCTGCTGTGGATGGAATCGATCCCCTATTGGGAAACCCGGGGCTATGTTGCGATCGTGATGCGGAATTATTGGATGTATGAACGCGCCGCCGGGGCACAATCGCCCAGTCGCCGCGCACTCGCACAAGGGCGCTGGCCTGACTTCCCCCGCGCTGCTACTGCCCTCTCCGCACGGTTGGAGCAGTAACGGGAGCGGGCAAGGTGGCGATTGACGAAGGCCGGGTTTTCAAACCGATCAATATCGCCGTTCTGACCGTATCCGACACGCGCACGGCGGAAGATGATACCTCAGGCGATATTCTCGCTGCGCGGATAACGGCAGCGGGCCACAATCTGGCCGCGCGTTTGATCGTCAGGGACGATGCAAACCGTCTTGCCGCGCAATTCGATGCATGGATCGATGATCCCGCCATCGATGCGGTGGTCAGCACCGGCGGCACCGGCTTGACCGGACGCGATGTCACCCCCGAGGCGCTGGCGATGATCGCTGGCGCACGCGACATCCCCGGCTTTGGCGAACTGTTCCGCTGGCTAAGTTTCAAGACCATCGGCACCAGCACCGTGCAATCACGCGCCTGCGCGGTTGTGGCGCGCGGCACATATATCTTTGCTCTGCCCGGATCGAACGGTGCGGTGAAAGATGGCTGGGACGGAATCCTGGCGGAGCAGCTCGATGCCCGCAACCGACCTTGCAATTTTGTCGAACTGATGCCGAGGTTGCGGGAAGTGTGATCCTGGCTGCGGCCGGTGGCCGGTAGCCGACTCCTTGATCCGGTGCTGTCGGGCAAGCTGGAACCGCGCTGGCGCGATTGGCGCAGCTTGGGGTGCCGGTGCACTGCTCGATCTCGCCGATCACCCCTGCGATCACCGATGACGTCATCGAAGGCATCATCGCCCGCGTTGCCGAAGTGGGTGTGCGCAGCGTCAACTGGATTCCCCTGCGCCTCCCCCACGAAGTCGCGCCCTTGTTCCGCGAATGGCTCGCGGTTCCGGGCGCCTGAGCTGGGCGGACAGTTGCGGCTGTTTTAGGTCAGCCGAACCCCTGTCCTGCATCACCCGGGGCAAAGCGCACCAGCCGGCTATCGACCAGCGCGGCGGTACGGTTAACGACGGCCTTCTGGTACTCCGCATCCTTGATCATTTCGAAGAACGCGCCCGCGTTCGGATAGTGCGCGATAAAGCCGTCATGCCAGCGCTCGCCCTCTGGGCCCGTCACAACCGTCTGAAAGCTTCCGCGCCACAGGATGCTGCCACCGACACGGGCAAAGATCGGGCTGCTGGTCTTGCCATATTCCTCATAGGCCCGCCGCCCGCTCCAGCCCTTGCCCGCGTGTTCGTGGCTCTCGGGATACTGCGCCACGTCGCGGTACAGCAGCAGGTTCAGCATATTGATCGGCGTATCGCGCGGCAGGTCCTTGAACGCCTGAAAATTGGCTGGCGAAGGGTCGATATAGGTTTCGCAGGTCATGGCCGTCAGTCCTCTTGCATCAGATCACGTTGCATATAGACGGTATCAAGCGTCCGGCCGAACTTGTGGCCGACATTTTGCAGCCGTCCGGCGTGAACAAAGCCGCATTTGGTGTGGAGCGCGACCGATGCCGGTTCCCCGCCGCCCACCACCGCGATCATCTGTTCAAACCCGCTGCGGCGCGCTGCCGCGATCAGCGCGTTCATCAGCGCCGTCCCGATCCCGCCCCCGCGCGCATCGGCGTCAACATAAATGCTGTCCTCGCAGGTTGCCGCATAGGCTGCGCGGTCACGGAAGCGCGCAGCATAGGCATAGGCCAGCACCCCGCCCTCCCGTTGGGAAACAAGGAACGGGAAACCTCGCTCGGCGAAATCCGCGATCTTTTCTTCCCAAGCGGCCGCTGCCGGTGCGGACGTATCGAAAGTCGCGGTGCCGTTGGCGACGTGCCAGGCATAGATGGCAGCAATGGCCTGCGCGTCATCTTCACGCGCAGGCCGGATCACAATGTCAGCCAAGCGTGTAGTCCGCAAAGCGTTCACGCAGGTCCTTCTTGCTGATCTTCCCCGTAGCGGTGTGCGGGATATCGTCCACAAACTCGACCGCATCGGGCAGCCACCACTTGGCGATCTGGGGCTTCAGATGCTCCATAATGTCGTCAGCCGAAACATCCGCGCCGGCCTTCTTCACCACGAACAGCACCGGGCGCTCGTCCCACTTGGGGTGGAAAATGCCGATGCACGCGGCTTCAGCCACAGCAGGGTGGCCACAGGCGGCGTTTTCCAGCTCGACCGAGCTGATCCACTCGCCGCCCGATTTGATCACGTCCTTGGTGCGGTCGGTCAGCTGCAGGGTGCCATCGGGATGCAGGATGCCGACATCGCCGGTGTCGAACCAGCCGTCATTGCCAACCGCGTCTGTCTCCGCCTTGAAGTAGCGCTTGATGATCCAGGGGCCGCGGATCTGGAGCGCGCCGCTGGTCTTGCCATCGCGCGGGAGCTCGGTGGCCATGTCGTCGAGCGCCACGGTGCGCAATTGCACGCCGAAAATCGGACGGCCCTGCATGGCAGTCTTTTCGACCTTCTGTTCCAGCGTGAGGCTGTCCCAGTCCCAGGTCGGCCCGCCGACGGTGCCGATGGGGCTGGTCTCCGTCATCCCCCAGGCGTGCTGCACGCGGGTGCCGTTCTTGATCAGCCGCTCGATCATGAACTTGGGCGCCGCCGAGCCGCCGATGGTTGCGGCCTTCAGCGGCGGCAGATCGAGGCTATTGGCATCGCAGTACTGGAAGTGCGCAAGCCACACCGTCGGCACGCCCGCGGAATCGGTCACGCCTTCGCGCAGCATCAGATCATGGAGCACCGCAGGGTCGTTCACCGCTGAGAACACGAACTTGATACCCGCCATCGCGCCTGCGTAGGGCAGGCCCCAGCTGGCCGCATGGAACATCGGCACGACCGGGAGCATCACCGAGGCGCTGGAAAAATTGAACGCTGCCGGCTGCAATCCCGACATGGCATGCATGACCGTGGAGCGGTGTTCGTATTGCACACCCTTGGGATTGCCCGTCGTCCCGCTGGTGTAGCAGATCATGCAGGGATCGGTTTCAGGGCCGGTGACCCACTCGAAATCGCCGTCCTCGGCGCCGATCCAGTCTTCGAAAGCGGGCGAATGCGCGCCGCTATCGTAGCAGATGTAATGTTCGACCGTCGGCCAGCGGCTCTTCATCCGGTCAACAATCGGCTGGAAGGCTGCGTCATAGCACAGCACGCGATCTTCAGCGTGGTTGACGATGTATTCCAGCTGATCGTCGAACAGGCGCGGGTTCACGGTGTGGAGGACCCCGCCCATCCCGGCGACGCCGTACCAGCTAACCAGATGGCGCGAATGGTTCATGGCTAGGCTCGCCACCTTGTCACCGGGCTTCAGGCCCAGCCGCTGGAGAGCCTGCGCCATCTTCAGCGCATCACGACGAATGCCTGCCCAATCGGTGCGGGTTTCGCTGCCATCGGCCCAGCGGCTGACGATTTCACGCGTCGGTGCTTCACGCGCGGCGTGATCGATCACCGCGGTCACCCGCATGGTCCAGTCCTGCATTGCCCCTAGGCGTCTCGTCGCCATGTCGCGCTCTCTCCTGTTGGTGTTTGTGTGTTGTCTTTGCCATGCTGGGCATGGCCAGTGGACGCATTCATGCCCTCCGCCCCGCGACTTGGCAATCGGTTCAGCCAAGACAAGGCACCGCCCGTCCCAACTGAATGAAACAATTGATGTTTATAGCAGGTTAGTGCGCGTTGGCCCGCGTGGTGTCACTCAAGTGGCATGCAGCGACGTCCGTGATGCAACAGAAGTCCACATCCGAGGGATAATTTAAATGAGAAACACCAAGCTTCTTCTCGCAGGCGCGGCAGCGATAATCGCCGTACCTGCGCAGGCACGCGAGGGTCAGCCCTATATCGGCATCAACGGGGGCATCGTCTTCCAGGATCAGGTCGACGTCGAGGCCGAGCCCTATAGTGGCTCGCGCAACGAAGCGCGCATTAACACCGGCGAAGGCTGGGAAGGCGATGTCGTTATCGGCTACGACTTCGGGGCGTTCCGGCTCGAGGCGGAAGGCGCCTACAAGAATCAGGACCATGACACGCTGTTCATCGACGGCCCCAACACCGCAGGCCTGCCTGTCGGGCTGCGCACGGGTCCCGACAGCACCCAGAAAACCTATAGCGCGATGGTCAATGCGCTGATCGACATCGGCAACGATGACGGCCTTCAGCTCTACGCGGGCGGCGGCGCGGGTCTGGCACGCGTCGACATGGAGCTTTCTGTCCCGGGCGTCGGGACACTGATCGACGACAAGGACACCGCCTTCGCCTATCAGGGCATCGCCGGTCTGCGCTTCCCGGTGACGGACAACATCGATCTTGGCGTGAAGTATCGTTACTTCCGAATCGATAATCTGAACGTCAACGGGTTTGCCAACAGCCCTCTGGAACTGGCGATGGAATCGCACTCGGTAATGGGCAGCCTGCTGGTGAACTTCGGCGGCCGCCCGATGCCTGCTCCGGTTGCCGCGCCCGCCCCCCCCCCCGGGTGCCCCCCCCCCCCCCCCCCCCCCCCCCCCCCCCCCCCCC
>JBIKSA010000131.1:0-4189 GCA_044348875.1 Erythrobacter sp. | reverse complement strand
TCCTTACATCGTGTTCTTCGATTTTGACCGGGCGGATGTCAGCGCCGAAGCGTCGAGCATCCTCAATAATGCCGTCACCGCCTATGCCAATTGCGGCACGGCGCGGGTCATGCTGGCGGGCCACACCGATACGTCAGGCAGCGCGCGCTACAACCAGGGCCTTGCTGAGCGTCGTAATGCTGCCGTGCGCAGCTATATGACCGGCCGCGGCGTCCCCGCAGGTCAGATCATGGGTCAGGCCTTCGGAGAAACCCAGCCGCGCGTGCCGACCGCCGACGGGGTGCGTGAAGCGCAGAACCGGCGTGTGGAAGTTACTTACGGTCCGGGATCGGGCATGTAAGGCCCATCACTGCACACGCCGAGATAAGGAGGGGCCGGAGCGATCCGGCCCCTTTTTTACGTGCGGCCCTCAGGCCACGAGCCGCAGGTTGCTGCGCTTTTTCAGCGGGACCAGAGCAACCTTGGCAATCCCCTCGATGGCAGCAATCCGCTCCGCAAGTTCGCCGTTCAGCACGAAATTGCGCCCCAGCCGCATCCGGACATGATCGCCTCCGGAAATGGACAGCCGCACGACCACCTCTCCCGCGCCAGCCGGACGCTCGCTTTGGGCGCTCTGAAGCTCAATATGCAATTCGCGCAGCGCCTCAAGGTGGGCAATGTCGGCGGTCAGTTCCATTGCGGTTGCCCCGCTGACCGCCGCCAATGGCCGCGCACCGCGCACTGTCAGGCGGGGCGGCTCATCAGGGCTTGGCGCATCCAGTTCGACCGTCAGCAACAGGCATTCACCGGTCTGCGCCCAGCGTTCAAAATCTGGCACCAGCGTTTCTTCGAAACAGGCGGCGGAGAACTGCCCGGTTGCATCCGAGAAGTCCGCGCGCACAAATGTGCCGCCCTTGCGGGTGCGCGCCTTGGTGATGCCTTCGACCAGCGCGGCCATCACCGCCGTTCCGCGCCCGCCCGGTGGCGCGCCGGCTTCCATCAGACTTTGATAAGTGCGCGCGCCGTTGGCCGAAGCCGCTTCGCGATATTGCGCGACCGGGTGGGCCGAGAAATAGAAGCCGAAATTCTCCCGCTCCTTGGCCATGCGGTCGGTGCGGCTCCACGGCTCGCACGCCTGAAGGCGCAGGTCTTCGGCAGGTCCGGCATCGCCGCCGAACAGGCCGACCTGCCCGCTTGACCGCTCCCGGATTGCCGCATCCGCGACCGCCATCAACATATCAGCATTGGCATAAAGCAGAGCGCGATCCGGCTCGAGCCCATCAAACGCACCGGCGCAGATCAGGCCTTCCAACTGGCGGCGGTTCATCGTGCCCTGCGGCACCCGTTCAAACAGGTCTTTCAGGCTGACATAGGCCCCGCTGGTGGCTCGTTCGGCGACGATTGCATCCATCGCCTTTTCGCCGACATTGCGGATCCCTGCCAGGGCATAGCGCACCGCATAGCCTTCGTCCGTTTGCTCGACGGTGAACTCCGCTTCACTGGCGTTGATGCAGGGCGCCAAAACAGCCACCCCGCCGTGGCCATTGGGATATCGCCGCGCATCATCCACAAAGACGTTAAGCTTTTCCGACTGGTGCATGTCGAAGCACATCGAGGCGGCGTAGAATTCTTCCGGGTAATGCGCCTTCAGCCACGCGGTCTGATAAGCGAGCAGCGCATAGGCAGCAGCGTGGGATTTGTTGAAGCCGTAGCCTGCAAACTTGTCGATCAAATCGAAAAGCTCGTTGGCGCGGTTCGCCTCGATCTCAGAATTCGCCTTGCAGCCTTCGACAAAGCGCCCACGCTGGGCGTCCATTTCGGCCTGCACCTTCTTGCCCATCGCGCGGCGCAGCAAGTCCGCGTCGCCAAGCGAATAGCCCGCCAGCACCTGCGCGGCCTGCATCACCTGTTCCTGATAGACGAAAATGCCGTAAGTTTCCGACAGGATGCCTTCTAGCTTTTCATGCGGATACTCAATCGGCACCACGCCCGCCTTGCGCTGACCGAAGAGCGGGATGTTGTCCATCGGGCCAGGCCGGTAGAGCGAGACGAGCGCGATAATATCGCCGAAATTGGTGGGCTTCACCGCCTTCAGCGTCCGGCGCATCCCTTCGGATTCCAGCTGAAATACACCCACGGTATTGCCCGCCTGCATCAGGTTATAAACCTGCGCGTCATCCAGCGGCAGCGCGCCCAGATCGATGGTGATACCGCGCGCCTCCAGCAGATCGGCCGCCTTGCGCAGCACCGAAAGGGTTTTCAGCCCGAGGAAGTCGAACTTCACCAACCCGCTGGATTCGACGTACTTCATGTCGAACTGCGTTACCGGCATATCGGATCGCGGATCGCGGTACAGCGGCACCAGTTTCGCCAGCGGCCGGTCACCGATCACCACGCCCGCCGCGTGGGTCGATGAGTTGCGCGGCAGGCCTTCAAGCTGCATCGCGAGGTCAACGAGGCGCTTCACCTCAGGCTGTGTGTCATACTCGCGCTTGAAATCCGCGGCGCCGTTCAGCGCGCGGGGCAGCGGCCAAGGATCGGTGGGATGGTTGGGCACCATCTTGCAGAGGCGGTCGACCTGACCATAGCTCATCTGCAAAATCCGCCCGCAATCGCGCAGCACCGCGCGGGCTTTCAGCTTACCGAAGGTGATGATCTGAGCGACGTGATCGCCGCCGTACTTGCGCTGGACATAGCGGATCACCTCGCCCCGCCGCGTTTCGCAGAAGTCGATATCGAAGTCTGGCATCGACACGCGTTCGGGATTGAGGAAACGTTCGAACAGCAGGCCCAGCCGGATCGGATCGAGATCGGTGATGGTTAACGCCCATGCCACCGCAGACCCTGCGCCCGACCCGCGCCCCGGCCCCACCGGAATGCCTTGCTCCTTGGCCCACTTGATGAAGTCGGCAACGATCAGGAAGTAGCCGGGGAAGCCCATGCCCGCGATCACGTCGATCTCGAATTCGAGACGGTCGAAATAGACCTTGCGCTCTTCTTCGGTGAGATCGGGATAGGCGGTAAGCCGTGCATTGAGACCGGCGCGCGAATCCTCCGCCAGCATGCGCGCCTCGCCCGCAAGGTCGCCGGCAAGGCTGGGCAGGATCGGCTTGCGATAGGGCGGCGCAAAGGCGCAGCGCTGGGCAATAACCAGCGTGTTGGCGGTCGCTTCCGGCAGGTCGGCGAAGGCCTCCTCCATCATGCTCGCCGATTTAACGAAGGCTTGCGGGTTGGAACGCGGACGATCCTCGGCCTCGATCTGGGTCGAATTGGCAATGCACAGCATTGCGTCATGCGCCTTGTGCATATGCGGTTCGGCGAAATTGGCAGGGTTGGTGGCCACCAGCGGCAGATTGCGGGTGTAAGCCAGTTCGATCAGCGCCTCTTCGGCCTGTTCGCACACCGGATCGGCGTGGCGGGCAAGTTCGATGTATAGCCGCCCGGGGAACAGCGCCTCCAGCCTGTCAGCCAGCCGTGCGCCCGCTTCATGCTGGCCTTCTGCCAGAAGCCGCGTCAACCCGCCCTCGCCCGCACCGGTCAGCGCGATCAACCCGTCGGTGCGGCCTTCCAGATCGCAGAGTGTGACGTGCGGATCACGCTCCAGCGGGCGGTCAAGGTGCGCGGACGACACCAGATGACACAGGTTATCGTAACCCGCATCATCCTGCGCAAACAATGCGAGGTAATCCACCCCGCCACGGCTCTCATCGCGCGCAACGCCCAGAAAGGCACCAATGATCGGCTGCACGCCTTCGCTTTTGCACGCGGCGGCAAAGGCCATGATCCCGTACAACCCGTTGCGGTCGCAGATGGCGATGGCGGGATAGCCGCGTTCTTTCGCCAGCTTGGCGATGTCCTTGGGATCGATCGCCCCTTCGAGCATCGAATAGGACGACAGAACACGCAAGGGAACGAACGGGGCAAATGGCATCGGATGCAATTTAGGAAGTCGCGGCGATTCTCAAAGCGGCAGCCGGTTTATCCTGTGCACAGGGCGGCGCATAAGATCACAGCTGGGCTTCGATATCCCGCGCGATCTTCTCTGGCGCATCGGTCGGGCCGTAACGCTTCACCACCTTGCCATCGCGGCCGATCAGGAATTTGGTGAAGTTCCACTTGATCGACGTCGACCCCATCAAGCCTTTAGCCGAGGTTTTCAGCCAATCGTAAAGCGGTGAGGAATTGGCGCCGTTCACATCGATCTTGGCCA
>JBIKSA010000106.1:0-5856 GCA_044348875.1 Erythrobacter sp. | reverse complement strand
TAACCTTCGCTCCTGCGGCCTGGCTTAGAAAGGTATGAAAGGACAGGCCGACACCTTCGGCTCTTGGCGTCACCCACTGGAGTGGCGGTTGAGGCCCAGTTCGCAAAAGAGGAGCAGTCAGCTTGGCGTGCGCCATGCCGCCGAGCATGAGGCTTGTGGCGTATGTGCCAGCTGCCACAAGATACTCTCGCCGGTTCATCGCCTCAGACCTTGCTACTTAGCATCGATCACCCATAGCAGAGGGCCCTTTCTACTCCAGCGGATCCCTGATTGGCCGTCATCTCGGTGCGGTCAAACCCGAAGGTTAATACCATAAAGTATCATAATATTAATCTATAGTTCAGGGGTTATTTTCGATAAAGTCCTGCGACTCTGTTGCATTGGAGAAAGTTTCTAGTCCGCTTCCGCTGGCTACAATGGCAAAGGCTAGTTTATGCTTTGTATCCGTATCCTGATAGCAATATCTGCGTTCGCCCTGGCTCTTCAGCCGGCAAACGCGGATGATGCACGCGAGATTTCACTAGCTGTGGATGGAACGCCGCGGCGGGCTACGCTTGTGAATGATTTCGGCAAAGGTCGAGCCGTGCCCGTCGTTATCGTTTTGCATGGAGGTCAGGGAAGCGCGGATGCTCAACGAGAGCGAAGCGGGTTCGATAGGCTCGCCGTAGCAGAGGGCTTCACCGTCGTTTATCCGGAAGGCACGGAATGGGCACCGGGGCGCCACGCATGGAATACTGGTTACCTCATGCGGCGCCAGGTGGGGCAATCAAATGACATCGCCTATCTTGATGCGCTGATTGACATTCTCATCCGGGATCACAGCGCAGATCCACGAAGGATTTACATGACGGGCGGGTCTAATGGGGCGATGATGACCTTGGTCTATGCGACCCAGCGTGCCGAGCGCTTGGCAGCTATCGCGCCAGTCGTGGGGGCGATGTTCAGCTTCGAAACGCAGCCCAGCAGACCGTTGCCGATCATGTTCATCAACGGTGGACAAGATAATGAAGTGCCTTCCGAAGGAGGCTTCAGCCGAAACCCGCTGGTTGCGCGCAATCAGGCGGCACCCTACAAACCGTTAGCCGAAACGGTTCAGTTTTGGGTCACGGCCAATGGCTCGCTCGCACCGCCAGACACTACCAGAACTGGTTCCGTGACCACGTCTGTTTATCGCGCCAGGGCTAATGGTGCGGTCACGATCTCAGTGGTGGATGACGTTGGAGGCCATGGCTGGCCCGGGACACGGCCCCGGCGACGGGGTAACAACCCCATCCAGTCTTTTGATGGGGCAGAACGTGTTTGGGAGTTCTTCAGAACGCAGTCCGGAACACCTTGATGACATCCAATCAGGCATCAGAGTCGAAAAATAAACTATAATATCAATAATATAGATGAAAGAGAGTTTGCCCGCAGGCTCTCTTCCACCGCCATTTAGTCATTGTGAAGAAACTAAATTCTTCGCCCGCGCATTGCTACGGAAACCAAACGATACTCCTGCTGTCACAGCTGTGTCACAGCGAAAGTATCGATGGCTGCTATAAGAAGACGCGGTGACGTGTGGGAGGCCCAAGTCCGTCGTACCGGATACGAGTGCATGGCATGGCAATAGCCCTGTGCGGCGTGCCGTCGTAGCGAAAGCCAAGGTGACGCCCCAGTTCTCATCTGCGCCCTGCATGGCGCGCCATTTGCTCGTTTGTCAGCCAAGGCAGGTCGCTCATGTTCGGCCTCCTCGCGGAGCCTGGGGCCGAAGGCGTGCGAAGCACAATCACATTGCCCTTGGGCCATCAATGGGTCCAGAGCCTAGCCTTTCAGTTGCATTGCGCGTCACCCTGACAAGGCCCTATGGCGTGTTGGGCGATGTTCTGGCTGGCACTGCGCCGGATGCTACGCCGTCGTCCGGCCGCCGGATCTGCATGAGGGTTCGCTGCCTGCCGGAGGCGCGGCGAGCGGGAGAGAGGACAAAACAATGAGCGAGACTGTTGACGTGTTCTGGTCGTTCCGCAGCCCCTATTCGCGGCTGGTGACGCCTGACCTGCTGCAATTGCGCAGCAATTACGTGGTCGACGTGCAGCTGCGGGTTGTCCTACCGCTGGCGGTGCGCAACCCGGAGGCGCTGTTCGATCCGGCCAACCGCAAGCCGCCACGCTATATCGCACGCGACAGCATCCGCCGCGGCGAGATGCTGGGGCGGCCGGTGGTGCTGCCGGCAGACCCAGATCCCATCGTCCAGGATTTCCGGACGATGGAGGTGGCCAAGGAGCAGCCCTATATCTATCGCCTCTCCAAGCTGGGGGTGGAAGCCAATCGCCGGGGCCGCGGCGTGGAATTTGCCGACCGGGTGGCCGCGCTCATCTTCGGCGGCACCAGGGGGTGGGACCAGGGCAACCTGCTTAGCGATGCGGTGGCCGATGCCGGGCTAGATCTCGCCGCGCTAGATGCCGCCATCGCTGATGGCGATCACCTTGAGGAGATCGAGCGAAACCAGGAAGCTCTCGATGCGGCCGGGCACTGGGGCGTGCCGACCATGGTGTTCCGCGGAGAACCTTTCTTCGGACAGGACCGGATCGATACCCTGCAATGGCGGCTTGACCGCTCCGGGCTGGCCCGCTCGGCCCGCTGATCTGCAGCGGCCTCCCGAAAGCGGAAGGGCAGCTTTAGACCAGCGATGGTCATTCACCAGAACCACCACCAGTGTTCGGTCCTGACTGTTGGTGGCCAAGGTGTTTCGAAGGCTCGAGCAGCCGAAGGCGCTCTTAACGAAAATGCATATTTGTTTTGAAAGCAGCGCAGGGTCTAGTAGCCCTCGAATGTATTGGCATTGAGGGGGCGCGCGAATGTATCTTCCGGATGATAACACGGATGCCACAGAGCGCGACGGCAGCGGGAAGACTATGCATCTGTCACCGATGGCAGGCGGTGCCGACGCGGTGCCGGCCGCCCAGATGCCCCAATCAGACTTTGGCCTGACGCTCAAGCCAGCTGCCGCAAGCACGCTGGCACTGGCTGTCGCGGCCTGCGGCGGCGGCGGTAGCGGCAGCAGTACGGGCGGCGGTGCACCGCCGGTGTCAACGGTACGCAGGCCGCAGACCGATGCCGAGGCGGCGCGGTTTCTGCTCCAAGCCTCGCTCTCCGCCTCGACCGGAGCAATCACCCAACTGCGCAGCGAAGGCTACGAGCCGTGGCTCGATCGCCAGATGGCGGCCGCCAACAGCCAGGCAGCGCGAGGCTTCTTCGCTGACCGCGGCTTCGACCGCGTCGATGCCAACCGCTTCTACAACTCGGCAATCATCGGCGACTATATGATATGGTCGCAGCTTTTGTCGGGCGACAATCCCGTGCGCAAAAGGATCGCCTTTGCGCTGTCTGAGTTCTTTGTGGCCTCGCTCTCCGGCATCAACGTGACCTGGCGCGGGCCCGCGATCGGCGAGTATTGGGACACCCTGAACCGCCACGCCTTCGGCAATTATCGCGAGCTATTGCAGGACATCACTCTGAACCCCGCGATGGGGGTGTTCCTCAACACCCGCGGCAACCGCGCCGCCGATCCTCGCACCGGACGCGTTCCGGACGAGAATTACGCGCGCGAGGTGATGCAGCTGTTCACGATCGGGCTGTTCGAGCTAAACCCCGACGGGACGAACCGGCTAGCTAACGGCAATCCGGTCGAGACATACGCCAGCGAAGATGTGACCGGGCTTGCCCGAGTGTTCACGGGCTATGATTTCGACCAGGCCGGCCTCACCTTCACGCCCGAGGTCGGCGGCACGCGTCAGATCCCAGATGCCGCATACATCCGCCGTCCCATGACCGCCGATCCGGCCCGCTGGGTTCCGGCGCGCACCACCGGTTTCCATTCGGCAGAAGCCAAGGCCTTCCTTGGTCTGACCATACCGGCCGGCACCGGCGCGGCCGAAAGCCTCCAGCGCGCGCTTGATCATCTTTTCAACCACTCCAATGTCGGACCATTCTTCGCCCGCCAGATGATCCAGCGGCTGGTGACAAGCAATCCCTCCCCAGCCTATGTCGGACGCGTCGCTGCGGTCTTTGCCAATAACGGACAAGGGCGGCGCGGCGATCTGGCGGCGGTGTTCAAGGCAATCCTGCTCGACAGCGAGGCGCTCGATCCGGCTAATGCGGCCAATCCCAATTTCGGCAAGCTGCGCGAACCGGTGCTGCGCTTCGTGCAGCTAGCGCGCACTTTCGGCGCGCGTTCGACCAGCGGCAACTGGCAGGTCGGCGACCTTAGCGATGCGGCTGCTGCGCTCGGGCAGAGCCCGCTGCGCTCGCCATCGGTGTTCAATTTCTTCCGCCCGGGCTACTTTCCAGCCAATACCGAAATCGCCAATCGCAGCCTGCTGGCGCCCGAGTTCCAGCTGGTCAACGAAACTTCGGTCGCGGGCTATGTCAACTTCCTCGAGCGCGCGATCACCGGAGGGCGGGCGCCGGTTGCTGACATCGCGCTCGACTTCTCGGCCGAGATTGCGATTGCACAGGACAGCATCGCGTTGCTCGACCGGCTCGATCTGCTGCTGACCGCCCGGCAGCTCAGCACGAGCGCGCGGGATACCATCCGTGCCGCGATGGAAGATGTGGTCCTCACCGCTAGCTCGACCAATGCCGACCGGCTTCGGCGCGTCCAGATCGGCGTGACACTGATCCTCGCATCGACAGACTATCTGGTCCAGAAATAGACCTCGGGGGGAGGTAGATATGTTCATCGGCAATAGCATCGAGATCGAGCGCCGTGCATTTCTCAGGCGCACCAGCCAGCTGGCGATGATGGGCGGGGCGGCATCCTACGCACTGGACCTTGCAGGCTTGGCCGAAGCGGCGGCCTTCAGCAATGCCGGCGGTTACAAGGCGCTGGTATGCGTGTTTCTCTATGGCGGAAACGATCACGGCAACACGCTGATCCCCTTCGATGCGGCAAATTACGCGCGCTATGCTGCGATCCGGGGAACGGCCGGGTCAGAGGATGCTTCCGGCATTGCCCTCGCCCGCAGCGCCTTGGCAAATACCGCGCTCACCACACCGTCGGGCCAGCGGCTCACCGACGACATCACCTATGCGCTGGCCCCAACCATGCCGCGCCTCAAGACGCTGTTTGACTCCGGCGCGATGGCCCCGCTGCTTAATGTTGGCCCGCTGATCGCCCCACTAACGCGCGCGCAGTATGACGCTGGCAGCGTACCGCGCCCGGCCAAGCTGTTTTCGCACAACGACCAGCAATCGACTTGGCAAAGTTCGCAGCCTGAAGGCTCGCGCACCGGATGGGGCGGGCGGATGGGCGACCTAGCGCTAACGTCGAACACCAACGCCATGTTCACCGCGATCAACGCGACCGGCAACGCGGTGTTTTTGAGTGGCCAGACCGCAGTTCCCTATCAGGTATCGCCAGCGGGGGCGACGCTTTACAACCCATTGCAGAACGGTCGGCTGTTCAATTCAGCAGCCGCTTCGCAGGCCCTCGGTACACTGCTGCGCAGCGGTTCCGGCAACGTCATGGCAGCCGATTATGCGCGCTTCAACGACCGCTCGATCCAGTACGGTGCCTTCGTCAATGATGCGCTGCGGGGCGCGACGTTGAGCACCAACTTCGGCACGGGGAACCGTCTTGCTGACCAGCTCCGGGTCGTCGCCCAGCTGATCGGCGCGCGCGCGCGGCTAGGGGTAACACGGCAGGTGTTCCTCGTCTCGCTGGGCGGGTTCGACAACCACGATGGACTGATCGGCACGCATGACGGGCTGCTGGGTCAGGTCGATTCCGCGATTGATGCCTTTTACCGCGCAACGGTGGAGCTGGGCGTCGCGGACAACGTCACGACATTCACGGCCTCGGATTTCGGGCGTACCCTG
>JBIKSA010000038.1:0-20947 GCA_044348875.1 Erythrobacter sp. | reverse complement strand
CACCACTTCATCGTCGGCGGCGGCGTGCGCGGCGGGCGCTTTTACGGTCGTGCGCCGCAGGTTTCGCTTACGAGTCCCGATCAGGTCGGGCAGGGGCGGCTTCTGCCGACCACCTCGGTGGACGAGCTGTCTTCGACGCTTGGCCTGTGGTTCGGCGTGGCGCCGTCCGAACTGCCGTCGGTTGCGCCCAACATCGGGCGATTTGCCTCGGCCGACATCGGTTTCATGAGACCTCTCCAGACCGCTGCAACGGCGTCGCGGTAGCTCTTAGCCACGACCCGCCATTCCGCAATCGGTGCCGTTCGCTTTGCCGTGCCAAACTGGTCGGATAAGCGGTGGCTGCCCGCTCTTGGCAGAATCTGTCGGCGCAGACATCGCGCGATAATGACCGCAAAGCCCTAGAACCTGCCACCCAAGCCGATCAGCTAGCTAATCGACTTTCAAGTGATCGCCAGTCGATCCGCTATCACCGACAGGAGCGTGCAAAGCGGACGGAGAACGATGTGAATAAGGGTAGGAATCTGCCGATCAGGGGAAACGTTGCGTTTAACGCCGAGCGCCGCTCTGTGCCGCCCGTCTAAAAAAGAACTTCGGGTGAGCGTAGGGTATAATCGGTTATGCCTCGCGCCCATCTTACTGGCGGCCGTCCGCCAAACCCGAAATTGCTCTCCTCGCACGATATCGAAGACTTATTAGGGCCACGGGTTTCAGCCAGATCCGATTGGCTCAATTTCTAGGTGTGACCACACGCACCATTCGCTACTGGCAAGCGGGTACTCGGCCTTGCATACTGCGCTTCGACGCGTTCGAACTCGATTGCGGCAACCGGCAGCTACGGCGGAAAGGGCAGCCGGTCGAGCTCGGCAACCGTTACTTCGATGCGCTGGCCCTGCTCGTGGCGCGGCGCTGGGATCTTGTCACCAAGGACGCATTCCTGGACGCGGTCTGGCGAGGCGTTCCTGTTCTCGCCGCCCGGCGCAGTGCCGGCCCTCGATAAAGTGTCACCTGTCGCAGGCGCGTGCACGGTCGCGGGAGCCGGCGGTGGCGCGCAGGTGCTGAACCTGTCAGCAATGGTCGGCGCGCTGGGCCTGCTCTGTGGTGCGGGGCTCGGTTCAGGTGTGGCGGCAGCGATGACATGGCGCGGGCGTGGCGGATCCAGCGCATCTACGCCTCGCTCAACTTCCAGACTTCAGACAACAGCCGCGCCTCCTCAGCGTCGCCATCGAATCGAGCCATCGCCGCCAGCGCAAGCGATTTAGTGTGTCCTGAGCCTAGTCGAGCCCGGCATAGAGGCGCCTCTATAAAAGAATCTAATCAACCAGTTTATTTTTCGTATTGATCAGGTGTCCTATAAACGTGAAGTGACGAGGAAATAGATTTTTTATCAATTAAAACATTTGGATTGAAATAATTGTGGGTGATAATGAATTATAAAGCTGGGTCATGACTAAAAATAGGCTTTCGGGCCGGAGTTCGCAGGCTGGAGAGATATGCTAGGTAACTATAAATCCCTTCGGCTAGGGCGTTTGCAAGCAAGTTTGCGAAGGATGTTGTCTTGCTAGCCTCTTCGGGAAGCTTTCTTGGAAACATTGCCTCCAGCGTGGAATATTTCCCTGACACGCGACCTATTTTTGGTCGACCGGGCGCAGACAGGCTGAACCGCATCCGGGGCCCTCACCATGCGGATAGGCACTGACACAGCGAGGTCTGAACACCAAAGCGCGACGGGAAAGAGGAAGGCAGCGACGCACTACGGACATTACCCAACATGGGTGGGTAAGACCGGACTCCATAGTGGTAACGTGGCGATCCGTGTTTTGGTACATGCCGGGAGGTTACGATGATTTCCGTATCAGTTTCGATGCATCGCAACTCAGGTTCACCGCAGTTCATGTTGAGATCATCTCAACTGGCTGAGAGCAGAAACGCCGCACCTCTTGCACCAAAATTGCTCGCCTGCGTCGACGATTCGTCTCAGGCCGGCAGGGTGGTCGCATTTGCGTCGGCTATCGCTCCGAGCCTGGGACTGTCTGTCACGATTGCTCGGGTCATGCCTGTGGTTCACGACTTGCTTTCCCCAGCCGATCCAGTGGCGTGGCAGTCACGGCGCCGGACCGAAGCGGAACGCCTTGAGTGGCTTGTCACGCAATGCAGCAACCGAAGGCCTGCCGACAGCATCGTGCTTGCTGGGGATCCCGCATTAGAGTTGGTCCGATGGTCGGAAGATCATGGGGTAACGATGCTCGCTCTAGCGCGAAACTGTGGACACGGTCGCAGCGAGCTTGGAGCAACTGCGCGCCGTCTCCGAGATTGCGCCCCGCTGTCTTTGTTGCTGGTCCCGCCCGGCCCAGCTGCGACAGACGTCCGGTTTCGTCGGGTTCTCGTTCCGCTTGATGGATCTGCCTTGGCCGAAAGTGTGTTGCCGGTGGCGCTGCGAATTGCGCGTGATCATGGAGCCGAACTGCTGCTTGCGCACGTCATCCAGCGGTTCAGTCGGCCTCAGCCCATTCAATCGCAGGACCTGTGCGAGCTCGAATTCGAGATTGACCGGCATAGCGCACGTCGCGCCCGTTCCTACCTTGCAGAGATGCGTTCGCGGGTCAGCGACAACCGTATCGCGGTGCGGACAGCCCTTCTGGGTCCCGGCGATCCCCGCACAGCACTGTCTGAGCTTTCGCGCGAGGAGCAGGCTGACCTGATCGTCATGTCGTCACACGGCGCAACCAACATGGACGATGTGAGCTGTGGAAGCGTGGCTGAGTATCTGATCGACCAGATCTGCACCGCGCTTCTTGTCGTGCGTCCGAACCTGACCTGCAGTTTCGGGCCGCAGGCGTTAGCAGATGCCAAGGTGCCCACAGACACGATCGCTTGATGGCAAAGCTTGAACCAGATGCCTCGCTACTCGGTCTGGCCGCCGACGCGCTTGGAGCGAGGCTCTCGATCAGGGCGGGACCCAGCGCGCCTCTAATTTTCATCGAGCGCATTGAGGCGGTTGCCGATTGGCTGCGCCATGCTCGTCTTGCTTGTGTTGATCCGCCCCCTGAAGCGAGCAAGGCAGCAGAGTGGCTGCTCGACAATGATTATTTTGTCGACCGTGCTCTCAAGCAAATCAGAAAGGACATGCCCACCGGGTTCTACCAGCGCCTGCCCGCGCTCGGCGGCCTTGATGGCAAGGTGCCGCGTGTCCTGGTTCTGGCGCAGGATTTCCTGCACGCGACCCGATTGCAAGTGTCGCTGGCGAATGCTGTGACCTTCATCCACGCCTTTCAGCGCCACGCTCCGCTGACGATTGGGGAGCTCTGGGCGTTTCCCACGATGCTGCGGATAGCCTGCATCGAGTTACTCATAGCCGCGCTGACACCGATGCTGGATGAGCGGGTCGCATATCCCTTTCCGATCCCTGCCAACGCCGACACCTTTCACTCGCTTGACGCCACGGAGAGCGTGTCGCGGGCGCTGGGTAATTTAGGGGTGATCGCCGCGATAAAATGGTCTGATTTCTTCGATCAGGTCAGTTTGGTCGAAGACTCTCTCGCCCGGGACCCTGCCGGATACTATCCGCTGATGGATTTCGAAACTCGCGACACCTATCGGCGCGCGGTCGAGACCATGGCTCAACTCGCAAGGCAGGACGAAATCGCCGTAGCCATTGCTGCAATTCAATATGCCAGTGCTTCTCCCGCCGAGGATGTGTCGCACCATGTCGGCTACTGGCTCATAGATCAGGGGCGTCGGCGGCTGGAAGCAGACCTCGGGATTCGCCTACCCTTGAAAGACCGCATTATCCGAATGGCCAATGCCCATCCCGGCAGGTTCTATTTTTTCATTCTCGTCCTTGCGGCGCTCGGCGCAAGCCTCCTCCCGGCGCTCTATCTCCATCAGGTCGGGGCCGACGTCTGGGAATGGATTGGGGGACTGCTGTTGAGCCAACTTCCGGCATCGGTGCTGGCGCTCAGCATGGTCTACTGGACCCTGACAAGGCTCATTTCTCCGAGGATTTTGCCTAAGTTGGACTGCAAAGCAGGGTTGCCGGGCGATGCATCGACAATCGTTGCGATGCCAGTAATCGTAGCGGGCATTCCTGAGATCGCCGCTTTGGCCGAGCGTATGGAATCGCACTGGATGGCCAATCGCGATCCGCTGTTACAGGTTGCCCTGCTGGTCGATCTTTTCGACGCAGCGACCGAAGTCACCGACGACGACGAGGCAATCGTCGTTGCGCTTAAGAACGCGATCGATCGTCTGAATCGGCGGCATCAATCCGGTTTGCTAAAGCCATTTCACTTGCTGCTTCGTCCACGGTACTACAATCGGGCCGAAGGTTGCTGGATGGCGTGGGAACGCAAGCGGGGGAAGCTGGAGCAGTTCAATTGCCTGCTGGTAAATGGCGACTGGTCAGGCTTCAGCGATCATCTTGGGAACCGCGAGGCACTCGAGCATGTCCACTTCGTGGTGACAGTCGATGGCGACACGATGCTCCCGCCCGGCTCGGTTGGTCGCCTTGTCGGCACGCTGGCACATCCGCTCAACCGCGCCAGCGTTGATCCGGCGAGCGGGCGAATTGCGCGCGGATACACGATCATCCAGCCGCGCGTGGAGATATCGCCCAGCAGCGCCGAGCGCACCTTATTCGCGCGGCTCTACACCGGGGAAACTGCAATTGATATCTACAGCCGGGCGGTATCGGATGTGTATCAGGACCTGTTCGGCGCGGGCATCTTCGTTGGCAAGGGCATCTATGATGTCCGGACGTTCCACGCTGTTATCGACGGGCGGATACCCGAAAACCGCATCCTCAGCCACGATCTGCTCGAAGGAGCGCATGGGCGCGCGGCTTTGGCCACCGATATAGTCATCTACGAAGGATTTCCATCCGACTATCTCGAGTATGACCGCCGATTGCATCGCTGGATTAGGGGCGATTGGCAATTGCTCGGCTGGCTGTGGTCGCAAGTTCCAGGACCGGACGGAACGAACCTGCGAAACCGGATCGCCGGGATCGATCGCTGGAAAATCTTCGATAATCTGCGGCGCAGCTTGGTATCGCCAAGTCTGGTTGTCCTCCTGCTGGCAGGATGGTTCGTGTTGCCTGGGCAGCCGGCGTTCTGGACCGTGCTGGTCATCCTCGCGCCTGCTGGACAATTGTTCATCGACCTCGTCAGCGGCCTTGCGCGGGGCCGCAGGATGGGCGCAACCTTCGGACTGTGGGGGCGGATTTCCGACCAAGCAGGACGATGGTTGCTGGCACTTATCTTCATGCTCCATGAAGCTTTGCTGTCACTTCACGCCATCACCATCGCTCTTGGGCGAAGCCTTGTGACCCATCGCAAGTTGCTCGAATGGACCAGCGCCGCACATGTCTCGGGACGATTTGCGGCCTCGGCACCGCGTACGACTATGTGGCGCGCAATGTGGCCGGCATCTGCAACCGCACTCGGCCTTTCCGCCCTCCTCCTAGCGTTTCGACCAATGGCCTTCGCGGGCGCATTACCCTTGCTGCTTGCTTGGTCCGCCGCCCCCGAAATCGCTCTTTGGATCGGACGTCCGCGCACACGAAAAGCGACGTCACTAAGCCACGACGACGCAAAGTTCCTGCGCTTGCTGGCGCGCAGAACCTGGTTCTATTTCGAAAGCCTCGCCGGCCCGACCGACAACTGGTTGCCGCCTGACAATTACCAAGGAGCGCCGCACGAAGAAATCGCACATCGCACGTCGCCGACCAACGTCGGCATGCTTTTGTTATCCATCGCCACGGCATGGGATCTGGGATTTCTTGGCCGCTCCGAACTGGCGGCGAGGACTCGCAATCTGTTCGACAGCATGGCGCGGCTCGAGCGCTATCGCGGCCACTTTCTCAACTGGTATGAAACCCGTCATCTCGCTTCGCTTGAACCCCGGTATGTCTCCACAGTCGATAGCGGCAACCTCGCGGTCGCCCTTCTCGCCCACGCCGAGGCGCTGCGCGATGCGGCACAGCACAGTACTCTCGAAACCGAGCGCTGGAGAGGCCTTGAGGACATTCTGTCGCTGATCGAGGAAGCCGCATCATCGTTGACCGGATCACCCACCGACTTGGCCGAAGTCGCAGTTGTCCGCAGGGACCTTGCGGCGGCAAGCGAGTGGGAACACGCAGCTCAGAAAACGTTGCTCGACTGGCTTTGTGATGACGCGCTGCCGAAGCTCGAAGCGGAGGGTTTGCGCCTCGCGGAGGGCACAGGATCACGACATTCAGATCACGCGCTGGACCTATCGGTCTGGCTCGACCGTTTGCGCCAGCATGCATCATCGATGCGGACTGACCTGGCGGAGCCGATCGGTCAAGGCGAGGAATTGCTTGCGCTTGCGAGCGAGGCAGTCGACTTCGCGCAAGCGATGGAGTTTGGCTGGCTCTACGATGCCGAGCGCCGCCTGCTGCATATCGGCCACAACGTCAGCACCGGACGCACCGATACGCACTACTACGATATGCTGGCCTCGGAAGCGCGGCTGGCGAGCTTCTTCGCGATCGCAAAGGGTGACCTGCCGATCGAGCACTGGTTTCATCTCCAAAGACCGATAACCCGAGCGGCAACTGGGCTGACGCTGGTGTCGTGGAATGGCTCGATGTTCGAATATCTTATGCCGCGGTTGCTGCTGCCAGGCCATACGGAATCGCTGCTTGGCGAAAGCGAGCGCGTCGCAGCCGATGTCCAGCGTCGCTACGGTCAGAAACACGGAGTGCCATGGGGGATTTCCGAATCCGCCTACGCTGCGCGCGATCCGGAACACCGCTTCCGATACCAGGCGTTTGGCGTTCCCAAACTGGGAATGCGGCGCGGTCTGTCCCGCGATCTGGTCATCGCACCCTACGCATCGGCCCTCGCGTTAGCGGTCGATCCGGCGCGCGCAACCGCAAACCTGAGGCAACTTTGCGCTTTGGGGGCCGCAGGGCGTTTTGGCCTGTGGGAAGCGGTCGATTATACGCCTGAGCGAAAGCCCGAAAACGGCACTTTCGCGCCCGTCAACGCCTTCATGGCGCACCATCAGGGCATGATCCTGCTCGCCATCGGTAATGCGTTGCTGGACGATCGGATGGTGGCGCGCCTCGTGCGCGATCCGCAGATGGGCCTTGTCACGCTTCTGCTCAGCGAGCGCATTCCTAGCGAATTGCCGAGCGAGATTGAGCGACTGGATGCCGTCGATGAAGGGCGGGCGGTAGCCGTAACGCCGCCTATCGCTGGGCCTTGGCATCCGGCCCCGATGCCCTTCCCGCAAGTGCACCTACTCGGCAATGGACGGATGAACAGCTGGATTTCTGAAAGCGGCGGCGGTGGCCTGCGCTGGCAGCGCCAGGCGCTGACCCGTTTCGCACCCGACACAACCCGAGATGCGGATGGATTTTGGCTATACATTCACGATTGCGATGAGGACAAAACTTGGTCGGCAACTCGGCAACCTACAGGGGTGATCGCGGATGAATACCAAGTGTCGTTTCATCCGCATCTCGCTGAATTTCACCGCCGCGATCATGGCATCGAAACACGGTTGGAAGTCGTGGTCAGCGCCGGCGATGACTTCGAGATCCGCCGTGTCGTGATTGCCAATGAAAGCGATCGGTCGCGTCACCTGCTGCTAACCAGTTACGCCGAGGTCGTTCTTGCGCCGCCGCTCGAGGACGAGCGGCATCCGGCATTCAGCAAGCTGTTTGTGGGCGGCGAATTCCTGCCCGAACAAGCCGGGCTGCTTTTCAAGCGGCGCCCGCGCAACCCCTCCGAAACGCCTGCGGTTCTGCTTCACCTGCTGGTCGGGCCGGACGGTCCTGTCAAAGCCCTCGATTTTGAGTGCGACCGAGAGACCTTTATTGGCCGGAACCGGTCGACGCGGAGTCCGCGCGGGGCCTCACAAGCGCTCGGCAGAACCTGCGGCTGGACCCTCGATCCCATCGCCGCGCTTCAGGTTAAGGTCAACCTTGCCCCTGGCGAAAAATGCGAGTTCTGTTTCCTCACGATAGCCGCCGCTACCCGGTCGGGCGCACTGGCAATTGCGGAGCGGCACGCCACACTATCGTCAATCGACTGGCTGCTCGGCGATGCCGCACGTGAGGAAAGCCGCGCGGTCCAGCACGCACGGATCGAGGCCGAACGCCTTCCAGCGATCCAGGCTCTCGGGTCACTGATGGTCTATCCGCACGGCGCCCTTCGCGCTTCGCCTGAAACAATCAGAGCAAATAGCCTTGGTCAGTCGGCTCTGTGGGGCCTCGCCATTTCGGGCGACCTGCCGATATTACTCTTGCGCTGGGGCGGGACCAACGCTTCGCTCGTACCGCTGCTTATTGGTGCACACCAATTGTGGCGGCGGCACGGGCTTTTTGTCGACCTTGTCATCGTGCAGACCCCCGGCTCCGCCTATCTGGAACCCCTCAGAAGCGAACTTGCCAAGTTGTTGCGCGACATCGGGGCAAGCGAGATGCTGGGTCGGAGTGGAGGCGCCCACCTTGTCTTTTCTGACCAGATCGGTCCAGAACAGATGTGTGTGCTCGAGGCGACAGCTTGGGCTATCCTCGACGATACGCTTGGCTCGCTCGAAGAGCATCTTGCCACCCTCGACCACCACGCCCAGCTGCCTCCGCCGATATTGCCATCGCTGGTTGCCGATCCCGACCCGGCCGGTCTTGTCTCGCCCTCTGAGCCATCGCGGTTCGCCAACGGACTTGGCGGCCTCAACGACGAAGGCACCGAATACGTTCTTCACCTCGAACCGGGGCAAAGGACACCGGCACCATGGAGCAATGTCCTCGCTAACGATGACTTCGGTTGTTTGGTAACCGAATCCGGCGGCGGATTCAGCTGGTCGGTGAACAGTGGCGAACATCGGCTGACACCGTGGACCAACGATCCTGTGACGGATCGGAGTGGCGAAGCTCTTTACCTGCGTGACGAGGAGACCACTGCCGTTTGGTCAATTACGCCATCACCCGCAGGCGGGGATGTTGCCTGCCGGGTACAGCACGGCGCCGGGTATTCGGTGTGGAACCGGACGTCGCATGGTATAGAACAGGAGATGCGCGTCTTTGTGCCTGTGGGCGCGCCCGTCAAAGTGATACGCTTACGCCTGCGCAATCGTGGCAGTCGTAGCCGGAGAATTACAGCGACCTATTACTGCGAGTGGTTGCTCGGATCACTACCAAGTATCACCCGCCGGCATGTGCGCTGCGAATTCGACGAGGCTGCGCAAACGATCATTGCTACCAATCCGTGGAACGCCGAATTCGCAGGCCGTGCCGCGTTCCTGACTGCGAGCGGGATCATGCATGGCTTTACCACCGATCGCGAGGAATTTCTCGGCCGCGAACACGACGATGAACATCCTGCGGCGCTTCGGCGTTGGGGACTGAGCGGGGCGCAGGTTGCAGGACCGGATGCCTGCGGCGCATACCAGCTGCATCTCGATCTGGCTGAAGGTGAGGAAATCGAGGCAGCTTTCGTGCTGGGGACGGGTTCCAGCCGTGAGGAGGCCTTGGCCCTTGCCGAACGTTGGCGTTCGCTCGAAATGATCAGCCACGCCGAGGAAGAGCTGCACAACCGGTGGGATAATCTGCTGAATGCAGTGAAAGTTCGCACGCCAGATCCGGCGTTTGACGCGCTGGTCAATCGTTGGCTGCTTTATCAGAGCCTGTCTTCGCGGATCATGGCGCGAGCAGGGTTTTACCAGGCAAGCGGCGCAATCGGGTTTCGCGACCAGTTGCAGGATGTTCTGGCGCTGCTCCACGTCGACCCCGCGCGCGTTCGGGCGCATATACTTGCCTGCGCGGCGCATCAGTTCGAAGACGGCGATGTCCTCCATTGGTGGCACCCGCCTGCGGAACGCGGGGTGCGCACCCGCTGCTCCGACGATATGTTATGGTTGCCTTTCGCCGCGGGCACCTATGTTCGCAGAACTGGCGATGTTTCTATCCTCCTTGAGCGCGTGCCATTCCTGCAGGGTGCGCCCTTGGCCCCAAGCGAGACTGACCGTTACGACAGTTTTCAACCCACCGACAAAGCATTCCCGTTGATCGACCATTGCGAACGCGCGCTGGATCGGGTTGTGCTGGGTTCGCACGGTTTGCCGCTGATCGGAGCTGGCGACTGGAACGACGGTATGGACCGGGTCGGTCGCGAAGGTCGCGGAGAGAGCGTCTGGCTTGGCTGGTTTGCTTCGATCGCAGCGCAGCATCTGGCCGATCTCGAGCAGCGTTTGGGCCGTAAGGCGGAAGCCGATCACTGGGCCGAACGGGCAACGTTGCTGCGCACAAAAGCCGACATCACCGGCTGGGACGGTGAGTGGTATCGGCGGGCCTTCGACGACAATGGCAGTCCATTGGGGTCTGTAGAAAATGTCGAATGCCGAATTGATTCGATCTCGCAATCATGGGCACAGTTTGCTGGTGCACCGCGCGAGCGCGTCCTCAGCGCCCTTAACGCAGCGAAGCACGAATTGATCGACAATGAAGCAGGCCTCGCGCGGCTGTTGTGGCCACCTTTCGACAAGTCACCGCAAGATCCTGGCTACATCAAAGCCTATCCTCCCGGCATCCGCGAAAACGGCGGCCAATATTCGCACGCGGCGGCATGGCTCGGTCTCGCGCTGGCGGGCATCGGCGATGGCGACGGGGCGCACGCTGTGTTTTCGATGATCAATCCGCTTCTCAGGTCGAATGACGCCGCAAAAGCGGCGCTTTACCGGATCGAGCCCTACGCGGTTGCCGGAGATATCGCGGCGGCTCCTCCACATGCCGGACGTGGCGGCTGGAGCTGGTATACCGGCGCTGCCGCTTGGTCTTGGCGCCTCGCAGTCGAAGGCATTCTTGGCCTGAAGCAGGAAGACGGTATCTGGCATGTCGCACCCAGTCTGCCGCGCGACTGGCCGGGCTTCGAAGCCACTCTGCAATGCGGCGGGCAAGCAATCGAACTAAAGGTTGATCGCGACCCGGCAGACGCCGACCATTATATCCTCACAGTGGACGGCAAGCAGCAGACTGACAGCGCGCTCCGCTGTCCGGCTTCCACTGCGCTGAACGAGGTGCAACCCGACGTTCCTCCGGCCCCGCATTGAAGGAAAGCGCCATGAGCATGAGCCCGGTGGTGAACTTTGCCAATGTATCACGCGCCGATGTGGCGCAGGTTGGCGGCAAGAATGCCTCGACAGGCGAAATAATCGCGGCGCTCCAGAAGCAGGGAGGTCTAACCGCCGCGAGGCAGAAGTGCTGCTGTGTGTATGCTATCGTAAAGCCAGCAAAATTTTCAGCGAAATTCTTGGCATAAGCGAGCGCACAGCCAGCAAGCACCTTGAACAGGTGCTCCGTAAATTGGGGTAGAAACCCGTGCGACGATGACCGCAATTGCCGTGCGGCATATGGCCGACTGATAGGTGCAGTTACAGAATACCAGGAGCGTGGTGGGGGTTCCTGAAATCTCACGATATTTGGCCCCTCGGCTGACACACAGGTGTGCAAGCGGATGATCGGGGCTGATGCCCGTGCCGCGAGACGGTGCAACTCTTTCGGCCTTTGAACGTATATCTCATGCAGCCTTTGCAAGTGATCGCTGGGGCCGGGGGATAGCTGCCGACTATGCTTGATAACCTAGACGCTATGTTGCTCGCGCGGATCCAGTTCGCTTTCACGGTGAGCTTCCACTTCTTCTTCCCGGCCTTTTCGATCGGGCTGGCAAGCTATCTGGCCGTGTTGGAAGGCTTGTGGCTGAAGACGGGCAAGAGCGTCTATCTCGACCTGTTCAAATATTGGCTGAAGATCTTCGCGATCGCATTTGCGATGGGCGTGGTGTCGGGCATCGTCATGTCCTACCAGTTCGGCACCAATTGGTCGGTATTCTCGGACAAGGCAGGGCCGGTGATCGGCCCGCTGATGGCGTACGAGGTGCTGACGGCATTCTTCCTTGAGGCAGGCTTCCTTGGCGTGATGCTGTTCGGGATGAACAAGGTGGGCAAAAAGCTGCACTTTGCCGCGACGCTGATGGTGGCCTTGGGAACCTTCGTTTCCGCGTTCTGGATTTTGTCGGTCAACAGCTGGATGCAGACCCCGGTCGGACATATCCTTGGCGAGAATGGCCAGTTCCTGCCCGGTAACAGCTGGTGGACTATCGTCTTCAACCCCAGCTTTCCCTATCGTCTGGTGCACACCGTGATGGCCGCTTATCTCACCACCGCTTTCGTCGTTGGCGCGGTCGGCGCGTGGCACCTGCTGAAAGACCGCGCCAATCCGCACGCGCGCACAATGTTTTCGATGGCGATGTGGATGGCGGCGATTGTCACGCCCTTGCAGATTTTCGCAGGCGACATGCACGGCCTTAACACGCTGGAACACCAGCCCGCCAAGGTCATGGCGATGGAGGGCCACTATCAAAGCCACCCAGAAGGCGGGCCGCTGATCCTGTTCGGCATTCCGGACAGCGAGGCCAAGACCGTGCGCTACGCCATCGAGATTCCCAAGGCTTCGTCCTTCATTCTCAAGCATGACTGGAACGCGCCGCTGGCCGGGCTGGACACGATTCCCGATGATGAAGAACCGCCGGTCGGGATGCTGTTCTGGAGCTTCCGCATCATGGTTGGCATTGGCTTTGCCATGCTCGGCATTGGTCTGTGGAGCCTGTGGGGCCGGGTGCGCGGGCGGCTCTATGATATGCCCTGGCTGCACCGTGCGGCCGTCCTGATGGGGCCGAGCGGTTTTGCGGCGGTGCTGGCCGGGTGGATCACCACCGAGGTCGGGCGGCAGCCTTACGTGATCTACGGGCTGCTGCGCACGGCTGATGCGGCCAGCCCCTTGGACGCGCCCGCTGTGGCCGCATCGCTGCTGGCCTTCGTCCTTGTCTATTTCACCGTCTTCGGCATCGGGGTGTGGTACATCCTCAAGCTGATGGGCAAGCCCCCGCACGCGGGCGAACTTGGCGTGAAGCGCGGCGATACCGGGCCGATCCGCACCGCCGGGATCACGCCCGGGCCGACGCAGAACCCGCTGGGGGATGACACTCTGCCGACCGAAGCGCCGTTCGAGAAGGAGCCGGTGTGATGGATTTGACGGTCATCTGGGCCTTCATCATCGCCTTTGCCGTCTTTGCCTACGTGGTGATGGACGGGTTTGATCTGGGCATCGGCATCCTGTTCCCGACCTTCCGCGCCGGGCAGGGCCGCAACCGCGCGATGAATTCCATCGCGCCGGTGTGGGACGGAAACGAGACCTGGCTGGTGCTGGGCGGGGGCGGGCTGTTTGCCGCCTTCCCGCTGGCCTATGCGGTGATCCTGCCTGCCACTTATCCGCTGGTGATCGCAATGCTGCTGGGGCTCGTGTTCCGGGGTGTGGCGTTCGAATATCGCTGGCGCGATCCGGCGCATGAGAAGTTCTGGGATGCCGCCTTCTCCTGCGGTTCGCTGGTGGCGGCGATGGCGCAGGGGATGATCCTTGGCGCGCTGCTGCAGGGGATCGAGGTTGAGGGCCGCGCCTATGCCGGAAGCTGGTGGGACTGGCTGACGCCGTATACCTTCCTGACCGGGCTCGGCACGGTGGCGGGCTATGCCTTGCTGGGCAGCACCTGGCTGATCTGGAAGCTGGATGGCGGGGTGCAGGCCCATGCGCGATACGTCGCCTTTCGCGCCGCGCTGGCGACTATTGTGCTGATGGGCGCGGTCAGCCTCTACAACATCACGCTCAATCCCGAATATGCCGCGCATTGGCTCAGCGCGCCGGAGGTTTACTGGGTCGCGCCGGTGCCGATCGTCACGGCGCTGGTGGCAATCGCGCTGATCCGGACGATCCGCGGCACCGGCGAAAGCGCCCCGTTTTGGCTGGCACTGTCGCTGTTCTTCCTCGGTATGAGCGGGCTCGGAGTGACGATCTGGCCCTATGTCGTGCCGCCCGGCCTCACCATCTGGGACGCAGCCGCGCCGGAACGCAGCCAAGTCTTCATGCTGGTCGGCGTGGCGATCACCATGCCGTTGATCATCGCTTACACCGCTTGGGCCTATTGGGTGTTCCGCGGGAAGGTGGGGCATGAGGGGTATCACTGATGCTCGCGCCGCCTGAGCAACCGCCGGAAGCACCACTTTGGCAGCGCCTGCTGTGGATGACGGGCATCTGGGCGGCGAGCGTGGCAGTGCTCGGATTAGTCGCTTACGTGATCCGCCTGTGGATTGCGCCATGACGGTCAAAGTCTGGTACGACGGTGCCTGCCCGCTGTGTCTTCGGGAAATCGCGCTGATGCGGCGGCTTGACCGGCGAGGGGGCATCACCTTTATCGATGTCGCACAGGGGAGCGATCCGTCCTGCCCGATCGATCGCGGCGCATTGTTGGCCCGCTTCCATGCCGAGGAGGACGGTGTGGTTCATAGCGGCGCGGCGGCGTTTGCGGCGATGTGGCGCGCCATCCCGCTGCTGCGCCCGCTGGGTCTGGCGGCGCGAAATCCCCTGATGCTGCGGCTGTTGGAGGCGGCTTATCTCCGCTTCCTCAAGGTGCGCCCCCGCTTGCAACGCTTCTTCGCCTAGAAACAGCTTGCCCTGAGCCGCGGCATCGGCTGATCTGCCCCGCAAACACAACGGGAGAGACAAGCCGTCATGAGCTATTTCGGCGCGATGCAGAACGAGATCTACAATGCCGGGCTTCGCGGCGTCCTGCCCACATGGCCGGTCGATTTCGATACCCTTGAAAAGCGCGCGCATGAAGCCTTGGGGCCAAGCCTTACCAACTATGTGGCGGGCGGCTGTGGGGATGAACACACGCAGGACCAGAATTCGGCTGCCTTCCATCACTGGGGCATGGTGCCGCGCATGATGGTTGATTGTTCCGAACGTGACCTGTCCATCGAACTGTTCGGCCACCGCTATCCCACGCCGCTGTTCATGGCGCCGATTGGCTTGAATGGAGAGGCATCGCAGGATCGCCATGGCGATATGGCCGCCGCCCGCGCATCGGCGCTGACGGGGGTGCCGTTCTGCGCCTCGACCTTGGCGAATGACCCGCTGGAGGACGTGAAGGCAGCCTGCGGCGATACGCCGGCGTGGTTCCAGCTTTACACCCCGCGCAATCGCGAACTTGCCACCAGCCTGATCCGCCGGGCAGAGGATGCGGGCTACAAGGCATTGGTGGTGACACTGGATACCTGGGTGACCGGTTGGCGTCCGCGCGATCTCAACGCGTCGAACTTCCCGCAATTGCGCGGCAAGGTGCTGCAAAATTACTTCACCGATCCGGTGTTCCGCTCGCTGCTGGCCAAGCCTCCCGAGGAGGATGTGCAGGCAGCGATCTTCACCTGGGCGGCTACCTTCGGGCAGGTGCTGACCTGGGACGACATGGCGTGGTTCAAATCTGTGACGAAGCTGCCGATCGTCCTCAAGGGCATCTGCCACCCCGATGACGCGCGCCGCGCGGTCGATCATGGGGCAGACGCGGTCTATTGTTCGAACCACGGCGGGCGGCAGGCCAATGGCGGCATTGCGACCATTGATCTGCTGCCCGATGTGGTCGCCGCCGCAGGCGATACGCCGGTTCTGTTCGATAGCGGGGTGCGGTCCGGCACCGACGCGGTCAAAGCGCTGGCGCTGGGGGCGCGGGCGGTCGGCGTGGGGCGGCCCTATACTTATGGGCTTGCGCTGGGCGGCGCCGAAGGCGCGGCGTGGGTGTTAAGATCGATTCTCGCCGAAGCCGACTTGCTGATGGCGGTTAACGGTTATCCCACCCTGAAAGACGTCCGCGCTGCGGGGGCGATGCGTACTGATCGATGACGTGGGCGGAGCGGGGGCGTTAACCAAGTTCAGTCTGTGTTTTCCACAGATTTTCTGCTAAATCTGTGATTATCAGACCACGAATCGGGGGTTCGAGCGATGGCAAGACAGACTATCTGGTCCAGTGGGCCGGATCCCATGCGCCGTACTGTGTGCATTCAGGACGAACATTCACGCCGTGCGCGGTTTGGTCGCATCCAGCCGATGCAACGGCGTCAATCTATCCTTGCCCGGATTGCGCGCCTGATTCCCTGAGTCTGGCCTGGTCAGCCGCCAGCTTTGGCCAGCATCACCAGCTTGGTGTCCGTGAAGGCGAGGTAGCCTTCCTCGCCGCCTTCCGATCCGAACCCGCTGTCGCCGATCCCGCCAAACGGAGTTTCGGGCGAGGACACAATGAGCTGGTTGATCCCGACCATGCCGGCCCGCAACGCTCTGCCGAGATAATGGGCCTCGTCCAGATCGGCGGAGAAGGCATAAGCAGCAAGACCATAGCGCAAGCTGTTGGCGATGCCGACGGCGTCCTCGATATCTTCGAACGGTACAATCCCGGCGATGGGGCCGAAGGGCTCCTCGGTCATGAAACGGCTGTCCGGCGCGGGATTGGCGATGACAGTGGGCGGGAAGAAGAACCCACCTCCGCCGATCGCCTTGCCGCCCGTAACCACTTCGCCGCGGTTACCGCCTGCATCAGCCACCACTTGCTCCATTGCGGTGACCCGGCGGGCATGGGCGAGCGGGCCCATGTCGACGCTTTCATCCGCGCCCGGATCGCCGACCTTCAACTGGCTGGCGCGGGCGGCGAAATCGGCGACGAAGGTTTCGTAGATCTCTTTCGCCACAAGGAACCGCGTAGGCGAGACGCAGACCTGCCCGGCGTTGCGGAATTTGGTGCCTGCGCACATCGCCACGGCCCGCGCTACATCGGCATTTTTGCTCACGATAACAGGCGCATGACCGCCGAGTTCGGGGGCGAAGCGTTTCATGTGACTGGCCGCCAGCGCGCCCAATTGCTTGCCGATCGCGGTCGATCCGGTGAAGCTGACCTTCCGCGTGACAGGCGATGCGATCAGGTGCTCGGCAATCGGCCCCGGGTCGCCATGGACGAGGTTCAGCACGCCTTCCGGGAGTCCTGCATCGATGAAGCATTCCACCAGCAACTGCGCGGAAGCCGGCGTGTTTTCGGCCGGTTTGAAGATTGCGGTGCAGCCTGCCGCCAGCGCTCCGGCGATCTTTTTGGCGGGGAGATTGACCGGGAAATTCCACGGGGTCAGCAGCACCGCAGGGCCGATCGGTTCGTGCGTCACCATCTGCGCGATCAGTGCATTGCCGCGCGTCGGGATCAGTCTGCCGCCGCGCCGCTTGGCTTCTTCTCCAAGAAAATCAATAATATCGCATGATGACAATATCTCCCCCAATGCCTGCGCGCGGGGTTTCCCCATCTCGGCAGTGACAACGTGGGAGATCGCTTCGGCCCGTTGCCGCAGCAGATCGGCGGCGCGGCGCAGGATGGCGTGGCGATCCGCGCCCGAGGTTCGGCTCCACGCCGGAAAGGCATCACCTGCCGCCTTCAGTGCGGCGTCCAACTGCGCGGTCGATGCCTTGGGGCACTGACCCAGCACCGCCCCGGTGGAAGGGTTCACCACATCCATCGCGCCTGCCCCGCCATCTGCGACCCACTGGCCGCCGATGTGCATGGTGAGGGTGGGATAGGCGGTCATAGGCTGTTTCCTTCGGCTAACGGTGCGGGGCGCAATGTTTCACGCAAAACATTGCGGCTGGGGCACCCTCGAGGGGGTCTAGATGGGGTCTGGCAGGGGCCTGGCAAGACCGAACAGGGGTCTAAAGCGCCACGACGTGCTGTTCGATCGCCCCAAAGATCGAATGGTTCGTGCCGTCCCGCATTTCGATCCGCACCGTGTCGCCGGCCTGCATGAACGGCGTTTTGGGTGCGCCATCGCGGATCGTTTCGATCATGCGGATTTCCGCGATGCAGGAATAGCCTGCGCCGCCTTCGGCCACGGGCTGACCTACGCCGCCGTCTTTACCCTTGTTCGAAACCGTGCCGGTACCAATCACCGTGCCTGCACCCAGATTGCGGGTCTTGGCCGCGTGCGCGACCAATTGGGCTAGGTTGAAAGTTGCATCCACCCCGGCGTTCGCCCGGCCGAATGGCGCACCGTTCAGATCGACCATCAGCGGCAGGTGGATCAGGCAATCGGCCCATGCTGCGCCCAGCTCATCGGGCGTCACGGCGACGGGCGAAAAGGCGCTTGAGGGCTTCGACTGGAAGAAACCAAAGCCCTTTTCCAGCTCCGCCGGGATCAGGCCACGCAGCGATACGTCATTGACCAGCATCAGCAGTTTGATGTGCCCCGCCGCTTCTTCGACCGAACAGCCCATCGGCACGTCGCCGGTGATGCAGGCGATTTCGCCTTCCATATCGCAGCCCCACGCCGGATCGCCCAGCAGGATCTCCTGACGCGGGCGCAGGAAGCTGTCCGATCCGCCCTGATACATCAGCGGATCGGTGTAGAAGCTCTCCGGCACGGTCGCCCCGCGTGCCTGGCGCACCAGTTCCACATGGTTGATATAGGCGCTGCCATCGGCCCATTGATACGCGCGCGGCAGGGGGGAATGGGCCTGCCGTTCATGGAAGCGTTCGCACGGCACGGCCTCGTTTTCGACATCGCGGGCCAGCACTTCCAGTTCCGGCGCGATCCGGTCCCAATCGTCCAGCGCGGCCTGCATGGTCGGCGCGATGTAACCGGCGGCAGAGCAGCGGGTCAGATCCTTGCTGACTACCACCAGTTTGCCGTCGCGCGTGCCATTGTCGAGAGTTGCGAGTTTCATGGGTTTTTTCTCTCCGGGGAATCTTGCTGATTGTCAGGATGCGCCGCTGCAAAGGCGGGGAGCGCGAGGCACGCGGCCTCGATACGGGTGAGGTGGGGGCTGGCGCCGAGGTCGTAATTGAACCGCCGCGCATTGGCGATTTGCGGGATCGCCACGATTTCGAACAGGCCAGGCGCATCGCCAAAAAGAAAGTCGCCGGTGCCGAGCTGCGCCAACCGCGCTTCGAGCGGATCAAGCGTCCGCTTCAACCAGTGGCGATACCATACGCCCACGTCGTCCTGCGAATGGCCGAGCGGGTCTTTGAGGTAATTCAATACCGGCAGGTTGTTGACCGCGTGGATCTCGGTCGCGATGGCATAGGCCAGTTCCCGCACGGTGTAGCGCGCTTCGATATCGCGGGGCAGGAACGGCGTTTCAGGGTAGGCTTCATCCAGCCATTCCAGCAGCGCCATGGACTGCGCCCGGTCGCGCCCGCCCGCTTCCAGCATTGGCAGCGATCCGAAGGGATTGCGGCTGGTGAAGGCGGTGTCCTTGTTTTCCGCCGTCACCAGATTGACCGGTATGTTTTCGAAGGCGATGCCTTTGAGGTTCAGCGCGATCCGCAGGCGGTACGATGTAGAGCTGCGGAAATATCCGTAGAGTCTCATAGTGCTCATGGCCTATGCATCGCAGGCTTCAATCGTGCGGGCAAGGGTGCGTTCGGATCAGCATGCGACGGGTTGAGCCCTCGCGTCTGCCGCGAGGGGGTGCCCCTCTCAGGCCGGCATAAGCGCGCGGCTGACCGTATCCAGCAGCTTGGCAGGCGGGCAGGGTTTCGCCAGCGTCGTTGCACCCGGGAAACGGGCGGCCAACGCGACTGTATTGCGTGCATCAGAATGCAGGATCACCCGCACGTTATCGTCCAGCAATGTCTGTGCGAGTTCGAAGGTGAGGCCGTCGGACAGCTCGATATCGAGCAGCACCAGATCGGGCTTTTCCTTCTGGCAGGCCAGCATCGCCGCACAAATCCCCGCGTGGGGCCCTTCGACTTCGTAGCCTGCCTCTTCAAAAGTGTCGCAAAGGTCCGAAGCGGTTACATATTCGTCTTCAGCCACAAGGATTCGCAAAGCCATCGGTATTCTCCCGCGTTATCGAATCCCACGCAGGGTGTAACACGGTTTGGACGTCCAGTTGCATGGAAACTCATCCATTGCTGCCGAATTTTGCAGTAAAGGCGGGTTCGTCGCCGGCACGAAGCAAACGGGCCTGTTCCACCCATTGATCGCGGGTGATGCGCCCGCTGAACCGGCCCAGTTTTGCGTCGATCCGCTCGACCTCCTCAGGCGTCCATGCGGCGATCTGCGCAAAGGTGGTGATGCCGAATTCACCGAGCAATGCTGCGAGTTTCGGGCCAAGGCCCTTGATCCGCGTCAGATCGTCACCTGCGCCTGGCGCAGCAGGAGGCGGCGCCGGATCAGCGGCGATCTGCGGCCCGGCTTCGTCATCGGTGCCCAGCGGCGCCGCGGCGGTTGTCTGGCTATTGGCCGCTGCTGACAGCGGGCCTTGAATGGTTTCGATCCCGCGCGGGGAATCGATCAGCGCCTGATTGCGCTGGGCAGGGGCAGCGCCTTCGTCCAGCACGTCACGGCCGATGGCAGGCGCGCCGTCTTCATGGATGACCCGCGCCTTGCGATTGCTGCGCATGAATGCCCAGATGGCCAGCACCAGGAGGGCCAGCGCAATCAGGATCAGCGGCAGATAGGTGTTGAGATTGGCGGGCATTGTGGCGGTATCTCCGAAAGTGAATCGCAAGGTTCGGCCCGCGTCCTAGCAGCCCTGCAGCGCTTCGCCCACGCTCAGGTTGATATTCGGCGCACCTGCCGCAGCCTTCATGGCAGGTCGGCCGCGGGGTCGGGGACGACCTGTTTGCGGAACAAGGCCTTGTCCGCATCGCCAAACGCGCGCCGCCAGATCACCGCCGCGTAGGTGACAAGGATGGCGGGTATGCCGAACAAAAGCTCGATCCATTCGGGCGTCCATGAGAACGCATAGCCCACCAGTGCGGCAGGCGCGGCGGCATAGAGCAGCGACCAGCGCCAGTTGCTGACGGGGGCCTTCAATAGATGCTTCAGGAACACAGCCTTCACCAGACTGGACGTGCCCAGCGCAATTAGCAGCGCGCCTGATGCGGAGGCCGCTTCGAACCCCTTGCCAAGGCTGTAACGTTCTGCCGCTTCGATCAGGGCTATGGTCAGCGCAGCCTGCAATGCGATAATCGCGACCGAGATGGCAAGATTGCGCTTCCTTGCGATGTAAACCAGCACGCTTTCCGATACGACCGCCATTGATGCGGCCACTTCGGCG
>JBIKSA010000083.1:0-8512 GCA_044348875.1 Erythrobacter sp. | reverse complement strand
CAGCCGCATCAAGGAGCTGGAACGCTTCAAGGCGGGCGAGGTGAATATCCTCGTTGCGTCCGATGTTGCGGCGCGCGGGTTGGACATCAAGGGCGTCAGCCACGTCTTCAATTTCGATACGCCATGGCACCCCGATGATTACGTCCATCGCATCGGCCGTACCGGCCGCGCTGGCGCCAAGGGGCGGGCCTTCACCTTCGTTTCCGAAGAAGATGCCGAAGCCATTTCCAATGTCGAAAAGCTGACCGGCAGCCCGATCAAGGTGTTCGGCAAAGAAGACGTGCGCGTCGACCTCTCCGCAGCCATCGCCAAGGCCGAAGCCGTCCAAGCCGAAGGTGAGGAGCGTGAGGAGCGCAAGCCCCGCCGCGCCCGCGAAGAACGCGCCCCGCGCGAAGAACGTGCTCCGCGCGAAGAACGTACCGAACGTCCCAGCCGCGACAAGGATACGCCGCGCACTGACCGCGTCACGGCGAGCGCAGACCGCAAGCCCCGGCGTCACCGCGAAGATGACGAACCTGTGCCCGCCGGCGAATGGAACGGCCCGCGCCCCAGCTTCCTCGACGTCGGTTTCGACTAAACCGGGCTGCGCTTTTTCCGAGAAGCTTAACGCTTTTTTGGCTGACGGGCTGTTAAGCCGCCAGAGTGTTAGAGACGATCCTTGATGCGATGCGCCACGAACTTGGTGAGCTTCTTCCGCTCGCGGTGATGTTCGCTGCGTTGGCCTACGCCACGAAACGCCGCGCCATGATTGCCGATGCCATACGTGCCCGCCCTGAAGTCGTTACCAATCTGCTGCTGCTGCTGGTCAACGCCGTCGTGGTCTTGCCGCTGCTGGGGGTGCCGGTGATGACCGGCCATTCGCTGATCCCCCGGCCCGAAGTGCTAGTCGCCTTCTGGAACGGGCTGCCTGGTGCGGTTTCGGTGCTGGCTGCGATCCTGCTGATCGATTTTGCGGCCTATTGGCGGCACCGCTGTGAACACGCGCGCATTTTGTGGCCGACCCATGCGACCCATCACGCCGACGAGGCGATGAATTGGCTGAGCGTGCGGCGCAAACATCCGGTCGGAGAGGTGCTGAGCATGGCGCTTGATAGCCTGCCGGTGATCCTGCTCGGCCTGCCCTACTGGGCGATCGCCGGTGTCTTTCTGCTACGCAGCTGGTGGGGGTATTTCATCCATGCCGATGTGCCGTGGACGCTCGGCCTGCTTGGCAAGGTGCTGATCTCGCCTGCCGCTCACCGCCTTCACCACATCCGTGACGAAGACCTGATGGGCTACAATTTCGGCAACACCGTAACGCTGTGGGACAAGCTGTTCGGCACCTATCTGGACCCGGCGCCTTACCTGAATTGCAAGACGGGGATCGTTGAAGGCACCCGTGATGCGTTCGGCGAACTCGCCCGGCCTTTTGAAGCGCGCTACTGGCGCAAGTCCGATGGCGCTTCAGTCGAGCAACCGGCGGCTTAGAGCCCCCCTCCTGACTAACCCACCACGGTAACAAAGCTGTCGAGCACGCGCTTTTCGCCCGCGTCTTCGAACATGATGGTCAGCTTGTTGCCTTCCTGATCGATCACGCAGCCGGTGCCAAACTTGGTATGGCTGACCATCGCGCCAATCGCGATGTCTGACCGGGCCGGGGCGGCGAAGCTGGCGGCGGACCGCGTGTTTTCCGGTATCCGCGCCGGTCTTGTGTCATAACCCGCAGCGATCGCGCGCTGCCAGCCGGGGCCGCGCTGCTGCGCCTTATCAGGCCGGTCACGCGCGACATGGGCGAAGGGATCATCCTGCTCGCTCCAGTTCGCGCGCCACAGCGATGCGCCGCCGGTCAGCGTTGTTTCCTGCTCGATATGCTCGGCCGGCAAGTCTTCGATGAAGCGTGACGGGATGCTGCTTGTCCATTGGCCATAAATGCGGCGGTTGGCGGCGTGAAGGATGGTGCAGTGCCGCCGCGCGCGGGTGATCGCGACATAGGCGAGGCGGCGCTCCTCTTCCAAAGACGCAAGTCCGCCTTCGTCGATGGCGCGCTGGGACGGGAACACCCCTTCTTCCCAGCCGACGCAGAACACGTTGTCGAACTCCAGCCCCTTGGCGGCGTGGATCGTCATGATCGTCACCGTCTCGCCTTCGTTGGCGCGTTCATTGTCCATGACGAGGCTGACATGTTCAAGGAAATCACCGAGCGTCTCGTATTCCTCCATCGCGCGCGCCAATTCCGAAAGGTTTTCCGCCCGGCCGGCACTTTCGGGCGAGCGGTCCGCGGCGAGCATCGCGTTGTAGCCGGACTCCTCCATCACCAGCCGGAGCAGGTCCGAAGGCGAAACCGTCTCCGACGCCTCGCGCCAATAGAGGAACTGGCGCATCAATCCGCCGATGGTGATCGCAGTACGCTTGGGCAGCTCGTCACTATCGGCCAATTGCAGCGCGGCGGCCGCTAGCGGCAGGCCCGTACGCCGCGCATGGCTGTGCATCTGTTCCAGCGCCTTGGCACCCAACCCGCGCTTGGGCTGGTTGTGGATGCGTTCAAACGCCAGATCGTCCTGAGGCTGGGCGATCAGGCGCAGATAGGCTAGCGCATCGCGGATTTCGGCCCGTTCATAAAAGCGGAAGCCGCCGATGATCCGGTAATTGATCCCGATCTGGATGAAGCGGTCTTCGAATTCGCGGGTCTGGAACTGCGCGCGCACAAGGATCGCTATCTGATCGAGCGCGGCGCCTTCACGCTCCAGCCGTTCAATCGCTTCGCCGACCCGGCGCGCTTCTTCGGGCGCGTCCCACACGCCGATGACCTTGACCTTCTCGCCGCCGTTCACCTCCGTCCACAGCGTCTTGTCATGCCGCTGCGAATTGGCGCGGATCAGGCCCGCCGCCGCGCCGAGAATGTGCGGCGTGGAGCGGTAGTTTTGTTCCAGCCGGATGACTTCTGCGCCCGGAAAGTCCTTTTCAAACCTCAAGATATTGGCGACTTCCGCCCCGCGCCAGGAATAGATCGACTGATCGTCATCTCCCACCACGCAGATGTTCTTGTGTCCCTGTGCCAGCAGCCGTAGCCAAAGGTACTGGACAGCGTTGGTGTCCTGATATTCGTCCACCATGATGTATCGGAAGCGGCGCTGGTAATCGGCGAGGATGTCATGGTGCTGCTTCAGGATGTTCAGCATATGCAGCATCAGATCGCCGAAATCACAGGCGTTCAGCGCCTTCATCCGTTCCTGATACCGCGTGTAAAGCGCCGTGCCGCGTCCATTGGCATAGGCTTCGTTTTCGACCGCATCGAGATCGGCGGGGGTCAACCCGCGGTTCTTCCAGCGGTCGATCAGCCCTGCAAGCTGGCGCGCGGGCCAGCGCTTTTCGTCAAGGCCAGCCTCCACGATTAACTGCTTCAGCAATCGCAGCTGATCGTCGGTGTCGATGATTGTGTAGTTCGATTGCAGCCCCACCAGTTCCGCATGGCGGCGCAGCATCTTGGCGCAGATCGAATGAAAGGTGCCGAGCCACGGCAGCCCTTCTGTCTGCGGCCCGAGGTGATGTGACACGCGTTCGCGCATTTCGCGGGCGGCCTTGTTGGTGAAGGTGACGCACAGGATTTGCGAGGGGTAGGCACGGCCAGTCGCCACCAAATGCGCCAGCCGTGAAGTGAGCGCAGCGGTTTTGCCCGTGCCCGCGCCTGCCAGCATCAGCACCGGCCCTTCGGTGGCCAGAACGGCTGCAAGCTGCGGCGCGTTGAGACGGGCGGCGTATGCCGGCACCGAGTCGTGGGCGGGGGAGGGCAGGTTCATACTCATGGTCTTATGCGAACAGGTAGGGAACAATTCACCGGGGAGCAAGCCGCGAGGCGCCGCCATACCCAGCGGTTGCGGCAGGTGGAAATTCGGCCGGCCGCTTTTCAGCCACAATCGCCGTCGGGGTGGGCATCTGCCGGGACGCGCAGGATGGCTGCGCATTGTCCTGAGCGATGCTGCTCGCATATCTGAGGTGTCCGGTCAGCGAGGGATGTGCGACCGGATATTCCGCAGTGTTCGTCGTGCTTGGGTCAGTCAAAATTGGAGATACCCCATGCATAAATCCTTCAAAAATTTCGGTCTTGCCGGTACGGCTATGGCTCTGGCTTTGACGCCTGCCATGGTCGCAGCGCAGGATGAAGCCCCACAGGCCAACACGTCGCCCAGCATGCCGGAAACGGCTGCCATGCCGGAGACACCGGTCCCAACTGCTCCGTCAATGCCGGCCACCAATCCTGCCGAGGCTCCCGGTGAAGGCGCTTCTGCAAACGCCGACGCGGCCACTACGGCCCTTACCGAGGCGGACCGCGATAGCAGGATGCAGTCTTGGCCGGCCGAACAGCGGACCGCCTACAACACGTGGGCACCCGAAACGCAGACCTACTTCTGGACGCTGAACGAAGAACGTCAGGGCATTTTCTGGCGCATCACCGATGGCGACAAGACCGCGCTGACCACCATGGCCGAGCCGCAGCGCGAGGCGACCTGGGTCGAGCTGGAAACGCGGCTGCAGGTGACGGACGGTTAAGCCTGCTCTTCGGCTGAAACCGGGTCGGCCGTGGGATTGGCTAGCCTTAACAGGCTGAGCTTCCCTTTGCCGACCCGGCGTTCGGCGTCCAGCGTCAGGCCTTTCACCGCGACATCTTCCTTGAAGCCGGTTTCCAGCGCGATCCAGGTTTCTGCCCCGATCCAGCCCAGCCGTAACAAGCGGTCCAATGCGACCTCTCCCGCCCCCGATTGATAGGGCGGATCGACAAGAATGAGGTCCAGGGGACGCGGCGCGGCGCGCAGCTGCATCACTGATGCGACCTCAACCCGGCAGCGTCCCTGCGCACCGAGAGCAGCGATATTTCCCCGGATCACGTCCACAGCTGCGCGATCCTGTTCGACAAACAGGCATTGCTCCGCGCCGCGCGACAGCGCCTCCAGCCCAAGCGCACCTGAGCCTGCAAACAGATCGGCCACCTGCAAGCCCGCAAAATCGCCGAGCCGGCTGGTCAGCATCGCGAACAATGTCTCGCGCGCGCGGTCGGCCGTCGGGCGGGTGCCTTCGCCCTTGGGCGCGGTCAGTTTACGCCCGCGCCATTCGCCCGCGATAATCCTCACTTCGCGGCGCTCTTGCCCAGTTCGGCCAGGAAGCGGTCGACCGGCTTGCCCTTCAGCTCCACCGCCTGCCCGCGTCCCAGATCGCCGAGGTTGAACGGGCCGTAACCGGTGCGGATCAGACGGTTCACTTGCAGCCCCAGAAATTCGAGCACGTTGCGCACTTCCCGGTTCTTGCCCTCCGTGATGGTCATTTCGATCCACAGATTGCGCCCGCTGCTGCGTTCGAGATTAGCGTCGATCGAACCGTAGCGCATCCCGTCGATGGTGACGCCTTCGATCAAGTCTTCCAGCTGCGCCTGCGACACCTCGCCAAAGGCGCGCGCGCGGTAGGTGCGCGGGACTTTGGTAGCCGGAAGCTCCATCGTGCGCTTCAATCCGCCGTCATTGGTGAGCAGCAGCAGACCTTCGGTGTTGAGATCGAGCCGCCCGATCGGCATCATCCGGCCCGCGCTGGCGGGCAGGGCGTTGCGCAGCGCGGTGTAGATGGTGGGGCGCCCGGCTGGGTCGCGCTCTGCCGTGATCAGGCCGGTCGGTTTGTGGAAGGCGAAGAGACGGGTCGCCTCAGCCGCGGTCACGGGCTTCCCGTCGACGGTCACCCCGTTGAGGCTGGGCAGGATCGTGGCAGGCGTATCGAGCACCTTGCCATCAATCGCCACGCGCCCTTCGGTAATCATCCGCTCCACCTCGCGGCGGCTGGCGATGCCGGCACGGGCGAGCAGCTTGGCAATACGATCGCCGTCGGGGCGATTTTCGGAGCGGGGGGGATGGGTAGGCATGGGGGCGCCGAGTAGGCCTTCAGCCCGCCGCCCGCAAGGCTTCGCTCACGATCTGGTCGAAGCGAGCGATCCCGCCCTCCAGCGTGCCGAGGGTGATGTGGCTGACTGCCCCGCTTGAAAGCCCCTGCTGGCCCAGTTCCGCCGCGCGGAAATCTTCGCTGGCGAACACTCCGCCGTCGAGCAAATTCCAGCTCTTCTCCCAATGCGCCAGCGCCTTGTCGGTCGCGGGCGCTTCGGGGATCAGCATGAAATCCTCGACGAGCGTAAAGTCAGCGGCCTGCGGCATCAGCACCATGATGTTAATGTAATCGGGGCTGGGCACGATGATCGTTGCCGGTAGGAGCTGGTAGGCAAAGGTCACCACGCGCCTGAGGCTGGCCATATCGGTGAGATCGACGGACGCCATCTCCTCCAGCCGCCCCACTGCAGATCGTTGGTGCGGGCCGATCTGGTCGCCGGCGGTGATCCCGTCCTTGAAGAACGGGCCGATGGTTTCGGCGTGGAGGCGGGTTACGTGGTAACTTTCAAGGAAGGCATCCATGATCAGCTTCCAGTTGCCCTTCACCGTGTGCAGCTTGCGCCGGAACAGATGCGCTTGCGGCAGTCCGAAGGCAGCAAGGTCATTGCCCAGATTTTGCGCGTCGGTGAAATCCGCGCCTTCCTGGGGCGCGAACCAGATCAGGCCGCCTGCTTCAAGCGTGGGCAGCGCCACAAGGCCGTAATCGGCTTTCTCGAGCCCCGGGAATGTCTCGGGCCGGGGCAGGGCCATCAGCCCGCCGTCCAGCCGGTATGTCCATGCATGATAGGGGCACACGAGCCGTTTGGCACATTGCACCTCGTTCCCCTCCACCAGCCGCGTGCCGCGGTGGCGGCAGACGTTGAGAAACACGTGGGCGATCCCGTCATTGTCGCGGGTGATCAGCAGTGGGCGCCCAGTGGCGTCATGGGCCACGGCCATGCCGGGATCGGGCAACAGCGCGGAAGGGCAGATCACCTGCGGCAGACGATCAAAAAGCGCGGCTTTCTCGCGCGCGAAGTGATCGGGGCAGGTGTAGTTCGTCGCCGGAACGGTCTGGATCGCGCCTGCCTGCCTGCCGATCCCGCTGCGGATTGCCTCTGCCAGCGCCAATTGCCCGGGTGTCGGACGCAAATCGGGCATATCTGTTGTTGCGGCGTTCATCGCTCTTTTCTCATCCTCTTCCCTGCGCCTAGTGTGCCAGACATCGGGATCGAGAAAAAGGACTGCCTGCATGAACGAGGTCGCGGCCACCGCAAAGCGCGATTGGGCCAGCGCGCTCAAGCCCTATCTTGAAAGGGAATCGCTCGCGGCGTTTTTCCTCGGCGTGTCATCGGGCTTTCCCTATGCATTGATCGGGGCGACGCTGACTAGCCGTTTGGCGCAGGATGGGATCGACAAGAAAACCGTCACCGCCTTCACGCTGGTGTTCCTCGCCTATAACCTCAAATTCCTGTGGGCCTGGGTGATTGACGGCGTGCGCCTGCCGGTGATCGGGCGGTTGGGTCAGCGCGTATCGTGGATGCTGTTGACGGGCGTTGCCGTGATTGCGGCAGTGGCGAACCTTGCGCTGGTCGATCCTGCGGCGAATATCGGCTGGGTGGCGACGTCTGCGATCATGGTCGGCATTGCGGGGGCGACCTTCGATATCGTCATCGACGCCTACCGGATCGAGACGCTGAAGCCCGAACAGCTCGGTGTCGGATCGGGGATGACGCAATATGGGTGGCGGATCGGATCGGCAGCGGCGGGCGCGCTGGCGTTGGTGCTGGCGGCGCGTGTGGGGTGGGAGCTGGCCTATATCGCCTGCGCCGGTTTCGCACTTCCCGCGATGCTGACCGCGCTGGTGCTGGGCGAGCCGGAGCGCCGCCGAATCCCCAAACGCGCGCAGAGCATGGGAGAGGCTTTGCAGGCGGTCTATGGCCCCTTCACCGAGTTTTTCATGCGCAAGGGCGCGCTGTTGGTGCTGCTGTTCATCCTGCTGCACAAGATCGGCGACACGCTGGCTAACCTCACCGTGCGCCTGCTGCTCGACGACAAGGGGTATTCGAATGACGAGATCGCCCTTTACGATGTGGGCGTAGGCTTCTGGGCGTTTCTGATTGGGATTTTCATCGGCGGGGTGCTTTATTCGCGGCTCGGCATGAAGCGGTCCGTGTTGCTCAGCCTGGTGCTGATGGGTGTGTCGAACCTCAGCTTTGCGCTGCTGGCTGCGGTCGACAAGACCAATGCGGGCATGGCTGCGACCTTCCTGTTCGAAAACATCGCCAGCGGCATCGGCGGGGTGACGGTGGTGGCCTATTTCGCCGCGCTAACCGACCTGCGCTTTACCGCGTCGCAATATGCGCTGATTTCTGCGGCGGCGAGCATCGTCGGGCGGGTGCTGACCGGCACGACGGCGGGCGCGCTGGTTGAAAGCTTCGGCTATGTGAACTTCTACCTGTTCACCACTGCCGCCGCGCTGCCGGGGATTGCGCTGTTTTGGCTGATGATGCGCGCCGGGCTGATCGACGCTTCGATCGGGACAGCGGGGACGGTGCGGGGCGAGGGAGACTAGTCCGGCAGTTCCTCGTTCAGCCGCAGCACCTCACCCGCGAGATAGAGCGAGCCTGCGA
>JBIKSA010000082.1:0-8606 GCA_044348875.1 Erythrobacter sp. | reverse complement strand
GGCCAAAGGGCCGCCCGCCAAGCTGCACCGTCAGCCACAGCAGCGCTAGCGCCGTCAGCGCCATCGGGATCGCCATGATCCGCCGGAACCGCTCCATCCACGCTCCCGGCTTCGGCAACATCCTGCGCAAGGGAGGCACGAAGCCGAGCAGCAGAAACGGCAGCGCCAGCCCCAGCCCGAGGCAAGCAAACAGCAGCAGCGCTTGCGGCACCGGCAGCAGCAACGCCGCGCCCAAAGCTGCCGCCATGAACGGTCCGGTACACGGCGTCGCCACGAAGGCGGCAAGCAAGCCGGTGGCAAAGGCACCCGCAGGCTCGCCCCCCATCCGCACCGAAATGGTCGGCACCTCGAACAATCCGGCAAAATTGGCGGTAATCGCCGCTGCCAGCACCAGCAGCGCGACAACCACGCCCGGTTCCTGCAATTGGAAAGCCCAACCAACCTGCTCACCCGCCGCGCGCAAGCCTAGCAACAGCGCGCCCAGTGCGACACAGGCCAGCACTACGCCCGCGGTATAAGCCATCCCCTCGGCCCGCGCGCGCCCTTCGCTCTCGCCCGCGCGGGCGAGAGCCATCGCCTTAAGGCTCAGGATTGGAAAGACGCAGGGCATGATGTTGAGCAGCAGCCCGCCCGCCAGCGCGCCCAGGATCAGCGTCCACAACGGCGGAATCGCCGCGCCCGCCGGCCCGGCAACACGCTCACCTCCGGCCGGTATATCACCGGGTGCGGCGTTGAAGCGCACGCCCAGCCCGCCGCCAAAGGACAGTACGCCGGACAGCGCATCGGCCTTGCCCTCACCAAATTCATCAAGCGGAATTTGGGCCACCAGTGTGTCGCCCACGCGGCGGAACGTCTGCGGCGCCGCGTAAGCGACAAGGCGCTGGTTGCCGATGAACACATGGGGTTCAGGCAGCGGCACGCTGGCGGGCAGCGGGATCGCGATGCGCACGGCCTTGCCCGCCAATGCAAAGCGCGCCTCGGCATCCAGTAGCGGCGCGATGCTCGCCCGCCACCGCGCGAAATCGCCGCCAAGACGCGCGATCAGCAGCTTGTCCTGCGGCACACAGATTTTATCGGTGCAGGCAAGGTATTCGATATGCCCGGTCACCTGCGGCAAGGCGCTGACATCCGCGCCCGCAGGCACCGCCACCGGCACCAGCACGGTATAGCTGCCTTCGTAGATATGGTTCATCAGCCCGCTGATGGTGAGGCGTGTCGGCACCGGATAAAGCGGCGCGCCCACCTGCCAGCCTTCGGGCACATCAAGGAGCAACCGCATGCCTTGTCCGGCATCGCCCGGGTTCGACCAGTAGCCATGCCATTCGGGCGACTTCGGAGTGAAGCGCAGCGCCAGCATCCACTCCCCGCCCGCCTTTGGCGCGGCATCGGCGAACAGTTCGGCCGCAATGTTGCCATCGCCGTAGCGCGCCTCGGTCGGGACAGCCTCGTCGTTGGCATGCGCGGCCGCCACCAGCACCAGACTTGCGGCCAGCGCAAGCACCCATGCAGCGAATTGTCGGATGGGGCGCGGGAAGATTCTTGCGTGATACACGGCCTACCCTCTAGGCATGGCGGGATAACTTCGCAATCGGAGCGGCCAAGTGACAGCGACTTCAGACAGTACCCGTGATCTGGTGATCCTCGGCGGCGGCCTTGTCGGCATGACGCTGGCGCTGGCGGCGGCGAAGAAGGGCATGTCCAGCCACGTGATCGACCGCGCCGATCCGGCCGAACTGACCGCAGAAGGTTTTGATGACCGCGCCACCGCGATCTCGACCGCAAGCTGGCACCTGTTTGAAAATATCGGGATCGCCGAAGGTCTGGAACAATTCGCCTGCGATATCGCCAGCATCGCCGTGACTGACCAGAACAAGCCCGGCCGGCTCGATTTCGTGCCCGGTGAAGGCGGCGGCACGCTGGGGCGGATGTTCCCCAACCGCCGCTTGCGCCTCGCCCTGTTCGAAGCCGCGGCAAAGGAACCGCTGATCAACTGGGTGGCAAAAGCCCACGTGACTGAACGGCAGCGCAGCGAATATGGCGTTGCCGCCGTGCTGGCAGACGGGCAAAACCTGAAAGGCCGGTTGATGATCGCCGCCGAAGGCCGCCAGTCGCCCACGCGGGATGCGGCAGGCATTTCCATTGCCAAGTGGGATTACAAACACCGCGCGATTATCGCCGGGCTGACGCATGAAAAGCCGCACGGCAATGTCGCGTGGGAGATTTTCTACCCCGCAGGCCCGTTTGCGCTGCTGCCGCTGAATGATGATGCGGACGGTACGCACCGGTCGTCACTGGTGTGGACCGTGTCAGAAGAAGACGCGGCAGGCGTCACCAAGCTGGGCGACCGGGCTTTCCTTGCCGAGATCGAAAAGCGCATGGGCGGCGTGCTGGGCAAGGTTTTGAGCGTCGGTCATCGCTCGTCCTATCCGCTCGGCTTCCACCACACAGCGAAGATCACGGGTGAACGCCTCGCCCTGATCGGCGATTCCGCGCATGGAATTCACCCGATTGCCGGTCAGGGGTTGAACCTTGGCCTGAGGGACGTGGGCGCGTTGGTCGAAGTGCTGGCGGATGGCGCGCGGCTGGGCCTTGATCCGGGCGATGCGGAGCTGCTCAAGCGTTACGAGACGTGGCGCGGGCTGGATAGTTTCATGGTTGCGCTGGCTACGGATGGCCTGACCCGGCTGTTCGGTGTTCCGGGCAAGGCGGCCTCTGCCGTGCGGCGTCTGGGCATGGCAGCGGTGCAGCGCACGCCGATGCTCAAGAGCTTCTTCATGGACGAAGCCCGGGGCGTTTCGGGGGATTTGCCGGAAATCCTCAGGGCCTGACCAGCGGGCTCAACTGCCGCACTGGGTTGCCCGCACCGTCCCGCAGACCGCGCTGGTCAAGGACCGCGGCGGTTTCGATCACTTCCAGCGCGTCCATCGCCTTCTTGTAACGTTCGGCGTCGTTGATCCACGCTTGGGCCTTTGCCGCACCCGGCATTCCGCGCACCTCGTCTATCGCTGCCTGATAGCGACCCTGTTCCAGCGCCCAGCGCGCGCGCTCCATCCGGCGTTCGGGCTGCGGCGAGGGGGTGCTTTCGCGGCGGAACACGAAGAGCTGCTTCAATTCGCGCTCGAACGCGCCCCAAGACGGCCCCTCGCTGCTTTCGTTGAGCTGCGGCCCCAGCCCTTCCAGCCGCGCCACCAAGCTATCCAGCCGGATCGGATCGCGGGAGAATTCGTTGATCGTGGCGACGGCATTGGGCCATTGGTCGCCGAACCGCAGGCGCAACTGATCGGACAGATAGCCAAGCTCCGCCCCACGCTCCATCGCACGGCGGGTGGCAAAGGCGATCAGCAGGCTTTCGGCGCGCGCGGCATTGCCCGCTGCGGCCTGCGCTTGCAGATCAAGCTGGGTGAGGCGCTGTTCGGCCGCGGCAAGGCGCTGGTCCAGCCCGCCCTGCTGTTCGGCCACGCGCTCCGCCGTTTGCTCGGCCTTGATCGCGGCGGCGAGCGGGGTGGGATTGGCGGGCACTGACGCAGGCTTGGCCGGCGCGTCGGCTTGCGGCGCAGCGGCTCGGCCCGGCTGGAGGTTGTACCACATCACCCATCCCACCAGCGCCCCGCCCGCCATGAACGCCAGCAAGGCGGCAAGCATCACCTTGCGCATCGCGCCCGGCTTGGGAGGGGTTTCATAAGGCGTTGGTGACGGTTGCAATGCCATCTGTGTCCGTTCTTGCGACTGTGATGCGAACCCGCCCGTACCGTTCACGGCTGCCGGGGCGGTGTCGCGGGAATGGAGCGCGGGCGGGCGCACAAGTCAAATACCAATTGCAGCAAGGTCGCTTCGTCCGGGCGCGCGGATGTGTGGACACCGGCCCATCCCGGCCCCGCTGCCGCCGCAATCCGCGGGCCGAGCGCGGCGATGGCAACCGTTGCGCGCGGCACGCCCAACCGATCACATTCCTCAGCAAAGTGCGCAGCGGTGGCGGCAGAGTGGAGCAGCACCAGCGCCTCCCCCGATGCCAGCAGCGCGGCGACCGGATCAATCCGCAGCATGACGCTGCGATAGGCGATCACCTCGGCAAAGGTGACGCCTTCAGGCGGGGTGAGCGGCACGTGTTCCTCGCCCGCGATGCGCAGCAAGTGGCAGGGGGCGTGGATGGCATCCAGCACGCCTTGCAAGCCCCCGCTGCCCGTCATGGCAACGTCAAAGCCAGCAGCGCGGGCGGCAGCGGCGGTGGCTTCGCCCACGGCATAGACCGGCTTGCCCGTTAGGCGCGCCAAATGCGGGCCGCCGTGAAGGATCGCGTTCGCGCTGCCGACCAGCAGGCCGTCAATGCCGGCGGGATCGGGGCACTCCCACGCCGCCGCGCGGATTTCGGACAAGGCGTGGCCGGTAATCGCAAGGCCCATCGCGCGGGCCTTCTCCAGCGTCGCGGCAAGCCCGGGTTCGGGCCTGAGCGCGAGGCTGTGGAAGCTCATCCTGCCGCCCGGAAATGCGGCGCAATGCCGGGCGTGGCACGGGCCAGCAGGTCGGCAGCCAGCGCCCTGACGGGTGCATGATCGCCGGGCGCGAAACGGGCGGTGCCTTCAATCCGCTCGGCCCCATCGGGGCTGAACAACGCGGCGCGCATGACAAGCCCGCCCTCACCCGGCTGACACAAGACCGCGACGGGCGAGTGGCAGGTGCCGCCCAATTCTGCCAGCAGCGCGCGCTCCGCTTCCAGTTCGGCGCGGGTCGGCGCGTGATCGATCGCGGCGAGCAGCGCGGTCGTGGCGGCATCATCGGCCCGGCATTCGATGGCAATCACGCCCTGCGCGGCAGCGGGAATCCAGTCTTCCCAGCCCAGCGGCGTGCCCACTTCGGCCTGATCCAGCCGTTCCAATCCCGCAGCGGCAAGGAAGGTCACATCCGCCTCCCCCGCCTGCAATTTGGCCAGCCGCGTGGCGACATTGCCGCGGAAGGTCACGACCTTGCAATCGGGCCGCAGGTTCAAAAGCTGCGCGGCGCGGCGCGGCGCGCTGGTGCCGACGACGGCGCCATGCGGGATGGCGGCAATGCTTGCCGCGCCCACCAGACTATCGCGCCGGTCAGCGCGCGGCAGGAACGCCGGAAAGTGGAATTCGCGCGGGCGGATCGTTTCGACATCCTTGGCCGAATGCACCGACAGGTCGATGCGCCCTTCGCCCAGCCATTGATCCAACTCCTTGGTCCACAGCGCCTTGCCGCCGATTTCCGACAGGGGCCGGTCCAGCACCTTGTCTCCGCTGGCGAGGACGGGGACGAGTTCGACCTCATCCTCGGTCCAGCCGTGGGCGGCGCACAGGCGGGCGCGGGTTTCGTACGCCTGCGCCATGGCAAGCGGGGAATTGCGGGTGCCGAGCCGGAGCTTCGGGCTGATTGGGGATGCTTCTGTCATAGCCACGCTTGCTCTAGCTGCGGCAGCGGCTAGATGGAAGCCGGATGGGATCGGTCACGCACACCTCTGACGCGCCGCTGGCGCCCGGGCTTGTTCTGGGCATCGAATCGAGCTGCGATGAAACCGCGGTCGCGCTGGTGCGCGGCGACGGGACGATTGTGGCGCAGGCGATCGCCAGTCAGGAAGCCGAACACGCGCCCTATGGCGGGGTTGTCCCCGAAATCGCCGCCCGCGCCCATGCCGAACGGCTCGCCCCGATGCTGGCAAAGGTCATGGGCGACGCCGGCGTGGCTTTGGATGATGTCGACGCAATTGCCGCCACCGCCGGCCCGGGCCTGATCGGCGGGGTGATGGTCGGGCTGGTCAGCGCCAAGGCGCTTGCGATGGCATCGGGCAAGCCGCTGCTGGCGATCAACCATCTGGAAGGCCACGCGCTGTCGCCCCGGCTGGCGGACCGCGAACTGGCATTTCCCTATCTGCTACTGCTGGTTTCGGGCGGGCATTGCCAGATCCTTGCCGTGGAAGGTGTCGGGCAATATCGCCGCCTTGCCACCACCATCGATGATGCGCTGGGTGAGGCCTTTGACAAGACCGCCAAGATTCTGGGCCTTGGCTACCCAGGCGGGCCTGCGGTCGAGCGGCTGGCGTTGCAAGGCGATCCCAAGGCGGTGCCCCTGCCCCGGCCGCTGAAAGGATCGCGCGAACCGCATTTCTCCTTTGCCGGATTGAAAAGCGCAGTGCTGCGGGCGGTGGACAGCGGCGCGCATACACCTGCCGATATTGCGGCGAGCTTCCAGCAGGCGGCGGTTGACTGCTTGATAGACAGGCTGGAACTGGCGATGGCCAAAGCCGGCAGCTTCCCCGCGCTGGTGGTCGCCGGCGGGGTTGCGGCGAACAAAACCGTGCGGGGCGCTCTGGAGGTGCTGGCGGCCAACCACGGGATGCGTTTTACGGCGCCGCCGCTGGCGCTTTGCACGGATAATGCTGCAATGATCGCGTGGGCAGGATGCGAGCGTATGGCAATTGAAGGCCCGGACTTTGCCGGTGATAGCCTCGACTTCGTCGCGCGGCCGCGCTGGCCGCTCGATCCTGATGCCGAAGCGGCGCGCGGGGCGGGGGTGAAGGGATGAGCGGTCAACAAAACATCGGCGTGATCGGCGCGGGGGCATGGGGCACAGCACTGGCCCAGATGCTCAGCAGCGATGGGCGCGATGTGGTGCTGTGGGCGTTCGAACCTGAGGTCGTCACCGCGATCAACAGCGAACAGCGCAACCCGCTCTACCTGCCGTCCGCCAGCCTTGCACCAACCATCCGTGCAACCGGTAATCTGGCCGATTTTGCGGGCATCGACGCCGTGCTGGTCGTCACCCCTGCGCAGGTGCTGGGCCGGGTGCTGGGCGGGCTTTCCCGGCCCCCGCGCGATCTGGTGCTGTGTTCCAAGGGGATTGAGGCGGGCACCGGCAAGTTGATGAACGATGTCGCCCGCGAAGCATCGCCCGGCAGCGCGATCGCCGTGCTGTCTGGGCCCACCTTCGCGCATGAAGTTGCCGCCGGGCTGCCGACCGCCGTGACCCTCGCCTGCGGGGGCGGCGCGGCGCAGTGGGAGCGGCTGGCGCCCGCCATCGCCCGGCCCACCTTCCGGCCCTATTTCTCAGACGATGTGACCGGCGCGGAGATCGGCGGCGCGGTCAAGAACGTGCTGGCGATTGCCTGCGGCGTGGTCGAGGGGCTGGCGCTCGGCCAGAATGCGCGCGCGGCGCTGATCGCGCGCGGCTATGCCGAAATGCTGCGCTTTGGCGAGGCGTTGGGCGCAAAGGCCGAAACGCTATCGGGCCTGTGCGGATTGGGCGATCTGGTGCTGACCTGCTCATCGACCTCCAGCCGCAATTTCTCGCTTGGCAAGGCGCTCGGAGAAGGGGCAAGCGCGGCTGCCATGATGGCTGATCGCCGCACCGTTGCCGAAGGCGCGCATACGGCACCCGTGCTCGCCGATCTGGCTGACAAGCGCGGGATCGCCATGCCGATTGTCAGCGCAGTCGCAGCCATCCTTGGCGGGGCCAGCGCGGGCCGGGTGGTTGCAGACCTCCTCGCCCGCCCCTTGCGCGCCGAGCTGGAAAGCGATGCGAAGGATCTTTCGTGACCGCACCCGCATCCACACCCGTCGATGATCGCGACGATATCGCCACGCTTGCCAAAGGCGGGCGGACCAACACGCTGGGCTTCCTGATCCGGCTGATCGCGCGCATCCCGTTCCTCGTCATCGCCACGCGCCTTTACGGGGCCGAATCGCTGGGGCGCTTCGCCTCGGCGATGGTGATGATCGAGATTGTCGCGTTAATCTGCTCGCTGGGAGAAAAACGCGGCCTTGCGCAGCGCCTGTCCGAAGGCGCGGGTGAGAACCGGGGAGCGGAGACAAACCTCGTCTATGACGGCATCCTGCTGGCGCTGGTCTATGCCGCGCTGGCCGCCGCGCTGCTGCTGATCTTCCCCGAACCGATGTTCCCGAACGGCACCAACAGCCGGTTCGACATCTTGCTGGTCGCCACCATTCCAGCCTTCGCGACGACCGAAATTCTGCTTGCAGCCCAAGCCTACCGCTATGACATCGCCACCATGGTACGCACCCGCGCGGTAGTGGAGCCGTGGGTGATATCGATCAGCGCGGGCGTATTCTTTCTCATCCCCGCAACGCGTGACGGCGGGTTGGCGCTGGCCTTTATCACATCGATCTACGCCGGGTTGCTGAGCACTCTGTGGCCGTTCCTGAAAACCTACGGCCTGCCCAGGAACTGGCACCCGCGCCCGCGCGCGATGCTCGCCATGTCCAGCCGATCGTTCCCGCTGGTCGGGGCCGACGCGATTGAGCGGGGCACGCGGCTGCTCGATCTCTTCATCCTTGGCCTGTTCGCGCCGCCATTGGCGGTAGGCATCTATTACGCCGCGCAGCAGATCGCATCATTGCCGCAAAAGCTCAAAACCTCGTTCGAGCCGATCCTCTCGCCGGTCATCACCAAGAACCTGCGCATCGGCAATATGGAGGCGATTGCCGCGCAGGTGCGGCAGGTGGGGTTCTGGATCATCACCGTGCAGCTCGGCATTGCGCTGGTGCTGGGCGTTCCGGGTGGAGCGGTGATGGGATTGTGGGGGCCGGATTATGTCGCAGGCTCAGCCGCGCTCGCCTTCCTGCTCGCCGCCGAAG
>JBIKSA010000081.1:0-8650 GCA_044348875.1 Erythrobacter sp. | reverse complement strand
GCCGAGGCGATGGTTAGCCCCGTCGAAGGCATCATTATCGGCCATGCCACCCTGCCTGTGGTGCATCAGGGCGATGCGCTGTTCCACATCGCCGCCATCGCTCACCCGGAAAGGGTCGGAGCGCAGCTCGATTCGATCACCGACGCAATTCTGGCCAGCGAGCCTGAAGGCTCGGCAGAAAAGCTGCTGGACGAAGACGAGGTGGTTTAGCCCTCGATCACCCCGGCCAGCACCAACGCCTCGTCCACGGCGCGCTTGGCTTCGTCGGAAGCTTCCACCAGCGGCAGGCGCACTTCCGGCTCGATCCAGTCATGGACGCGGGACAGCGCATATTTCACCGGCGCGGGCGAGGCGTCGGAGAACATCGCATAATGCAGCGGGAACAGGCGGTCGTTCAGCTCCCGCGCCTTTTTCAGTTCGTTCGCCGCAATCGCCTCGTGAAATTCGGCGCAAAGTTTCGGCGCAACATTGGCCGTCACTGAAATGCACCCACGCCCACCCGCCGCCGCGTGGGGCAGCCACAATTCGTCATTGCCCGAAAGCTGGCAAAATTCACGCCCAATGCCCATGCGGTGATCGGCGACCCGCGACAGGTCTCCGGAAGCGTCCTTGATGGCGATGATCCGGTCGGGATATTTGCGCACCAGTTCGACCACCGTGTCGTCCAGAATATCGGTTACGGTACGTGCGGGCACATTATACAGCACGATCGGCAGATCACAGTTTTCGGCCAGATAGCTGAAATGCGCGATCAGCCCGCGCTGGCTTGGCCGGTTGTAATAGGGGGCCACGCAGAGCCCTGCCGCAGCGCCTGCTTTCCGGGCGAAATTCATGTGCAGTTGCGCGTTGCGGGTGTCGTTCGATCCGCAGCCGGCAATCACCGGAACGCGGCCCGCCGCCTGTTCGATGCAGACTTCGATCACCCGGTGATGCTCCGCATTGGACAGCGTCGATGCCTCCCCCGTCGTGCCGCACGGCACCAGCGCGGCGCTGCCGCCTTCGATCTGCCAGTCGATCAGCCTGCGGAACGCAGCTTCGTCAAACGTCCCGCCGCGAAAAGGAGTCACCAGAGCGGGAATGGAACCGCTGAACATTGCTTTTGCCCTGTCTACATCTCTAGAGAGGAAAGGTGCCGGACGGGCACCACCCCTCCGCCGAACTTTCTGTTAAGCGCCTGATAAGGAGCCAATTGGCACAATGTCCAGCATGGTCCGTAAGCATCTGATTTCGTCACGGATTTATGCTGCCATTCTCGGAATCGGGACGGCGGCTGCGATGGGCGTGCCGCTGGCGGCGCAGGATTGGTCCGGCGGGAGCGATCTTGTCGCGCGTCAGCCCGCTGCGATTGACGCGGCGATCGCCCGCTGGGAAGTGCTGCAGGCCAGCCGCACGCACATGTTCGCCGATTACGCGGGATTCGTGCTTGCCTATCCCAGCTTCCCGCGCGCCGAAATTCTGCGCCTGCGGGCCGAAGCCTCGCTGGAAAACGAAGCGCCGCCGCAGGCTGAATTGCTGCGTTATTTCGACGCCAACCCGCCGCTCACCAATCCGGCGCGGGCGCGTTACGCACTGGCGCTGGCTGCCGCCCAGCGACCCGAGGCGCTGAACGAGGCCCGCAAGGCTTGGCGCGGTGGGCAGATGAGCGATCCGATCGAGCTGTATATTGCCGGACTTTACGCCGCACAGTTCACGCCAGACGATCACGCCATTCGCATGGACGCGCTGCTGTGGCAGGGCAAGGCCGATGCGGCATCACGGCAGGTACTGAACCTGTCTGAAGGCGACCGCCCGATGGCGATGGCCCGGCTGTCGCTCCTTCGCGGCGCACGTCCGGAAATGGCCGGGATTGCCGTGCCTGCGGGGGCAGAGGCTGATCCGGGCTTCGTCTTCAACCTCGTCAAGCACCTGCGCGCCACCGGCCAGACCGGTGAAGCGGCGCGGGCGTTCACCGCCCGGCCGAACTTCACCCGCCCTGCTCTCGATCCGGAAGCTTTCGTGGGCGAGCTGCTCTCGCTGGCCAAGGCCAGCGGTGCGCGCGATGCGGCGCTGGTTGCCAGCCGCACCGGCGATCTGTTTGCGCCCGATACCGACCTTTCGGCCACCAGCTTCACCTTGCGCGACCGGCTGACCGATCTGATGTGGCTCGGCGGCACGCGGGCGCTGTGGGACATGGGCGACGGGACAACCGCCGCGCCGCTGTTCGCGCGTTATGGCGATGCGGCCAAAACGCCGCTGACCAAGGCCAAGGGCTATTTCTGGGCAGGCCGCGCCGCGCGTCAGGCTGGCGATCAGGCGGCGGCAAGCCGTTATTTCGAAATGGCCGCGCGCTGGCCCGAATACTATTACGGTCAGCTTGCCCTGTCTGCATTGGGCCGTCCAATGCCCGGTTTTGCCGGTCTGCAACAACCGGCCATGGACGCTTCCGTCCGCGCCGAGTTCGAAGCGCGTCCCGTCGTGAAGGCGATCCGCGCCCTTGCCAAAAGCCGCCGCGACTGGCGCACCGAACGCCGCTTCTTCGAAGCCTTGGGCGATGAAGCCGTCACGCAGACCGAAATGCTAATGGCAGCGATGCTGGCACGCGAAGTCGGTCTGGACGAACTCGCCGTGGTGCTCGGCATGAAGGCGGGCGAGAACGGGCTTTCGGGCCTAGAACGCATCGGCTTCCCCGTGGTGGCCACGCCGCCTGCGATCAATGACTGGGTGATGGTTCACGCCGTCGCCCGGCAGGAAAGTGAATTTGACCGCACGCGTCAAAGCCATGCCGGCGCGCGCGGGATCATGCAGCTGATGCCCGGAACCGCGCGCGAACAGGCGGGCAAACTGGGGATGCAGTATCTTTCGGCCGATCTCACCGGTTCGCCATCCTACAACATCCAGCTGGGCGATGCCTACTTCGCGCGGATGATGAGCTATTACGGGGGTGCATTCCCGCTCGCTGTGGGGGCCTACAACGCAGGGCCGGGGCGCGTGAACCAGTGGCTGCGCCTCAACGGCGATCCGCGCACCGGCGCGATCGACTGGGTCACCTGGGTCGAGAAGATTCCCGCCAATTTCGAAACGCGGTATTACGTGATGCGCGTGATCGGCAATGCAGTCACCTATTCGCATATGTACCCCGAACAGGCGGGCATGCCTCGCACTGTCGACAGCTTCCTGCGCTGATTGGCGATGAAGCCGGGGGGGCCTCCGATCACGCCAGCGGGCATGGCTGCGCTGAAGGCGCGGTATGATCACCTGCTGGGCACAGAGCGCCCCGCGATCGTTGAGATCGTCAGCTGGGCCGCAGGCAATGGCGACCGCAGCGAGAACGGCGATTACCTTTATGGCCGCAAGAAAATGCGCGAGATCGACCGCGAATTGACGCATCTGATCAAGCGGATGAAGACGCTGAGGGTGGTCGATCCGGCAGCGCAGGTTGACAGGGCCCGCGTGTTCTTTGGCGCACGGGTAGAAATCGCGGACGAGGACGACAATCGCCAAACCGTGACGCTGGTGGGCGATGACGAACAGGACGCGGGAGCAGGCCGGATCGGCTGGAACTCCCCGCTGGCTCGCGCGCTGCGCGGCGCAGGCGTGGGGGATTTGCGCGTGGTCGCTTTACCGTCGGGTAGCCGCGAATGGGAGGTCATGGGGATCGCCTATGACTAGGTTCTGGCTGATCGCCGTACTGATGCTTGCCGCATCGCCGATCGCCGCGCGGGAAAGTCTTGGCGTTTACGAAAGCTGGGCGGCGTTCAAGGATGCCAAGCCCCAGCGGTGCTATGCCATCGCCAAGGCGCAAGGTTCCGCGCCGCAGCCTGCCTATGCGACGGTGTCGCACTGGCCGGACAAGCAGGTGCGCGGCGCACTGCACATCGTGTTGTCGCGCGATGTGGATGATAAGGGCAAGGTTCGACTGGCGGTGGGCGGCGCACGGTTCGATCTTGTCGCCAAGGGGCGCAATGCCTGGGCCGCCGATGCCCGCGCCGATGCCGCGATCATCGCGGCCTTGCGGTCAGCTTCGGGAATGAGCGTCTCTGCAAAAAGCGCCAAGGGTGGGGGCTTCACCGACCGTTACACGCTGGCCGGGGCGGCGACCGCGATCGATGCGGCGACCGTCGGATGTGCCAAACCACGCTGACTGGTCAAACGCTGCATCCGCGACTATATTCGCAAGCCTCATGTCCGACACCGCACTCATGTCCATTCCGGGCCTCGTTGACCCGGTCCCCGCTTCGCGCGACATCACGCCGCGTGCCGATGGCCGTGTCGATCTGATCGGCCTGCCCCGCCCGCGCATCCGTGAATTGTTCGCCGAAGCCGGGCTTGATGACAAGGCCGCCAAGTTGCGCGCCAAGCAGGTGTTCCACTGGCTCTACCACCGCGGCGTCACCGATTTCGAGGCGATGACTGACATCGCCAAGCCGATGCGCCCGTGGCTCGCCGAACGTTTCGTGATCGGCCGCCCCGATGTGGTCGAGGCGCAGCATTCGGTCGATGGCACCCGCAAGTGGCTGCTGCGCACCGCCGATGGCCATGATTTCGAGATGGTGTTCATCCCTGATGAGACGCGCGGCACACTCTGCGTCTCCAGCCAGGTCGGCTGCACGCTTACCTGTTCGTTCTGCCACACCGGCACGATGCGGCTGGTGCGCAACCTCACGCCCGGGGAGATCGTCGGTCAGGTCATGCTCGCCCGCGATGCTTTGGGTGAATGGCCGCGCGGCACCATGATCAGCGATGCTGACGTGATCGACGAGGATGACGAGGCGGGCCACTACACCGCCGATGGCCGCCTGCTCACCAACATCGTGATGATGGGCATGGGCGAGCCGCTGTATAATTTCGACCACGTGCGCGATGCGCTGAAGCTGGTGATGGACGGCGATGGCCTTGCTCTCTCCAAACGCCGCATCACGCTGTCCACCAGCGGCGTCATCCCGATGATGGAACGCTGCGGTGAGGAAATTGGCGTAAACCTCGCGGTCTCGCTGCACGGCGTGCGCAAGGATGTGCGCGACGAACTGGTGCCTTTGAACAAGAAATACGGCATCGACGATCTGCTTCAGGCCTGCGCCGACTATCCCGGGGCGTCCAACGCGCGACGCATCACCTTCGAATATGTGATGATTCGTGACAAGAACGACAGCGACGATGACGCGCGCGAACTTGTGCGGTTGCTTCGCCAGTATAACTTGCCGGCCAAGGTCAATCTGATTCCGTTCAACCCCTGGCCGGGCGCGGGCTACGAAACGTCGAAGCCGGACCGGATCCGCCGCTTTTCCGAAATCGTCTTCGAAGGCGGTTTCTCAGCGCCGGTGCGCACCCCGCGCGGACGCGATATTGATGCAGCTTGCGGGCAATTGAAGACGGCAGCGGAAAAGAAGTCCCGCGCCCAGCGTGACCGCGAGGCAGCGGAAGCAGCGCAGGACGCGTGAGCACTGATCCGGACACGATCGCCTTCTATCAGGCGCGCGCGCCGCACTACACTTTTACGTCCGCACAGACCCACAGCCCGCAACTCGATGCCTTTCTGGACCGGTTGGAGCCGGGCAGTCGGGTGCTCGAACTCGGCTGCGGCGGCGGGCAGGATGCGGCGCGGATGAAGGTGCGCGGGTTCGCGGTCGATGCAACCGATGCGACCCCTGCTATGGTCGCCAAAGCCAACGCACGCTTTGGTCTGGGCGCGCGGGTGATGGCGTTCCATGAACTCGATAGCGACGCTGCCTATGATGCTGTCTGGGCGCACGCCAGCCTGCTGCACTGCCCGCGCGCGGCGCTGCCCGATGTGCTGGCCCGCATCCACCGCGCCTTGCGTCCCGGCGGCTGGCATTTTGCGAATTTCAAGCTTGGCGGCGATGAGGGTCGTGATGGCCTTGGCCGGTTCTACAACTTCCCCGATGCCGCTTGGCTCCAGTCACAATATGGCGCATCCGGCTGGCGGCTTGTCGATGTGCGGCAGTATCTTGGCGGTGGGTTTGACAATGTGGAACGCGACTGGATCGATCTGACTGTGAGAAAGCCATGAGCATCTGGACCATCGAAGCCGTGTGCACCGGCACCGTCCGCCCCTTCAACGGAGCGGAAACAAGCGCCATTGCCAAGCGGCCGCGCGACGGCATTGTGCAGGTGCTGTCCGAAGGCCTCGCCCCCGACGAACAGGCCGACCGCTCCGTGCATGGCGGGCCGGAGATGGCACTGCACCTCTACCCGCTGGATCACCATGCTTGGTGGCGGGGGGAGATCGGCGACCATCCGGCACTGGACGAACCGGGCGGCTTCGGGTCGAACATCGCTGTCACGGGCCTCCTGGAAGATCACGTTCACATCGGTGACCGCTTCCGTTTCGGTACGGCGCTTATCGAAGTAAGCCAGCCACGCCAGCCGTGCTGGAAGATCGAGCATCGCTTTGGCCACAAGGGGATGGTGGCGAGGATCGTCAAAACGGGCCGCACCGGTTGGTATTTCCGCGTGATCGAAAGCGGTGAGGTGCAGGCTGGCGACATGCTGGAACGCGTCGCCATCGGCGCTGCCGAATGGAGCGTCGCGCGGGTATTTCGCGCGCTCGTGGCGGGCAAGGCCACGTCCGACGAATATGCAGAACTTTCGCATCTTGCCCCGCTCACCCCGCGTCTGCGCGACAAAGCGGCAATCAAACGCGCCTGAGCCACCGTTCATCCCGCTTCTTCTTTATCTGAACAAAACCTGCTGTTTCCTGAGCAACTCGTTCATCCAGTGTTCGTGTAACCTGAACGAAAAGAGGGTCACTCCCAAGCGGAGTCGCCACAAGGAACCGCACCAATGAAACACCTTGCACTGCTCGCCGCCGCCGGATCGATGGCCATCTTCGCCGCTCCTGCGCAGGCCGCCACCTTGCCCGCTGAGGCCGCTCCGATTGCTGCCGGCTTCCAGGATAGCGCATCCCCGTTTGGCCAGGTTGCTGCTTATGGTGACAATCACTGGCGCGACCGCCGCGATGATCGCCGTCGTTGGCGCGGCCGCGACCGCGATGACCGCCGCTGGGAAGGCCGCCGCGGCGATAATTGGCGCGGTCGCGACCGCGATGACCGCCGCTGGGAAGATCGTCGCAGCGATCATTGGCGCGGAGAAGATGGTCGCTGGCGCTGCCGCCGTGCCGATGGCTCCACCGGCTTGCTGGTTGGCGCAGGCGTCGGCGCCTTGCTCGGCCGCACCGTCGATACCCGCGGTGATCGCACCGTCGGTACGTTACTGGGCGCCCTCGGGGGCGGCTTGCTGGGCCGCGAAATCGACCGGGGTGAAGCGCGCTGCCGTTAACGCACAAAGCCTTTTGGAGTAGGCAAAACGCCGCTGGTGCCCGCGCACCGGCGGCTTTTTTGTTGCACCGGCCATTGCCATGCGCGCCTTTTTCGGGCGATCGCCCTATTCGAACGACACCCTTTTCCCCTTCAACCGGGGAACTTCGCGCTGCTCCAGCGTTACCGACTTGCTGGCGCATTTCCTGCATTCCATAAAGGGCACAAGGAACGTGGCGCATTTTCCTTCAACCCGGCACGGCGCCGGACAGGTGAGACAGCATCATGTGCAGCAACAAGCTTGGCGAGGATAATGTGACCACCTCCGTGACAGACCCCCGCTTCGGCTGGCGCACCCCGGGCGCAGGGCAGCGCATAGCGGCATGAGGAAGGTTGTCGTCACCGGAGGTACCAAGCGGATCGGCGCGGCTATTGCGCAGGCCTTTGAACAGGCCAGTGACCGCGTCTTTGCCCATTCGCGCCGCAACGATGCCGACCCCGGCCTCAGCTTCGATCTAGACGATCCCGATATGGCCGCAGGTCGCTTTGCCGCGTTCCTGAGGGAAAGCGGCCCGGTTGACGTACTTGTGCTCAACGCCAGCACATTTTCGCCTGACGAATTGGGGGCCATCGATCCGGTCACTCTGCGGGCTGCGCTGCGCGCCAATCTGGAAAGCCAGGTTCTGCTGGTGCGGGAATTCATGGCCCATCGCCGGTCACTGCCCGACGGTGCCGCTGGCCCTGCGGTGACTATCGTGCTGCTCGACCAGAAGCTTTCCAATCCCAACCCCGACTTTGCGAGCTATACGCTCGCCAAATATGGCATAGCCGGGCTGGTGCACATGGCCGAAGCGTGGGAGACGGCGGACGCGATGCGGATCTACGGCCTCGCGCCGGGGTTGACCCTGCCGAGCCACGACCAGACCGAGGATGAATTCGGCACCTCCAGCCGGATGAACCTGCTGGGCCGGCAAAATCGGGCCGAAGAAATCGCCGGAGCCTGCGTGTTCCTTGCTCGCGGCCTGCTGCGCAATGGGTCTGTGGTGCTATCGGATTCCGGGCAACATCTGGTGCCACAGCGCCGCGATGTGATGTATGAAATCAGGAACTGACAATGCGATATGATTTGCGTCTGGACCGGCTGCGGGTGCCGGTGTCGATGGGCATCCATGATCACGAACGCGCAGCGCCGCAGATCATCGAAGTCTGGGTGCGCGTGACCGTCGAGGCCAAGGCAACCACCGACGATATTGCCGCCGTGTTCGATTATGATGCCGTGCGCGATTTTATCCTCGAATTCGCGGGCACACGGCATTTTGAATTGCAGGAAACCTTCGCGGCCGGGATCGCCCGGTTCTGCATTGGCTTCGGGTCGGTCGTCGCCGGATCGGTGCGCA
>JBIKSA010000010.1:0-54642 GCA_044348875.1 Erythrobacter sp. | reverse complement strand
TGTGTTCATAACGGGTCTCGGGCCAGCCGGAAGGGCGCACCTGCCAGTCGGCGGGCTTGTCGACCACCCATTCGAACAGGTCGGTGTGGCGCTGCATCACCATCAGCGCGTGGCGCAGGTAGATGTCGTGATCGGTGCCGAACCGGAATTCGCCGCCGGGCTTCATCTTCTCCGCGATCAGCCGCACCGGGCCATCATTCATCATCCGCCGCTTGGCATGGCGGGCCTTGGGCCACGGATCGGGGTGGAGCAGATAGGTCATCGTTAGCGCGCCATCCGGAATGCGCGCCAGAACCTCCAGCGCGTCGCCATGATGCAGCCGGACATTGGCGAGGCGCTGGTCTTCGATATGGGTGAGCGCCTGCGCAACCCCGTTGACGAAGGGTTCCGCGCCGATGAAGCCGTGATCAGGCAGCAGATCGGCGCGGTAGGCGAGATGTTCGCCCCCGCCAAAGCCAATCTCGAAATGCAGCGGTCGCGTATCGCCGAAGAGAGATTCCGATGACACCGGCCCTTCGGCAGGCACGGCTATCTGTGGCAGGAGGTTGTCCACCAACCCCTGCTGCTTCGTGCGCAACTTCTTGCCGACAGAGCGGCCATAAAGCCGCGCGATGGTGGTCGGATCGCCTTCCTTGAACGCTGTCATGGGCGAGGCGCTTGGCAGGCGCGCATACCCCGGTCAAGATTGCGCGCGCTTGGTGCCTCGCTCGGATCATCGGGCTGTTCAGCAACAGTATAGGTCTCTGCCGGAAGACACGCTGCATGATGTTGACCCGCCGATCCTTCGGAAGCCTTGCATTGCTGTTGGCGGCAGCGCCGCGATGCGTGGGACAAGCCGAGGTGCCAGACAGTGCGGCGCGGCAATCGGCACCCAAGGCTGCTCAACTGATCAAAGCCGCGCGCAGCCAGATTGGCGTGACGGTCCAATATGATCCGTCTTATTCGGCATTGCCATTTCCCAACGGCGATGTCCCGCGTGACAAGGGCGTATGCACCGACGTTGTCATCCGCGCTTACCGCGACGCATTCGGGGTCGACCTGCAAGCGCTGGTCAATGCCGACATGAAGGCGAACTTCTCGCTTTATCCGAAGATCTGGGGCCTGAGCCGTACCGACAAGAACATCGATCACCGACGTGTGCCCAATCTTCGGGTATTTCTGGAGCGTCAGGGTGCCGCATTACCGATTACGACGAACCCCGTTCATTGGAAGCCTGGCGACATATTCACCAGCATCATCGACCGGCGCCTGCCGCATATCGGGATCGTGTCAGACAGGCGGGCAAGCAACGGAAACCCGCTGGCGATCCACAATATCGGCGCCGGCACGCGGGAGGACGATGTCCTGTTCGCGCATCAGTTGAACGGCCATTTCCGCTGGAAGCTTGGCTGACACCTCGGCTGCTTGGTGCGCAACGTCTTGCCGTTCGAGGCGGCCAGAAAGCCGCGCGGTAGTGGTCGAATCGCCTTCCTTGAACGCCGTCATGGGTCGCCCATAGAAAAACGCCCGGGGATGTTCCGCCCCGGGCATCCAATAATCGTTTGCGAGCAATTTCGGCCCGAAGGGCCGCGAGGCCGACCGCAGGCGCCCAATCCCGCAAGGATTGCAACAGCGCCGAGGACGAGGGCGCAGGCGCCCACGAAAAACAGATTACGCCGCTTCGACCACCGTCTCGTCGTCGCGCAGGACGTAGCCGCGGCCCCACACCGTTTCGATATAGTTGTCGCCGCCGCAAGCGAGGCTCAGCTTCTTGCGCAGCTTGCAGATGAACACGTCGATGATCTTGAGTTCCGGCTCGTCCATCCCGCCATACAGGTGGTTGAGGAACATTTCCTTGGTCAGCGTCGTGCCCTTGCGAAGCGAGAGCAGCTCCAGCATCGCATATTCCTTGCCGGTCAGGTGCACGCGGCTGCCATCGACTTCGACTGTCTTGGCATCAAGGTTAACAGCCAGCTTGCCCGTGCGGATCACTGACTGCGAGTGGCCCTTCGAACGGCGCACCACGGCATAAATCCGGGCGACCAGTTCTTCGCGGTGGAATGGTTTGGTCACGTAATCGTCAGCGCCGAAGCCGAAGCTGCGGATCTTCGAATCCATTTCCGAAATGCCCGAAAGGATCAGCACCGGGGTCTGCACCTTGGCGACGCGCAGCTTCTTGAGCACGTCATAACCATGCATATCAGGCAGGTTCAGGTCGAGCAGGATGATATCGTAATCATACAGCTTGCCGAGGTCCAAACCCTCTTCGCCGAGATCGGTCGAATAGACGTTGAAGCCTTCGGTGGTGAGCATCAGCTCGATCGCCTTGGCAGTGGTCGGTTCGTCTTCAATGAGCAGAACGCGCATATTCGTCCCCTGTCTTCCCTTTGGGAAACCCCCGCTTAGGAGAGGTTCCGCCTGTTAACCACGCCACTTCTCACCAAAAAAGGTTAATAAGAAATTTATGGCGTTAACTTTTTAATGTGAGTCTTTCGAGACACACTCTCGTAAGCCGGGATCAGGGGTGCCGCGTGGCGGTTTACGAACGGCCGGTCGTCTGCGCGAAAGTGCTAAGATGCGCGGGCGAGCTTTTTCGCTCTGCGCCGCTCCGCGCTCGATCCCAGCCCGATGGCTTCGCGATATTTCGCCACGGTGCGCCGCGCCAGATCGAAGCCTTCCTTTTGCAGCATTTCTGCAAGCTGTTGGTCGGATAGGATATCTTTGGCTGTCTCGGCATCGATGAGCGCCTTAATCCGCGCCTTGATCGCAGCGCTGGATGCGCCTTCGCCATCGGCAGAGGCGACACCGCTGGTGAAAAAGTACTTCAGTTCGAATGTGCCGCGCGCGCAGGCCAGATATTTGTTGCTGGTTACCCGGCTCACAGTGCTTTCGTGCATCCCGATCTGTTCGGCCACTTCGCGCAAGGTAAGCGGACGCAGTTCGGCAACCCCGCGGCGGAAAAAGCCGTCCTGCTGCTTCACGATTTCGGCGGCAGTTTTGAGGATGGTCTTCTGCCGCTGATCCAAGGCGCGGATCAGCCAGTGCGCGTCCGCCAGCTTTTCCTTGAGCCAGCCCTGCGATTCGCGGCTGGTCGCCCCAGCGTTGAGTTCGAGGAAATAGCCGCGGTTGACGATCAGTTTGGGCAGGGTGTCTTCGTTAAGGGCGATCTCCCACCCGCCGGCCGCATTGGCGGTGATCAGGATATCGGGCACCACGCTGCTGCTGTCTGAAGAGGTAAAGGCAAGGCCAGGGCGCGGGTTATAGCCGCGCAGTTCGCGCAGCATATCGGCGAAATTCTCGTCATCCACCCGGCACAGGCGTTTGAGCCTCTCGACTTCGCCGCGCGCGACCAGATCAAGGTTGCTGATCAACGCCGCCATGCAAGGGTCGTAACGATCCGCCTCGCGCGCCTGGATGGCGATGCATTCGGCCAGATTGCGCGCGCCCACGCCCGATGGGTCGAGCGATTGCACCAGCGCCAGCCCGGCCTCGGCCTCGAACAGTTCCACGCCGAGGTCTTCGGCGACCTCCTCCAGCGAAATGCCAAGATAGCCAGCATCGTCGAGCATACCGACGATATGGCGCGCAATGAATCCCGTGCGCGGGTCCTTGGTGAGCGCGCCGATTTGCCCTTCGAGGTGTTCGGCCAGCGTGATCTCGGCGGCACGCAGCTGTTCCCAGTCCGGGGCGTCACCCGGTTCGCCCAACCCGCCCGAGGCCGCGGCGCCCCATTCGGCATCGCGCATTGATGGCGCCGCGCCGTCGCCGGTATCCCAGTCGCGGTCGACGGAAGACAGGTCGAGCGGCGCATCACCTTCGCCCCCGCCCGCCAGCATCAATTGATCTGACGGCGCATCCTCCCCCGATGGGGCAGCGATTTCGATCCGCTCAGGCTCTCCAACCTCAGCCGGCCCGCCGGTATCGAGCAGCGGATTGGCCTCCAGCGCGTCCGCAATAAAGGTTTCGATTTCGAGGTTGGAGGCCGCCAGCAGCTTGATCGCCTGCTGCAATTGCGGGGTCATCACCAGCGATTGCGATTGCCGGATATCGAGGCGGGGGCCTAATACCATGCCGGTCAGCGCTAAAGCGTGAAGCTCTCGCCGAGATAAAGCCGCCGCACGTTCTCGTCGGCGACGAGTTCCTGCGGGGAGCCGGCGAACAGCACCTGCCCGCCATAGATGATGCAGGCGCGGTCCACGATGTCGAGCGTCTCGCGCACATTGTGATCGGTGATCAGCACCCCGATGCCGCGCGATTTCAGATCGCGCACCAGTTCGCGGATGTCGCTGATCGATAGCGGGTCGATGCCCGCAAACGGTTCGTCCAGCAGCATGATCGAAGGCTTTGCCGCCAGCGCGCGGGCAATCTCGCAGCGCCGGCGTTCGCCGCCGGACAGCGCCATCGCCGGGCTTTCGCGCAGCCGGGTGAGGCCGAATTCGTCGAGCAACCGCTCTAACTCGCTGGCGCGTGTGGCCTTGTCCGGCTCCACCAGTTCCAGAACGCAGGCGATGTTCTGTTCCACGGTCATGCCGCGAAAGATGCTGGTTTCCTGCGGCAGATAACCAAGGCCAAGGATCGCGCGGCGATACATCGGCAGGTTGGTCACATCCTCACCGTCCATGAGGATGCGGCCCGAATCCGGCTTCACCAGACCCATGATCGAATAGAAACAGGTCGTCTTGCCCGCCCCGTTCGGCCCGAGCAGGCCGAGCACTTCGCCCTTGGCCACGGTCAGCGAAATGTCGCTGAGCACGCTGCGCTTGTCATAGCTTTTGGCGATCGAGATGACCTCCAAACCGCTCCCTGTCGGCTGGATGCTGGCCGCATTGCCGGCCGGTTCGGAAAGGGTTGAGATGGTCATCACGCCACGAGTCTTAGCACCCTTCGCGCCGCAGAAAAGGGCCGCCGCGCGTTTGGCAGGATTTTTGCTTCGTGTTGCGGCAATCTTGCGGTCAGCCCCACCTGGCAGAAAAAGGATAGGCGTTTAGAGCGGCTTGCGCCGCAAATCCTCCTGCTCACGTAAGATAATGTCGGGTATCTGCGCCTTATTGCAACTCTTCGGCAGCTTTGCGATACTGCCGCGACCAGAACATACCGTTGGAGAGCGGCACGCATGGCAAAATCGGACGAACGCACGACTGCACTGTCAGCCAATCGCACGCGCGACTGGCGCAAGGCGATGAGCGATCATGTGGCCTATGGCTTGCTGGCCTACACCACCTTGCAGATCTTCGTGACGGTCAAGGCAATTTCTGAAGGCTCGTCGACGGCGCTGCCATACCTTGCGCTGATCGTGCTGGTCGCCGGGATCATCCCGGTGTGCCGCTGGTTCGAAAAGCGCTGGGCCGATCTGGACGATGCCGAGGCGGTCGACCCCGCTTTCGCCGCTGCTTTCAAGCGCGATGTCATGACCCTCTGGGCGCTGGCGGTGGGCCTGCCGTTCGGCCTGACGTTGATCTTTAAAATGCTGTTGAGGGTGTTTTAGGTTTCCGAGTTCCGCAAGCCGCGGCTGCCTCCTCGTTAGGGTTCAAGCCCTACAGGCTTGAGCACCTGCGGGCGGCCGGATGGGAGTTGCGGTTGCTGCGCAACCGTTTCAGCGCCTTCCTGACCGCCCGGAGCGCGTCTTATTTTCCAGCGGTGTAACGCTCGATCGCCTCAATGGTGATTTGGCGGGCTTCGGCAGCATCGCCCCACTTGCCCACGCGCACCCACTTTTCGGCTTCCAGATCCTTGTAGTGGGTGAAGAAGTGTTCGATCTGCTGGAAGATGATCGACGGCAGATCGCTGGTCTCGATCACGTCGGCGTAATAGGGGAATGTTTCGTTCACCGGCACGCAGATCAGCTTTTCATCGCCGCCCTGTTCGTCTTCCAGGTTCAGCACGCCGATGGGGCGCGCGCGTACCACGCAGCCCGGGATGAAGGGCGAGCGCGAGATCACCAGCGCATCCAGCGGATCGCCGTCGGGTGACAGGGTGTGCGGAACAAAGCCGTAATTCGCCGGATAGCGCATTGGCGTGTGAAGGATGCGGTCAACGAACAGCGCGCCGCTTTCCTTGTCGAATTCGTACTTCACCGGCTCGCCGCCGGTCGGCACTTCAATGATGACGTTGAGATCTTCGGGCGGATTGACGCCGGTGGGGATCTTGTCGATGCGCATGATTGTTCTCTTTTGTGCTTGCAAATGTGAGAGGTAAGGCGGCGTCCCTTAATCGGTGCCGCAGGATTGCGAAAGACCCCGCGTGAGCCTAATCGCCCCCTATGAGCAAGACAACACCGCAAGCCATCCGCGGCACCCAGGATATTTTCGGCAAGGATGCCGAGGCTTTCGCCTTCGTGGTCGAGACCTTTGAGCGTGTTCGCCGCCTGTACCGGTTCCGCCGGGTGGAAATGCCCGTGTTCGAAAAGACCGAAGTGTTCGCGCGCAGCTTGGGCGAGACGACCGATGTGGTTTCGAAGGAAATGTATTCCTTCGACGACCGTGGCGGGGAGAGCCTGACCCTGCGCCCGGAATTCACCGCCGGGATCGCGCGGGCGTTTTTGACGAATGGCTGGCAGCAATATGCGCCGCTGAAGGTCGCCACCCACGGCCCGCTGTTCCGGTATGAACGCCCGCAAAAGGGCCGCTACCGTCAGTTCCACCAGATCGACGCCGAAGTGATCGGCGCGGGCGAGCCTCAGGCCGATGTGGAGCTGCTGGCGATGGCCGACCAGCTGTTGAAGGAGCTGGGCATCCATGATGTGACCCTGCACCTTAACACTTTGGGCGATGCGGAAAGCCGCGAGGCGTGGCGGACGGCGCTGATCGACTATTTCCGCGCGGTGAAGGATCAGCTGTCTGAGGAGTCGCAGGAGCGCCTGGAGAAGAACCCGCTGCGCATCCTCGATTCCAAGGACGCGCGCGACAAGCCGTTCCTCGCCGATGCACCGAAGATCGACGCGTTTTTGTCGGATGAGGCGCGGGCGTTTTTCGCGGCGGTCACCAGCGGGCTGGATGCGGCAGGCGTGAAGTGGGTGCGCGCGGAAAGCCTTGTGCGGGGCCTCGATTACTACCGCCACACCGCGTTCGAATTCATCCCCGACGAAGGCAGCGCCTCGGCAGCGGCTTTGGGCAGCCAGAGTACGGTGCTGGGCGGCGGGCGTTATGACGGGCTGATGGAAAGCCTCGGCGGCGCCCCGACACCGGCGGTGGGCTGGGCGGCGGGCATCGAGCGGCTGGCGATGCTGGTCGGCGCGCGGGAGGATGCGCCTGCCGACCTCATCATCGTGGTCGAGGATGATGCGCGAATTGCCGAGGCGATCAGGCTCATCGGCGAAGTTCGCAGGCAGGGCTTCACTGCCGAACTGATCGCCTCGGGATCGCCGCGCAAGCGTTACGACAAGGCGGTAAAGCGCGGTGCGAATACGCTGTTGTCTCTAAGGCCCGAAATGGGCCACGGAATTTCGGGCGACGATCTCGATGCATCGGTTTTGGGAGTGCTCGGCGCTTATCGTTAGCCCCTCTCGTCACCCTGAACTCGTTTCAGGTTCCATCGTGCCGCACGCACCGCGGCTCGACACGGCAGAATGGATGCTGAAACAAGTTCAGCATGACGAGTGAGAGAAGATCGAAATGCAAATCCCCCCCGAACGCCTTGACCAGATCGCACACCGCTTTGCGGAGCTGGAAGCGCGCATGGCGAGCGGAACGCTGGAGGGCGAGGCCTTCGTGCGCGCATCGCGGGACTACGCCGAACTTGAACCCGTCGCGAAAATCGCGGCGGAAGTGAAGGCCGCGCGCGAGGAGATGGCGGGGCTGGCCGAAATGCTCGCCGATCCGGAAATGAAGGCCATGGCCGAGGACGAGCTGGCGCAGATCAAGGCAACCCTCCCCGATCTTGAACGCCGTCTCGCCATCGCCCTGCTGCCGCGGGACAGCGCCGACGCGAAGCCCGCCATGCTCGAAATCCGTGCCGGCACTGGGGGCGACGAGGCTGCGCTGTTCGCCGCTGACCTCTACCGGATGTACGAACGCTACGCCGCCGAGCAGGGCTGGAAGGTCGAGGCGGTCAGCATCAACGCATCGGACATCGGCGGCTTCAAGGAAGTGATCGCCAACGTCACCGGCACCGGCGTCTTCGCCAAGCTGAAGTTCGAAAGCGGCGTCCACCGCGTTCAGCGCGTGCCCGTGACCGAGAGCGGCGGGCGCATCCACACCAGCGCAGCGACCGTCGCCGTGCTGCCGGAGCCGGACGAAGTGGATGTCTCGGTCGAGGAGAAAGACCTCAAGATCGATGTTTACCGTGCCAGCGGCGCAGGCGGCCAGCACGTCAACACCACCGATTCGGCGGTGCGGATCACTCACCTGCCGACCGGCACGGTGGTGACCTGTCAGGACGGCCGCAGCCAGCACAAGAACAAGGACAAGGCGATGCAGGTGCTCCGCGCGCCGCCCGGCTGGGCGCCGCGGCCGCGGCGAGGAAGGCGATGGTCGGAAGCGGCGACCGGTCGGAACGCATCCGCACCTATAACTTCCCGCAAGGCCGCGTCACCGATCACCGCATCGGGCTGACCCTGCACAAGCTTGAGGAAGTGCTCGCCGGGCCGGGGCTGGGCGAATTGGTCGACGCCCTGATCGCCGAGGACGAGGGCAAGCGGCTGGCGGCGCTGAGTGAGTGACGGGGACCGAGTGATGACCGTGGGCGAGGCCATCCGCGCCGCCGCTGACCTCCTCGCCGCCACCAGCGATACGGCGCGGCTCGATGCCGAATTGCTGATGGCCCATGCGCTGGGGATGAGCCGCTCAGACATGCTGCTGAAGGCGATGCGTGACCCCGCGCCCGAAGGCTTCGCCGCGCTGGTGGAGCGGCGCGCGGGCCACGAACCTGTCGCCTACATCACCGGCACGGCTGAATTTTACGGCCTGCCGCTGACTGTGACGCCTGCCACCCTGATCCCGCGCGGGGATAGCGAAACGCTGATCGAAGCGGCGCTGGAACACGCGGACAAGCAGGGGGGAGCGCCGGGACGCGCGCTTGATCTGGGCACCGGATCGGGGGCGCTGCTGCTGGCGCTGCTGGCGGAGCGCACAGGCTGGCGCGGTGTCGGAATTGATGCCTCTGCCGATGCGCTGGTGGTGGCGCAGGCAAATGCCGCCGCGCTCGCCCTGGCCGCGCGCAGCGCCTGGCATCTGCGCGATTGGGGCAAGGCGGGCTGGGCCGATGATCTTGGCACATTTGATGTGATCCTGTGCAATCCCCCCTATGTCGAAGCGGGCGTGGCGCTGGACCGGCAAGTGCACGATCATGAACCGCATTCGGCGCTGTTCGCCGGCCCCGAAGGCCTCGACGATTACCGTGTCCTGATCCCCCAGCTGCGCGCCTTGATGAACCCGCACGCAGCCGTAATCCTTGAAATCGGCGCGAAGCAGACGGAAGCGGTCAGCGCGCTGGCGGCGGACGCGGGCTTTGCTGTGACCCTTCGCTACGATCTTGGCGGGCGCCCGCGTGCGCTGCTCCTCGGGTAACAGAAAAGCGTTGTAGGGCTTGGCAAACCGATTTTGCATCGCTACGTCAGTGGTAAGCCAGACGATCTGCGAAGGGCGCAAGTCGCTGGGCCAAGCTCCTGAACTTAGCTGATACCGCCGTCAGGGTACGCCCTCGGCTGCGACAGCGCGGAGCGCGCGGCATGCTTTGGCTAGGCCATCGCCTGAGCCATGCGTGACGAGAGGGCAAGGGGTCTGTTGACCACGCGTATAATGATTATTTCCGCGCCAGGTCGCTGATAAGGAACGTTTTCCTTGAATAACAACAATAATAACCGGAATAACCGTCGTCGCGGGCGTGGGAACCGCAATCAGGGCGGCAGTGGCGCGCAATTGAACCGGATCGACAGCCGGGCGCGCGGCAACGCCCCGCAGATGCTTGATAAGTACAAAAAGCTTGCGCAGGACGCCCATCACAATGGCGACCGCGTGCAGATGGAGTACTATCTCCAGTTCGCTGACCACTATTTCCGCGTGATCGCCGACAACAAGGCGCGTCAGGACGAACAGCGCGGCGGTGCCGGTGGTAACGGGCGCCGTGACGAACGCGAGCAGGTCGAAGATTACGGCGACGACGATATGGATTTCGGCCGTCGCAGCGAGCCGGTATCGCGCCCGCGCTACGACCAGCATGACAACGGCCCGCGTGCCGATCTGGAAGAGGGCGAGCCAGGCCAGGAAGGCGAATCCTTCCTTGGCGACGACCGCGACGACCGCAATGATGATCGCGGGCAATCGCAGCCGCGCCAGCAGAACGCCCGCCGCCAGCAGCAGCGCAAGCCCCGTGAGGCGTGGCCCGAAAACCGCGGCGAGAATCAGGGCGAGCGGCAGGATCGTGGTGAGCGCAGCGAAAAGCGTGCTGAGCGTCCGGAACGCGCTGAACGTCCCGAACGGGCCGAGCGTACAGAAGGCGCCGAACCCAGCGGAAAGCCGGCCCGGACCCGCAAGCCGCGCAAGACAGTCGATGATGATCGCGGCGCAGGGCAGGGGGGAATCGACAGCTCGATCCTGCCGCCCTCGATCCGCAGGGACGACGCAGGCGGTGATAGCGGCGGCACGCTCGAAACGGTCGACTGATAGCCATGCTTGAGCGGCTGGCGGCGGTTCCTGCGCTAGCGCAGCGTCGCCCGGCGCTGGCTGCCATCGCGCTTGGCCTGATCACGGCCTGCGCCTACCCTCCGCTGCATCTTTGGCCGCTGGGCCTTGCAGGTCTGGCGGGGTTCGTGTGGCTGATCCATTCCGCTGACGGTTGGCGGCAGGCGCTGTGGCGCGGCTGGTGGTTCGGCTGGGCGCATCTGACGCTCGCCAATAACTGGATCGCCACCGCCTTCACCCATCAGGCGAAAATGCCCGAGGTGCTGGGCTGGGCCGCGGTGCCGCTGCTGTGCATCTACCTCGCCTGGTATCCCGCCTTTGCCGCGCTGGCGGCGCACCTGCTGGCGCGCAATCGTCCGCTGTGGGCCTTCGGGCCGGTGCTGGCGGGCGCGTGGATCGTCACCGAATGGCTGCGCGGCTGGGTGTTCACCGGATATCCTTGGCCGCCGCTGGGGCTCATGCTGCTGGGCACGTGGGAAGTGCCAGGGTTGGCGATGCTGCTGCCGTGGATGGGCACCTATGCATTGTCAGGGCTGGCCATGCTGATCGGCATCGGTTTCCTCTGGCTCGTCACAACCGGTCGCAACAGGTGGGCGTGGCTGCCCGCAACCGTTCTGTTCGGATGGATGACCTTTCCCGTTATGCCCGGTCTTTTTTCGGGCGATTCCACCCTGCGCTACACCCTCGTCCAGCCTTTTCTCCCGCAGTCCGAAATCAACGACCCTGCCAAGTTCGAAGAGCAGTTCCGCCGCCTCACCCGCCTGACCGCGCCGGGCGGCAACCAATCGCGGATCGTGTTGTGGCCCGAAAGCGCGGTGCCCGACTATCTGGAAGAAGGGTATCCGGAGCGGTTCTATCTCCAGATGACCGCCGGCGGCGATCCGGTGCTGGCCCGCCGCCGCATTGGCCGAGTGATCGGCCCGCAATCGACGCTGCTGACCGGCGTGGTGAACCTCAATATCGGCGCCAATGCCTCGGGCATTCCAGCGGCGGTCAGCGCGCGCAATTCGGTGATGGCGATTGGCGGCAAGGGGCAGATCCTCGGCGGTTACGACAAGGCGCATCTGGTGCCCTATGGTGAATATCTGCCGATGCGTACCCTTCTCGAACCGCTCGGCGCGTCGCGGCTGGTGGCCGGCAGCATTGATTACCTGCCTGGCCCCGGCCCGCGCACGCTCGATCTGGGCGTGCATGGCAAGGCGGGGGTGATGATCTGTTACGAGATCGTGTTCTCCGGCGCTGTCGCGGACAAGGCGAATCGGCCCGATTATATCTTCAACCCATCGAACGACGGCTGGTTTGGCTGGTGGGGGCCGCCGCAGCATCTGGCGCAGGCACGGCTGCGCGCGATCGAGGAAGGGCTGCCGGTGCTGCGTTCAACCACCACCGGGATCAGCGCGGTGATCGACGCAAACGGCGTTGTGCGCGGGCATATCGGGATGGGCAAGGCGGACAAGCTGGACGGGCTGGTGCCTGCTGCCAAGCCGCCGACGCTGTTCGGGCAATGGGGCCATCTGCTGACAATCGGCTGGGCGGCGCTGTTGATCGCCTTTGGACTTGGCCAAGGGCTCTGGTTGCCAAGAATGCTTGCGCTGGTTCGCGCGCGCGGCTAGGGCGGGCAAGAACGGCGCAGGACATAAAGGTTTCCTTATATCTCTATAAGGTGACTTTCCCGGCGCCGAATTGTTCTTTCAGCTCCGGGGGATCCCATGCGCTCCAATTACCTGTTCACCTCTGAAAGCGTTTCCGAAGGTCACCCCGACAAGGTTTCGGACCAGATTTCGGACGCGATCGTCGATCTGTTCCTGTCGAAAGACCCCGAAGCGCGCATCGCCTGCGAAACCCTGACCACCACGCAGCTGGTCGTGCTGGCGGGCGAAATCCGCTGCAAGGGCGTGTTCGAAAATGGCGAATGGGCACCGGGTGCCAAGGAAGAAATCGAAGCAACCGTGCGCGCCACGGTGAAGCGCATCGGTTACGAACAGGACGGCTTCCACTGGGAAACCTTCCGTTTTGAAAACAACCTGCACGGTCAGTCAGTGCACATCGCGCAGGGCGTGGATGCAGGCGAGAACAAGGACGAAGGCGCCGGCGACCAGGGCATCATGTTCGGTTACGCGACCGACGAGACCCCCGGCCTGATGCCCGCGACGCTGTATTACAGCCACAAGATCCTTGAGCGCATGGCGGCTGACCGCCACTCGGGCGCGGCGCCCTTCCTTGAACCGGACGCCAAGAGCCAGGTGACCCTGCGTTACGAAGGCTCGCTGCCCGTCGCCGCGACCGCTGTCGTCGTCTCGACCCAGCACAAGGCCGGTTATGACGAGAATGATCCGGCCAAGCAGGCGGAACTGGAAGCTTACGTGAAGGGCGTGATCGCCGACGTGATCCCGCCGGTTCTGCTGCGTGAGACCGAATATTTTATCAACCCAACCGGCAGCTTCGAAATCGGCGGGCCGGATGGCGACGCCGGGCTGACGGGCCGCAAGATCATCGTCGACACCTACGGCGGCGCGGCCCCGCATGGCGGCGGTGCGTTCAGCGGCAAGGACCCGACCAAGGTTGACCGTTCGGCGGCCTACATCACCCGTTACCTCGCCAAGAACGTGGTTGCCGCTGGCCTCGCCACGCGCTGCACCATCCAGATCGCCTATGCCATCGGCGTGTCGAAGCCGCTGTCACTGTATGTCGATACGCACGAAACCGGCACTGTCGGCGACGACGCGATCGAAGCCGCGATCCTCGGCATTGCCAAGCTGGGCGGGCTGACCCCGCGCGCCATCCGCACCCATCTTGGCCTGAACAAGCCGATCTATCAGCCGACCGCGGCCTACGGCCACTTCGGCCGCAACGCCGATGGCGACTTCTTCCCGTGGGAACGGCTCGATCTGGTTGACGATCTGACGGCTGCACTGGCCTGAATTTCGCGGTAGGGCGTCATCCATGATGACGCCCGCCGACCCCGGCCGAATACTTGCGCTGGACGCCCTGCGGGGCGTGGCGGTGATCGGGATTGTGGGGATGAATGTCCTCGCCTTCGCGATGCCGGCACCTGCCTATTATAACCCGATGAGTTATAGCCCAGGTCACTCCGGAGGCGCGGGGCCAGCCGATTACTGGGTGTGGCTGGGCAGCTTCGTCTTCATTGAGGACAAGTTTCGCACGCTGTTTGCGATGCTCTTCGGGGCAGGGTGCCTGATCCTGATCGAACGTTCCGGCAAAGCGCCGTGGCGTGCGCATTATGCCCGCATGATCGTGCTGTTTGTGATCGGGTTGGCCCATGCGGTCCTGCTCGCCAGCAATGACGTGCTGCGCGCCTATGCGATGGCGGGGCTTGCCATTCCCTTGCTGGCAGGGCTGTCCGCGCGGGCGTTGGTTACGGTCGCTTTAGGCCTGGTTATGCTGCATTTAGCCTTGGGTTTGGCCGCCTTTGGGGGGGCTTTGACAGCGTTTCACATGGAACAATGGGGCTCGGATTCGCTATTGTGGGCGGAGCGGCAGTTTGGCCGTGATCCGGCGATGATTGCCAAGCTTCTGGAACAGGGCCGCGAAGGGTTTGGCGAGCGGGCGGCGCGTCGGGCGATCGGGATACCACGCCAGCTCTCGACGTTGGCGGCATCGCTGCCGCTGAACCTAGCCGCCATCGCGCTCGGCATGGGGTTGTGGCGCGGGGGGATGCTGAAGGGCGAATGGCGCACCTTCCATCTGCAACGGACGGCCGGACTGTGCGCGCTGGTGGCGCTGCCCGGGCTGCTGCTGGGTGCGGTGTGGCTGGTGGCCAAGGGCTTTCCCGCGGCGCTGGTCGGGCCTGTGGCGCTGGTCATGTCGGCACCTTTCGATACCTTGCTGGCGGTGAGCTATGCTGCGCTGGCGATGACGTTCTTAAAGAAGTCCAATGGCTTGACACGCAGGTTGGCGATGGTGGGCCGCTTATCGTTAACCAATTATCTGATGACCAGCGTGATCCTGTCGGCGATCTTCGCCAGCTGGGGGTTGGGCCTGTTTGGCGAGGTTACTCGCTGGCAAGCCGCCCTGCTGACGCTGGTGCCGGTCACTGCGATGCTGCTGTGGTCGCCGGTCTGGATCGCAAGGGTTGGCCAAGGCCCGTTCGAACGGCTGTGGCGCGGCGGGGCGCGGTTGCTGTCCTAACCGTGTTCGCCGTGAATGGGCGAGGGCCGGTCGAGCGCCAGTTCCGCGTCCGAGAATGTGAACGGGCTGCGCACCCCCGCCATCCCGCCAAGCTCCACCCGCATCCCGCGCGCGATCACCTGCGGATCGGCAAACACCTCGTCCAGCCGATTGATTGGCCCCGCCGGTACGCCTGCAGCGTGGCAGGCATCAAGCAGGTCTTGTTTGGTCCAAGTGGCTGTTGCAGAGGCAATTTCTGTGTCGAGCGCCTGCGCGTGCGCGGTCCGGTCGCCATTGGCGTTAAAGCGCGGATCGACGGCAAGGTGGTCAAGGCCGAGTACCGCCATCAGCTTTTGAAACAGCCCGTCATTGGCCGGCGCGAGGATCACGTGACCATCTGAAACCGCGAACACTCCGTAAGGGGCGACCTGCGCGTGGGCATTACCCATCCGGGGCGGGTTGTCGCCGGTGGTGAAGAAATAGGTCGCCTGATTGGCGAGCAGCCCGACCGAGCAATCGAGAAGCGCCATGTCGACCTGCTGCCCTTGACCAGTGCGCGCCCGCATCAGCAGCGCCGCCTGAACACCGTTTGCCGCCCACACGCCAGTCGCCAGATCGCTGATCGAGATGCCCATCTTGACGGGGTGCCCCTCCGGCTCGCCGGTCAGCGACATCAGCCCGCTCATGCCTTGCGCGACGAAGTCATACCCCGCCTCATGCGCGCGCGGGCCGGTCTGGCCGAAGCCGGTGATCGAGCAATAGACAAGGCCCGTATTGGCCTCGGCAAGGCTGGCATAATCGAGCCCGAATTTGGCAAGGCTGCCGGTCTTGAAGTTCTCGATTACGACGTCGGCTTCGGCGCACAATGCGCGCACCCGGGCCAGATCATCCGCGTTTCCAAAATCAGCGATGACCGAACGCTTGCCGCGGTTGCAGGCGTGATAATAGGCGGCCTCGCGGTGGACTTTGCCGTCCGCGTCGGTGCGTTCGACCCACGGCGGCCCCCACAGCCGGGTGCCATCGCCTTCCGGGCTTTCGACCTTGATCACATCCGCGCCCAGATCGGCGAGGATCTGTCCGCAGAACGGCCCCGCCAGCACCCGCGCCAGCTCGACCACCTTCAGCCCGGCGAGCGGCGCATTGGGGTTGCGGGGTTCGGTCAGCCACATCGTCAATTCCCCAGCTTTGCCTTCAGGAACGCGGCGCTATCCGCCAGCACAGGCCCCTTGCTGCGGAACGGGACCGAGATGGCCATTACCACCTCCTCGTGATCGAGCGAACCGTAGTTCCTCACCTCCACCGGAGCGCCCAACCCGCGCAGCTTCGCGGCGAGGTTGTTGGCGTTCTTGGGCCGCACTGTCTCGTCGCCATCAGAGGTGACCAACAGCAAAGGCGGCGCGTCAGCACGGGCGAAGGTAATTGGCTGGGTTTCCTCGGGGCGTGGCCATTGGCTGAACGCTGCAATCGCGCGGTCCGAGGTGAAGGGGTGGAAGTCGTAAGGGCCGGACAGTCCCACCGCCGCTTTGACGCTCGCAGGATCAACGCCCGCCGCCGTCAGCCGCTTCGCATCTAGCGCCAGCATCACCGCCTGATAGGCGCCCGCCGAATGGCCCATGAAGGCTAGCCGCTCAGAATCACCCTGATATTGCTCGATATTCTGCTGGACCCACGCAACCGCCTGCGCGCCATCATCAAGGAAGGCGGGGAAGTGCACCTGCGGCACCTTGCGATAGTCGGGTACGACCACCAGAAACCCGGCCTTCGCCAAGGCTCTTCCGGCAAAGGCATAGGAGGTGCGATCGCCCTTCGCCCAGCCGCCGCCATACCAGAAGATCACGACCGGCAGTTTGCGGCCAGCAGGCATCGCATTGGGTGCCCAGATGTCGAGCGCCTGCCCATGGTTGCCGAAAGGCACGCCCTCAGCCGCCGGGAACGACCCTTCACGCCCGCCGGCCATCCGGTCATATAGCGAAAGCAGACGCGGCGGCGACGTGAAGGCGAGTATGCTGCCGATCACGAGAACAAGCGCGCCAGCGGCGATCCCCACACCACGCCGCATCAGACCACGTAATGCGCGGTGGTGGTCGCGGCGATATCAGCCTCGGTCGCGCCCGGCGCCGTCTCGATCAACCGGAACGGCGAGGCGTGGTCAGGCCGCGCGAACACCGCCAGATTGGTGATGACCATGTCCACCACGCCCGCGCCGGTCAGCGGCAGCGTGCAGGCGGGGATGAACTTGGGCGAACCGTCTTTGGCGGTGTGGTCCATCACGACGATGATCTTCTTGACGCCCGCGACCAGATCCATCGCTCCGCCCATGCCCTTGATCATCTTGCCGGGGATCATCCAGTTGGCGATGTCGCCGTTTTCGGCCACTTCCATCGCCCCCAGCACGGTCAGATCAATATGCCCGCCGCGGATCATCGCAAAGCTGGTCGCGCTGTCGAAATAGGCGCTGTGCGGCAGCTCGGAGATGGTCTGCTTGCCGGCGTTGATGAGATCGGGATCGACGTCATCATCATAGGGGAACGGCCCGATGCCCAGCATCCCGTTCTCGCTTTGCAGCGTGACCATCATGCCTTCGGGGATGTGGTTGGCCACCAGCGTCGGGATGCCGATGCCCAGATTGACGTAATACCCGTCCTGCAATTCGCGTGCGGCGCGTGCGGCCATCTGGTCGCGGTTCCAGCCGGTGGGGAGCGTGGCCATGTGTCGTTACTGTCCTTGCTTGGCGAGCAGCGATTCGATCAGGAACCAGCCGGAGCCGTTCACGGGCGCAAGCTCGGCACCTGCTTCGGGGGTCGAAACGGATGTAGGCGCGGCAACGGTCGCAGGATCCAGCGCGGCTTGCGTGGCATCGCCTCCTGCCAACAACGCCAAGGACAGCAGCGCCAGCTTTGTTTTCATCACACGGCCTCTCTTTGCCGGACCGTGCGAAACTCGATCTGTTTGTCATAGGGCGCGCCGCAGATGATGCGATTGACGAACACCCCGGCAAGATGGATCTGATCGGGATCGAGACTGCCTGCAGGCACCACTTCCTCCACTTCGGCAACGCAGATTTTCCCGCAGGTTGCGGCAGGCAGGTTGAAATTGCGAGCCGTCTTGCGGAACACCAGATTGCCGGTCGTGTCGGCCTTCCACGCCTTGACGATGGCGAGATCGGCAAAGATGCCGCGTTCAAGGATGTAAGTCTGCATCACCCCATCACGGTCGGGGAAGTCCTTGTGTTCCTTGCCCTTGGCAACTTCGGTGCCAACCCCGGTGCGGGTGTAGAAGCCGGGTATGCCCGCGCCGCCCGCCCGCATCCGTTCAGCGAGCGTGCCTTGCGGGCAGAACTCGACCTCCAGTTCACCGGCGAGGTATTGCCGCTCGAATTCCTTGTTCTCACCGACGTAGGAGGAGATCATCTTCCTGACCTGCCGTGTCCGCAGCAGCTTGCCGATGCCTTCATTGTCGATCCCGGCATTGTTGCTGGCAAAGGTGAGGCCGGTGACGCCTGAATTGCGGATCGCATCAAGCAGCCTTTCAGGCAGGCCGCACAGGCCGAACCCGCCCGCAGCGATCAGCATTTCGTCACGGAGCACGCCGTCGAGCGCGCTTGCAGCGTCCGGATAAAGCTTGGTCATGGGCCGGCCTTGTCTCGTGTAATGTTGGCCCGGATCGGCCACTTACTGGCCGGCGATTAGCGCGTTCGAGCCATGCTGTCACGCCTGCGCAGCCGCCGAGTCGAATCACCTTTCATGTTGCAACGCAAAATGGCCCAGCCCTGTAAATGTGCTCAAGAATTAAGCGAATGCCAATGATTTGAGCAAAACCGTGCAAGTTTGCGCACAAAATGGCGAAAAAAAAGACTCTGATTGCATTATTTGCATCAATTCCCATTGTTTTCGCACTTGCACAATGATGCCGCTTGGGCCAATTAGAGCGTGCCTTTTTAGGCATCCTCTCCCAAACTTTCCAAGCCCGGCCCCAGTGCCGGGCTTTTTTCTTGCCCGGCGCAAACCCACAGGCGTGCCGGGCTTTTTTCTTGCCTGGCGCAGATCGCTCAGGCGGCGCAGCCGGTGCCCTGCTCAGCTTGTCGCTGATTGCATTCGTTTGGCGCGGTTCCTAGCTATCGGTCTGAGACTGACGACTGCAGCAGGAACAGGAACCAGCCCATGGCCGACGCCGAAACCGCTATACCGATTCGCACCGTCCGGCTGCAAGTCGCCCCCGCGCGCCAGGAAGAATCGGGCGCTGGCATCGCCCGGATCCCGCGCAGCGCGTTCCAGAAGCTCGGCATCACTGAAGGCGACGTGGTCGAAATCAGAGGCAAGCGCACCACCGCCGCGATTGCCATGGCCGCCTACCCGGAAGATGATGCGCTTGATGTGGTGCGATTGGACGGGCTCCAGCGCGGCAATGCGCAAGGCGGATCGGGCGAGCATGTCGAAATCGCGCGGGCCGAATCCCGCCCCGCCACCCGCGTCGTCTTCGCCCCTGCCCAGCGCGAGATGCGGCTTCAGGGGCCGACTCAGGCATTGAAGCGCAACTTCTTCCGCCGCCCGCTGCTGGCTGGCGATCTGGTGGCGACCACTGGTCAGCAGCCGGTGCAGAACATGCCGGCCGACGTTCGCCAGCTGTTGCGCGCCCCAGCCTATGCCTTGACCCAGATCAGGCTCACCGTAGCCTCGACCACCCCCAAAGGTATCGTCCACATCGACGAAAACACCGAGGTCGAATTGCGCGCCGAGTTCGAGGAACCCCGCGATGGCCGCGCCGTCGTCAATTATGACGATGTGGGCGGGATGGAGGACACCATCCGGGCCTTGCGCGAAATGGTGGAATTGCCGCTGCGCTACCCCGAACTGTTCATCCGTCTCGGTGTCGAACCGCCCAAGGGGGTGCTTCTCCATGGTCCGCCGGGAACGGGCAAGACCCGGCTGGCGCAGGCGGTGGCCAATGAAAGCGACGCCGAGTTCTTCACCATCAATGGCCCGGAAATCATGGGATCGGGTTATGGCGAAAGCGAAAAGCGCCTGCGCGAAGTGTTCGAGGAAGCCACCCGCGCGGCGCCTGCGATCATCTTCATAGACGAGATCGATTCGATCGCGCCCAAGCGCACCCAGGTACCGGGCGAGGCGGAGAAGCGCCTTGTTGCGCAGTTGCTTACCTTGATGGACGGGCTGGAGAAGCGCGCCAATCTGGTGGTGATCGCCGCCACCAACCGCCCCGACGCGATCGACGAGGCGCTGCGCCGTCCGGGCCGGTTCGACCGCGAGATCGTGATTGGCGTACCCGACCAGCGCGGCCGGCGCGAGATCATCGGTATCCATACCCGTGGGATGCCGCTCGAAGCGGCGGTCGATCTGGACGAACTGGCCCGCGTCACCCACGGCTTTGTCGGCGCGGATATTGCGGCGCTTGCCCGCGAAGCCGCGATCGAAGCGGTGCGCCGGATCATGCCGCGCCTTGACCTTGATGAACGCACGATCCCGCCCGAAGTGCTCGAAGATCTGTGCGTGTCGCGTGACGATTTCCTCGCCGCGCTGAAGCGCGTCCAGCCCTCGGCGATGCGCGAAGTGATGGTGCAGGTGCCCAATGTCGGCTGGGACGATATCGGCGGCGCGGGGGAGGCGGCAGACAAGCTGAAGGAGGGGATTGAGCTGCCGCTTAAAAACCCCGATGCCTTCCGCCGTCTGGGCATCCGCCCAGCCAAGGGCTTCCTCCTCTATGGCCCGCCCGGCACCGGCAAGACGCTGCTGGCCAAGGCCGTCGCGAAGGAGGCCGAGGCGAATTTCATCTCGATGAAAAGCTCCGACCTATTGTCGAAATGGTATGGTGAAAGCGAGCAGCAGATCGCCAAGCTGTTCGCCCGCGCCCGTGCGGTGGCCCCCTGCGTCCTGTTCATCGACGAGATCGATAGCCTCGTTCCCGCGCGCGGATCAGGTCAGGGCGAACCGCAGGTGACAGGCCGTGTGGTCAACACCATCCTTGCCGAAATGGACGGGCTGGAGGAGCTGCAATCGGTGGTCGTGATCGGCGCGACCAACCGACCGACACTGGTCGATCCCGCGCTGCTGCGCCCGGGCCGGTTTGATGAACTTGTCTATGTCGGCACTCCGGACAAGGCCGGGCGGGAGCACATTCTGGGCATTCACACCGCGAAGATGCCACTGGCCGATAATGTCGATCTGGGGAGCATCGCCGGTCAGACGGAACGCTTCACCGGGGCGGACCTTGAGGATGTGGTGCGCCGTGCCGGACTTGCCGCGCTGCGCCGGGTTGGCGGCGACGTCAGCACGGTCGAAGCGCAGGACTTCGACGCCGCGCTCAAGGATTCGCGCGCTACCGTGACGGCCGAGATGGAGGGTGAATACCTCAAGATGCGCGGCGAGTTGAAGAAACGCGCGGCGGCGGTGCAGCCGATCGGGTTTTTCTCGCCCGAGATGCTCAAGCCGACGCGGGAGAAGAAGCACGATTAGACGTTCTGCAAATGTTTCACGTGAAACATGGCGGCCCACCGGCCCCGGCCCCCTTCGCAGGGGCGGGTCTGGAGGGGGGCAGAGGCCGGCTAAACGCCTCTGAGCCCGGGCTGGCAGCGACCTGACGCCGTCCTGAGCAGGGTCAGTGCGCTGCGTCCCACGACAGGCCGGTGCCAATGTCCACGCCCAGCGGCACGGTCAGTTCGACTGCTGGCAACGCTGCCTCGGCCATGACTTGCCGGATGATCGGGGTGGCGGCTTCGACGCGGGCTTCGGGCAGTTCGAACACCAGTTCGTCGTGCACCTGCAGCAGCATCCGCACATCGTGCAGGCCCGCTTCAGCCAGCGCCGGGAGCATCCGCACCATGGCGCGCTTGATGATGTCGGCGCTGGTGCCTTGGATCGGCGCGTTGATCGCGGCGCGTTCGCTGCCCTGCCGTTCGGCCTGGTTCTTCGAATTGATCCGCGGGAACCACGTCTTGCGGCCAAACAGCGTCTCGGAATAACCGCAGGCGCGCACGCTTTCCAAGGTTTCGTGGATGTACCGCTGGATGCCGGGAAAGCGCTGGAAATAGGTGTCGATCATCGCCTGCGCTTCTTCGGGCGAGACTTCCAATCGGCCAGCCAAGCCCCATCGGCTGATGCCGTAAAGAATTGCAAAGTTGATCGTCTTGGCGCGGGCGCGGGTGTCGCGGGTGACTTCGCCGAACATTTCGCGCGCGGTGCGGGCGTGGATGTCCTCGCCTTGCGCGAAAGCGTCCTTCAGGCTGTCGACCCCGGCCATGTGTGCCGCCAGCCGCAATTCGATCTGCGAATAATCCGCCGCCAGCAACACGTTGCCGGGTTCAGGCACGAAAGCTTCGCGGATCTGGCGGCCGATGGCGGTGCGGATCGGGATGTTCTGCAAGTTCGGATCGGTCGAGGACAACCGCCCGGTCTGCGCGCCGACCAAGCTGTAGCTGGTGTGGACGCGGCCCGTTGCCGGGTTGATCGCGGCTTGCAGCGCATCGGTATAGGTGGACTTCAGCTTGGCCAGCTGGCGCCATTCCAGCACCAGCCGCGCAATCGGAGCGCCTTCAAGGCTGAGCTTTTCCAGCACCGACACGTCGGTGGAATACTGCCCGCTCTTGCCCTTTTTGCCGCCCTTGTGGCCGAGTTTGTCGAACAGGATATCGCCCAATTGTTTGGGGCTGCCGACGGTGAATTCCTGTCCGGCGAGGACGTGGATTTCGCCTTCGAGCCGTCCGATCTCGATGGCGAATTCCTCGGATAGCTTCGCCAAACGTGCGCGGTCGACCCGGATACCCTCGCGCTCCATGTGGGCGACGACGGGGATCAGCGGACGGTCGACGCGTTCGTAGACCCGGCTTCCACCTTCGGTCGCAAGGCGCGGTTTCAGGTGGGCGTGGAGCCGCCAGGTGATGTCGGCGTCCTCGGCAGCGTAGTGGGTCGCGCGGTCGATCGGCACTTCGGCAAAGCCGATAGCCTTCTTGCCGGTGCCGCACAGGTCCTTGAACGGAATAGGCGTGTGGCCGAGGTGGCGCTGGGATAGGTCATCCATCCCGTGGCCGCCGCCCATGCCTTCCTCGCCGCGTCCGGCATCCAGCGCGAAGCTTATCACCATCGTATCGTCGATGGGGCTGACATTGACGCCGACGCGGGCCAGCACGTTGATGTCATACTTGCCGTTCTGGAAGATCTTGAGGACTGCCTCATCCTCCAGCAAGGGCTTGAGCGCTGCCATCGCCGCGGCCATCGGCACCTGTTCGGGTTTCTGCGCGAACATATCGGTGCCGCCCCCCCCAATATTATGATGGCCCAGCGGGATGTAGCACGCATCGTTCGGCCCAAGCGCAAGGCTGACTCCGACCAGATCGGCCCGGACGGCATCGAGTGATGTCGTCTCGGTATCCACGGCCACTATCTGCGCGGCGCGGGCCCGCGCGATCCATGCCTCCAACCGCTCCAGCGTCTGCACCGTTTCATAGGCGGCATGATCGACCGGTGGCATATCGGGCAAAGGCTGGCGATTGCCTTCGGTCAGAGCGGCGCCGTTTGCACCCGCGCCCTTTTCGCCCGCAGTGCTGGGCTTGGGCGGGTTGAGATCGGTGGTGCGCGACGGGCTGCCGCGTCCGGCATCCAACCGCCGCAGCAATGAAGTGAAGCCGTGCTTTTCAAGAAACGCCGCCAGCGGTTCAGGCGGCACCGGGCCAAGCGCCATTTCGGCAATCGGCTGCGGCAGGTCGCAATCTTCCTTCAGCGTCACCAGCACCTTGGAAAGCTCGGCATCGGGGCGCCCTTCGATCAACCGGTCGCGCAGTTTGGAAGGCTTCATGGCGGGCGCGCTGTCGAGCGCCGCAGTCAGAGAGCCGTGTTCGGCAATCAGTTTTGACGCGGTCTTCGGCCCGATCCCGAAAATGCCCGGCACATTGTCGACGCTATCACCCATCAGTGCCAGCACATCGCCGACCAGTTCAGGCGCAACGCCGAACTTCTCCTCGACCTCCGGAAGCCAGATGCGCTGGTTCTTCATGGTGTCGAGCATATCGATCCGTCCCGGCCCGTTGGGGCCGTCGACATCGCCGATCAGCTGCATCAGATCCTTGTCGGAACTGACGATGGTGACGTCCCACCCCATCTCCTGCGCGCGCCGCGCATAGGTGGCGATCAGGTCGTCCGCTTCCAGCCCCGGCACTTCGATGCAGGGCAGGCTGAACGCGCGCGTGGCGTCACGGATCAGCGGGAATTGCGGGACGAGGTCTTCGGGCGGTTCGGGCCGATTAGCCTTGTAATGTTCGTAGATGTCATTGCGGAAGCTGACCCCGCTGGCATCCAGGATGACCGCCAGATGCGTCGGCCCGTCAGCCGCATCGAGATCGGCGGCGAGCTTCCACAGCATCGTCGTATAGCCATAAACCGCACCCACCGGCGTCCCTTCCGGGTTCGTCAGCGGAGGCAGGCGGTGATACGCCCGGAAGATATAGGACGAGCCATCGACGAGGTAGAGGTGCTGCTTATCGGCCATGTCGCCTGCTAGCAGGCACCGCAGCGCGCGGGTAGGGGGTTGGCGCTGACAAGGCTGGCGATAAGTCGAGCCCGAATTATGGCGAAAATGCGGCGGCATTGCGGCATCATGCCTTCTTCGCCTTGTGCAGACCCTTGGGAGGGCCTAAATCAAGGATCGAACCGGACGATCAGATCCCGGTCGGCGCGCCCTGCAACGGTTCGCGTTTCATTCGCAGAAGAAGGAATTCACATCATGCGCAAGATCATCCTCGCTGCCGCCATCGCGACGTCGGCCCTCGGCCTCGCCGCTTGCAGCAACAGCACCGAAGTCGAAGGCGAAGAAACCGTCGACGCCATGGCCGCTGATGCCGAAGCCAATGCCGACGCTGCTGTCGAAACCGTTGAAGGCACCGCCGACGCTGCCGCCACCGATATCGAAGCCGCCGCGAACGAAGCCGCTGACGACGCCGAGCGCACCACCGATGAAATCGGCAATGCCGCTGCTGATGTCGCTGCCGAAGCTGAACAAGCCGCCGAGTAATCGCGCGGGCTTTCGCGTCGCTGCGGTGATGCGCAACGCAAACAGGAAGGGCGGCGCCTTGCGGTGCCGCCCTTTTTGTTGCCTGTCATCCGCGATTAAAGCGGATCAGCCCCCGGTCGCACGGGGCGCTCTGGCCCAGTTGCGGGTGGGGTTTTGCTGCGCACGGATTGCAAAGCCATCATAAAGTGCGCGGGCAATCGCGGCGATGCGTTCTTCGCGGGCAAGCTTGCCACCTTGCCCGGTGACATAGATCGCCACGGCAATCACGCGGCCATCGGGGCATTCGATCAGGCCGATATCGCTGGAGGTGTTGTTGAGCGAGCCGGTCTTGTGGCTGACCCGTGCTTCCAGCGGGATATGTGCAGGAATGCGCCTCTTGCCCGTGACAGTGCGGCTCATCGCGGAAAGCACCACCCGGCGGCTCTGCTCCGACAGCAACTCGCCGCGATAGATCCCGGCCAGCAGCCGCGCCATCGCGCGCGGCGTCGCGGCGTCGCGCGGATCGATGTGGTTGGCAGGGTTATACTGGCCATCATCGCGCACCAGCGTGGCAATGTCGCGGTTGATCGAGAAGGGGGCGATCCCCTTGCGCTTGATCCAGTCATTGACCACGGCAGGCCCGCCGACAGCCGCCAACAGCGCATCGGTCGCCGGGTTGGACGATCGGGTGATCATGATCTCGATCAGGTCGATGGCCGCCATATACTGGCCGGGCCGCACAGGAGCCTTTGCCGATGAATACTTGGCCGATGCGACCGGCATCATCAGCGGAAATTCGGAGGTGAGCGAATAGCGCCCCTTCTCGACCATTTCCAGAAACGCGCCGGCGACCGCGATCTTGCTGGTTGATGCCATGGGGAACAACTGGTCGCCCAGCACCATGACTTCCTCGCCCGTGGCAAGGTCGACCGCGGCTACGCCAATCCGGCCGAGTGCCGGATTGGCCAGATCGGCGATGCGCTGTTCGAAGCTGGAGGCATACACCGCCTCGAAGCTTTGCGGGCTGCGGGGCTGGGTTCCGAACGTGCTGTCGAAGGTTGCCTGAAGCTCGTCCTGCTTCGCCGCGGCCGGGCTGGTCAGGGCCGCAAAAGAGGCGGCAATGCCGGCGAAGGCGGTAAGAAAGCGGGGGCGTGGCATGCGCTAAAGCTACTCCAACAGGGTTGCGGCGGGCTTAACGATGGACCTATCCACACCCGATTCGTCGCGGCAAGGCCTCTGTTCGCCGTGTGCGATGAACGGTGCGCGATGCGCGGTAGGCCCAAATTGGGCATGTCTCGGGCGCCGCAGGCGGATGTCGCCCTTGCTCGACCGACATTGCAGGTTCGTCGATTGGGTGCTTGCCGATCATCGACCGGTCTTGACTGCGCGGCGGGGCGCGGCAGTCTGCGGGTCAAGCTTACCGCCAAGGGGACTTTCATGACCGATACCGCCGCCCGCACCGCATCGCGCGCTGCCTTTGCTGCCCTGCTGTTGTCCGCATCGGGCATCGCCCATGCGCAAAGCGCGCCGATCGTGCAGCCCGGTGCGCCGGGGAAGGCCAGCAAGAATCTGACGGCCGAACAGGCGACCAAGCTTGCGCAGGCGAGCTACACCGCGTCCGATGTCACCTTCATGCAGCACATGATCGTGCACCACCAGCAAGCGGTCGAGATGGCGCTGCTGGTCAAGGATCGCACCAACACGGCGGACCTGCTGGCCATCGCGGGCCGGATCGAATCCAGTCAGGCGGACGAAATCACCTTCATGAAGACCTGGCTGAAGGAGCGGGGCGAGCCGGTGGAAGACCCGGCGATGAAGGGGCATGGCGCGCATATGCACCACATGATGCAGGGCATGGCGAGCCCCGACCAGATGACGGCGCTGGCCGCAGCCAAGGGGGTCGATTTCGATCGCCAGTTCCTGACGCTGATGATCGCGCACCACGAAGGCGCAGTGGACATGGTCAAGAAGCTGCTGCGGGAAGATGGCACCGCCGCCGATCCGGTGCTCTACCAGTTCGTCGGCGATATCGACAGCGAACAGGCCAGCGAGATCGAGCGGATGGATAAGCTGCTGGCTGGCCTGTCGGGTGATCCGCGCACCGGCCTTGCCGCAGGCTTCGACAATGCGGGCGAGGCGATCATGGGTCTTGTGAAGGTCGCAACCCTTGCCAAGCCCGCCGGATTTGTCGACCCCGCCAACCCGGCGGGTCTGCGCCCGGCTGTGCCTGAAAAGAAGGAAAAGAAGGACGGCGACGAAAAGGCCAAAGAGAAGGCTGAAGCTGCGCCCGCCGCTCCCGCTCCCGCAGAAGGCGCTTCCGTTGCTGACGCCACCCCGGAACGCACCGAGGAAGATCTTACCGAGTTTGCAGAACGTTCCCCGCTGCTTGATTTCGCCAACACCGACATTGCGTTCTTCAACGATGTGATGGTCGCTGGCTCCTATCACGGGTTCAACATCTACAAGCTGGGCGAAGACGGCGTGCCCAGCCTGATGAGTTCGGTGGTCTGCCCCGGTGGTCAGGGCGATGTCTCGGTCGTCGGCAATATCCTTGTGATGAGCGTGGAGCAGACCCGGGGCCGCGTCGATTGCGGGCTTCAGGGTGCGCCGGGCAAGGTCAATGAAGATCGCTTCCGGGGCCTGCGCATCTTCGACATTTCCGATCTTTCTCGGCCGGTGCAGGTCGGCGGGGTGCAGACCTGTCGGGGAAGCCACACCCATTCGATTGTCAGCGCGGATACCACGCGGTTGGTCGTCTATAACTCGGGCACGTCCAGCATCCGTGACGAAAAGGAACTGGCGGGCTGCATCGGCGGCACCCCGGGCGATACGCGCACCGCGCTGTTTTCTATCGACGTGATCGAAATTCCGCTGGCCGATCCGTCAAAGGCCCGCATCGTATCGCGTCCGCGCGTCTTTGCCGACGAAGCCACCGGCGAAATTGCTGGCCTGTGGAACGGCGGCGATCACGGTGACGGCACGCAAAGCACCTCGCGCACCGATCAGTGCCACGACATCACCGTTTTCCCCGCGCTCAAGATGGCGGCCGGGGCGTGTTCGGGCAATGGCCTGTTGTTCGACATTGCCGATCCCTTGAACCCCAAGCGGATCGATGTCGTCACCGACACCGGCTTTGCCTACTGGCACTCGGCCACGTTCAACAATGACGGTACCAAGGTGATCTTCACCGATGAATGGGGCGGCGGCGGGCGGCCGCGCTGCAAGGCGTCCGACCCCAAGACCTGGGGCGCGAACGCGATCTACGACATTGTCGATGGCAAGCTGGTGTTCCGCGCCCATTACAAAATGCCCGCGCCCCAGACCGACAAGGAAAACTGTGTTGCGCACAACGGGTCGATCATCCCCGTGCCGGGCCGCGATCTGTTTGCCCAGGCGTGGTATCAGGGCGGCCTTTCCGTGATGGACTTCACCGATAGCGCCGCGCCCAAGGAAATCGCCTATTTCGATCGCGGCCCGATCGATACCAAGCAGATGGTGGTGGGCGGTTACTGGTCGACCTACTGGTACAAGGGCCACATCTACGGCACCGAAATTACCCGCGGTATCGATGTTTTCGCCCTCGCCCCCAGCGCGCACCTGACCGAAGCGGAAATCGCCGCGGCAAAGGGCGCGAAGTACGAAGACAACCGCTTCAACCCGCAAACCCAGACCCGCGTGACGTGGGATGCGGCTGCGATCGAAGCGGCAGAGGCGAGCCGCAAGGGCGGATAGGCGCCCCCTTGCTAACAAGACCCTAAGGCTTGGGCTTGGTAGCGGGTGTGGCTTCCGGTGCTGCGGCGGACGGGGCGGGGCCGCGTCGGTCGAGCAGCAGCATCGAAATCCGGCGATTTTTGGGATCGGCAGGATTATCGATGACCAGCGGTTCGGTATCGGCGACGCCTTCGATCCGGGCAAACCGCTTCTGCGCCACGCCGCCCAGCACCAGCGCCTGACGCGTCGCTTCGGCGCGGCCGGTGGACAGCGACCAATTGCTGGCCGTCACCCCGCCGCGCCACGGCAGCGAATCCGTATGGCCGCGCAGGATCAGCGGCGCGGCTTCGTCCTTCAGGGTTTCGGCCATCACTTCCAGCAGTCCGCGCGCTTCCCGCGTCAGGATCGTCGTGCCGATTTCGAACATCGAGAAGTCGGCATTGTCCATCAGGTCGATGCGGATGCCATCGGGTGCGCGCATCACCCGCACTTGCCGCGCGAGATGTTTGAGCTGTCGGCGCTTGACGAGCTTTTTCTCGATCTTGTCCCGAATTTCCTTCAGCTTTTTGGCTTCCAGCTCGCCGCGTCCGCCGCCTTCGGATGGGCCGCCCGTGACGCCGCGCGGCACGGTGATACTGCGTGTGCCAGTTTGGCCCTGACGGTTCGGATAATTATCCACATCGGTGAGTGATGATCCACCCAGCAGACCATCCGATCCCGCGCCATCCTTGCGCGTCTTGACCAGCGTCGGCGCGAAGTAATCGGCGATCCCCTTGCGCTGTTTTTCCTCGGTCGCGCCCAGCAACCACAGCAGCAGAAAGAACGCCATCATCGCCGTCACGAAGTCGGCATAGGCAACCTTCCACGCGCCGCCATGATGGCCGCCTTCTATGATGGTGACCTTCTTGACGATGATGGGTGCCAGCTTGGCATCGGCCTCGGCCATGGTGAATTACCGCCCTCGCATCGTGTCGAGCAGGTCGGTCAGCTTGGGCCGATGCGCGGGCGGCAGGCCGGAGCGCGCAGCATCGGTCAGCTTGGGCCGATGCGCGGGCGGCAGGCCGGAGCGCGCAGCTTCCAGCACCAGCGGCTGCGGGTAGCCGTGCAAGGACGCGATGATGACCTGTTTGATCGTATGGAAAATCTGCTGATCATGCGTGTTGATCTGCTTCAGCCGCGTGCCCAGCGGCCCGGCAAAGCCATAGGCCAGCAACACGCCCAGAAACGTGCCGACGAGCGCAGACCCGATCATCTTGCCAAGGATTTCCGGCGGTTCGTTGATCGCGCCCATCGTCTTGATGATCCCCAGAACCGCCGCGACGATCCCCAGCGCAGGCAACGCATCGGCGAGCGACTGGATCATGTGCGTGGGCTCGTCCATTTCGTGGAGCTGGGTTTTGATCGTGTTGTCGATCACTTCCTCAACCGCATGGGTATCAAGCGTGCCTGACGACACCACCATCAAGGTCAGCGGATCGCAGATCATCGCTGTGACCACCGGATCGGCTTGAAGGCGCGGATATTCGCTGAATATGGCCGAGGACGCAGGCTCGGTCACATGGCTTTCCAGCGCCACCGCCCCTTCGGAACGCAGCAGTTTCATCAGCTTGGACGTTAGCGCAATCGCGTCGATATGATCGTCGTGGCTGTATTTCGGGCCTTTGAAGATCTTGCCCATGCCGCTGCCCAACAACTTGATTTCATGCATCGAATTACCGATCAGCGTGGCGCCCACGGCGGCCCCGCCGATCATCATGAATTCCAGCGGGAGCGCGGCCAGCACCGGTCCCATGGCCCCGCCGGCGAGCATGAAGCCGCCGAACACCATGACCAGCAGCACGACAATGCCGATTGCAACAAACACAGGCTCAGTCTCCTCAGCGCAGCGCGTCGAACAGGGTCAGCGAGCTGACGCGGGCAAAGGCGGACTGGCTTGCCTCCAGCGCGGTGAGCGTTTGCTGAAGCCGGGCGACAGCATCGGCAATATCGGTATCGCCCAAGCGGGAACGGCGTTCAGCCAGGGCGATGTTCCGCTCCCCCTGCTGCTGTTGCACCTGTTCGGTCCACGCCATGCGCGTGCCGATGATGGTGGTGGCGCGATTGGCGGTATCCAGCGCGGCGTCGATCCCTTCGATGGCCGCATTGGCCGCCGCCACCGGATCCGCCGCACCGCCCTGCAACGCAGTGGTCAGCGCCCCCAGCACGGCAAAGGCGTTGGATGGGGAGCCATTGACGTCAAACTGGAAAACCTCGTTACCCGGCAATCCGCGTTCGATTGCGGTGCCTTGCGCTATCGGTACGGCACCGCTTTGGGGCGTGCCGGCATAGGTTACATTGCCCAGCGCATCACGGATGAAGGCGGGGCCCGATGATTGCCCTGCAAACAACGGTTCGCCGGTCAGGGATGTTGCGTTGGCGCGGCTGAACAATTCCTGCCCAAGCTGTTCCAATTCAATGGCGATCGCCCGCCGCCCGTCGGGGCCGGTGGGGGTGCTGGCGGCCTGCAAGGTCAGTTCCCGCGCCCGCTGGAGCAACGCGGTCACGGATTCCAGCTCATCCGCCGCCGCGCCAAGATCCTGCCCGACCCGCGCGGCATTATCGCCTTCGACCCGCGAAAACGCCTCGCGCCGCGCGACGCTGCGCAATTGGGCGGCGGCGGCCGGGTCTTGCGAGCCGCGTTCGAACTTGCTGCCCGTTGCGATCTGGGTGCGCGTCCGTTCAATCTGGCCGCGCAGATCGGACATCTGCGACAGCGACCGGTTGAAGAACGAACCGGTGGAAGTGGTGATGGAACCCATGATGCGGCGCTCCCCTATCTGAGACCCAGGATGGTATCGAACAGCGTGGAAGCGACCTGGATCACGCGGCTGTTGGCTTCGAACGCCTGTTGCAGCCGCACCAGATTGGCGGCTTCGGTGTCCAGATCGACGCCGGTCTCGCGCAGCAGTTCAGCTTCGGCGCTGGCGGCGACAACGCTGAGGCCCTGGGCCCGGGTTTCCAGCGCAGAAACCTTGCTCGACAGGCCGAGCAGCAGCGCATCGGCGCCGCTGCTCGGACCGGTGGGCGCGGCCAGGGCTGCGATCAATGCGGCAAGATTGGCGGTGTCACGGCTACCGGCAGCCGCGCCAGCCGGAGCCGTTGCCAGACCGTCAGCCGAAGCGAGCACCACGTTGATGGTGCCCGCGCCCGTGCCGGAAAACAGCGGCCCACCTGGCGCGCCGTTGGCGTCAACGCCATTGGCCTGCGCACTGTTCGAAAGGGTGATTGCCGACACGGCCAGCGCATCAAGCCCGGTTTGCAGCCCCGCCATTTCGGCAAGTGCAGAAGCCCGGCCGGCCATCGCCCCGCCAGTGGGGGTAAAAGTGGCCCCGCCAACGGCGAAAGCGGCGGTGCCATCGGCGGCGAAAGTCACGCTGACGCTGCTGGCGAGCGCGCCGGTCACCAGCGCGACAGGCGGTGTGCCGGACAGCATGACATCGGCCGTGCCATCGGCGTTGATGGTGGGGCTGATCCCGAATTCTTCCGCCAGCCCGCGCAGCGCCTTGTCGCGCGCATCAAGCAGTGCGGCGCGTCCGGCCGTGCCTTCACGCGCGCCGACCAGATCGGCATTGATCTCAGCAAGTTCCTGCGCCCGTTCGTTCACGGTCAGCGCCTCCGCGCTCGCTTCGGCCTGCACCAGATCACGGGCATTGACGAGCGTCGCGTTGGCGATGCGGAAATTGCCAGCGAGCTTGCGCGCGCTCTCAACGGCCGAAAGCCGCAGCGCCGGTTCCAGCGGATTGTTCTGGAGCCGGGTCAGCGATGCTTCGAAATCGACGAGACCGGTAAAAACCCCCGATGTCTCGATCGCGCTTTCCGCCTCGCGCAGCGCAAAGAACTCCGCTTCCGCCGCTGACAGCGCCGATGACGCATCGCGGGCCTGACGCTGCACCAGCATGCTTTCCGCACGCTCGATCGCGCCCGGTCGCACGCCGCCCAGCGAATCCTGCGCAATGGTGCCGATCGATCCTGTCATCACCAGCTCACCCTGGGTCAGGGTGCGTCGGGAGTAATCAACGTTTTCAGCATTGGCGATGTTCTGCGCCGTCAGCTCAAGGCTGCGGCGGGACGCGGTCAGGCCCGAACGGCCAATGGTGAAGATTGCGGAAGGCATCAGCTATCCCTTTGCACCGGAAGGTGTTGCGCAAGCTGTGCCTCGATACTGCGGGCAAACCCGAAGGCGCCCGTTTCTGCGGCGATATCGGCAAAGCGTTCGTCGCGCATCGCCTGGAACTGCTGGAGACCCCCGCCGGTCAGCGGGGTTTTCTCGGCAAAGCTGGCCGCACGCGCACTGGCGAGCATCTTGCGCACCATAATCGCCTCGAACCCTTCAGCCGCATTGCGCAGCGCCGCCTGCTCTGCGGAAAGCGTGGTTTCGGGGCGAGCGCCGCTGATGGGCGCGGCGGTGCGCAAAGGTGATACCGGCCCGCTCACAGGACCACCATTTCGGCTTGCAGGCTACCCGCCTGCTTCAGGCTTTCCAGGATCACCACCAGATCGGAGGCACCAACGCCCAGCAGGTTCAACGCATCGACAATTTCGGTCAGGGACGCCGCGCCTGGCATATAGGCAACCCGGTCTGAGCGCTCTTCCACCGTGATAACGCTCGATTCCTCCTGCGCGGTCTGGCCCTCGCTGAAGGGTGCGGGCTGGACGATTGCCGGGTTTTCGTCGATCCGGATCACCAGCTTGCCATGGCTGACCGCTGCCGGAGACAATCGCACGGCATCATTGATGACCACCGTCCCGGTGCGGCTGTTGATGATCACCCGTGCAGCGACGGGCGCTGGCTGGACGGCAAGCATCTCGATCTCGGCCATGATGCCAGACCGACTATCATTGCCTTGGGGCAGGGCGAATTCGATGCTCACCCCGTCAGCGATGCTGGCTATGCCGGGGTAACGGCTGTTAACCGCGTCGCGCACCCGCGCGGCGGTGAGGAAATCGGCTTTGTGGAGGTTGAAACGCAAGGTGGGCGAGGCATCGAAGCCGGTCGCAACCGCGCGCTCGACGCTGGCGCCATCGGCGATCCGGCCGACAGTGGCGACATTGACGCTGACCTGCGAACCATCGCGCCCGGTCACGCCAAGGCCGCCGACGGCGACATTGCCCTGCGCCATCGCGTAAATCTGCCCGTCCGCGCCATATAGCGGGGTCAGGATCAGCGCCCCGCCACGCAGGCTCAGGGCCTGACCAAGGGTGGAGACGGTAATGTCGATCCGTTGCCCCGGCTTGGCGAAGGCGGGAAGTTCCGCGGTCACGATCACGGCTGCGGCATTGCGCAAAATCGGCGAAACGCCCGGCGGCAATTGCAGCCCCAGCCGGCCTGAAACGCCGCGCATCGCTTCGGTTACATATTCGAGGTTGTTGTCGCCTGTGCCTTGCAGGCCGACGACGACGCCGTAACCGGTCAACTGGTTAGCACGCAGCCCTTCGAACTGGCCAAGATCGCGGATGCGTTCGGCATGGGCGGGCGCGGGCAACTGGCCTGCGATCATCGCGATCAGCAGATACAGGAACGGCGCAAGAATGCGGATGCGGGTCATGGTCCGGCCCCTTCAGAACGGCGAAATCTGGTTGAAAAAGCGCGACAGCCAGCCCGGACGGCTCGCCTGCTGCACGGCGCCCTTGCCCGAATAGATCATCCGGGCATTGGCGACCTGTGACGATGCGAGGCGGTTATCGCTGTCGATATCGACCAGCCGGATGCGGCCGGCGAACTGCACCCATTCGTCACCCTGGCTGAACGTCATCTGCTTTTCTCCGACCACTTCGGCGGTGCCGTTGGGGTAGATCGCGGCAATGGTCACAGCGACCGCACCGTTAAGGCGACTTTGCTGCGCGGCATTGCCTGCGCCAGTGAACGACCCTTCGGCCGCAGCTTTAAGGGCATTGGGGTTGAGAAAATCGAGCGGGCCGGAAGCCGGAGGGGTGATTCCGAAGCTGCCTTCGCGGCTGGTACGGCCCTGTGTGCTTTTGGTGGTTGCGGTCGCTTCGGTCAGGATGATCGTGACCATATCGCCCAGCGCCCGCGCGCGGTTGCCGGTGACAAGCCCGGCATAGCCGCTGCCCGCCTGAAAGATCGCACCTGCGCTTGCGGCTGGCACAATCGGCCTAGGCCCGTTGACCAGCAGCGGATCGCTGTTGCTGCCGGACACCATCGCCGCACCCGGAGGGGGAGGCGCGGTGAAGCCTGCCTGCGGGCCCGTGGTGCCCGAACCCATGCAGGCGGCAAGCAGCAGCGGCGCGGCGGCTGCGATCATTCGACCCTTTATCATCCGTCTCACGCTGTTTCTCACAATGTCTGGTTGGCATTGCGCAGCATCTCGTCGACTGCGCTGACCATCTTGGAATTGATTTCGTAGGCGCGCTGGGCTTCGATCATGCCGACCAGCTCCTCGACCACGTTGACGTTTGATGCTTCGAGCATCCCCTGCCGGATCTGCCCGCGCCCGTTCTCACCCGCAAAGCCAAGCTCGGCCGGGCCGCTGGCGGCGGTTTCGACAAGAAAGTTGTCGCCGATGGCGCGCAGGCCTGCGGGGTTGATGAAGCTCGCCACCGAAAGCTGGCCGAGCAGCGCCGGTTCGGCATTGCCGGGCGTGATCGCGCTGACCGTGCCATCGGTTGCAATGGTGATCGACTGCGCGCCGGCGGGCACCTGCACGGGCGGTTGCAGCGCATAGCCCTGCGAGGTGACCAGCGTGCCATCGTTCGACAGGGTAAAATTGCCCGCGCGGGTAAAGGCCGGCTGACCGCCGCCCGGCAGCTCCACCTGAAAAAACCCGTCGCCTTCCAGCGCGACATCGAGCGTGTTGCCGGTCGGGTTGAGGTTGCCCTGCGTCTCGATGCGGCTGGTGCCCTGGATCTGCACCCCTGTGCCAAGATTGAGGCCGACCGCAAAGGCGGTCTGCCCGGTCGACGCCTGCCCGGCGACGCGCTGTTCCTGATAGGCGAGGGTGGCAAAATCGGCGCGGTCGCGTTTGAACCCGGTGGTGCCGACGTTGGCAAGGTTATTGGCGATGACGCGCATCCGCGCATCTTGTGCCTCGAGGCCCGTGCGGGCGACGTGAAGGGCGGAAGTGGGCATGGGTCAGGTCTCCGTGGTTGGTTTCAGCGCAGCGCCATCAGGCCGCTGCCGGCTTCATCGAGCGTGCCTGCGGTGGCGATAATCTTGGCGCGCTGTTCGAAGGCGCGCTGCGCTTCGATCATCTGCACCAGCGTGTCGGCAGTCTCGACATTCGACATTTCGAGCGCGCCGGGGGTCAGCCGCGCCGTCAGGTCTGGGGGAAGAACTCCGGTTCCCCCGTTTCTGGCCGGTACCTTGAGAAAGCCATCGATCCCCTTGGCCAGCGGGCTGCCTTCGGGATTGACCAGCCGGATGCGGCCAATCGCTTCTGCCGCGGCATTGGGCGCGGCAGGATCGCTGGCGAGCACTGTGCCATCGGCGGCCAGATTGATGCTGAAGCCGGGTGGCACCGTGATCGGCGCGCCTCCGTCGCCCAGAACCGCCAGCCCTTCGCCGTTTTCCAGCACGCCCGAAGCGGCCACCCGAAGGTCGCCGCGCCGGGAATAGATTTCACCCTGCCGATCGGGCGACTGGTAGGCGATCAACGCCTTGCCTTCGAGGGCCACGTCCAGCGGCTTGCCGGTCGGCACCACGCGGGCGGTGCGCATATCGGCACCGCGCACATTGCCGCGCGCCATGGCGCGGGCTTCCAGTGATCCGTCCTTCAATGTGGCCGGGGTGATCGCGAAAATCTCCTGACGAAAGCCCGTTGTCGATGCGTTGGCGAGGTTGTTCGCCACCACCCGCTGCCGGTCCATCGCCGCGTTCATCGCAGTCATGGCGGTGTAGATCAGCCGGTCCATGAATTACTGCTGGCGCAGGTTGATGACAGTGGTCGAAATTTGCGTCGCGGTGTCGATGGCGCGGGCATTCGCCTGGAAATTGCGCTGTGCGGTCAGCAGCGAAACCATTTCTTCGGCCAGATCGACGTTGGAACGTTCCAGCGCGCCGCTGATCATCTCGCCATAGGAACCGATGCCGGGATTGCCGAACACCGCCGCGCCGGATTCGCCGGTCGCCTGGAACTTGGTCTGGCCGGTTGTGCGTAGGCCGTTGGGTGCCGGGAAGGTTGCCAGTGCCACCTGACCGACCGGCTGGGTGGTGCCATCGGCAAAGGCCGCCGTTACGATCCCGCGCACGTTGATGGTGACATTGGCGAGCGAGGCTCCGGCCGCGTTGGCAATCGGTACATCGACGTCGATCGGGGTCGCGGACGTCGCATTGCCCGCTGCATCGACCGGGTAGGCTTGCAGGAAGTTGCCCCATGCGTCTTCCAGCTCGCCCGCGGCCGTCAGGCGGAAATTGCCGTTGCGGGTGAATGCGACTTCGTTCGAAAAGGGATTGGAGACGGCGAAGAACCCGTCACCGTCAATCGCGAGGTCAAGGCTGCGGCCGGTCTGTTCCAGCGGGCCGAGCGCGAAATTCTGCGTGATCCCCGCAACCGTCGCGCCGATGCCGGGCGCGCGGCGCGGGTCGGTGGCCGATCCGGTGGCGACTAGGTCGGCAAACTGCACTGAGCTTTTCTTGAAGCCCACGGTTTCGGCGTTGGCGATATTGTTGGCGATAACGCGCAGATCGGTCTCGGCATTGCGGAGGCCGGACAGGGAGGTGAAGAACGACATGGGGGATGATCCTCTTGCAGGGAATTCGGATTAGGGGCGGGGCGCGATCACGGCGCGCGCAGTTGCTTCTTGGGCGGTGATCAGGCGATCGAGCTTGGCAGAGATATCCTCCAGCGTTGCTCCGCTTTCGGTGGTGGCGGCCAGCGCGGAAAACTGCGCCATCTGCGCCAGCATCTCCTTGTTATCGGCTGGTGCGAGCGGGTCCTGCATGGTCAGCTGCGTTGTCAGCAGCTTCAGGAAATCGGCCTGACCCAGTGACTGCATCCCGCCGCCATTCAGGCGCGAAGGGGTGTTCAGGCGATCAAGTGTGGCCTGTGCGGCGGGGGCGATGGGGGTGGTGGTCATCACTGGCTCCTCAGTGTTTCGAGCATCAGCTGCTTGGCGGTCTGGAGCGCCTGCACCAGGTTCTGGTACTGGCGCGCGCTTTCCATGATCTCGACCATTTCGGACGTCTCATCGACGGGGGCCTCGAAGACGTTGCCATCTGCGTTGGCGAGCGGGTGGCCCGGATCATAGCGTTTGGTGGCAGCGGTCTCGGCGCGCACCAGCCCGCTGCTCGTCACCCCGGCAAGGCCGGATGCGCGGTCAAGTTCCGTGGCAAACACCGCGCGGATCGGGCGATAGGCGCCTTCTTCCGTGGAGGAGACGGAACCGGCGTTGGCGAGATTGGACGTCGCCGCGTTCATCCGCACCATCTGCGCGCTCATCGCGCGGGTGGTCATGGAAAACAGCGTCATGGGGGTGCGTTCAGGCATCGTCATTCACCCTTCAGTGCGCGGGTGATGGTGTTGACCTTGCCCTGCACGAAGCTGAGCGTTGCCGAATAGGCGACGGCGTTTTCAGCAAAGGCGACCTGTTCGCGGTTCAGTTCAACCGTGTTGCCATCCATCGACGGCATGGTCGGATTGCGCCACACGATACCGGCATTGCCAGCGGCGGTGCCGCGCGAGCGATCCAGCCGGGCATCCAGCGCGGCGTTGAAATCGATGTCGCGCGCCTTGTAGCCGGGGGTTGCGGCATTGGCGATGTTCGACGCGATTACCCCCATGCGTTCGGAACGCAGGGTCAGCGCGGCGCCGTGGATGCCGAAAAGTCGCTCGTTCACTGGAGGATACTCCTGTCATCTGCGGGGCCATCCCGCGGGTCGCAGCAAATTCAGCAGGAAGCGTGCCAAACTGTTCCGGCAAGGAGGCGCGGGGCGGCCATGCGGGGCGGCACAGGGGCGCCATTAATCGCGGCGGCAGACTTTTGCCGCCGGCCCACCGCCCATGGGCAAGCGGCTGCCGTCCGGCGGGTCGGCCTTAATTCCCCCCGTCCCCAACCGTTCTGGAGGGTGTCACCGACAAGGGATCCGCCATGCTGCCCACCTATTCGTCGCTATTCGATCCTGCCGCGCTGGCGATCGTGGCGGCGGGCACCATCCTCGCCACGGTGGCACGTTGCGGCTGGCGCGATTTCGGCGTTGCGCTGCGCATGGCCGGAGGGCTGCTGCGGGCCGGTTTTCCTGCTGAAGCCAATCGCAAGGCGTTGGCGCAGGCGATCACCGCCATCCGGCGCGAAGGCCATCACCGCGCCGATCCCAAGCTGCCGCCTGACCGCGCGCTCGGGCTGATGCTCGAAACCTATCTGCGCCATGGGGCATTGGAGGCCGTGGGGCAGATCCGCCGCGCCGAACGCGCGCTTGCCGAAGCCCGCCGGGTCAACGCCGCGCAGGTGTTCGGCTGGGCGGGAGAGCTTGCCCCGGTTTTCGGGCTGATCGGCACGCTTTACGGCTTCACCCAGCTCACCCCGGTTGAAGGAGCAGATGCCGGCGCGACAATCATGGCCGCCGTTTCCACTGCGGTGCTGACGACGCTCTATGGCGCGCTGATTGCGAACCTTGTGTGTTTTCCGCTGGCGAGCGCGGTCGAGCGGCGCGGGCTGGCCGATGAACAGCACCGTGAGGCGTTGGCCGAATGGTTTGCCGCCCAGATCAGCGGAACCGAAGCGGCTGCGCAGGCGCGGCGCGCGCATCTGCGGGACGTGGCATGAACAGCGCCGCATCATCTCCGCACGGGGGGAGCGGCTGGCAGCTGATCCTCGCCGATCTTGCGTTGATCCTGTTCCTGCTCACGCTGTCCGCGCTTCCCGCGGCTGAGGCCGTAAGCGGGGAGCCGCCGGCTGATAACACGGCGCTCGCCGTCCTGCGGCCCGAGGTTGCGCCGGCGCAGGCCTTGTTTCGCGCCGTTCCGGGCGGTCCCAGCCTTGGCGCATGGCTGGCCGCCCAGTCGCCCGATCCACGTGCGACGCTGACCATCTTCGCCACCCATTCCAAGGGCGGGGACGCAGCCGCCTGGGCGCGCGCGCAGGCGCTGGCTGACGAAGCACGGGCGGGCGGCACACGGGTGCGCACGATCATTACCACAGGCGCGGCAGCAGGTGTCTATGCCAGCCTTGCCTACGACGAAAAGATTACAGACGGCGCTGACGGGGCCGGGCTCTAACCCAGCTCTACCCGGTTGCGGCCTTCCTGCTTCGCGCGGTACAGCGCAGCATCGGCCCGGGCCAGAGCGCTGCGAGTGTCGGCATCCTCGGTCACTTCGGCCACTCCACCTGAAAAGGTGATCTTGCCGAAAGGCTGGCCCGTATCGCGGTTCATCAGCCGCCGCGCGCCTTGGACGTGGCGGATAGCGTCGAGTTTGCGGCGCGCGGTGTCCTTTTCCATGCCGTAGAACAGCAGCACGAATTCCTCACCACCGTGGCGCGCGACAAAGCAGGCATCGCCGGCCTGTTCGCTGAATACGGCGGCCAGTGCGCACAGCACCCGGTCGCCGGCGGCATGGCCGTGGCGGTCGTTGACCTGCTTGAAATGGTCCACGTCACAAAATGCGAGCGACAGCGGTTCGTCCTTGGCCCGGGCCTCCATCGCTGCCGAAACCAGCCGGCGTTCAAACGCGCGGCGATTGGGCAGGCGGGTCAGGTGATCGACATCAGCCTCGATCCGCGCTTTGGCGAGGTTTTCGCGCAGGCGTTCCGTCTCGGCCTCGCTTTTGGCCATGGCGGCTTCGACCTGTTCGATCCGCGACAGCACGGCGTGCGACAGGTCAAGAACCTGCGCCAGCCCGTCAGGCCCGGCGAGTGTTTCGACCTGCAACCCGATTGCGCCGCGATGATCACTTGTCTCGCTCTGCGCCGCGCGCGCGGTCTGGGCGAAACGCATCAGCGCATATTCCAGCTTGTCCGACAGCGTTTCCAGGGCGGCAATGCGGCTGTGCCCGTCAGGGTCGAGCCGTGCGAGCGTATCCAGCCAACGCTGGTCAATCGGATCGCCCGCGGCCTCACGCTGCACCAGCGCGCTCGCCAGTTCAGGCTGCGACCCCGACAGCGCGCCGCAGATCGTCGCCATGTTCTGGGCGGTCACGGCAAGATCGTGGCGGAGCACGAAGTCGCCGATCCGCTCTAGCAGCAGGCGGCGGGCTTCTTCGGCTCGCGTTTCAGCTTGGCGCGGCGCGGCAGCCGGTTCTGATCGAGCGCGGGCGGGGCGGGAGAAACCGGATGAAAATTGCATGGGCAAAGCTTGCTACCAGTGGTTCGGATATGTCCTCCCGCTTTAGCAAGGCGTGCTTGAGCGGCCCTTTCGCACCGCTACGGGCGATTGCGTGGCCGGGCGCTTGGCATGGCCCTTGCTGCAGGTTGTCCTGCACTTTCATGATGCAGGAACAAGGACCGCTTATCCGATGGACATGACCACACACTGGCTTTCCGGCTGGCGATTAACCCCGCTGGTGCTGCCGATGCTGCTGCCGCTGTGCGATCCCGCTGCCGAAGCGCGCGGCGTGACTCAGCCGGCGGCGATTGACCGCGCGGTGACTGAATTCACCGGCAACGCCATCGGCGCACCCGGCGGCGCGCGCGTGGCAACCGATCCGCGCCTGATGCTGGCCAATTGCGGCGGGCCGCTGGCGGTCAGCTGGCACACGCCTGCCCGCTCTGCCGTGCAGGTCGATTGCCCGGGGCCGACCAGCTGGCGTATCTTCATTGCCATCGCTCCTGCAACAGGCAGCGTGGCAGCGCCGCGTGCCGCAGCCGCCGTCAAGCGCGGCGATGCGCTGACCGTGGTGGTGCGCGGGCGCGGCTTCAGCGTCCAGCAAACTGCCGAGGCGATGGAGGCGGGCGCAATTGGCGATTGGATCTTCGTGCGCACCAATCGCAAGTCAGAAGGGCTGCGCGCTCGGATTGAACGTCCCGGGCTGGCGGTGATCCCCGCCGGTTGAAGCGGCGCTGCAAAAGCCCCCTTAAACATATCCGCATGCTGCCGTTCTCGGCCATAGGAACCTGATTGAAGGATACCCCGATGCCCTCTGTCGAACTGAGCAAACTGCCGAGCGTCAGCGCCGCCCGCGCCCTGACCGCCGCTGACCGCGCGCAGATCGAAGCGCGCAGCCGTCCAGCCGCTGCGGGCAGCGCCAACCCGGCCACCCCCGGCCTAAGCGTTGAAGTGAGCGCCGCTGCCGAAGCCGCCACCCCGCCCATTGATGCTGAACGTGTTGCGCAGATCCGCGATGCGCTGCGCGATGGATCATACCCGCTGGTCCCCGCCAAAATCGCCGATGCCATGATTGCCGCGCAGGTCAGCCTGTCGCTGCCCGAACGGAGCTGAGCCTGTGGCTGAAACTTTTGTCCCCGCCCACCGTCCCACATCGCCTGCCACGCCCCTGCCGCTGGCGGCAAACCTGCGGCAGATGATTGCCGTGCTGGAACGCGAGCGGCAAGCGCTTGCCGCGCTTGATGCCGATGGTCTTGTCGGGGCAGCGCGTGACAAGGAAACGCTGTGCGATGCGATGGCGGCGATTGGCCCGCAATCGTTGGACGGTGAGGCACGCACTCTGGCCGAAACCGCGCGCCAGCTTAACGAAGTCAACCGCCGCGTGCGCAATCTGCTCGCCGCCAATGTCGCCGCGCGGATTGAAGCGTTGGGCGGCCCGCGCCGGATGCCGCGCGCGACCTATTCGCCGGCTCGCGTCTAAAAATTTCTACGACGGGCCGGCGGCGGAGCATCTGGCACACCGCTTGCAGTCTCCTCCTGTGAAAGTGCCGCACCGCGCGGTGCTCCTCATCAGGCGGAGGGCGTGTGAGCCATTCCTCGACATCGATGAATTTGCCCGCAGGATCGATCCGCGCTGGGTTTGAAAATGCGGCGCGCATCCATGCCACCGCACGCACGACAATCGCAGGCGGGATGATGCCTGCCGCGCGCCAGATCGCCGCGCCCGCAGGCACCGTTCAAGCCGCGATCGCCAATGCGGCGCAGACCACCAGTGTCGATTTCAACTACCTGCTCGCCCAAGCCGAAGTTGAAAGTGCGATGAACCCCGACGCCCGCGCCGCGACATCAAGCGCGACCGGGCTTTACCAGTTCATCGACAGCACTTGGCTGAGCACGGTTAAAAAGCACGGCCACCGCTTCGGGTTGGGCAGCGTTGCCGATCAGATCAATGTGACTGCATCGGGCAGGGCGACGGTTGCCGATCCCACCCGGCGAGAGGCGATCCTCGCCTTGCGCAATGATCCCAAGACTGCGTCGCTGATGGCGGCCGGTCTTGCCGAGGATAACCGCGCGCATCTGCTGCCGATCCTTGGCCGCCAGCCCAGCCATGGCGAACTTTACCTCGCTCATTTTCTTGGTGCCGGTGGGGCAGGGCGCTTTCTGTCCGAATTGCAGGCCGATCCCGGCCAAAGCGCGCCCGATCTGTTCGCGCGGCCGGCCGCTGCCAATCGCGGGATTTTCTATGCCGCTGATGGCAGCCCCCGCAGCCTTGCGCAGGTGATGGGCGTGATCGACGGCAAGCTTGGCCGCGCGCTCGAGCGGGCCACTGGCAATGCTAACGGCGCAGGCGTCCGTTTTGCCCGCGCTGATATTAGCGGACCCGATGTGGGTAGGGGCGGTGGCTTCACCCCGGCCTCGTTCATGGTTGCTGAAAACGATGTGTTTGGTGCCGGCGTTGCGCCGGCGCTTACCCAGGCATCGCTGCCCACGCGCCAGCCGCGATCCGGGCCAAGGCCTCCGATGTCGCAGATTCTGGGTGCAACTTTCGGAAGCGATCCCGCTGCTGCCTCACCGCAAGTGCGCCGAGCCTATAACCAGTTGAAGGCGATGGGCCTGTGACGCAGACCATGCTTGCCACATCTCCCGCCGCCCGGTTCGGTGGCGCATCGGCCGCGCTGGCGCTGCCGATCGGCATCTTCGCGCTGCTGGCGTTGATGGTTCTGCCAATCCCGGCGCTGCTGCTCGACATTTTCTTCGTGCTCAATATCGCGATTTCGATTGCGGTGCTGATGGTGGCATTGAACGCCCGCCGCCCGCTCGATTTTTCGTCCTTTCCCAGCGTCTTGCTGTTCACGACCTTGCTGCGGTTGGCGCTGAATGTCGCATCGACCCGCGTGGTGCTGGTCCACGGGCATGAAGGCGGCGCTGCGGCAGGTCACGTGATCGAAAGCTTTGCCGCGTTTCTGGTGGGCGGCAATTTCGTCGTAGGGTTGTTCGTTTTCGCAATTCTCATGATCATCAACATGATCGTGATCACCAAGGGCGCGGGCCGCGTTTCGGAGGTGTCGGCGCGGTTCGTGCTCGATGCCTTGCCGGGCAAGCAGATGGCGATCGACGCCGATATTGCCGCGGGCCTCGTCACCGCCGACGAAGCGCGTGAACGCCGCCGCGAGGTGACGGTCGAGGCCGATTTCTACGGTTCGATGGATGGTGCGTCCAAGTTCGTGAAGGGCGATGCGGTCGCCGCGCTGCTGATCCTCGGGGTCAATATTGTGGCAGGCTTTGCCATCGGCATGATCAGCCACGGCCTGTCCGCGACCGAGGCGGGCGAGGTCTATGTTACGCTGGCAGTGGGCGATGCGCTGGTGGCGCAGGTTCCTTCGCTGCTGCTGTCGATCGCCGCTGCCGCGATTGTCACCCGGGTTGCTGACAGCCGCGACCTTTCGGGTCAGATCGGCGGCCAGTTCGCCGATCCGCGCGGGTGGTTGCCGGTGGCGCTGATCCTTGGCGCAGTGGGGATTGTGCCGGCCATGCCGCAGACGATCTTTCTGCCCGGAGCGGCCATTGCCACGGCCATCTGGTGGCATCTCAAACGCCGCGCGGCCGCACCGCCGCCGGTGGTCGAGGCGCAGGACGAGGTTTCCCCCGACACCATCGCCCTTGCCGATGTTACCGATGCGACGCTTGTCACCATCGAACTGGGGTTCGGTATCGTAGGGCTCGTCGACGCCCAGCAGGGAGCGCCGCTGATCACCCGCATCACCGGCATCCGCAAACAATTGTCACGCGATCTGGGTTTTGTGCTGCCGCAGTTCCGGATTCGGGATTCGCTCGATCTGCCCGCGCAGGATTACGCCGTTCTGATGGGCGGAGTCAGCGTGGCACGCGGAAACGTGCGCCCGGGCAAGCTGCTGGCCATCGACGCGGGCGAGGTGCGCCCCGGCCACGGGCTGACGGGTGAGCCGACCCGCGATCCCAGCTTCGATTGCCCCGCCTTGTGGATCGCGCCTTCCGCGCGCGATCACGCTGTGGCCGAAGGCTTTCTGGTGGTCGATCCCGCATCGGTCATCGCCACGCATACCAATCAGGCGCTGCTTGCCGAAGCGCACCAATTGCTCGGCCCGGATGAGGTGCGTGAATGGGTGGAAGGGCTGAAGTCCCGCGCCCCTGCGCTGGTCGAAGCGGTGACCCCCGATCCGCTGCCGCTTGCCGCGCTGACCCGCACGCTGCGCGCGCTGATGGCGGACGGGATCGGCCTTGCCCACCCGCAGCCGCTGTTCACCGCGCTGGCCCTGGCCCTGCAAAAGACCTCCGATTTCGATGCGGTGATCGATGCCGTGCGCGCCGATCTGTCTCAGCGACTGGTGGCACGGATCGCTGCGCCGGGGGAGCCGCTGAAGGTCATCACCCTTGATGCCGGACTGGAATCGGCGATCCTCGGCGGGATGACCGACCCTGCGACCGGTCAGCCGCTGATTGAACCCGATTGCGGGGGCATGATCGTGCGTGAGGCAGGGCGCATCGCCGATGCCGAAGGTGGCCCGATTGCGCTGATCGTTCAACCACCCGCGCGCCGTGCGCTCACCGCGCTGCTCAAGGTGCGCAGTCCCCGCTGTTTGGTGCTGTCCATTGCCGAACTGCCCGCTGCCCAACCTATCGCCGTGGTCGGCGTGATCGGTGCCCCTGACGAGCCGCCGCCCGCGCTTGCGGCGCCCACAATCGAGGAGATCGCCGCATGAAGCACGATCATGCTGCCTTTGGCGCGATGGCCCCGCAATATGCCGCGCCCTACGCCCCGTCTCGCGCGGAGGTCGAAGAACGGGTGCGCCGTTTCCTGCCGCTTGTCCGCCGCACGGCATGGCACATCAACGGGCGCGGGCGGGAGGGGCTGGAGATCGAGGATCTGGTCCAGGCCGGCATCCTCGCGCTCACCGAATGTGCCCAGCGCCATGCCGGGCCAACAGAGGATGGTTTTGCCGCCTATGCCAAGATCCGGGTGCGCGGCGCGATGATCGATGAAGTGCGCCGCGTGGCGCATGACAGTCGCACCGCGCGCAGCAGACGCGCCGGGTATGAACGGGCGCTATCAAGCTTGCGCGGATCACTGGGCCGCGAGCCGAGCCGCGCCGAAATTGCCCGTTTGATGGAGGTAAGCGACGCCGATCTGCTCGCTATCGAGGCATCGGGCGTCAAGCTGACCCCGATTGACGATGCCTATGACGAAACCAGCCTCGCCTTTGCCAGTGACGATCCTGACCCGTTCGAGGCGTTGTGTGCGGTGGAAGACCGTGAGCGGTTGATCCAGGCGATGACGCAGCTGCCCGACCGGCTGAAGCTGGTGCTCCAGCTGTTTTTCGTCGAGGAGTTGAACCTCACAGAAATTGCCGGCGTGCTCGAAGTGAGCGTGCCGCGCGTCCACCAGCTGCGCGCGAAGGCGTTGAAAGACCTGCGCGCGCTGCTGGAGGATGAGTAGGTGGTGAAGCCCCCTTCGGCATAGGCGGGGGCTTCGCATTACCCCGCATCCCCGTCGGCGTGGCCGCGTCCTTCCATCGTCGCGGCTTCCGATCCGCCTGCGGCGTTGCCGCCATTGGCCTCCCACCAATAGGGCCGGCGCGTGGCGTTGCCGGTGCCAACTTCGTTCAGGGTTTTGGCATCATACAGCCGTCCGCCGATCATGACCTTTTCGATGTTATCCGAATTGGCGATGTCCGCGCTGGGATCGTCGGAGAGGATCACAAGGTCGGCCAATTTGCCCGCTTCGATGCTGCCGATATCTTTGGCCATGCCGAGCGACTGTGCAGAGGTGATTGTGCCCGCCTTCAGTGCCTCGACCGGGGTCATCCCGCCGCGCACGAAGCTGCCAAGTTCCCAATGCGCGCCGACGCCGGCCTGCTGGCCATGCGCGCCGATGCTAACCTTTACGCCGCGCATGGCAAGCTTCCGGGCCTCACGCGCGCTGTTGTCGTCCACGAAGGCCCAATCGGGCGCGGTCACCCGCCTGCCGGTTTCGGCCAGCAGCATCTTGGGGGGGGTGTGCACCATCAGCGGGTTTTCCCAGACGTTGGTCGCCTGCCGCCAATAGGGATCGCCCGCAAGGCCGCCATAGGTGACCACCAGCGTCGGGGTGTAATTGGTGTTCGAAGCCCCGAAAAACTGCAGCATATCTTCGTAGAACACGTCGACCGGCACGTTGTGTTCGATGGTCGAATTGCCGTCGGCGACAAGGTTCATGTCCATCCCGAACAGCGATCCGCCTTCGGCCACGACTAGCATGTTCTCGGCTGCCGCAGCGCGGGCGACCATCTGGCGCTGTTCGCGGCGCGGCTGGTTGTAGTTCTTGATCGAAATGCCGCCCTGCGCCTTGATCCGGCGCACATGGGCCAGCGCATCGTCATAGGTGTCGATGCGCGCATAGACCCCGGGCGCCTTGGCCCCGTAGATGATCTCCCCGGTCGAGAAGATGCGCGGGCCGAGCGTCAGGCCCGCGCGCTGGCGTTCGGCCGCTGCAAACACGGTGCTCGCCTGACTGGAGGGGTTGTGAACGGTGGTCACCCCCATCGCCAGATCCTGCAACAGCGACCAGTTCTGCTGTGGGATCAGATCACCGACCCCGTAGGCGCCGTGGGCGTGGGCATCGATCAGACCGGGCATGATCGTCTTGCCGCTGGCGTCGATCATCCGTGCATCTTCAGGCAGTTTGATGCGCACGGTGGTCGCATCATAGACGCCTGTTATGCGGTCGCCTTCGATCACGATCATGCCGTTTTCGATCACGCCTGCATCATCAGCGGCAAGACCTTCGCGCATGGTCAGCACCCGCGCGCCGGTGATGACGGTGGTGCCTTCGGGCTTGGCCTTCTGCGCCGTCACGCCCAGCGCAATTCCGCTGGTGGGCGGGGTATAGGCTGCGGATTTGTCAGCATCGCCCTTGGGGCCATTGGGGAAGAAGTCCGCAACATTGGCGCTTTGCAAGCTTGGCCCGATTGACCAGAACAGCGTTTCGCCCCCGCGCGCCCAGCCAAGGTAATCGGCGCCCCCGGTGCTGACCTTGGTCACCGGCAGCGCGGTGCCCTTTTCGCTGACATCGACCGGCTTGCCGCCGGGCACCAGCGGCATCGCGAACACCTCGTAATTCTGGCGGAAGGCGATGGTGCGCCCGTCCGGTGAAATGCGCAGGTCGTTGGCGAGTTCGCCCTTGGCGTGGATGCGCTTGGCCTCGCCATTGAGGTCGGTCGAGACCAGCGCCAGCTTGCCGCCATCGCGGGACAGCATGAACAGCCGGTCGCTGGCCGCGCCCCATTGCGGGTTGGCCCCGTCGCGGGTGACCAGCCGCGGCTCGCCCCACCCGTCTGTCGGCATCACGTAGAGGCCCGGATCGAGTGAATGATCGGGCGCGGTCATATATCCGCCGCTGCGCTTTTCGAAGGCGATCATGCTGCCATCGGGCGAAAAGGCGAGATTGCCGAAATGTCCCGGCCCGGTCAGCGTCCGGCGGTTCTGGCCATTGGCATCGGCGATGATGATTTCACCCAGCGCCGTGTCATTCCAGCGGACATAGGCCAACCGGCTGCCATCGCGGCTAAAGGCGGGGAAGGCTTCGACGACGTCGGCACTGTCGCCGGTCAGCGGAGCAGGCGCGTCACGCCCGCGCGCCGATTTTGCGTGCAGCTTGCCAAGCGTTTCGAACACCACGCGGCTGCCATCGGGCGACAGCGTGGCGAAGCGCGGCATGGTGGTGGTGAAGGTATCGGGCGCAACGGCGATCACCGGATGCGGCGCGTCGGCTACGCCGCGCGTGTCGTTGACCGTGAACGGGATCACGGCATGGCCAATTCCATCGCGGTTCACGCGGTTGAGCTTGCCCCCCGCCCAGAACACCAGCGCGCTGCTATCGGGCAGCCAGTCGATATTGGGATAGACGCCGGTGACGGCCCAGGTCTCCTGCACATCAAGGTCAAGCTTGCCATAGATCATCCGCTCGCGACCCGAAGCGAGGTCCTTGACCCAAAGCTGGCTTTGATCCTTGTCGCGGCGGACGAAGGCGAGTTCCTTGCCATCGGGGGAAGGCGCAGGACGCACCGCGCCGCCATAGCCGGAAACTGCCGTGCTGATCTCTCCGGTCGACAGGTCATGGCGCTCGATGGCGAAAATGCCCGCGTTTGAATCCTGCGCGTATTCGAAGATGTTCCCCGGCGTGGTGTTACGGGTGTAGTAGATCGCGCTGCCATCGGGCGCGAACACGGGCTCGCCCAGCTCCTTCTGCAAGGCTTCGTTAGCGCGCTCGACAACCTGCACTCCGCCCCCGCCCGATGCGTGGTAAAGCCAGATTTCGCCGGTGCCGAGTGAACGCCCTGTGGTGAAATGCTTTTTAGCAGCAATGAACTGCCCGTCGGGCGACCATGCCGGCTGGTTGAGCAGGCGGAAGTCTTCCTTTGTCACCTGCCGTTTGTCGGAGCCGTCGGCGTTCATCACCCAGATATTGTCCCCGCCTCCGCGATCCGAGGTAAAGGCGATGCGGGTGCCATCAGGGGAGAAGCGCGGGTGGACGTCCCACGATAGGCCCTCGGAAATGCGCTTGGGCGTGCCACCCGCAATCGGCATGGTGTAGATATCGCCGAGCAGGGTGAAGGCGAGCGTCTTGCCATCCGGCGCAACATCGACATCCATCCATGTGCCTTCGTCCGTCTTGATCGGCACCTGCTTGATCACCGCACCCTTCGGCGCCTCGACGCTCCACTTCTCTTCGGCCTTGGCATCCTTGCCTTTGGCAGGGGCGGCGGCGAGCGGGGTGCAAATGGAGGCGGCCCCGGCAAGCAGGGCGGTGGCGATATAGCGCATGGAAAGTCTCCCTCAGTCGGCGCGAAGACTAGCGGCGCGGGGGGATATTGCTAGGGGCGGTAATGTCGTTGGTCGATTAGGAATGGCAGGCGATGGGGAAGCACCGGGGGGCATGATGCTGCGAACGATCACCAACAACTTTGCCGCGCTGACGATCGCGGGTGTGGCGCTGGCATGGTATTTCCCCGCCGGCTTTACATGGATGACGGACGGGCGGATCAGCTTTGCCGGGCAACCGCTGCTCAGCCTCGCGCTCGGCGTCATCATGCTGGCGATGGGCCTGACGCTGACTTTCGATGATTATCGCAAGCTTGCTGCCCTGCCGAAGGCGCTGTTGGCCGGGGTGGCGCTGCAATTCGCGATCATGCCGCTGTCGGGCTTCCTGATTGCCCGCGGGCTGGCGCTGGAGCCGGGCCTGGCGGTGGGCCTTATTCTGGTGGCCTGCTGCCCAGGCGGGACGGCGTCGAACATCGTGACCTATATCGCCCGGGGCAATGTCGCGCTGTCGGTGGCGATGACGATGGCTTCGACGCTCGCCGCTGTGGTGCTGACCCCGCTGCTGACAGGCTGGCTGGCAGGGGCCTATGTGGAGATTGACCGGCTGAACCTGCTCGCCAACATGGTTGCGGTGGTGCTGGTGCCGGTGGTGCTGGGGACGCTGTTGAACCGCCTGTTCCCGCGCGCCGCTGAGCGCGTGAGCGCGGTGCTGCCGCTGGTCGCGATCGTGCTTGTCATCCTGATCGTCGGCGGGATTGTCGGCGGGGCGAAGGCACAGATCGCCGCGCACGCGGGCGTGCTGCTGCTGGCGACGTTCCTGCTTCACGCGGTCGGTTTTGCGCTGGGCTATGTGCTGGCGCGGGTGCTGGGGCTGGATGAGATCGCGGCGCGGACGATCTCGATCGAGGTGGGGATGCAGAATTCGGGGCTCGGCTCGGGCCTCGCCAAAACCCCGGCTTTTGCTGCGCAGTTCGCCAGTATTCAGCAAGCCGCGCTCGCTCCTGTTCCGGCGGCGATTTCCGCCGTATGGCACGTGCTGATTGGCAGTCTGCTTGCGGGGTGGTGGCGGCGCAAGCCTTAGCCGTACATTCCCCGCTTCGGCCCGAGATATCCGAACAGATAGGCCCCCACTTTCCGCATCTGGATCTCTTCTGACCCTTCCGTGATCCGATACCGGCGGTGGTGGCGGTAGATGTGCTCGAACGGCTTGTGGCGCGAATAGCCGATGCCGCCGTGGACCTGCATCGCGCGGTCGGCCGCCTCGCACACCAGCCGGTTCGCCCAGTAATTGCACATCGAGACCTTGTCGGAGATCGTCCGTTCGATCTGTTCGTGGGGCATGTTGTCCATCTCCCACGCGGTCTTGAAGATCAGCAGCCGCAGCATTTCCGCCTGCGTCGCCAGCTCCACCAGCGGGAACTGGATCGCCTGATTGCGCGCCAGCTCCTCGCCGAAGGGCTTGCGTTCCCGCGCATATTTCACGCTTTCATCGATGCAATAAAGCGCCGCGCCGCAGCTCGACGCCGCCTGCCGGATGCGGTTCTGATGGACGAAGCTTTGGGCGAGCGCGAGGCCGCGGCCTTCGACGCCCAGCACAGCATCGTCGGGCACCCAGACGTTGGTCACGCTCAGGCGCGGGTGGTCGGTGGGCATGTTGAACGTCCACATCCACTCCTCGATCTTGAGCCCTTCAGTGGGGTTGGGGACGAGGAAGCAGGTGATCCCGCTCGCGTCCCCCGCCTTGCCGCTCGTGCGCGCGAACATCGCGCAATGGGTGGCGACGTGCATCCCGGTGATCCACATCTTCTCGCCATCGATCCGCCAGCCATCCACCCCGTCACGGGTCTCGCGCACCGCGACCGTTTCCATGTGGGTGGCGTCCGATCCGTGGTCGGGTTCGGTGAGACCGAAGGCGACGCGGCGGGCGCGTTCAAATCCGCCCGTGATGAATTCCTGCTTCTGTGCCTCAGTGCCCCACTGGTCGAACATGGCGACGAAAGGGAAGTTGCCGACGATGCTGTGCTCGTTCTGCAAGTCATTGTGCAGCCCGAGGCCTTGGCGCGCGAAATGCTCGCGGATCACCGCCATCCAGAGGTTGCTGCCGTCCTTGCCGCCGTAGCGCTTGGGCGCGGAGAAGCGCCAATGACCCGCGCGGTCGGAGCGGCGGGTGGCTTCCTTGAGGAGTTCTTCCCACTCGTGCCGGGGCAACCCGCCCGCTTCGAAGTCCGTCCGCGCATATTCGCGGCGATGGTCGAAGAAGCGGATATTGTCGTCCTGGTTCTCGAGCGGCTTGATCTCGGCGGCGATGAAGGCGTCGAGTTCGTCGAGATAGGCTTGCAGGTCGGCGGGGATAGCGAAGTCCATTAGTTTTCTCTTGTCCATTTTTTGCAGGCGACCGCCAATGCGGGGTATTTCGGCACATCTTGCGCCACTGCGGCCAGAATGCCGCCTCGCAATTCCGCCAGCGCGCCGGGTGTGGCAAGGCTGGCGCTGCCCTCCAGCATCTGCGCCGCCATGTCGGGGTTCTCGGCTGCGGGGATTGATGCAGGGTTGAAGCGCGCAATCATGCCCAACGCGTTGCGGGCGACAGCATATTGAAACCTGTCATGCCCTTCGAACCGGTCTTTTACCGTGCCGAGCCATTCATAGATCGCCTGGGCAAGCTCCCCGTCTGTCGCTTCGCCCTGCGAAGCACGCAGCCTTTCCGGCGTGATCAACCGCGCTCGCTCCGCCTCCGGCGCGTCCTCCTCCAGCAGCAGCAGCAGATCGAGTTCCTGTTCGCTCGTCCGGCGCGAGATCACCACGCGTTCGAGCATACGGTCCGCGCCCGAGCGCCACTGCGCGGCCATCTTGAGGCAGCCCAGCGCCCACCAAACGGTGCGGTAGATCGTCCAGAAGCGGAAGCGGTCCGGATCGACACGGGTGCCGCTCTCGGCCTCATAAGCGGCGAAGTAGTCCTCGGTCGAGCCGAGCCCCAGCGCCGGGCGGTCGTAACGGGCGAAGCGCCACACAGCCATGCACCCGAAGGCGAGGTCTTCGTGGGGGTCGCCGAAATGGGCGAGCTCCCAATCGAGCACGCCGGTCAGAGTGGAGCCTTCCACCAGCAGATTGCCCATGCGGTAATCACCGTGGTTGAGGACAGGTTCGACCGGAGCGGGGCAATTGTCCTCCAGCCACTTCAGCCCCAGCGCGATGATGGGACGATCCCCGCCCGCGTCCATGAATTGCTGTTTCAGGTCAGCGATGGCAGCGCGGTAATCCATAACCGGCACGCCACCGGGCACATCGCTCTGCCGCAAGCGGTGGATGCGCGCCAAGTCCCGCGCCGCCTGCCGCAGGACGCCCGGAGGATCGCCGCACGCCAATATCACCTTGGGATCAGCCGTCCCCGGCAGTGCGCGCATGACGAAGCCCGAACCGAGACCGTCCTCCGGTTCCAGCACCGCCACCACCTGCGGCGCCGTTACGCCTTTGGCCCGCGCCGCTTCGATCAGGGCCGCTTCGGTGGCGTGCCCGTAAGGCCGCCCCTCCATAAAGGCGATACTCGGCGCGCGGCGCAGCACGTAGGCGCTGTCGCCAACCGTAAACCGCCAGCTTTCCATCACCGCCCCGCCGGTCAGCCGCTGCGGATCTCCCTCCACTGTGCCAAGGCCAGCGCGGGCACACACCCGCACCAGTCCGGTCAGCAGTTCCTCCGGATCGATCACTGGATCTGCTTGCGCATCCGCTTGGCGCGCGTGGCCGGATTGGGGTGGGTTTGCAGCAGCGCAATGCCCCCGCCCCCGCCCAGCGCCGCCAGCTTGTCCATCGCGGTTGCGCAGGCTTCGCGACTGTAGCCCTTGGCTCCCATGAAGCTGAGCGCATAGTCATCCGACGCCATTTCTGCGGCTTGTGAATGCTGGGCATACATCACGTTCTGCACCAGCCCGCCCAGTTCAGAATTGGCCAGCCGCCGCACCCCGCCGCTGGCCGTGCTCGCCACACTCAGCGCCGCATCCTGTTGCAGGGCGCGCTTCAGGCGCTTCTGGCCGTGTTCCAGTTTCACATGGCCGATTTCATGGCCGATCACGCAGCGGACCTCGTCATCGGTCATCTTGTCCATGAGCCCGGAGTAGACCCGCACCGTGCCATCGCCCATCGCAAAGGCGTTCACCTCGTCAACCAGGTATGCCTGAATATCGAGCTTCAGTCCGTCATAGCTGTCCAGCCCCCTGGTCAGCTTGGCGAGCCGGACGGCATAGGGGTTCTTGGCCGGCGCGATCGGGTTCTGGCGGTCCATCTCGTCCGACATCTGTCCGAAATAGGCCACGATCTGTTCGTCCGAAACGCTGGCGGCCTGCGCGACCTTCTTGGCTGAACCCATGATGTCGCCAAGGCTTTGCGAATGGGCCGGAGCGGCGGGTGCAAACAGTGTTGCACCCGCAATCCCGGCGACGACGAGCATCGGTGAAAGCGCGGCCAGAAGCTTGAAGCGATTACGCATAATCATTCTCCTTCTGGCCGCAGAATACGCACCAAGCGCTTGATTTATCAAGCCAGAACGCTGTCCTTCTTGACGGTGATCACCTGCGGATAGGTGAACTCCTTCAGGCCTTCCTTGCCGTATTCGGCGCCGAAGCCCGACTGCTTGTGCCCGCCAAACGGCGCGAAGGGCGACAGGTGGAGGTATTCGTTGACCCACACCGTGCCGGTTTCCAGCTGCTCGGCGATTTCGACGCCCTTTTCCGGGTTGCCGGTCCACACCGCGCCGGCGAGGCCATATTCCGAGTTATTGGCGCGCGCGATCACTTCCTCTTCGGTCGAGAACTTCATCAGCGGCATGACCGGGCCGAACTGTTCCTCGGCCACGATCCGCGCATCTTCGGGCGGGTTGTCGAGGATGGTCAGCGGCACGAAGTAGCCGGTGCCCGAAGGATCGGCATTGCCGCCCAGCAGGAACTTGTAGCCATTGTCCTTGGCGTCCTCGATCAGTTCGAGCACGCGTTCGTACTGCTTCTTGTTCTGGATCGGGCCGACGCCGGTGCCCTGCTCGCTGCCGTCGCCGACCCGCACGGTCTTGGCATATTCGACGATCGCGGCGGACAGCTCGTCATAGATGTCCTCGTGGATATAGACGCGCTTGGCCGC
>JBIKSA010000029.1:0-28213 GCA_044348875.1 Erythrobacter sp. | reverse complement strand
AAGCTCGACCAGAACAGCTGTTCGGCGACCTTCTTGGGATCGGCGTCAGGCAGCACGATCGAAGCGTCGTTGCCGCCCAGTTCCAGCGTGATGCGCTTCAGGTCTGCCGAAGCGCCTTCCATGATCTTCTTGCCGGTCGCGGTTGATCCGGTGAAGGTGATCTTGTCGATATCGGGGTGCGAAGTAATCATCGGGCCAAGGTCGTCTTCGCCGGTGATGATGTTGACGACACCGGCCGGCACCACGCCCGCGATCAGTTCGGCAATGCGCAGGGTGGTCAGCGGGGTGAAGGGCGAAGGCTTGAGCACAATCGTGCAGCCGGAAAGCATGGCGGGGACGATCTTCTGGATCGCCATCATCACCGGGAAGTTCCACGGCACAATTCCGCCGACTACGCCCACCGGCACGCGGCGGGTGCGGCTGAGGCGGGTGTCGGAATCTTCGGTGATCTCGTCATCGAGGCTGAGGGTCGATTGCGCAGCGCTCATACCCGCAGCGCCGTAGATTTCGCCCTTGGCCTGATCGTGCGGCTTGCCCTGTTCGCTGGTCAGCAGACGGTAGAGTTCCTCGGCATTGGCCTTGATCGCGCCCGAAATCGCCAAGATTGCGGCGCGGCGTTCTTCGATCGAGGTGTTTTTCCACGTCTTGAATGCGGCGCGGGCGGCGGCGACGGCACGGTCAAGCTCGGCCTGGCCGCAGGCCGGAACCTGGCCGATCACCTGCTCGGTGGCGGGGTTCACGACGTCGAGCCAGCGGTCGGTGCCGACCATCTCGCCGCCGATAAGGTTCTTGTATTGGGTGACCATGATGTGTCCTCTCTAACGAATGTGGGGGAGTCGTCCCTCTCCCGCTCAGGTTGGCGCGTTGCATCCGAAAACGCAATCGCTTGCTTCAGGGTTCAGCCTAATCCGGCGCACCGGCGCGATCACCTGATGATTGCGCTATCGGTGCGCGGGATTATGGGTGCGGCCGTCCCATCTTCGCAAGGAGCCGCATAATGACCCCCACTCGCCCCGATCTGGTGATTTACGGTAGCCCGGTTTCGCCCTTCGTGCGCAAGGTTGCGGGCGTATGCATCGCCAAGAACGTTCCTTACGAGGTCGAGGCGATCAATGTCTTCGATCCGCCGCCGGGCTTCCGCGATATTTCGCCCATGAAGCGCATTCCGGTGCTGCGTGACCGTTCCGTGGCCGAAGAAGGCATCGCTGGCACCATTGCCGATTCCTCTGCGATCTGCGCCTTCATCGAGAAAAAACACCCCGCCCCCGCGCTTTATCCCGAAGTGCCCATGGCGCTGGGCGAGGCGCTGTTTATCGAGGAATATGCGGACACCGCGCTGGCCATGGCGGGCGGGCTGGGCATCTTCCGCCCGATCTTCTTCGCTGTGTCCAAGGGCGAGGAGCCGGGGCTGGACAAGGCCCGCGATGCCTGGGCCAACCAGCTTCCGCCGATCTTCGACGTGCTGGAAACGCGGTTGGCTGGCCGCTCGTACTTCGCAGGCGATGCGCTCTCCATAGCCGATATCTCCGTGGCTACCGTGCTGATGCAGTTGTCGCTGGTGGCTGAAACCCCGCTGGCGAAGTGGCCGGGCCTTGCTGCGCATTTTGCCGCGATGCAGGCCCTGCCGCTGATCGCCGGCCCCTATGCCGCGGCGGAGACAATCATCCGCAAGGCCTTGCCCACCCGCTTCGACCTGACATAAGGCCGAGATATCAAGGGGAGGGCGATAGCAGGCATGGCCAGCGAATGGTGCATCGGGATCATCGGCGGATCGGGCCTCTATGCCATTGACGGGCTTGAGGACGCACAGTGGATTGCGATCGAGACGCCTTGGGGTGATCCCTCGGACGAGATTTTGTGCGGCACCATCGCCGGGGTGAAGGTGCGCTTCCTGCCCCGTCACGGCCGGGGCCACCCGATCACGCCCACCGAATTGAACGCCCGCGCCAACATTGATGCTCTGAAGCGGGCAGGCTGCACCGATATCCTTGCGATCAGCGCAGTCGGGTCTTTGCGGGAGGAGCTGGAACCGGGGCGCTTTGCGGTTGTCGAACAGTTCATCGATCGCACCGTGAACCGGCCCAGCACCTTCTTCTCCAGCGGCTTTGTCACCCACGTCTCGATGGCCGATCCGGTCTGCCCGCGGCTGTCCGAAATGGCCGCGCAGGCGGTGGCGCGCGCCGGAGGCAAGGTTGCGGTGGGCGCGACCTATCTCTCCATGGAAGGCCCGCAGTTTTCGACCCGCGCGGAAAGCCGGATGTACCGCCAATGGGGCGCCGACGTGATCGGCATGACCGCCATGCCCGAAGCGAAACTGGCGCGCGAGGCGGAGCTGCCTTACGCCCTTGTCGGCATGGTCACCGATTACGATTGCTGGCGCGACGGCGATTCGGTCGATGTCGCGCAGGTCGTCCAGCAGATGCAGGCCAACGGCGCGCTGGCCCGGGCCGTGGTGCGCAACTTCATCGCCGCCCTGCCTGAAGCGCGGGAACCTTCACCCATCGACACCGCGCTTGATGATGCGGTGATCACCGCGCCCGACGAACATGATCCGGCGGTGATGGCAAAGCTGGATGCGGTCGCAGGACGGCTGTTCGGATAGGACGCGGCGAAGTTTACAAAGTTTACACCGTGTAAACTTCGAAAATCACATTGTTCCTTTGTAAAATCATTGGCTTGATCGCCCAAATCAAAGTGGACGAACACCGGGAGCCCGGGAAAATGCGTCTGGCGGCGCAGCGGCCACCCTGCCAGCAATGGGAAAGAGCCGGCGCAGGGTAGCGCGCGGGCCCAAAGTAGGAAAACGCCCCTCCCCGAAACCGCCTCAGGCCGGGATCGCTTCCAGCATGGCGCCAGCAGCCAGCCACGTTTCTTCCGCTTCGGCCAAGGCATCGGCAGCGGCAGCGCGTTTGGTCAGCAGGCTTTGCATCTTGCTGCCCGTTTGCCCGTTGGCCCCATTGCTGAGGGCAAGGATTTCCTGATCCAGCCGCTCCACATCCGCGGTCAGGCGGGCGATGGCCGCTTCGGCCTTGGTCACGGCCGTCTGGGCCGAACGCCTGTCGCCGCCGACATCGGATTTGCCGCCGCGTGATTTGCCGCGATCGCCCTTGGGCTGATTGCGGCCCAGGATGAAGTCGATGTAATCATCCATGCTGCCGTCATATTCGCGCGCTGTTCCGCCATCGACCAGCACCAGCCGGTCCGACGTCAGTTCGACCATGTGACGATCGTGGCTGATCAGGATCACCGCGCCGGTATAGGTGTTGAGCGCCTGAATCAGTGCCTCACGCGCGTCGACATCAAGGTGGTTGGTCGGTTCGTCGAGGATCAGCAGATGCGGCGCATCGCGCGTGATCAGCGCCAGCGCCAGCCGCGCGCGTTCACCGCCCGACAGCTTGTCGACGCGCTGGTTCGCACGTGGCCCCGAAAAGCCAAAGCGTCCCAATTGTGCCCGCACCGCGCCTTGGGATTGCCCGTCCATCGCGCGGTTCATCAGGTCGAGCGGGGTGTCTTCGCCCGCCAGTTCTTCGACCTGATACTGGGTGAAATATCCGACCTTCAGCTTGCCCGGCGCGTTGACCGCGCCCTCGGCAGGCGTAAGCTGCGAGGCGAGCAGCCGCGCCAGCGTGGTCTTGCCGTTGCCGTTGCGGCCCAGCAGCGCGATGCGATCATCGGCCTCAATGCGGAAATTCAGCCGCTTGAGGATCGGCGGCGCGGCACCATAACCGACCGCCGCCTGTTCCAGCGTGATCATCGGCGATTTCATCTCGGCCGGATCGGGGAAATCGAAGCTCAGCGTCGGGTCTTCCATCAGCGCGGCGATGGGCTGCATCTTGGCGAGCATCTTGGCCCGCGATTGCGCCTGCTTGGCGGTCGAGGCGCGGGCAGAATTGCGGGCCACGTAATCGCGTAAGCGTGCGGCCTGCGCATCCTGCGAAGCCTTGGCGGCGGCGAGCTGCGCGGCGCGTTCGGCCCGCTGCTTTTCGAAGGCGTCATACCCGCCGGGATACAGCGTCAGCTGCCCGCCTTGCAGGTGCAGGATGTGATCGACCACCTTGTTCAGCAGGTCGCGTTCGTGGCTGATCACCACCAGCGTGGCGGGATAGGATTTGAGGAAGTTTTCCAGCCACAGTGTCGCTTCGAGATCCAAGTGGTTGCTGGGTTCGTCCAGCAACAGGATGTCCGGTTCCGAAAACAGCAGCGCGCCAAGGGCAATGCGCATCTTCCAGCCGCCCGAGAAGCTGTCGACCGGACGCTGTTGCATGTCTTCGTCGAAACCCAGCCCGTTGAGAATCTTGGCCGCGCGGGCAGGGGCGGAATAGGCGTCGATGGCGAGCAGGCGTTCATGCACATCGCCCATCCGGTCCATGTCGGTGCAGGTTTCGAGCTCCGCCAGCAGCTCCGCGCGTTCCGTGGCGGCGGCGAGCACCACTTCTTCAGGCGTCATCGAACCGCTTGGCGCTTCCTGCGCGATATAGCCAATCTTGGCCCGCGAGGGCTTGGAGATTTCGCCGTCGTCCGGCTCAATCTCGCCGATCAACGCCTTCATCAGCGTCGATTTACCCGCGCCGTTACGGCCGATCAGGCCAACCCGCGCGCCAATCGGCACGGTTGCGCTGGCGCGTTCAAGAATGGCCCGGCCGCCAAGCCGCACTGTGACACCGTCAATTGTAAGCATGGGCGCGCCTCTAACAGGCTATGGCCCGCGCCCCAAAGGAATTCCCGCCTTGCGGTGCAATGGACGTGGCCATTACCGCGGCCAGCACCCCAAACTTCTTGCCTTTCGCCAGCCTCCCGCTTAAGCGCGCCGACTTCACCGACACGAATCAATCAGCCAGCCTGGCGACAAGGGCTGCCATGGCCGGTTCCGACGTGTCTCGATTAGGAGATGAAAATGCCCAAGCTGAAGACCAAGAGCGGTGTGAAGAAGCGCTTCAAAATCACCGCCACCGGCAAGGTCAAGCACGGCGTCGCTGGAAAGCGCCACCGTCTGATCAGCCACAACGCGAAGTATATCCGCACCAACCGCGGCACCTCGGTCCTGTCGGCCAATGATACGCCGACGATCAAGAAGTGGGCGCCCTACGGGTTGGATTGATGCGAGCGGCCATCGGCCCCGACATCTCAAGATAAGGATATACTGATATGCCACGCATCAAACGCGGTGTTACCACCCGCGCCAAGCACAAGCGGATTCTGGACCAGGCCAAGGGCTATCGCGGTCGCCGCAAGAACACGATTCGCGTCGCCCGCCAGGCGGTCGAAAAGGCCGGACAATACGCTTACCGCGACCGCAAGGTTAAGAAGCGCACGTTCCGCGCCCTGTGGATCCAGCGCATCAACGCTGCCGTCCGTCTGGAAGGCCTGACCTATTCGCAGTTCATGCACGGCATCAAGCTGGCGGGCATCGAACTGGACCGCAAGGCGATGGCCGATCTGGCCATGAACGAAGGCGGTGCCTTCACCGCTGTGATCGCTCAGGCGAAGGCTGCTTTGCCCGCTTAAGTTTTTTTCCGCGGCTTCGGCCCGGCACACAGATCAGGGGCGGGTTCCTTCGCGGGGGCTCGCCCCTTTTTCGTGCCTTTTGTAGATTCGCGCCAAGCCTGTCGCCGTGCCACTGCAAATCGATGAAGGCGCCGCGCCGCTGCGCTGACCGAAGGCCCGGCGCCACTGGCGCTTTGCAATGCGCGTGATTTGCGGCTAGCGCGCGGCGGCGAAATCCTGCGGGCAGACCTTCACAACCATGACTGACATCACATCCCAGACTGAGGCTGCACTGGCCGCGATTGCCGCGGCGACGAGCCTTGATGCGCTCGAAGCGGAGCGGCTCGAAACGCTTGGCAAGAAAGGCTGGGTGAGCCTTGCGCTGAAAACGCTGGGCGCGATGAGCCCTGAGGAGCGCACCGCTGCGGCCCCCGCGATCCAATCCGCCCGCGCCGCGATTGCTGATGCGCTGGAGGCGAAGAAGACCGCGCTCGAATCCGCCGAACTCGAAGCGCAACTGGCGCGCGAGATGATCGACCTGACGCTGCCCGCGCAGGCGGCACCGCGCGGTTCAGTGCATCCCGTCAGTCAGGTGATGGACGAGCTGGCGGAAATCTTCGCCGACTTGGGCTTTGCCGTGGCGACCGGGCCGGAGATCGAGGACGATTGGCACAACTTCACCGCGCTCAACATGGACGAAACCCACCCGGCGCGGGCGATGCATGATACGTTCTACTTCCCGGACAAGACCGCCGACGGGAAAGACATCTTGCTGCGGACCCACACCTCGCCCGTCCAGATCCGCTCGATGCTGGATCAGGGCGCGCCGATCCGCATCATCGCGCCGGGCCGGGTGTATCGCAGCGACAGCGACGCCACCCACACGCCGATGTTCCATCAGGTCGAAGGGCTGGTGATCGACAAGGATATCCACCTCGGCCACCTCAAGTGGACGCTGGAGACCTTCTTCAAGGCCTTTTTCGAACGGGAGGATATCGTCCTGCGCCTGCGCCCGTCCTACTTCCCCTTCACCGAACCCAGCGTCGAGGTTGACGTCGGCTATTCGACAGAAGGCGGCCGCCGGGTTGTCGGCGGGCACGGCGATGCGCCGGGCCATACGTGGATGGAAATCGGCGGCAGCGGGATGGTCAACGCCCGCGTGCTGGAGTTTGCAGGCGTTGATGCGGCCGAATATCAGGGCTTTGCCTTCGGTCTTGGGATCGATCGCATCGCCATGCTCAAATACGGCATGAACGATTTGCGCGCCTTCTTCGACGGCGACCCGCGCTGGCTGGCGCATTACGGTTTCTCGCCCTTCGACCAGCCGACGCTGTCTGCCGGTGTGGGAGCACGCGCATGAAGTTCTCGCTGACCTGGCTCAAGGATTACCTTGAAACGACCGCTTCGGTGGCGGAGATCTGCGATGGCCTGAACGCCATCGGGCTTGAGGTTGAAGGCGTCGAAGACCCGGCGGAAAAACTCGCCGGTTTCCGCATCGCCCATGTCCTGACCGCCGCGCGCCATCCCGATGCCGACAAGCTGCAAGTGCTGACTGTCGACACCGGAGACGGCACCCCGCTGCAAGTCGTCTGCGGCGCTCCCAATGCACGGGCCGGGATGAAGGGCGTGCTCGGCCTGCCCGGTGCGACTGTCCCCGCTAATGGCATGGTGCTGCGCAAAAGCGCCATCCGCGGTGTCGAATCCAATGGCATGATGTGTTCCACCCGCGAGCTGGAGCTGGGCGACGATCACGACGGGATCATCGAACTGCCCGATGACGCGCCAGTTGGCACCAGCTTTGCCGATTACCACGGCGCTGATCCGGTGATCGAGGTGGCCGTGACGCCCAACCGCCCGGACTGCATGGGCGTTTACGGCATTGCCCGCGATCTGGCGGCCAAGGGGCTGGGGACGCTGAAGCCGATGGCGATGCCCGCCTTCGCGGCACGCGGTGCTTGCCCGGTCGAAATCCGCACCGACGATGCCAGCGGCTGCCCGGCGTTCTATGGCCGGGTCGTGACGGGCGTGACCAACGGCCCGTCGCCCGATTGGCTTCAGGCGCGGCTGAAAAGCGCGGGTCAGCGGCCGATTTCGCTGCTCGTTGACCTCACCAACTACCTGATGCTCGGATATGGGCGTCCGGCGCACGCCTATGACCTGGCCAAACTGCAAGGCGCGGTGGTGGCCCGCCGCGCGGCAGACGGCGAGCAGGTGCTGGCGCTGAACGAGAAGACCTACACGCTCGACAGCGAAATGGTCGTGATCGCGGATGACGCCGGCGTGCACGATATTGCCGGGATCATGGGCGGCGAACATTCGGGGGTCAGCGAGACGACCACCGATGTGCTGCTGGAGATCGCCTATTTCGATCCGGCCCGCATCGGCGCGACCGGGCGCAAGCTGGGCCTGTCATCGGACGCGCGCACGCGGTTTGAACGCGGGGTCGATCCGGAGTTTCTGGACAGCGGCCTCGATCTGCTGACCGGGCTTATCGTGGAACTGGCTGGCGGCACCCCCAGCGAAGTGATCCGCGCCGGTTCTCCGCCCAGCGCCGCCAAGGTGATCGCCTTCGATCCGGGCCTGACCGCGCGGCTTGGCGGGGTTGAGGTGGCCAAGGCCGAACAGCAGCGCATTCTCGAAAGCCTTGGTTTCGGCGTTGATGGCAATTGGCAGGTGACCTGTCCGCTGCGCCGTCACGATATCGAAGGCCCGGCCGATCTGGTCGAGGAGGTCGTGCGCATCCACGGGCTCGACAAGGTTGCCAGCGTCGCTCTACCGCGCACCGAGGGCGTTGCGCGTCCCACCGCCACGCCGCAGCAAAAGCTGGAGCGCGGGTTGCGCCGTGCGGCTGCGGCCAGCGGGCTGAACGAGGCGGTGACGTGGAGCTTCCTGCCCGAATGGGCGGCGCAGCATTTCGCGTCCGACCAGCCCCTGTGGGTGCTCGCCAATCCGATCAGCGAGGACATGAAGGCCATGCGCCCCTCGCTGCTGCCGGGCCTGCTGATGGCGGCCAAGCGCAATGCCGATCGCGGCGCGGCGGATTCGCGGCTGTTCGAGATCGGGCGGCGGTACTTCCGTAGCCATAATGGCCTCAGCGATGAAAAGCCGACGCTCGGCATCGTGCTCGCGGGCGAGAAGATGCAGCGTGGCTGGCAGAGCGGCAAGGCCAAGCCCTTCGACGCCTTCGATGCCAAGGCGCTGGCGCTCCAACTGCTGGAAGCTGCCGGTGCGCCGGTCGCCAATCTGATGGTGATGGGGGATGCAGGCGCGCAGTTCCACCCCGGCCAATCGGCCACTCTGCGTCTCGGCCCGAAGACCGTGCTGGCGCGCTTCGGCATGGTGCATCCGGCGACGTTGAAGACGTTTGATGTGGATGGCCCGATTGCGGCGGTCGAACTGTTCCTTGACGCCATTCCCGCCAAGAAGGGCGCCGCCTTTGCGCGCCCCGGCTTCACCCCGCCTGCGCTTCAGGCCGTAACGCGCGACTTCGCCTTCCTGGTGCCGCAAGGTCTTGCCGCGGGCGATCTGGTGCGCAGCGTTCAGGGCGCGGATAAAGCCAACATCACCGGCGTGCGCGTATTTGATGTGTTCGCGGGGCAGGGCGTGCCTGAGGGCAAGGTTTCGATCGCGCTGGAAGTCACGCTCCAGCCGGGCGAGGCCAGCTTCAAGGATGCGGATCTGAAGGCGATTGCCGAAAAGGTGGTGGCCGCTGCCACCAAGCTGGGCGGGGAGCTGCGCGGATGAAAACGGCATTTGTTACCGGCGCGACCGCCGGTATTGGCCTTGCCACCGTGCGCCGTCTGGTCGCGGACGGATGGCGCTGCGTTGCCACCGGACGGCGGCAGGAACGGCTGGATGCGCTGGTCGCAGAACTGGGCGCCGAAAAGGTTCACGCGGTCTGTTTCGACGTGCGCGATACAGCGGCGCTGGATGCCGCGCTGGCGGGCCTTCCCGAAGGGTTCCGTGACATCGATTTGCTGGTGAACAACGCGGGCCTCGCGCAAGGCCTCAGGCCTGCGCAAAACGCCAATCTCGATGATTGGCACACGATGATCGACACCAACATCACGGCGATGGTTGTGCTGACCCGCAAGCTGCTCCCCGGCCTGATCGAGCGCAAGGGAGCGATCATCGCCATCGGTTCGGTCGCGGGAAGCTATCTCTATCCCGGCGGCAATGTTTATGCCGGGTCCAAGGCCTTTGCCAACCACTTCACGCTGGCCCTGCGCGCCGATCTCCACGGCACCGGCGTGCGCGTCACCAGCATCGAGCCGGGGATGGTCGAGACTGAGTTCACCCTTGTGCGCACCGGCAGTCAGGAAGCCTCGGACAAGCTGTATGCGGGCGTCAACCCGATGACGGGTGAGGATATCGCTGACACCATCGGCTGGATCGCCAGCCTGCCGCCGCATCTCAACATCAACCGGATCGAGCTGATGCCGGTCAATCAGGACTTCGCGGGCTTCCGCGTCGCGCGCGATCCGCAATGACCTCCAACCGCCGCACCTTCGCCATCATCTCGCACCCTGACGCCGGGAAAACCACGCTGACCGAAAAGCTGCTGCTGCAAGGCGGGGCGATCCACTTGGCGGGCGAAGTCAAGGCGCGGGGCGCGGCGCGGCGGGCGCGGTCGGACTGGATGAAGATCGAGCAGCAGCGCGGGATTTCGGTCACGTCGAGCGTGATGACCTTCCAGAAGGACGGGATCGTCTTCAACCTGCTCGACACGCCGGGGCACGAGGATTTCTCGGAAGATACCTATCGCACGCTGACCGCAGTTGATTCTGCGGTGATGGTGATTGACGCTGCCAAGGGGATCGAGCCGCAGACGCGCAAGCTGTTCGAAGTCTGCCGGTTGCGGTCTGTCCCGATCATCACCTTCGTCAACAAGGTCGACCGCGAAGGCCGCGATCCGTTCGAGACGCTGGACGAGGTTGCCGATATGCTCGCGCTCGACGTGTCCCCTCAGATGTGGCCGATTTGCATGGGCGGGGAATTCGAAGGCATCCTCGATTTCGCCACCGAAACCGTCAGCCGTCCCGAAGGCCCGAGCCGCGAATTCCTTGGGCTTCGCGACACCGCTGCGATCCCCGAACGTTTCGCCGACGAGATCGATCTGGCGCGCGGCGGCTATCCCGAATTTGATATCGAGGCGTTCCGCCACGGCGACATGACGCCGGTCTATTTCGGATCGGCGTTGAAGAACTTCGGTGTCACCGAACTGATCGAGGCCATTGCCCGCTTCGCACCGCCCCCCCGGTCCCAGCCGGCGGGCGCAGAGCAGATCAGTCCGGACCGCGATGAAGTGACCGGCTTCATCTTCAAGGTGCAGGCCAACATGGACCCGAACCACCGCGACCGTATCGCTTTCATGCGGCAGGTATCGGGCACCTTTAAACGCGGCATGAAGCTGACGCCGTCAGGGCTGGGCAAGCCCATCGCCGTCCATTCCCCGATCCTGTTCTTCGCGCAGGACCGCGAGCTGGCCGACACGGCCGAAGCGGGCGACATTATCGGCATCCCGAACCACGGCACCCTGCGGGTGGGCGATACCCTGTCCGAACGCAATCAGGTGCGCTTCACCGGCCTGCCCAACTTCGCGCCGGAAATCCTGCGCCGCGTGCAACTGCGCGATCCGACCAAGACGAAGCAGCTCCGCAAGGCGCTGGATGACCTGTCGGAAGAAGGCGTGATTCAGGTGTTCTACCCTGAGATCGGCTCGGCGCACATCGTCGGCGTGGTCGGGCAGTTGCAGCTGGAAGTGCTGATTTCCCGGCTCGAGGCGGAATACAAGGTTGAAGCCGTGCTCGAACCTTCGCCTTTCGCCACGGCGCGCTGGATCAAGGGCGATGACAAGACGCTGGACGAATTCGCCAGCTTCAACCGCGCCAATGTGGCGCGGGACCGCGATGGGGACATGGTGTTCATGGCCAAGAGCCCATGGGACGTCAGCTATCAGGTTGAAAAGAACCCGCAGCTGACCTTCTCGGCCACCAAAGAACGCTAGTCTTGCGGGAGGCCGAGGTTCGCGGCATGGGATTGTCCATGCACAACACTGGCCCGACCTCGCAGACCTTCATCTCGCAGCGCCTTCGCCTGAATTACCTCGACTGGGGTGGGCGCGGGAAGCCGCCGCTGGTGCTGGTGCATGGCGGGCGCGATCATGCGCGGTCGTGGGACTGGACCGCCGAGGCCTTGCGCGAGGATTACCATGTCATCGCCATGGACCACCGCGGGCATGGCGACAGCGACTGGGTGTCGGACGGGGTCTATTCCGCCGCGGACATGGTCTATGATCTGGCCCAACTGATCCATCAGCTTGGCGTAGGGCCGGTGCGGATGGTGGCGCATTCGATGGGCGGCAATGTCGCGCTTCGCTATGCGGGCGCTTTCCCCGATATGGTGACCAAGCTGGTGGCGATCGAAGGCCTTGGCCCCTCGCCCGAGATGAAGGCAGAGCAGCGCGCCGTGCCTTATCCCGAGCGCCTCGCCGAATGGGTCGAGAAAAAGCGCAAGGCCGCCGGGCGTACCCCACGCAAGTACGAAAGCATCGAAGCCGCCTTCGCACGAATGATCGAGGAGAACGCCTACCTCACCGAGGAGCAGGCCCGCCACCTCACGGTCCACGGCGTCAACCGGAACGAGGACGGCACCTACAGCTGGAAGTTCGATCCGCACCTCAACGTGTGGCCGGTCGAGGACATCGGCGACGAGTTCGTCGCGGCGCTGTGGGGGGCGATCACTTGCCCGGCGCTGCTGCTCTACGGCGCGGACAGCTGGGCTTCGAACCCGGAAAAGGATGGACGGATCGCGCATTTCAGCACGGCCCGTGTAATCGAGTTCGAAAAGGCGGGGCACTGGCTGCACCACGACCAGTTCGACCGGTTCATCGCCACTTTGCGCGATTTTCTGTGACCGGACGGCGGTAAACGCGGTGCTGACATAAGCAACTGGGCTGTTCGCCGCCCAAATTGCTCAATCCTTAATCATATGCCCAAAATCTAGGCAGACATTCCTTCGCAGTTGCGGAAAATGCCCCTGATTTCGCTGTGTCAGTCCCGCAGCTCTAATTTGGCACGCTTGTTGCTGTGTACCCCGTAGCCGGAATAGCCGGCGCAACAGGGGCCACAGATGAAGTTCATCATCGCCATCATCAAGCCGTTCAAGCTCGACAGCGTACGCGATGCGTTGAGCGAGATTGGCATCGCCGGTCTGACCGTGACCGAGGTCAAGGGTTATGGACGCCAGAAGGGCCAGACCGAAATCTATCGCGGCGCCGAATACTCCACAAATATGCTTCCCAAGGTGAAGCTAGAGATTGCTGCCAGCGACGATATCGCTGCGCAAGTGGTCGAAACCATCCAGCAGACTGCCAACACCGGAGCCATCGGCGACGGCAAGATCTTCGTTCTCGATCTTGCCTCCGCCACCCGCATCCGCACCGGCGAGTCTGGCGAAACTGCGCTGTAAGGGGGCACATTCAATGAAGCGCATTCTCTCGAATTTTGCGATGGCGGCGACCGGGGCGGCGCTGCTCGCCGCGCCGGCTTTCGCTGCGCCAGCGGCAGCGCCGGCGCCCTTCGTTCCCACTGCCGACATGGTCAACAAGGGCGATGTCGCCTGGATGATGGTCTCGACCGCCTTCGTGCTGTTGATGAGCGTGCCCGCACTGGCGCTGTTCTACGGCGGCTTGGTGCGTGCCAAGAACATGCTGAGCGTGCTGATGCAGGTGCTCACCATCGTCTGCGTCGCCGCGCTGGTGTGGTTCGGCTGGGGCTACTCGATGGCCTTCACCTCCACCGGCACGCCCTTCCCGACGCTGTTCGGTGGGCTCGACAAGGCCTTCCTCAAGGGCGTGAGTGTTACCTCGCTCGCCGCGACCTTCTCGAACGGGGTGTACCTGCCTGAACTCGTCTTCGTGATGTTCCAGATGACCTTTGCCTGCATTACGCCGGCGCTGATCGTCGGGGCCTTTGCCGAGCGGGTGAAGTTTACCTCGCTGATCATCTTCGTGGTCGCGTGGATGACGCTCGCCTATTTCCCGATCGCGCACATGGTGTGGTACTGGGCCGGACCGGACTTCCTCCACGCCGCACCGACCGACATGGGTCTGCTGTGGGGCTGGGGCGCTCTCGACTTCGCCGGTGGCACCGTGGTGCACATCAATGCGGGCGTTGCCGGTCTTATCGGCTGCCTCATCATCGGCCCGCGCATTGGCTACAAGAAGGAGCCCATGCCCCCGCACAGCCTGGTGATGACCATGATTGGCGCCAGCCTGCTGTGGATCGGTTGGTTCGGGTTCAACGCCGGCTCGGCGCTCGAATCCAACGCCTTTGCCGCCCTCGCCTTCGTCAACACCTTCGTTGCCACCGCAGCAGCCGGTGCAGCCTGGGCGATCATCGAACAGATCGCCCACAAGAAGCCCTCGCTTCTGGGCGGTGTCTCGGGTGTTGTGGCTGGCCTGGTGGCGATTACCCCGGCGGCGGGCTTTGCCCACCCGGGCACCGCGATCATCCTCGGCGCGGTCGCCTCGCTGGTCTGCTACTTCTTCGTTACCACGGTGAAGAACAAGCTCGGCTACGATGACAGCCTCGATGTCTTCGGCATCCATGCCGTGGGCGGGATCGTCGGCGCGATCGGCACCGGCATCGTCGCTGATCCGGCGCTCGGCGGGCAGGGCTGGATCGACTACACCGCTCCGGTGGCCAAGGCGGGCGTGTTTGACCTCGCCGGTCAGGTAACGACCCAGATCTACGCGGTCGGCGTGACGGTCGTCTGGACCAGCGTCGTCTCGGCCGCGCTGTTCCTGATCCTCAAGTACACCCTGGGCCTGCGACCGGACGCCGAAGCCGAAACCAACGGCCTCGACATCTCCGAACACGGGGAACGCGCCTACAACTAGGCACTCCCTCAACCAGCTTGGCGGGGGGAGGTCTCTCTCTCCCTCTCCCCTTCCCCCGCCTCACCTTGTTCCTCCTGCGAACGAACAAACTGAATATGGCCGGAGTGGTGCAAACCCTCCGGCCTTTTTTTGTTTGAGTATGTGGAAATAGCCGCAGACTGCAAATGCGCGAGGACTTCTCAAAGCGTGCAAATGGTTCACGGTGGATTCGAATGATCCACTCCCCACAATTTTCTTCACAGATTCAATTTGGGGCTTGCGGGGCGCGCGACTCAAGCTTGGTCCACGCGTCGCGGGTCTGTTACGGCCTCCAAACCCGGCTGCGATGGTAACTAAGTGGTTAATCGCCCGTTGACGGGGCTATCCCGGTGATTAATCATTGAATTGTTCGGCTATGGTCCAAACTTAGTTTGAACGGGGGCACGTCGCTCTGCTGCCAGGCCTACAGACTATTCATATGTCTGATTTGGCGACGTCGCCCCACCATTCAATAATCCACTATCAGGGCCGGATGGGCAATAAGAAGTTGGCCTAGTGCGAACAGTTTTTTATCCCCGCTCCGCCGCCATCACGAAGTCGGCGCACCTTTCGCCGATCATGATGCTGGGCGCGTTGGTGTTGCCGCTGACCAGCGCGGGCATCACGCTGGCGTCGGCCACCCACAGGCCTTCCAGCCCGTTCAGCTTCAGCGTTGGATCGACCACCGCATCCGCATCCGCGCCCATCCGGCAGGTGCCGACCGGGTGATAGACCGAATCCGAGCGGTTGCGGAGCAGTTCGTCCAGCGCAGCGTCGTCGTTCAGATCGACAGGGTGGCGATCGCGCGGTCCGAAGGCCTGCAATGGCGGCGTGTCAACGATGCGGTGTGACAGCCGCACGCCGCCGCGCAAGATAGCCATGTCGCGTTCGTCAGCGAGAAAGTTGGGATCGATCACCGGAGCGGCGGCGGGATCGGCGCTGCCGAGGCGCACCGTGCCGCGGCTCTCGGGCCGCAGCACGCAGGCGTGAAGCGAGAAGCCGTGCGCCTTCACCTTTTCGCGCCCATGATCTTCCAGCACCGCCGGGACGAAGTGCCATTGCACATCGGGGGCGGGGCTATCAGGCAGCACCGTCCAGAAGCCCCCGGCCTCGGCATAGGGCGTGGTCATGACACCCGTGCGCTTGCGGCGGTGTTCGACCATCGCCGCGGCCATCCGCAGCGTGCCCTTGAGCGTGCCACCGATGGGCACGTCGCTCTGTGTCTCCCAGCCGGAGACGTAGTCGATATGATCCTGGAGATTGGCGCCCACCGCGGGGCGATCCACCACCACCTCGATCCCTTGGGCTTTGAGATGTTCCGCCGGGCCGATGCCTGACAGCATCAACACCTGCGGCGAATTGAACGCGCCAGCGCTCAACACCACGCCGCGCCGCGCCAGCAGAGTTTCGGATGTCCGGCCGCGGCGGATCTGGACGCCGGTGACGCGCCCGCCTTCGATCACCAGTTTTTCGACCAGCGTATCGGTGCGGATGGTGAAGTTGCCGGAACCCCGAATCGGCTCGACATAGGCGCGCGACGCCGACCAGCGTTCGCCTTTGCGCTGGGTGACTTGATACAGGCCGAAGCCTTCCTGACGCTCTCCATTGAAGTCGTGGTTGGTGCGCAGTTGGAGCGCGGCTGCCGCCTCGACGAAGGCGTGGGAGGCAGGGTTGGCGTGTTTCTGATCCTCCACGAACAGCGGCCCACCATGGCCGTGGTAATCATCGCCCCCGCGCTCGTTCGCTTCGGCGCGTTTGAAGTAGGGGAGCACCTCGTCATAGCCCCAGCCGGTGCAGCCTTGTGCTGCCCAATTGTCGTAATCCCAGCGGTTGCCGCGGATATAGACCATCGCGTTGATCGCCGAAGAACCGCCCAGACCGCGCCCGCGCGGCTGGTATCCGGTGCGGCCGTTCAGCCCCTTTTGCGGAACGGTTTCGTACCGGTAATTCGATGCTTGCGGGATGAACGGCATGAAGCCCGGCGTCTTGATCCAGACGTTGTTGTTGCGCCCGCCCGCTTCCAGCAGGCACACGCGCCGCGTCCCGTCCACCGCGAGCCGTCCGGCGACCGCGCTACCGGCACTGCCACCGCCAATGACGATGTAGTCGAAGCTTTCCATGTTCTCTCCCTTTGGGGGACAGACTAGAAAGCTTCGCGGCTATCTGCAATCGGGTTTCGATCCGCCACTGATGTTGCTTGCGGTGCAACGGCTTGACCAACGCGGGACTGCCAGTGTGCGCGGATCATTTCCGATGTTTCGCGGCTGCCGTCATGGCTCCATCCGGGTTCGCGCAGCAGGTAGGAAATCTTATGCTGCCACGGCGCGCGCCAGATGTCTGCCAGCATGCCCAGCCATTCGTGGAACACGGACCACAACAGGTTGAAGCTGCCAAGCTGCTTGACGATGCCGTAACGGGTCGGTTCGTCATCGACTTCGGGTTCGAAGGTGCCGAACATCCGGTCCCATATGATGAACACGCCCGCGTAATTCCGGTCGAGGTAGCGCGGGTTGATCGCGTGGTGGACGCGGTGGTGGCTCGGCGTGTTCATTACCGCTTCGAACCAGCGCGGCATCCGCTTGATCGCTTCGGTATGGATCCAGAACTGGTAGATGAGATTGAACCCGCCGCAGATCGCGATCATCGCGGGATGAAATCCGAGCAGCACCAGAGGGACGGCAAACAGGACGCCGAAGGTGAACGCCCCGGTCCAGCTTTGCCTCAGCGCGGTGGACAGGTTGTAGTGCTGGCTGGAATGGTGGTTCACATGCGCCGCCCACATCCATCGGATGCGGTGCCCGGCGCGGTGGACCCAGTAGTATTTGAGGTCATCGAGCACGAAGCACAGCGGCCAAGCCCACCACACCGCCCACCATTCCGGGCCGAAATCCACCACCCGCCATTCGTATGCCGACAGCATCAACGCCAGAGCAAACCCGCCAAGCAGCCCCCCAGCGATGGTCGAACCCAAGCCGAAGGACAGGCTGACCAACGTGTCTTTCGGTTCATAGGCGTCAGGCGCGCGCAGCTTGGCCCAGATCATCTCGGCCAGCACCGCCACCACGAACAGCGGCACGGCATATTGGGTGGGGTTGAAATCAGGCATCGGTGTGCACGCTTACCCGATTGATTGCGACAGCCCAAGTGTTCGCATCGGGGGTGCCGATGAACACCGTGCCGAATCGGGCTTCGCCGCAATCGACTTGGACGCCCGTGATGCCGCGGTCACGCCAGATATGCGCTTGCGCCTCCGGACCGAGGACGCGCCCGGCAAAGCGGTTGCCGTGGCGTTTGATTACCATGATCTGTCCCTTCGCGTCGCGGGCCAGCGCGCTCTTGCCTTGCGAATCGCAGGCGATGGCGACGGGATTAAACCCGTCCTGGGTGTCTGCAGCGGCGCGGCGCACAGCTTCGGCGCAGTCCAGCGCCGGTGCCCCGCCCAGGTTCAGCCACCACGCTAATCCTGCTAGAGCAAGGATCGCGGCCAGCGAAACGGCGGACTGGATCAGCAGGGGGGGCAGTCCCACGCCAACATCGCCTCAGCGCGCGGCGAGCATGTCGATCATCGCCCGAATCGGGCTGACGTCATATCCCGCCTGCGCCGCGGTGCGGGCGATGGTGTCGGGATTTTCGCCCTGCTTGGCCGCCGCCAGCGCCCACAACAAGGTGGAACGGGTGCCGGACCGGCAATAGGCGAGAATCGGTCCTTCGGTCTGCTCCATCGCGGTCATCATGGCGTTCACCTGCGGCTCGCTGAAGCCGGCATGGCCGATCGGAATCGCCACATAATTGAGCCCGGCAGCCGCCGCAGCCGCGGCGATATCATCGCTCTGCGGTGCGTCCGGCTCTTCGCCGTCGGGACGATTATTGATGATCGTGCCGACGCCCATGGCAGCAGCAGCGGCCACATCGTCAAGTGTAAGCTGTTGACTTACAGAGATATTATCATTGAGGCGGCGAAATTCGCTCATGGTCCATCCTGCTCTTTGCGGTCGTGGCGAGGGTTGTCATGCCCAAACCCGAAGCCGCGCACAAGCGCGCGTAAATAGCGCGGCGGCCGCGCCAAATGACGCGCCGTAAAATCATTCGCAAAGCAAGCTTTTGTGCGCTATGCATCAGCCACGTGCGCACCGGATCAAAGCTCGGCGCGTCTGTGTCTGATGCGGCTCACTGTCCACGACATCGGCACAATGGATGACGGGCAGTGTGGCAAGGTACGTACTGATCTATGGGTTACGATAGGGGACGCCGGCGCGGCCGCGACAAGCGCGACGGTTTCGGCGAAGATGGTTTCGATCCGTTTGGCGGTGGGAACGATGGTTTCTCGCCCCCGCGTGAATTTGGCGGCGGCGGCGACCGGTTCGGTGGCGGCGGCGGCGGTGGTGCACCGCGCGGCGGCGGCGGCTTCAGCGGTGGCCCGCGTGGACCTGGTGGTCCGGGCGGCGGCGGCGGCGGGTTTGGCGGCGGTGCGCCGCGCATGCCTGCCCAGATCGTCGGTACCGGCAAGGGCATGGTGAAGTTCTTCAACACCCAGAAGGGTTTTGGCTTCATCCAGCAGGAAGGCGGCGGAGAGGACGTATTCGTCCACATCAGCGCCGTGGAACGTGCCGGTCTTGAAGGTCTCGCCGAAGGGCAAGAGCTTCAGTACAACCTCGTGGATCGCGGCGGCAAGGTGTCGGCGCAGGATCTTCAGGTGGTTGGTGACGTCATCGCAGTGGCGGCAAAGCCCGCGGCTCCGTCGCGTGAACTGACCGGTGAACGCGCCAAGGGCACCGTCAAGTTCTTCAACGCGATGAAGGGCTTCGGCTTCCTCGTCCGTGATGATGGCCAGCCGGATGCCTTCGTCCACATCAGCGCTGTCGAACGTTCGGGCCTGACGGCTTTGAACGAAGGCGAACGCTACGAATTCGATCTTGAAGTCGATCGACGCGGAAAGCATTCCGCCGTCAATCTGGCACCGATCGAAGGCTGACCCAGCCGAAACCGCGCCCTGCGGTTTGACCGTGGGGCAGCGGAAGATTAACGGTAAAGCGGATGGCGGCTCTGGTTCAGAGCCGCCATTTGCATTTTCTTGTCCCGATATTTCAATTCAGGAAGCTGCCCATGTCTATACCAGCGCTCATGCCCGTCTATCCGCGTTGCGGTGTCCGGCCGGTGCGCGGCGAGCATTGCCATCTGATCGATGAGGATGGCACGCGCTACCTCGATTTCGCCAGCGGCATTGCGGTCAACCTGCTGGGCCATTCTCATGAAGGGCTGATCGGCGCAATCCAGCAACAGGCGGCAACATTGATGCACGTCTCGAACCTGTACGGCAGCCCCCAAGGCGAGAAGCTGGCGCAGGCGCTGGTCGATACCACATTTGGCGATACGGTGTTTTTCACCAACTCGGGTGCCGAAGCGGTCGAGTGCGCGATCAAGGCCGCGCGCGCCTATCACCAGAACGCGGGCGAGGCGGGAGACAGCAGCCGGTTCGAGATCATTACCTTCCACAACGCCTTCCACGGCCGCACCATGGCGACCATCAGTGCGTCCAATCAGACCAAGATGCACCATGGCTTTGCGCCGCTGCTCGACGGGTTCAAATATGCGCCCTTCGATGATCTGGAAGCGGCCAAGGCGCTGGTCGGGCCGAAAACGGCGGGAATTCTGGTTGAACCGATTCAGGGCGAAGGCGGCATCCGCCCCGCCTCTCAGGAATTCATGACCGGCTTGCGGCAGCTGTGTGACGAACATGATTTGATGCTGGTGCTGGACGAAGTGCAATGCGGCGTGGCGCGCACGGGCAAGCTTTACGCCTATGAACATTACGGCATCACGCCCGATATCATGGCGACGGCAAAGGGTATCGGCGGCGGCTTCCCGCTGGGTGCCTGCATCGCCACTGCAAAGGGCGCACGCGGCATGACCTTCGGCACGCACGGATCGACCTATGGCGGCAATCCGCTGGCGATGGCGGCGGGCATGGCGGTGATGGAGGCGGTGGCGAACGACGATTTCCTCGCCTCAGTCGCGGAGAAGGGTGAGCGTCTGCGGACACGGCTTGAACAGTTCATCGGCAATTATCCCGAACTGTTCGAACTGGTGCGAGGCAAGGGCCTGATGCTGGGCCTGAAGATGAAGATGGAGAGCCGCCCGTTCTACGTCCACCTGCGCGATCATCACCAATTGCTGACGGTGGCTGCCGGTGACAACACGATCCGTATCATCCCGCCGCTGGTGATCGGCGATGCGGAGATTGACGAGTTCTTCGACAAGCTGTCGGCGGGCGCGGCCAGTTTCAAGGTGCCAGAAGCGGCATGACCGGGGGAATGGGGGCGTCTCGCCATTTCATCGACCTGGGCGATGCCGGGGGCGATGATCTTGCCGCGATGATCAATGACGCGATCGACCGCAAGGCAGCGCGCAGCGGCAAGCCCAAAGGCGCGCCCGATGCCGACGCGCCGCTGGCGGGCCGCGTGCTGGCGCTGGTGTTTGAAAAGAACTCGACCCGCACCCGCGTCAGCTTCGATATCGCTATGCGCCAGTTGGGCGGTACGGTGCTGCTGCTCGATTCGGCATCAAGCCAGCTCGGTCGGGGGGAGAGCATCGCCGATACTGCGCGGGTGCTGAGCCGGATGGTCGATGGCATTATGCTGCGCACCGACGATCACGCCAAGATCGAGGAGATGGCGCGTCATGCCTCGGTGCCCGTTATCAACGGCCTGACCGATCAGTCGCACCCGTGCCAGATTGTCGCCGATCTGCTGACCGTGATCGAACACGGCAAGGCGCTGCCCGGGCTTGAGGTTGCATGGTTCGGTGACGGGAACAACGTGCTCAACTCGATCCTGGAAGCGGCGGGGCTGTTCAAGTTCAACGTCCGCGTGGCCACGCCTGCGGGGTATGAGCCCGATGCGGCCTTCGTCGCACTGGCGCGGGCGGGCGGGGCGACCGTCACCTTGACGCAGGACGCCCGGGCCGCTGCGCGCGGGGCGGATGTACTCGTTACCGACACGTGGATTTCGATGGGGCAGGCCGATGCGGCAGACAAGAAGGCGGCGATGGCGCCGTTTCAGGTCAATGCGGCGCTGATGGCGCTGGCCAAGCCGGATGCGCTGTTCCTCCACTGCCTTCCCGCCCACGTCGGCGACGAAGTTAGCGAAGACGTATTCGAAAGCCCCCAATCGGTTGTCTTCGACGAGGCCGAAAACCGCATTCATGCGCAAAAATCGGTGCTGTTGTGGAGCTTTGGGCTGATCGGGAACTGACCGCAGAGAGGGGGGCTTCCGCACGGGCCGAACCATCCCCATATGGTGCGCCATGACCGACACGACCCAACTTGCCGAGACGTTTTCCGACACCCTGATGGGCTTCACCTTGCCCGGTCGCAATGCGCGCGGACGTATTGTGCGGCTGGATCATGTGCTGGAACAGGTTCTGTCGGCACATAACTACCCTGCACCGATCACCCACTTGCTGGGTGAGGCGCTGGTGCTTGGGGCATTGATGGGCGGATTGCTAAAGGGCGATAACGCGCAGATGACCCTGCAGGCGCAGACCAACGGCGGAATCGTCAAACTGCTGGTGTGCGATTACCGGGCTGGCGCGGTGCGCGGTTATGCCGATTTCGATGGCGAGCAGCTGGCATCGCTCGGTGCGAACCCCTCTCTCGCCGCACTATTTGGCGATGGCTATCTGGCGATCACCTTCGAAACCGAAGTTGGCCAGCGGTATCAGGGGATCGTGCCGCTGGAAGGGGACAGCCTGTCCGAAGCGTGCGAAAATTATTTCAGCCAGTCGGAACAGATTCCGACCTTGATCCGCGTTGCCAGCCGCGCCGGTGCGGCGCAGCGCAGAGCGGCCGGCATATTGGTGCAGCACCTTGCCGATGGCGAGGAAGGCCGGGAACGGCTGCACACCCGGATGGACCATCCCGATTGGGAACACGTCGCGGTGATGGCCGGATCGATCAGCCATAGCGAACTGCTCGACCACTCTCTCTCGCTGGAAGACATCGCTTGGCGGCTGTTCCACGAGGAGGCCGAGGTGCGTGTGCAGGCTGGCGCGGCACTTTCGCGCGGCTGCCGGTGCAGCAGCGCCCATTACGAAGCGATCGTCGCGCGCTTCCCCGCCAACGAGCAGGAGGAGATGCGCGGTCCCGACGGAGTCATCGCCGTTGACTGCGCGTTCTGTTCGAAGTCTTTCGCCCTCGCAATATGAGGCTTTGTCGAAAAACCGTGAGATTTGTGTCCGCAAGGCGAATTCTTCCAATTCGCGCCGGCACAAATCTGGCAAGGGGTGTGGCATGATCGATCGAAATAATCCCCGAACACTGGCGCTGGCCCTCGGCGGGCTCGCCGCTGCTGCGGCTTTGGGTGCGGCACTGCCTGTCCTTGCTCAGGGCAACGGGCTTGCGATGCTCGGCACGCTGACCAAGGGCGAATGGACCATCAAGCAGCGCGGCCGGGCCACTGATCGCAAGATCTGCCTCAAGTCCGGTGCAGAGCTGATCCAGTTGATGCACCGGGAAAACGGATGCAGCCAGTTCGTGGTGGAGGATGGCGCAGCCCGCGTTACGGTGCAGTATACGTGCCCGGGCAATGGCTATGGCCGCACGAGTATCCGCCGCGAAACCGGCGCGCTGGTGCAGCTTGAAAGCCAGGGGATCCACGACGGAGTGCCGTTTCAGATGACCGCGGAAGCGCGCCGCAGCGGATCTTGTTGAGCCGGTCCGATTGCGTTTGCATGCGCCCGTGATAGGGCCACGGCATGAGCCTTTCGGAAAATACCTCTGACACGGTACGGCCATTGGCCGTGGTGCTGCTTTCGGGCGGGTTGGATTCAATGGTGACGACGGCGCTGGCGCAGGAAGCGGGCTTCGCCGTGCACGCGTTGACGGTCGATTACGGTCAGCGCCACCAGCTTGAGCTGCAATCCGCGGCATGGATCGCACAGCAACTTGGTGTGGTACGTCATACGCAGATAGCGCTGGATTTGCGGGCTTTTGGCGGCTCGGCTCTGACCGGTGCGATCGACGTGCCCAAGGACGGCGTGGGCGACGATATTCCCGTCACCTATGTCCCGGCGCGCAATCTGGTGTTTCTGGCACTGACTACTGCATGCGCCGAAGCTGCCGGGGCGCGGCACGTGTTCATCGGGGTCAATGCGCTGGATTATTCAGGCTATCCCGATTGCCGCCCCGAATTCATCGCAAGCTTTGCAGAAACAGCGCGGCTCGGCACGAAAGCGGGCGCCGAGGGCGTTGCGTTCACGATCCACGCGCCGCTTCAACACATGACCAAGGCCGACATCGCTCGTGAATGCGTGCGACTGGGGTTGAACCCGGCGTGGAGCTGGTCTTGCTACGACCCGACGCCTGAAGGTCGCGCCTGCGGATTGTGCGATTCATGTCGTTTGCGGAAAAAGGGTTTTGCCGAGGCCGGGATTGTCGATAGCACGCAGTATCACGCCTGAGCGGCGGATGATTTTCAGAGCATCCTGGAGAGGGGATCACCATTGAGCACCGAAGCGCCGGCGACCGGGCATCGCACCGACGATTCCGTCCCTGCCTACAGTTGGTATGTGCTCGGCGTGCTGGTGGTGGTTTACATCCTCAACTTCATCGACCGTCAGATACTTTCGATCCTGGCCGTGGACATCAAGGCTGATCTGGATCTGACAGATGACCAACTGGGCTTTCTGGGCGGTGCGGCTTTTGCGGTGTTTTACGCGCTGTTCGGCGTCCCGCTCGGGCGGCTAGCGGATCGCTGGCACCGAGTGCGCTTGCTGACGATCGGGCTGGTGCTCTGGTCGACTATGACGGCAGTTTCGGGCCTCGCGCGCAATTACGCGGCGCTTTCACTGGCACGCATGGGCGTGGGTGTGGGGGAGGCGACGGCGAGCCCGACAGCCTATTCGCTGATTTCGGACTACTTTCCGGCGCGAAAGAGGGCGACCGCACTGGCGATCTATTCTTCGGGATTGTATCTCGGCGGGGGCGTGTCGCTGCTGATCGGGGCGCGGATTTCGCAGGTCTGGAACGAGGTTTATCCGGGCGGCGGCATAGGCGGACTTGTGGGATGGCAGGCGGCTTTTCTCGCCGTGGGCGTTCCCGGCCTGCTGCTAGCATTGTGGGTGGCCTCACTGCGAGAGCCGGTTCGTCCTCCAGAGGATAATCCGGACGCGCGCCATCCATTGATCGATTTCTTCGTCGACCTGTCGATGCTGCTGCCACCCTTCACGCTGTTTCACGCGATGAGCCGTGGCCCAATGGCGGCCTTTATCAACTTGGCGATGGCGGCGGCCATGACCGTGCTGGCGCTGGTCATGATCGAATTAACCGGCAACTTGCCACAGTGGCTTTCGATCGCCTTTGGATATTACGCGGTGTTTTCCTGGGCGACGACCCTGCGAAAGCACGATCCCGCGACCTTCGCCCTCATTTGGGGAACACCCGCCTTCATCTGTACGGCGCTGGGATATGGGCTGGTGTCGCTCGGCGCTTATGCGCTGGCGTTCTGGTCTGCACCCTATGCGGAAACCGTGCTCAAGCTGCCCAAGGATGAACTCGCCTTCGTCTTGGGCGGCTGCGGGGCGACGTCCGGCTTTCTCGGGGTGATTCTTGGCGGGCGGATGTCCGACTGGCTGCGCTCACGCAATCCGTCGGGCCGGATTCTGGTGATCATATTCGGCATCGTGGCGCCGATTATTCCCATATGGATCGGGTTTACGACGGACAATGCTGTGCTGTTCTACCTGATGAACTTCCTCGCGGGGATGTTTGCTGCAACCGCGTTGGGCGCAGCGGCTGCGACAACGCAGGATCTGGTGCTGCCACGGATGCGCGGGACAGCGACGGCTTCGTTCTTCCTTGCGACGACTTTGGTCGGGCTTGGGCTTGGGCCATACATGGTCGGGCAGATTTCTACCTTCACAGGCAGTATGCAGATCGGTGTGTTGTCGCTGATCGGGGTTGCGCCGGTTTCACTCGCGCTGCTGATCTACGCCTATCGCGCCCTTCCTCAGGCGGAGGCGACTATCGCACAGCGGGCGCAGGCGGCAGTCGAGTAGCAAATCCCCCGGCACCTTGCGGTCGGATGCGTTCGCGTTGGATGGCCGTCCGCGTTCCTTGCCATCAATGGTCACAGGAACAGGGCCGCAGAGCGCTCGCGACTTAGCGCTTGCCGTACTTTCAATGTCCCGGATCACTTGCTCTATGGAGAAGTTGCGCGGCGGGGGCTTGAGCGGGCCTCACGCAGGCCGGGCGTTAATGCGGGAGTCGCCCCTGATCCCGGGCTCAACAAAAAAGGGGCCGGATCGCTCCGGCCCCCTTCGTGTTCTGTAGGAACAGTGGCTTACATGCCCGAGCCCGGACCGTAGGTCACTTCCACGCGACGGTTTTGCGCTTCGCGCACACCATCAGCAGTCGGGACGCGCGGCTGGGTTTCGCCGAACGCTTGTCCGGTGATGCGGGTGCCGGGGACGCCGCGGCCGGCCAGGTAGGTGCGAACCGCATCATTGCGGCGCTCTGCCAGACCTTCGTTGTACTTGTTGCTGCCCGCGCGGTCAGTGTGACCGGCCAGCATGACGCTCGCAGTGCCGCAGTTTGCGTAAGCAGTCACGGCGCTGTTGAGGATCCCGGCAGCTTCCGACGTGATGTCCGACTTATCGAAGTCGAAGAACACGATGTACGGACCCGTGTTGCACGCAGCCTGGGGCGGCGGCGGCGGGGGGGGCGGCGGCGGGGGGGGCGGCGGGGGCGGCGGCGGGGGCACAACCACCGGCGCAGCTACTGGTTCTTCGCCACCGAAGTTGTAGGTGATCGAGCCCAGCAGTGAGTGGGTGCTCAATTTGGATTCAAGCGGCCGGCCGATAGTATCAAGGATGCCAATGTCCGGCATGTTGAAATAACGATACTTAAGCCCAATATCCCATGATTCGCTTAGCGGCGCACGCACACCCGCCAGTAACTGCCAAGCAAGGCCAGTATCTGAATCGTTGTACGCTCCTGGACCACGCTGGTCAAACTGAGCATTCATATCGACACGTGCAACACCAATGCCGCCACCAGCAAATGCCTGAAGGCCATCATCAGAGCCGAAATCGAACAGGCCGTTAACCATGAAGCTAAGGGCATTGATTTCCCACAGCGCTGGAGCCGTCCCGTTAGTCAGCCGACCGTTGCGGCCGCCGCGGCTGCCAACAGGGTCGATCTGGAGACCTTGACCGCCCGCAGCTACATCATCGACGTTGGCAGCGCGATAGCTAGCTTCAGTTTCGAGTCGGAACGCCCCGAAGTCGTAGCCGACAACAGCGCCGAAGTCATATCCAGTGTTGTAGTTCGCACGAGCGTCACCGCTCACACCGTTAACGTCGATATCTTGGTCTTCGACAACCATCACACCGCCATCACCCTGAATATACCATTGGCCGTCGCGGGCCATGGCGGGTGCGGTCAGCGCGGTCGAAGCCATCGCCATTCCAATGACGAGTTTGCGCATTTCGAGATTCCCCTTTTACATTGAACTTGAGGCACTAGCGGTCTCTATCTTTTCCCTTTGGGCGAGGCAAGCCATCAATGACCATAGTGTGTTGCAAGAATGTCGCGTGTAGGGGCGTGTCATTAAAAATCCGTCGTCAAAAACATAGAGAAGCAAACGCTTGCGTATCCTAGGCGTTAACGAATATCAGAATGCCAACGCTCGACAGCGCCTGAATCAGTGCCGTGACAGCCGCTCGTGCCTCGATATCGATGACCGTGCCGCCGGTCGGATTCGCCGGGGCGCTTGCGGGCCTCCATTGCGACCGAAAAACCACCATTTGATTGGCCGCACGGTCGAGCATTTGCAATCCTTCGCCCGGCACGATGAACTGCTATTTCAAGGTTGAGATAACTGTCGGCGATGGCGGCATGCCATGCTCTGGCAAAATCGGGCTCGCTCCGGCGCGTCTGATAGGCGCGCATCACGGTAACTCTGGCGGCTGACGCGGCACGTTCAATGTCGGACGTGGCCGTGAGAGTTTCCAGAAACCGCTTGCGCCAGTGCCGCCCCGGGGCGGTGCCGCTGGACGATCGGGCGGGCACGGAATCGGCCATGAACACCACTCCTTCTGGCGAACGAAAACAGGCGGCGCTCCGCATGGGAGAGCCGCCTGCTGGCGAATCGCTATTTCTCGACTATGCCCTCTGATAGCCAGATGGCGTCACGATGTCAAGAAAAATAACCTATTTGGTTATATGATCCCGATGGCCTTGCCGGCACGTTCAAACATACCGAGGATGGTCTGTACCTGCTCCGCCGTGTGTTCGGCGCACAGCGAACAGCGCAGCAAGGTCATGCCCGCGGGGGTCGCCGGGGGGCGGGCGAGGTTGACGTAAAGGCCTTCCTTCAGCAGCGCCTCCCACATCATCGCGCCCTTTTCCAGATCGGGCATGATGACCGCGATAATCGCGCTTTGCGGCGTGTCCGTGCCGAGCTGGAAGCCGAGCGCCTTGAGCCCGCCGTGGAGCGTGCGGCTGTTCTCCCACAGATGTGCGCGCTTGTTCCCGCCGTGCATCAGCTTGCGGATCGAGGTGGCCGAGCTTGCCATGACTGACGGCGGCAGCGCGGCGGTGAAGACGTAAGGGCGGCACACCAGGCGCAGCACTTCGAACTTGGGATGGTTCGACACGCAGAAGCCGCCCACAGTGCCGACGCTTTTAGAGAAGGTGCCGATGATGAAATCGACATCGTCGAGCACGCCCTGTTCCTCGGCCACGCCGCGGCCATGTTCGCCGATGAAGCCCATTGAATGGGCCTCGTCGACCAGCACCATCGCGCCATTTTC
>JBIKSA010000080.1:0-8826 GCA_044348875.1 Erythrobacter sp. | reverse complement strand
CCACCCATGATCGATGCCGAGCACCCCGTCGGCATACATCTGGATGAAACGGCGGTACGAATCCCACGCGAAGCGTGCGTCTCCGGATGATTGCGCCAAACCCTGCACCGTCGCGTCATTCAGGCCGAGGTTGAGGACCGTGTCCATCATCCCTGGCATCGAAACCCTTGCGCCCGATCGCACCGAGACGAGCAGCGGATCGGCGGCGTCGCCAAATTTCTTGCCGACGGTCGCTTCGACATGGGTCAAGGCGGCAGCAACGGCATTTCGCAAACCATCAGAGAAATCGGCGCCATCCCGCAGATACGCAACGCATTCTTCGGTGGTAATGGTGAAGCCCGGCGGCACCGGCAGGCCAATGCTGGCCATTTCGGCAAGGTTGGCGCCCTTGCCCCCAGCGACGGTCTTGTCCTTTTGGCGCGGGTCGGAGTGGTCGGCATCGCCCCCGAAAACATAGACCGTCTTCAATGTCATGGCTCTTCCCGCAAATATCGTGAAGTTTACAAAGGTTACACCGTGTAACCCTTGAAATTGGCATTAACGTTCTGAATACTATCGCATTTTGCGAAGTTTGCGAACATGGGGGTGACGAAAAAACATCATCCCTCGATCCGGCTGAAATCGGCGACACGGTGAACCGCATCGCGGAACCGCGCGAGCAGGGCAAGGCGCGCTTGCCGCTTGTGCGCCTCGTCGGCGTTGACAGTCACCTCTTCAAAGAACCGGTCGATGGGCGCGCGCAAGGTGGCCAGCGCAGCCATCGCTTCGGCGAACCGCTCGTCCTCCACCGCCTGCGCAGCGCGCGGGGCAGCAGCGTCGAGCGCGTCGATCAGCGCCTTTTCCGCCGGTTCGGGGGTGTAGGAAAGGTGATCGGTCGCCGCGTGACGCTCGGCCATCTTGGCCGCGATCACTGGTGCAAGGTCGGGGTCGTCGACCATCGCCAGCGGGTCTTCCTCACCGGTCTGGGCGATTTCGCCCTCGATGCCGCGCCAGTCTTCTTTCTTGAGGATATTGGCCGCCCGCTTGTAGCCCGCGAGGAGGTTGGTGCCGTCCTCGGTGGTGACGAAGGCTTGAAGCGCATGGACGCGGGCGAGCAGGCGGACGAGATCATCCTCCCCGCCCAGCGCAAAGATTGCGTCGATCAGGTCGTGACGAACGCCGGCCTCGCGCTGCTGGACCTTGAGGCGGTCGGCGAAGAAGTCGAGGAGGTCGCCCTCCGCAACACTCATTCGCACACCGTTCTCTGTTACAATGCGAATTAGTCCGAGCGCGGCCCGCCGCAGGGCGAAGGGATCTTTCGAGCCAGTGGGTTTTTCGTCAATGGCAAAGAAGCTGCGCAGCGTATCCAGCTTATCCGCCAGCGAAACCGCCACCGTCACCGGCGCGGTCGGCACGTCGTCGCCCTGCCCGACCGGCTTGTAGTGATCACGGATCGCGTCGGAAACTTCCTGCGGCAGGCCTTCCTTGGCGGCGTAATATCCGCCCATAAGGCCCTGTAATTCTGGAAATTCGCCGACCATTTCGGTGACGAGATCAGCCTTGCAAAGCTCGGCCGCCTGACGCGCAAGCACAGGGTCACAGCCGGGCACGATGCCTTCCGAGGCAAGCCATTCCGCCAGCTTCGCCACGCGCTCGACCTTGTCGGCGACCGTGCCAAGCTTCTCGTGGAAGGTGATCCGCGCCAGCTTCTCGGCATGAGCCGCAAGCGACGTCTTCTGATCCTGCTCCCAGAAGAAGCGCGCATCCGACAGCCGTGCGGCCAGCACCTTGCGGTTGCCGTCTACCACCACAGCCGCATCGTTCGGATCAATATTGGCGGTGCAGACGAAGGCGTTCGCCAGCTTGCCCGCCCTGTCTTCGCACACGAAATACTTCTGGTTCACCCGCGCGGTAAGCTGGATCACCTCGGGCGGCACATCGAGAAACGCTTCGTCGAAATGGCCCAGCAGCGGCACGGGCCATTCGGTAAGGCCGGCGTTCTCGATCACCAGACCTTCATCGGCGACCAGTGTGAGGCCCGCGTCGGCGGCGAGCTTTGCCGCGCCGTCGCGGATCAACCTGCAGCGCTCGGAGAAATGGACGACCACATGCGCCGCGCGCAGGGTTTCGATATAGGCCCCGGCATTGGCGATTTCGACCGGGCCGGAATGATGGAAGCGGTGGCCCATGGTCGTGCGCCCGCTGGTAATCCCGTCAACCTCGCAAGGCACCACCGCATCGTCCAGCAAGGCGACGATCCCCGAAAGCGGACGCACCCAGCGCAGCGACTCCGTGCTGAGCGAGGCTGCGCCCCAGCGCATGGATTTGGGCCAGGGAAAGGCGCGGATGATTGCCGGAATGGCTTCGGCCAGCACTGCTGAGGTTTCGCGCCCGGGCTTTTCGACCACGGCGAAATACACCCCATCACGCACGGTCAGCTGCTCTGCCGACAGTTCGACCTTGCGAAGGAAACCCTCCAGCGCCTGCGGCGGTGCGCCGACCTTCGGCCCCTTGGTTTCTTCAGCCACAGCCGTGGTCGCGAGCGGCATACCCTTGGCGATCAGAGCCAACCGGCGCGGCGTGGCGAAGGACTCGACCGAACCCACCGTCAAGCCAGCCTTGGCCAGAGCATCGGTAAATAGCCGCGCCAGGTCTTCCTTGGCCTTCGGTTGCATCCGGGCAGGAATTTCTTCGCAGCGCAGTTCGAGCAGGAAGTCAGCCATTACAGCACCCACCCCGGATATTTTGCTTCCCATTCGGGCGTCATCTTGACCGCGTAAGCCTCACACGAGGATCGCGCCAAATCGCGCACCCGGCCCATGTAGCTGGCGCGTTCCTGGACGGAAATCACGCCGCGCGCTTGTAACAGGTTGAACACATGGCTGGCTTCGACCGCCTGTTCATAGGCGGCAATGGGCACACCTGCGGAAAGGGCATTACGGCATTCGGCCTCGGCCTTGGCGAACAGGTCGAAGAGTGCATCTGTGTCGGCGACCTCGAAGTTCCACTTCGACATCTGGCGTTCGTTTTCAAGGAATACGTCGCCATAGCTCACACCGGCGGTGTTGAAGGCCAGGTCGTAAACGTTATCGACGCCCTGGATATACATGGCGAGGCGTTCCAGCCCGTAGGTCAGTTCGCCCGCAACCGGTTTGCAATCGAAGCCGCCCATCTGCTGGAAATAGGTGAACTGGGTGACTTCCATCCCGTCACACCAGACCTCCCAGCCCAGCCCCCATGCGCCGAGCGTCGGCGATTCCCAGTCGTCTTCCACAAAGCGGATATCGTGCGCCAGCGGATCAATGCCGATCGCGGCGAGGCTTTGAAGGTATAGCTCCTGAATATCCGATGGGCTCGGCTTCAGGATGACCTGATACTGATAGTAATGCTGCAACCGGTTTGGATTTTCGCCATAGCGCCCGTCGGTAGGGCGGCGGCAGGGCTGCACGAAAGCGGCATTCCACGGCTCCGGCCCCAACGCGCGCAGCGTGGTGGCAGTGTGAAACGTGCCTGCGCCCATTCGCATATCATAGGGTTGCAGGATTACGCAGCCATTGGCGCTCCAGAAATCATGGAGCGTCAGGATCATGTCCTGAAACGATCGCGCAGGATCGCGCGGCGCGGGCGTGAAAGCGGGAGCTGCACTCATGGCGCGGCCATGGCCGAACACCCCATTTGCGTCAATGCCGCGGCGCAGCAAATGGGGGAGCCTGTTTTGGCGGGGTCGTGTTCGCATGACAAAATGTCAGGTTGCCTTGACTATGTCAGCGAATCGCGACATAAAGTCAGGTTAGCTTGACATAAAGCCGGTTCGGATGACCCGTGAAGACCGCAGCCATCGCTGCCTTCTCCATTGGATCCTTCGTCCGCTGGCTGCGAGGTCTCTGATGAAAAACCGCCTTAAAGTACTGCGTGCAGAGCGTGACTGGAGCCAGGCCGAACTGGCCGGACGGCTCGATGTGTCGCGCCAGGCGGTGAACGCCATCGAGACTGGGAAGCACGATCCGTCCCTCCCCCTCGCCTTCCGCATCGCCCGGTTGTTCGGGATGTCCATAGAGGAGATTTTCGATGACGAATTCTGAAGTCCCCGGTCACCCCGACGACGAACCCAGCCCCTTCGCCGGCGCAAAACGCGCCATAATCGCCACAGGCGGCGGGACGGCAATTCTGATACTTATGGGGATCGCAACACGATACGCGGCGGCAGCGCTGGATCATGGCGAGCCGAACGCAACTGACGTTGCTGTCATTGGCGCAATCGCGCTGCTGGCGGTTTTAGCCTCCTGGCAATTGTGGCGGTTCCTGTCCAAACAGGGCCTGGAACCCGAAGCCCCGAGAATACAGCGCGCGCGAAAGCTGTTCGTTGCGATGGGGCTGATCGGAGGCGTGCTGGGCTTACTGCTGGCTATCGGGACCGATGGCGATCTCGCCGTCTATTCGAACGGGCCGATCAACCCCCTTGTCGCGCTTGTCGCGGCGGTCATCTTCCTCGTTATCGTCCCGATTGCGACATGGGTGTGGTGGAAGTCGATCGATGAGCACGAGGCCAATGCCTATCGCGACGGGTCAATGATCGCCGTTCACGCTTATTTCTTCATTGTGCCGGCATGGTGGCTCGCCGCTCGTGCCGGATATGTGCCGGCGCAGGATCCCGTGGTGGTTCTGCTGATCGTCTCTGTGATCTGGGGCGCTGTCTGGTTCATCCGCCGCTATCTGTGATACCCCTTGCCTACCGAATCTCCATTATCGTCTAATACTTAGGAGAAAACCGATGAAGCTTAGCAATCTGTTCGCGCTGACCGCTGCGCCGTTTGCGTTGTTTGCCGCGCAACCGGCGCTGTCGCAGGACCACGCCGGTCACGCCGGTCACGCCGCACCCGCCGCCGCTACGCCCGCCTCCGGTGGCCCGGCGCTGTGGAAGGTGGCCGATGCTGACACCACGATCTACCTGTTCGGCACCGTCCACGTTCTGCCCCAAGGGGTAGAATGGTATGACACGGCCATTTCTCAGGCGTTCGAAGCTTCGCAGACCATCGTCACCGAAATCCCGATGGACGCCGCCAGCGAAGCACAACTGGGGCAGTTGACGGCCACCAAGGGGATGCTTGAAAAAGGGACGACCCTGCGGTCATTGCTGAACGCGGAACAGAGCGCTGCCTATGCTGCGGCCATGACCAAAATCGGCGTGCCGGTGGAGGCTTTCGACCAGATGAAGCCTTGGCTGGCGGGCCTTACCCTTTCCATCCTGCCGCTAATGCAGCAGGGCTATGATCCCAGCAGCGGCGTCGAAAAGGTGTTGCTCGCCAAGGCGGCGGGCAAGGAGACCGGGGCTTTGGAAACGGCCGAATTCCAGCTCGGCATCTTCGACGGCATGACGCGGGAAGCGCAAATCGCCTTCATGGTTGAAGCGGCCACCGGGGTGGACGAAGTGAAGCCGATGCTCGACCGTATGGTGGCCGAATGGGCCGAGGGCGATGCAGACCAGCTTGCTGAAGTGATGAACGAAGGCATGACCGATCCCGCCGTTGCCGAGGCGCTGCTTTACAACCGCAACGCCAACTGGGCCGAATGGATCGACACGCGGATGGATACGCCGGGAACGGTGTTCATCGCGGTCGGCGCAGGCCACCTGGCAGGCGCCCGCAGCGTGCAGGATTACCTCGGCGCCAAGGGCATCACGGTCACACGGGTCAAGTGATCGGATAGGTGGGAAGAGGGCGGCGATGATGATGCGGCGCGCGCGTATGCTGGCCACAGGGGTCATCGTCCCGCTCTTCCTGCTTGTTTCCGGGTGCAGCGATGCACCCGGCAATGACGCGGCGGACGGCCCCCCGCCCAGCCCGCTGCTCTACGAAATCGCCTCTACCGATGGCGCGGTGGAGGGGTGGATGATCGGTACCATCCACGCCCTCCCCGATGGCACTAGATGGCGCACGCCGGCGATCACAAAAGTCGCCGGCGAGGCTGACCTGCTGATTGTTGAAGTGGGCGATCTGAAGAACCGCGGCGATGCGCCGTCGATATATGCCAGCCTCGCCCAAAGTCCGGGGCAGTTGCCGCTCGAACAGCGCCTGCCCGCTGATCTGCACCCACAGCTGGGTGGATTGATGAAGCGCGGCGAGATATCCGACGACGGGTTTGCATCGACCGAGACTTGGGCAGCCGCCATTACCCTTGCTCAGGTCGATGCGACCGGCGATCCGGCCAACGGCGTCGACCGCGCCCTGATCGACGATTTCGCAGGCCGACCGGTGCGCGAGCTTGAAGGGATGCGCGGCCAGCTTTCGATCTTCGATCGCCTGCCCGAACCGCAACAGCGCGCCATGCTGGCCGCAGTCGTGCGAGAAAGCGAGCGCACAGCCAAGCACCCCGACAAGCTCCAGCGCGCATGGCTGGCCGGTGATGCCGCAACCATCGAAAAATCGACGCACGAAGGCTTTCTGGCCGAACCTGCCTTGCGAGAGGCCTTGCTGACCGCCCGCAACCGGCGCTGGGCGGCGGCGCTGATCCCAACACTCACGCAAGCTCCGCGCCCGCTGATCGCGGTGGGCGGCGCGCATCTTGTCGGCCCCGATGGCCTTGCCGCGCTGCTTGAAGCAAAAGGCTACCGCGTCAGGCGTCTACCCTAAAGCGGTTGCCAAACCGGCCCGCTCTCTCTAAGGGCCCGCGCTTCGGTGCTCCGGACATCCCTGGAGGCGGCGCGCCGGACGATACTCATCACAACGCATTCGAAAGGCAATATTATGAGCGAAGCTCTGAACCTGCCGGCTGAAGCGCGCGAACGGGCTGGCAAGGGAGCCTCCCGTGCAATTCGCCGCGAAGGTCGGACACCTGCAGTCATTTATGGCGGCAAGGAAGAACCCACCATGATCCACGTCGAGCAGAAGGAACTGGTGCGTCTGCTGAACACCGGTCACTTCATGAACTCGATCGTCAACATCGAGATCGGTGGCCAGATCATTCGCACCTTGCCCAAGGATGTGGCCGTCAACCCGGTGACCGACCGGCCGATCCACGTCGATTTCCTGCGTATGACCGGCGACAGCCTGGTTGAAGTGCAGGTCCCGGTGGTGTTCGTCAACGAAGACGCTTCGCCCGGCCTGAAGAAGGGCGGCGTGCTCAACATCGTGCGTCACGAACTCGAACTTCTGTGCCCCAATGCCGACATCCCTGACGAAATTCAGGTCGATGTAACCGGCAAGGATCTCGGTGATTCGATCCACATCAGCGATGTTACGCTGCCCAAGGGCGTCAAGAGCGTGATTACCGACCGCGATTTCACGATCGCAACCGTGATCGCCCCCTCGGGCCTCAAGAGCAGCGAAGGCGAAACCGCCGCTTAATCAGCGCATCGCCATCCACGGGCCTTACGGACGCCGGGCTTCCACAAAAGGAAGTCCGGCGTTTCGTTTTGTGTGAACCGCAGTTAGAGGACGCATTATGCAAATCTGGGTCGGCCTCGGAAATCCCGGACCGCGCTATGCGCTCCATCGGCACAATGTCGGATTCATGGCGGTGGACGTGATTGCCGACATGCGCGGCTTCGCCCCCGTCCAGACCAAGTTCCAAGGCTGGGCGCAGGAAGGGCGGATCGGCGCGCACAAAGTCCTGCTGCTGAAGCCGGCCACCTTCATGAACGAAAGCGGCCGCGCCGTGGGTGAGGCATTGCGTTTCTACAAGCTCGGCACCGAAGCACTGACGGTGTTTCATGACGAGCTCGATCTTGTGCCGTTCAAGGTCAAGGTGAAGCAGGGCGGCGGACACGCTGGGCACAATGGCCTGCGCTCCATCGACCAGCACTGCGCGAGCATTGGCGCGCCGGATTACCGCCGCATCCGCCTCGGTATTGGCCATCCGGGTCACAAGGACCGCGTGACCGGCCATGTGCTCGGCAATTTCGCCAAAGACGAACAGGATGATCTGGTTGCCATGCTCGGCGCCATCGGCGCGGAAGCGGAGTGGCTGGCGAAGGGCGACGACGTGCGCTTCATGAACGACATCGCGATCAGGATGCAGAGCTGAACCGACGATGCGGCGGGTGCTCATCATCGGCCCCTGCGGCTCGGGCAAAAGCACCCTCGCCCGCGAACTTGCGCCGCGCATCGGCCTGCCGCTCGTCCACATGGACCAACTTGGCTGGCAGGCAGGTTGGGTAGAAACGGAGAAGGCGGAATTGAATGCCCGCCTTGCCGATGTGGTCGCGGGTGAGTGCTGGCTTATCGAGGGCAATTACGGCAGCACGCTTGCCCCAAGGCTCGAGCGCGCGGACACGGTCATCTATCTCGATTTCCCCATCCGCCTGTGCCTGTGGCGGCTGATCCGGCGGGTGACGAGCCTGCGCGGCCAATCGCGACCAGATATGCCGCAAGGCTGCCCCGAACGCTTTGACCTCGGCTTCTTCTGGTACGTGATGAACTGGAACAGCGGCCCGCGCCTGCGCACCGAAGCCAAGCTGGCGCCCTACGCCGCCAAAGTTATACGCCTCGCCAGCCCCCGGAAACTGGCCGATTGGCGCGGGGCCAACAATCTGGCCTGAACGCAACTGGGCGAGGCCACTGGCCATGTCACCGATCCGGCGCTAAGGGCCAGCGCTTTCCAGCTAGCCAAGAGATTATCATCATGGGTTTCCGTTGCGGGATCGTCGGCCTGCCGAATGTCGGCAAGTCCACCTTGTTCAATGCACTGACCGAGACGCAGGCGGCGCAGGCGGCCAACTATCCATTCTGCACGATCGAACCCAACGTGGGACAGGTCGCCGTGCCGGACGATCGGCTGCAAAAAATCGCCGCCATAGGCAAGAGCGCGAAGATCATCGAAACTCAGTTGGGTTTCGTTGATATCGCAGGG
>JBIKSA010000079.1:0-8895 GCA_044348875.1 Erythrobacter sp. | reverse complement strand
CTGCAACTGCATGACGCCATAAAGCAGCGCCTCGGCAGTCGGCGGGCAGCCGGGGACGTAAATGTCGACCGGCACAATCCGGTCACAGCCGCGCACGACAGAATAGGAATAATGGTAATAGCCGCCGCCATTGGCGCACGAACCCATGCTGATCACATATTTGGGATCAGACATCTGATCATAGACCTTGCGCAGCGCCGGGGCCATCTTGTTGCACAGCGTGCCCGCGACAATCATCACGTCCGACTGACGCGGAGACGCACGCGGCGCTGCACCGAAACGTTCCATGTCGAAGCGCGGCATGTTGGCGTGGATCATCTCGACCGCGCAGCACGCAAGGCCGAAGGTCATCCACCACAGCGAGCCGGTGCGCGCCCACTGGAACAGATCCTCGGTCGACGTAACGAGGAAGCCCTTGTCATTGACCTCGGCCTGGAGCGCGCTGAAATAGCTCGCGTCAGGCGTGCGTACTTCGCCGCCAGCGGCGTTCGTCAGCGCGGAAATATCCGGAAGTCCTTGGGGAGGAGAAATCGTGTTGTTCATTCCCAGTCCAACGCCCCTTTCTTCCATTCATAGGCAAGGCCGACAGCCAGGATAAACAGGAACACCATCATGCCAATCCAGCCCACCCAGCCCGTTTTGCCCAGACTGACGGCCCAAGGGAAAAGGAAGGCGGCCTCAAGGTCGAAGACGATGAAGCTGATCGCCACCAGGTAAAAGCGGACGTCGAACTGGCTGCGGGCATCCTCGAAAGCCGGGAAGCCACATTCATATTCCGACAGTTTTTCCGCATCCGGATTGTGTACGCCTGTCAGCCGCGAAACCGCCATCGGCGCCACGACGAAAAGCACTGATAGCCCTAAGGCCACCAGCACGAATAACAGTATCGGCAGATACTGGCTGAGGTCGATCACAGCGATGTCCAAGCTATTAATCCCGGTTGCCACCTAGGCCTGTCGTCTGCCCGTTGCAAGGGTGAGACTCGGGGAAAACCCAGTGCCAGTGTTGCATGAAATCGAACAAACGTTGCGAGGAAGTGCGCCTAAATGCGCCCTTCCTCCGCAGGTTACTTCATCATTCGCGCCGTCGCGGCATCCGTGGCCTTGCCATAAGGTGGTTTCAGCCCGCCCAGCTTGGCAATGTCGATCTTCGGCTGGTGATAGACCGCGCGGGCGTGGCTGAATTCGCGGAAACCTTCGATGGCATGATAACTCCCCATCCCAGACGGCCCGACCCCGCCGAATGGCAGGTCCTCCATCGAGACGTGGAAAATCACGTCATTGGTAGTCACCCCGCCTGAAATCGTGCGGGTCAGCACGCGCTCCTGCTCGCTCTTGTCCTCACCGAAGTAATAGAGGCCAAGCGGACGATCATGATCGTTGATGTAATCGACTGCCTCACCCACCGCCTTATACGTCATCACCGGCAAAACGGGGCCGAAGATTTCCTCCTGCATCACCGTCATGCTGTCATTGACCCCGCGCAGAACGGTCAGCGGCATCTTGCGCTGGTTGGCGTTAGCGAAATCCTCGCCTGCCGGATTGACCTCGATCACCTCGGCGCCCTTGTTGCGGGCGTCCGCGACGAGGCCTTGCAGGCGTTCGAAATGGCGGTCTGACACGATCGAGGCATAATCGTCGTTGTCGAGGATGCGCGGGTACATCGCGCTTGCCGCGCTGACAACGCCGGCCACTGCTTCGTCTGCCTTGTCCTCGGGTACCATCAGGTAATCCGGCGCTAGGCAGATTTGCCCGGCGTTGAGCATCTTGCCGATCGCGATTCGCTCACCCGCCTTGGCGAAATCGGCGCTGCGGCCCATCACGACCGGCGATTTGCCGCCAAGTTCCAGCGTCACCGGCACCAGATTGGCAGCCGCTGCCTGCATCACACGGCGCCCCGTGGCGGTCGAGCCGGTGAAGACGAGGTGATCGAAGGGCAGCGAGGAGAACGCCGCGGCGACTTCGGGGCTGCCGGTCACGACCGCAACTTCCTCTGGCGCAAAATATTCTGCCGTCAAATTAGCCATCAGCTCGCTGGTGCGCTCGGTAAATTCGGACGGCTTTATCATCGCGCGATTGCCGGCCGCGAGCACCTGCATCAGCGGCGCGAAGGCGAGTTGCACCGGAAAATTCCACGGCGACAAAATGCCGATCACACCCTTGGGCTCATAGCGCAGTTCCGCCCGCGCCCCCAGCAGCCCCAGCGGAAACTGCACCTTGCGCTTTTCGGCCTTGGCCCAAGCGTCCATGTGCTTCAGGGCATGATTGCCTGCACCAACGACTGCGGCGATGTCGGTCAGCATTGATTGCTGCACAGACCGGCTGCCGAAGTCAGCGCTCATCGCCTTGGCGAATTCGTCGCCGTGATCCTTCACCAGCGCGATGGCGCGGCGGATCCGGTCCTTGCGCTGCGACATTGGTTCGGGGCGCGAAGCGGTGAAGGCGGCACGCTGATGCGCAAGCAGGGCTTCGAGTTCATCGCGGCGATCATCGGCCATGTCGTTCTCCCGTTCGGACATATCGGTTTTGATTTGCGACGCGTTGTTGCGCAAACCGCGCGCCGGCGCAAGCACAAGCGGCCGGGGCAACAGGCCGAAGGTCTGATTGCCATTACCGCATCGCAGCATTACATCGCGCCCGACATACTGTTCCGTGATGGAAAAGGACTGAAGCCATGCCCCAGCTTTCCCCCGCCGATCCAATCGTGATCCTGTCCTATGCGCGCACCCCAATGGGCGCGATGCAGGGCGCGCTGGCCGATATGGCAGCGACCGATCTCGGCGCGATTGCGGTCAAGGCCGCTGTGGAACGCTCCGGCGTTGCGGGCGAAGATATCGACCGCGCCTATATCGGCTGCGTGCTGCCCGCAGGCCTTGGCCAAGCGCCAGCCCGCCAGGCCGCGATCAAGGCGGGTCTGCCACTTTCAGTTGAAGCGACCACCGTCAACAAGGTGTGCGGATCGGGCATGCAAACCGTGATCATGGGGGCAGAAGCGCTCGCCAGCGGCAGCATCAACGTTGTGGTTGCAGGCGGGATGGAAAGCATGACGAATGCTCCGTACCTTCTGAAAAAGCACCGCTCGGGCGCGAGTCTTGGCCATGACACCGCCTATGACCACATGTTCCTTGATGGGCTGGAAGATGCCTATGAACCAGGCCGCGCGATGGGCACCTTTGCGCAGGACACCGCCAATGCGTACCAGATGACTCGCGAGGACATGGACACCTACGCCATCGAATCGCTCGCCCGGGCCAACCGCGCGATTGAAAGCGGGGCGTTTGCCGGGGAAGTTGTGCCAGTCACCGTTTCGACCCGTGCGGGCGATGTCGTCGTCGAACATGACGAAGCCCCCGGCAAGGGCCGCCCTGACAAGATCCCACAGCTGAAACCCGCCTTCGCAAAAGATGGGACGATCACCGCGGCGACCTCAAGCTCGATTTCCGACGGCGCTGCGGCTTTAGTGCTGACCCGCTCCAGCGTAGCCGAAGCGAAAGGCCTTACCCCAATCGCCCGTGTGGTCGCGACCGCAGCCCACGCCCATGCGCCTGCGCAGTTCACCACCGCGCCCATCCCCGCGATCCAGAAAGTACTCGCCAACGCGGGCTGGGACGTGGACGATGTCGATCTGTTCGAAGTGAACGAGGCCTTCGCCTGCGTTGCCATGTTCGCGATGCGTGATCTCGGCATCGGCCATGACAAGATCAACGTGAACGGCGGCGGCACGGCGCTGGGTCACCCCATCGGAGCGAGCGGTGCGCGGATCATCGTCACTCTAATCAATGCCCTCAAAACGCAGGGTAAGACCCGCGGAGTCGCGGCGCTGTGCATCGGCGGTGGTGAAGCGACGGCGATCGCAGTCGAGTTGGTCTGACGTAACCTATGCCGGGTGAAGTTATTCGTCGCCCGGCAGCACATCCGATCCCCAAAGCCGTGCGGCGCTGATCCAGCCTTTACGGCCAGCAATATCGACTTCGCACCAGCCTGCGCGGCACGGCTTCATCGCGGCGACAACGCCCGGCTGAGCGCGCCACTTGATCGCACCGCCCTCACCGGGCTCGCTGCGCACTTCGGCAGGGCCGGTACCGATCACCAACCCGCCGCGCGCCGGATCAAGCTGGCTCGATGCGATCCAGCCTTGCGTGCCTTCGTGGTCCTCCACGAGACGCCAGCCTTCACGCAGGCGCACCACCTTCACAGGCAGACCCTTACGCTGGTAAACCCACGTGACGGGATATTCTCCACTGGGGCCAACGCGCATATTGACCTGTTCGTACCGCAGACTGGCCCAGTAAGGCAGTTCGCGGTCCTGTGCGGCCAGCGGCGCGATCAGGACGGTGGTGGCCAGCGTCAGCACCAGGCTGATCATCATGAAAAAGCGTAATCCCTGCATGGAAAGCCGAATAGCGCCTTAAGCCCGGCAGATTCAAGCAGCGTGTGCGTATCCGCGCCTTGACCGCAAAGCCCCTGAGGCATTAGCCGTCTGTTCATGACCCAGCGCCCTCCCCGTCCGCTCTCCCATGCCCCGCGCGTGATCGTCACCCGCCACCTGATGCCAGAGGTAGAGGTCCGGATGCGCGATCTGTTCGACGTGGTGCTGAATGAAGCGGACGTGCCGTTGACGCGCGATCAACTCGCCGTCGCAATGCAGGATTGCGATGTGCTGGTGCCGACTGTCACCGACCGGATCGACGCCGATCTGATCAATGGTGCGGGCGAGCGGCTGGGCCTGATCGCCAGCTTCGGTGCAGGCACCGAACATATCGACCTTGCGGCCGCTGCTGCCCGAAAGATCATCGTGACCAACACCCCGGGCGTCTTCACCGACGACACCGCCGACCTGACCATGGCCGGGATTATCGGCGTGCCGCGCCGTATCCGCGAAGGCACGGCCCTGGTGCGGCGCGGCGAATGGACCGGTTGGGCGCCATCGGGTCTTCTGGGACGCAAGTTGGCCGGCAAGGTGCTTGGCATTATCGGCATGGGCCGCATTGGTCAGGCCGTCGCCCACCGCGCTCGCGCTTTCGGGCTGGAGATCGCCTACACCAACCGCAAGCCTCTGCCCGAAGCATTGGAGCGGATGCTGGGCGCGCGTTACGTCGCCGATGTCGATGCTCTGATGGCGGATGCGGACATCCTCACTCTGCACTGCCCCCTAACCGAAGACACATGGCACCTTATAGATGAACGCCGTATCGCGCTGATGAAGCCGGGCAGCAGCATCGTGAACACCGCGCGCGGCGAATTGATCGACCAGGAGGCGCTGATCGCCGCGCTGCAATCCGGTCACCTCGCCGGCGCAGGGCTTGACGTTTACCCGGACGAGCCGCACGTCGACCCGCGCCTGATCGCGCACCCCAACGTCATGACCCTCCCCCACATCGGCAGCGCCACAGCGGAAGGCCGCGAGGATTCGGGTCTCAAGGTTGTCGCCAATATCCGGATGTGGGCTGACGGCCACCGCCCGCCCGATCAGGTGCTGACTGCGCTGGTGCGGGATTAGGCGCCCCGCTCCTCAATCCCCCGTCAAAATCCGCTCGACCAGCTCGCCCACGCTCGGCGTGTAGCCGTTCGAGAGGAACGGGTCGGTTTTGAACCGGTAAGCCGCATGGCCTGCGAAGGCCAGGTTATTGTCCGGGTCATCGCCGTGCGCAATGTCCTGCAACGTCTTCTGGATGCAGAAGCTGCGCGGATCGGCAAGGCGGCCGGTGGTGTAATCATCGTGGTCTTTCCAGCTGGAAAAACCGCAATGCGACAGGCAGCCCATGCAATCCTGCTGATCCTTGCGGATAACTTCGCGGGAATTAGGCGTCACAAACACGATGGTGTTGTCCGGCGTCTTCAGCGGCTCGGTGTGACCCGCGCGCATCCACATATCGGCCTTCGCCTTGTCTTCGGGCCTTACCCAGAAGCTGCGCGCCTTGCCATCTTCGCCAAGCTGAACAGTGCCGTCTTCCTCGCCCCGCTTGAAGAACGGGATCTGACGCTCCGACCGGTGCATCAGGTCATACAGGAATGGCGTCTTGACCGCGCTGGAATAGAATCCGGTGGGCGAGAACTTGTGAAGCAGCACATCGCCGGGTTCGACCGTGCGCAGCATATCTTTCCAGATCTGCGGGATTGGGCTTTCACGCGTCACCAGCGGGCGGGTGCCGAACTGAAAGGCGATGGTCCCAAGTTCGGGATTGTCGATCCAGTCGTTCCATTCGCGCAGGTACCAAACTCCGCCTGCCATCACGATCGGCACGGAATCCGGCACGCCTTCGGCCCGCATCGTATCGCGCAGAACCTTGACGCGGGGATAGGGGTCTTCGGGCTTGGTCGGGTCTTCAGCATTGGACAGGCCATTGTGACCGCCGGCCAACCACGGGTCTTCATAGACCACAGCCGCCATCAAATCGGGCACCTTGTGATAGCTACGCTTCCACAGCGCGCGGAAAGCGCGTCCCGAACTGACGATAGGCAGGTAGCAGACATTGAACCGGGCGGCGATTTCAGCAAGCTTGTAGGGCATCCCCGCCCCGCAGGTGACGCCGGTCACCATGCCGCGGGTATTTTCCAGCACGCCTTCGAGCACGGCCTGCGCCCCGCCCATTTCCCACAACACGTTGATATTGATCGCGCCCTTGCCGCCCGCGATCTCATACGCTTTCTTCACCTGCGTGGTCGCGCCGTCGATAGCGTAGCGGATCAGTTCCTGGTGGCGTTCTTCGCGAGTTCTGCCGTGATAGACCTGCGGGATGGGATTGCCATCCGCGTCATAGCTATCAGCATTAACTGCACTGACCGTTCCAATCCCTCCGGCTGCGGCCCATGCGCCGGAACTCGCGTGGTTGGTTGCCGACACGCCCTTGCCGCCTTCGACCAGCGGCCAAACTTCACGACCGCCATAGACGATCGGGCTCAATCCCTTGAACAATGATAATCCCCTTGATGCGCAAACCCTGCGCATGATCTTTCCCGTCCGTGCATAGTGCGCCCCGCCTTGCGCCGCAACCTTGCGAGCGCAGCGCAGGATCAGCCCGCTTCGCAGACCTCAATCGCTTCTGGTTCGGTGCGCTTTGCCCCGCGTTCGAAACGGGCGAAATAACCCTTGATGTCGGGCCGCTCAATGTACTCGACGAGGATATAGCCGACCGCCTCGAATTCGCAGAACAGCACCGTATGGGGCAGTCCGTGGCGACCCACGGGAATGTCGCTTTCGACCACGACGATCTGCCCGCCCGCCCCTAACGCAGGCCACATATTCCACAGGAAGGCGTAAGGCTCGGTAACCTCGTGGTACATGTGCACCATAAAGATGCGGTCGAAGCTGTCGGGTGGAAGCTGCGGATTGTCCGTATCGCCGAACTTGATTGAAATGTTCTCCAGACGATCGCGTTCGACACGGCGTCCAAGCCGGTTCAACGCTTCACGGCTGATGTCCTGCGCGAGCACGCGGCCGTCTGCCCCGACCCGTTCAGCCAGGCGCACGGTATAATAGCCCTCACCCGCGCCGATATCGGCAACGGTCATGCCAGGGCGGATGTCGGCGAGGTCCATGACCACCTGCGCCTCGTTACGCTTGTCACGGTCGTCTTCGCTGGAGAATTGATTGGAAACGACCGCAGCAATGGGACGGTCGGCAGCGGGGAAGCTTGGCGCATTACCGGGCCGGTCGGGCGTGACCGCGCCGAAACCGTCGCACCCGGTCAGTAAAACCGCGCCAAGCAACGCGGCACCCGTAAGAAACGTGCTCCGCAGAAACATCGTGCCTATTCCACGTCCTCGATCTCGACCTTCTCGCCCGTCACGCGCTGCGCCAGCGCGGCCGAGATGAAGGGATCGATCGCCCCGTCCAGCACGGCATCGGGCGAAGTGGAGACTACGCCGGTGCGCAGGTCCTTGACCATTTGGTAGGGCTGCAAGACGTAGGACCGGATCTGGTGACCCCAGCCAATATCGCTTTTGGCGGAATGTTCGGCGCTGGCGGCTTCTTCGCGGGCGCGCATTTCCGCTTCATACAGCCGCGCTTTCAGCATGTTCATCGCTATTTCGCGGTTCTTGTGCTGGCTGCGGTCCTGCTGGCTGGCCACCACAATGCCGCTGGGCTGGTGGGTGATGCGAACGGCAGAATCGGTCGTGTTGACGTGCTGCCCGCCTGCGCCTGAAGCGCGGTAGGTGTCGATCTTGAGGTCGGCCGGATTGATGTCGATTTCGAAAGAATCGTCGATTACTGGGAATACCCAAACGCTCGAAAAGCTGGTGTGGCGGCGGGCAGAACTGTCATAGGGACTGATCCGAACAAGGCGGTGCACCCCGCTTTCGGTCTTGGCATAGCCATAGGCGCCGTCACCTTTGATCAGAAGGGTCGCCGACTTGATGCCAGCCTGTTCGCCAGCCTGATATTCAACCGTGTCGACCTTGAAACCCCGGCGCTCAGCCCACCGGCCATACATGCGGAACAGCATTTCGGCCCAATCCTGGCTTTCAGTGCCGCCTGCGCCGGCGTGGATTTCGAGATAGGTGTCATTGCCGTCAGCCTCGCCCGACAGCAGCGCCTGCACCTTGTCGGCATCGGCCCGGTCGGCGAGCCGTTCAAGCGTGCGCAGACCGTCATCGACGATGCTGTCCTCACCCTCGGCTTCACCCATTTCGATGAACTCGATCGCGTCGGCCATCTCGGCGGCAATTTCGTTCACCGTGTTGACCGCCGTTTCCAAGGTCTTCTGCTCACGGCTGATCGCCTGAGCCTGCTTGGGATTGTCCCACAGATTCGGGTCCTGCACCCGCGCGTTCAACTCGTCGAGCCGGCGCAGCGCACGCTCCCAATCGAGCGACAGGCGCACCAGCGCCAGCGCCGCTTCGATCCGGTTGATGTATGCCTGACCCTCGGCCCGCATGGTCTATCCTTCAGTCG
>JBIKSA010000078.1:0-8931 GCA_044348875.1 Erythrobacter sp. | reverse complement strand
CGAGGATATCGGCCTCGTGGTTCCAGCCCTGCCGAGCCGAATCGCCGCGATAGGCGGTCTCCAGCAGCACCTTCAAGGCGGGTCCATCGGCGGGGGTGGCCGTGGTGATGGCGAGGGTATTGGTCATGGTCAGTCGTTCTGGATCAGGCGCAGCAGCGTGCCGTCGGGGTCGATCAGATAGGCAATCGTCAGCCCGCTCGGATCAGGCGCGGCGGGGTGATAACGCGGTATGCCGGTGCGCGCATCGGGCACGCCGCTCGCTTCGACCTGCGCCATGATCGCGCTCAGATCATCGAGCCTGAGGCAGCAGCTGAAGGCGGACTGGCAAGGATCGAGATCGGGATAGGGGAAGAATTCGAGCGTGATGTCCCCGCGCGACAGGATCATCCATCCTTCCGACCGATAATCCTCCTCAAACCCGAGCTTGGCATAGAAAGCGGCGGTCGCGCTGAAATCGCGGGCGGGCAGGTTGGGAGTCGCCTCGTCCGCCATGGGCCTCGCCTAAAGCGTCGCCTCGATCGCGCGGGCAGCGGCGACCGGGTCTTCGGCGCGGCTGATCGGGCGGCCTATCACCAGTACGCTTGCGCCGTTGTCGCGCGCTTGACGGGGGGTGACGACACGCTTCTGATCGCCCGTGCCGTTCCCGTTGGGGCGCAGGCCGGGGACGACGAAATAGCCGTCGCGCCACACTTTGCGGACCGCTCCGACTTCCTGACCAGAGCAGACGATCCCGTCCAGCCCTGCGGCATGGGCCAGTTCGGCCAGACGCATCACCTGCGTTTCGGCGCTGCCATAAACGCCCGTGTTGGTAAGGTCGTTAGCATCCAAGCTGGTCAGCATTGTCACTGCCACCACCTTGGTGCCGTTGGCGGCTGCGGCCTTGGCATCCTCCATCATCGCGCGCCCGCCGCTGGCGTGGACGGTGACGATCGCAGGTTCATAGACGTGGATCGCCTGCATCGCGGCAGCGACCGTGTTGGGGATGTCGTGAAATTTCAGGTCGAGGAAGATCGGCAGCCCGCAATGGGCGATTTCATGCACCCCATGCGCGCCGTGAGCGCAGAAGAATTCAAGACCGAGCTTCACGCCGCCGATATGCGCCTTGACCTTTTCGACCAGCGCCTTGGCGGGCTCGAGCTGCGGCACGTCGAGTGCCAGATAGACCGGATTGCTCATTCGCTCGCGCCCCCTGCGTCGCCTGTATCGCTTGTGCCGAACGCATCGTCCCCACCGCTTTTGCCGGACTTGTCCACAGCGCTGTCCGCCGCTGTGGGCACGACCGGCGGCGCCTCGGCGCGGTGCGCCATCGCGGTGTTCTTGAGCGAATTCTCAAGCGTGCGGATGCGGCGGTTCTGGCTCCACACCACGCTGCGATGCACCGCCCACATCGGCAGGAAACCCGAGGCAAAGGCGAGCAGCGCCAGCACCGGCAACTTGGTTTCCAGGACTAGGTTCTGCCACAGCCGCAGTTCGGCCGGCTGCCAGTTGTAGATGGCAAAGACCAGAAACCCGACCGCTGCCAGAAGCCAGATGATGGTGCGCAGGATGTTCACGCGGATCGGCCCTCCCGGTGGCTTGAAAACCCGCCCAGCCTAAGCAATTCGCGTCCCAAGTCCAGCGCCCCTGCCGTCACGCAAACACCCGCGCAAAGATCGTGTCGACGTGTTTGAAATGGTAACCGAGGTCGAACTTCTCTTCCAGCAACGCCGGCGAAAGCGCGGCGGTGACATCGGCATCGGCCTTGAGCAGATCGAGCAGCGACAGCGCGCCATCGGATTCCCACACCTTCATCGCATTGCGCTGTACCAGTCGGTAAGCATCGTCGCGGGTCAGGCCCGCCTGCGTCAGCGCCAGCAGCACGCGCTGCGAGTGGATAAGGCCGCCCATGCGGTTCATGTTCTTCGCCATCCGCTCGGGATAGACCAGCAGCTTGTCGACAACGCCCGTCAGCCGCGCCAGCGCGAAATCGAGCGTGATGGTCGCATCCGGCCCAATGAAGCGTTCAACCGACGAGTGCGAGATATCGCGTTCATGCCACAGCGCCACATTCTCCAGCGCCGGGGTCACAGCAGACCGCACCAGCCGCGCAAGGCCGGTCAGGTTTTCGGTGAGGATCGGGTTGCGCTTGTGTGGCATTGCGCTGGAACCCTTTTGGCCGGGCGAGAAATATTCCTCCGCCTCCAGAACTTCGGTCCGTTGCAGGTGGCGGACTTCGGTGGCGAGCCGTTCGATACTGCTGGCGATAACGCCCAGCGTGGCGAAATACATCGCGTGGCGATCACGCGGGATGACCTGCGTGGAGACCGGCTCGATTTCGAGGCCGAGTTGCTCCGCCACATAGGCTTCGACTTCGGGATCGACATTGGCAAAGGTGCCCACCGCGCCGCTGATCGCGCAAGTGGCGATTTCCGCGCGCGCCGCCACCAGCCGCGTGCGGCAGCGGGCGAATTCGGCATAGGCCTGCGCCAGCTTCAGCCCGAAAGTCACCGGCTCGGCATGGATGCCGTGGCTGCGGCCAATCGTCGGCGTGTACTTGTGTTCCTCGGCACGGGTTTTGATCGCGGCCAGCAGCGCGTCCAGATCGGCCAGAAGCAGGTCGCTCGCCCGTGCCAATTGCACGGAAAGCGTGGTGTCGAGCACGTCGGAAGATGTCATGCCCTGATGCATGAAGCGGGCCTCTTCACCGACCTGCTGCGCCACCCAGTCAAGGAAGGCGATCACGTCATGCTTGGTCACCGCCTCGATAGCGTCGATGGCTTCGACGTCGATCGCGGGATTGGTTGCCCACCAATCCCACAGCGCCTTGGCCGCCGACTGCGGCACCACGCCCAGATCGGCGAGTTTCTGCGTCGCGTGCGCTTCGATCTCGAACCAGATGCGGTATTTTGCCTCCGGCTCCCAAAGGGCGGTCATGGCAGGGCGGGCATAGCGAGGGACCATCATCGACTCCGGCTGAAGGCAGGTTGCCCGCCGCCTAGGGAAGCGCTGCGATCAAGGCAAGTTTGCCCCATCCTTAGGCTGCGTTCGCGCAGCACCGCATCACGCTTGTCGGGACAATCCGCCGCAACCGGCGCTCCCAGAAGGCAAACAGGCGTATCTGTCCTGTGGCAAATTCCCGCGCGCGGCCTGCGGCACGGGGTGCCTGGTCAGATCAGGCCTTTGGCGCGCAAGCTGGTGTGGCCTTCTCTGCCGATGATCACATGATCGTGGACGGTCACGCCCATGTGCCGCCCGGCTTCGGCGATGCGCTGCGTGATCTGGATATCGGCGCGGCTTGGTTCCGGAGAGCCGGAAGGGTGGTTGTGGACAAGGATCATCGCGGTTGCACCCACATCCATCGCCCGGCGGATCACTTCGCGCGGGTGGATCGCAGCTTCGTCGATGGAACCGTCGCCGACGTGGTGATCGTCGATCAGACGGTTTTTCGTATCGAGATACAGCACCCGGACCCGTTCCACGGTCAGATGCGCCATATCGGTTGTGAGGTAATCGATCAGCGCTTGCCAACTGCCCAGCACGGGCTTGCCGATAATCTCGCCCCGGGCCATGCGGCGGGCGGCGGTGGCGACGGCTTTCAAGGCAGCCGCGCTGTTTTCGCCCACGCCCTTGACCCGCTGTAGCGCCTTGGGATCGGCATTGAGCACGCCGGCAAGGCTGCCATATTGCGCCAGCAGCGCCTTGGCGATCGGTTTGGTGTTGCCGCGCGGGATGGCGGCGAACAGCAGGTATTCCAGCACCTCGTAATCGGCCAGCGCCTCGGCCCCGCCGGTCAGCAGGCGAGCACGCAGCCGCGCGCGGTGGCCTTCGCCTGCGGCCTTGCCGGCATCCCAATCGGGCACAGCGTCATCAATGAATTCGAAACTGTCTTCAGCTTCGGGCAAGGCAACCTCCGAGAAAGCGTTGCAGGTGGCTGCGTCATTGCCTTTGGACGATGATGGGCGCAAGTGGCGGAAAGTATGCGGCAAGTAGGCGCGAGCGAGATGGACGGGCCGCCGGACGGTCGCAAGCCGCAGGCATCGCGCCGGCGCTGGATTGCGCTCGGGCTAGCGACAGCGGTGCTGGTCGGCGCCGGGACGGCATGGCTGTCGCGCGAACGGATCGCGGCTGACGTGATCGACGATTATCTGGCCGATAGCGGCGTCGCTGCGGCCTATGACATCGTCAGCCTGACCCCGCGCGAACAGGTGATCGAAAACCTTGTCGTCGGCGATCCGGCGCGGCCTGATCTTACGGTCCGGCGGCTGGTGATATCGCTGGGTGCAGGCTGGGCAGGGCCGCAGGTGCGCGGCGTACAGGTGGAAGGCGCGCGGGTGTTCGCCAGCTACCGGGGCGGCCGCTTCAGCCTCGGCGCGCTTGACCCGCTGGTGTTCACCGGTAGCGATGCGGCCCTGCGGCTGCCGGCGATCAACGTCACGATCCGCGATGCCCGCGCCTTGGTGGACAGCGATTATGGCCGGCTGGGGTTGAAGCTTGACGGGGCAGGGCGGCTGGATGACGGGTTTGCCGGAACCCTTGCCGCGACCGCGCCGGGGATCGGGGTTGAGGGCTGCCGCGCAGGCAGCGCCACGCTGTATGGCGAGCTGACCACGGATGCGGGCGCGCCCCAGCTGGATGGTCCGCTGCGCCTTTCCCGCCTTGCCTGCGCTGGCGCCAGCCTCGCGCGGGCGGATATCGGCACGCGCGTCAGCCTGAAACCGGACTTTACTGCTGCCGACGCCGATTTTAGGATCGAGGGCGAAGGCGCACGGACGGCTGGCCTTGCTGCGGCGGGAATTGGCGGGATGGCTGAACTCAGCTGGTCGCCCGGACGGCTTGCGTTGGGCCATGATCTCGCTTTGAGCGGGATCGCCGCGCCGCAGGGCCGCCTTGCGCGACTGGCAGCCGAGGGAAGCTGGCGCGGCGCGGCGGACTTTGCCAGCGGGCAGTGGGAAGGCACCCTGCGCGGCACCGGGCTCATTCCCGCAAGCGACCTTTCCGCCAGCCTATCTGCTGTCGAACGTGGCGGCGGGGGGACGTTGATCGCCCCGCTTATCGCACAGTTCCGCACCGGCCTGACCCGCGCGCTGGATGGAGCAAGTTTCCGGTCTGACGCGATTGTGCGCCACAAGGGCAGCCAAGCCTCCCTGATCGTCTCCGACGCCAGCCTCGCCACCCGCAGCGGCACGCGGGTGCTGGCATTGTCCCGCGCCAGCGCCGCGCTGGGGAACAATGGGCTCTCCGGCCTCAGCGGCAATCTGATCGCGGGCGGGGCGGGGCTGCCCACCATCAGCGGGCGGATCGAACAGCAAGCGTCAGGCGGCTGGGCGATGCGGTTGGCGATGGCGGACTATACCGCAGGCACGAACCGCATCGCCATCCCGCGCCTTTCCTTGCGCAGCAGCCGAGGCGGCGCTTTTGCCTTCGATGGCGTGGTGAACGCCAGCGGCGACCTGCCGGACGGCGCTGTTAGTGACCTGACGGTCCCGCTGGAAGGAACGTGGTCGCAAGCGCGCGGGCTCGCCATCGGCACGCGCTGCACACCGGTGCGCTTTGCGCGGCTGGCGGTATCGGGCCTTGCGCTGGGGGGGCAGGCGGTAACGCTTTGCCCGGATGGATCTGCGCCGATCTTTGCCTACCGCGGCGGCCCGATCCTTGCGGCCCGCACAGGCGCGCTCAACCTTGAAGGAACCTTGGGCGAAAACACGGCGAGTATCTCCGCAACCGGCGCGGTGCTGCGATATCCGCAGCCTTTTGCGGTCGAAGGCCTCGCCGCGCGCATCGGCACTGGTGACAGCGAAGTGCGCCTTGCCGCAACAAACCTCAGCGGCAGCCTTTCGGGCGAGATGGCCGGCAATTTCACCGGCGGCACCGCGCGGCTCGCCGCAGTGCCGTTTGATCTGGACGCGATTGCCGGGCGCTGGGCCTTCGCTGATGGCGGGCTGCGCCTGACCGGCGGCGATTTTCTGCTGTCCGACCGGCCAGCAGCGGGCGCGCTGGCGCGGTTCGAGCCGCTCATGGCCGAGGGCGCAAGCCTGACGCTGGCCGACAATCGCCTAACCGCCGATGCCCTGCTCCAGCACCGCGAATCGGGCCGCAGCGCCGTGCGCGTCGTCATCGCCCATGATCTGAACACCGCCGTCGGCAGCGCGCGGCTCACCGTGCCGGGGTTGGTGTTCGATGACGCCTTCCAGCCGCAGGACCTGTCCTATCTGGCGCAAGGCGTCGTCGCGCTGGCCGATGGAACTGTGACTGGCACCGGGCGGATCGACTGGCGCGGCGGCAAGGTGACAAGCCGCGGCACATTTGCCACCGAGGACTTTGACTTTGCAGCCGCTTTCGGCCCGGTGCGCGGGCTGTCCGGCAAGGTCGAATTCACCGATCTCATCAACCTCACCACCGCGCCCGACCAGCGCGTTACCATCGCCGCGATCAACCCCGGGGTCGAAGTGCTGGCGGGCACCGTGCAGTTCGAATTGAAGGACGGCACGCTGCTGGCACTGGAAGATGCGCGTTTCCCCTTCATGGGCGGGACGCTGACCATGCGCCCCTTGGTCATGGACTTCAGTCGCCCCGAAGAACGCCGCTATATCTTCGAAATCGTCGGGCTGGATGCCGCGCGCTTTGTCGCGCAGATGGAGCTGACGAATATCAGCGCCACCGGCATATTCGATGGCACCGTGCCTGTCGTGTTCGATGCCGATGGCAGAGGGCGCATCGAAAGCGGCGTGCTGATCGCGCGGGCGGGCGGCGGTAATGTCGCCTATATCGGCGAGCTGAGTTACGAAGACCTCGGCACGATGGGCAATTACGCCTTTTCCGCGCTCCGCTCGCTCGATTACCGCCAGATGAGCGTGGGGTTAGGCGGGCAGCTGGATGGCGAGATCATCACCAGCTTCGAATTCGATGGCGTGCGGCAGGGGGCTGGCACCAGCCGCAATTTCGTCACCCGCCGCCTTGCGAGGCTGCCGATCCGGTTCCGGGTCAATGTCCGCTCGGAAAATTTCTACGAACTGGCCACGATGGTGCGATCTTTCTGGGATGCCGAATACCTCGGCGATCCGCGCAGCCGGTTCGAAATAAACGAGGGCCGCCTCGCGCCCGTGCTCAAACCCGTTCAACATCCCGAAAGCGAAGACCAGCCATGACGTTACGCGAATTGACCGCGCCAACCCGCGCTGCCACATCCTTGTCCGATAATGGGAAAAGGGCAGCAGTGATGGGGCGGCAAGGCAGGAACAGGCGCCGGGCATTGATGGCCGGAAGCGTGATCCTTTCGGCAGGGCTGGGCGGTTGCATCAACATCGCCGCGCCCGAAAAGCCGATCGTGATCGAGCTCAACATCAATATCCGGCAGGAAGTGATCTACCGTCTGGCCGAAGATGCCGCCAACACGGTGGAGGAGAACGCGGACATCTTCTGATGGCTTGCGACAGGGAGAAATAAGATGCGCAGTTCAATTCTGGCCGGGATCGCCGCCATCGCCGTGTTGGCGGTGCCCGCCATCGCCCAGACGCGTGACCCTGCCTATGCCGCCGCGCGCTCCGCGGGCAAGGTGGGCGAAAAGCCGGATGGCTATCTTGGCATTGTTGGCCCCGCCGATCCGGCGCTGCAGCGGCTGGTCGATGAAATCAACATCAAACGCAAGGCGATCTATATCGAAAAAGCGCGGGAAAACAGCGCCACGCCGGAAGCCTACGGGATCACCGCAGGCTGTCAGGCGGTCGCGCGCACCGTGCCGGGCGAAAAGTATATGGCCCCCGACGGCAGCTGGCAGACCCGCACTACCGCCGCGCCCACACGCGATGCGCGCTGTCCGTGATGCTTCGCGTGCCCGTATCCGGGATGCGAAATCCTCGCTGATGCGACCTGACGGTCACGATCGCGACCGATACCAGCGCCGCAATTGTGGATTGATCCTGTAACGGTCCGCACGGCCACCGCTCGCCCCAGGTGCTCAAGCGGCAGGCTTGAAACGCACCGAGGACGCAGGCGCGCAGGCGGCTGCGAAAAACAAATACGCTTCGCACTTGCACAAAACTGCGCCCGCCCGATGTTGACACGTATGTGCCCCCCTTCTAAGGGGTCGGCGCCCTCGGCGGGCACCTTGTTGCACATGACGTGACCTTGCCTTTAAGGACATCGGCATGAGCGACAAGAAACCCGCCCGAGAACCCATTCACGAGGATGCGCGGATCGACGCGCTCGAAGCGCGGCTGAAGGCCGCACGCGAGCGCGAAGAGGAACGCAACCGGCCGCAGGTGAAGGGTGTCGATGCGAATTATCGCAGCGGCAACCGCGCTTTGGCCAATCTTCTGGGCGGGATTATCGGCGGCCTGGTGATCGGCTTTGCGATTGACGCATTGTTCGATATCGCGCCCTGGGGTCTGTTGACCGGACTGTTCCTCGGAACGGCGTCGGCCTTCAGAAGCATCATTTTAGGCGCGGATACGCGCTCCGCCGATGTGGCCGAGGGTAGTGATAGCGAGGGTTAGACCCCCGCTTGAACCCCTCCAGGCCCCATTCAGGGGCGCGTTTCATGTGAAACATTTGGGGATCTTTCGATCGTGGCAGCCGAAGAAGGCAAGGTCGATCCGATGAAGCAGTTCACCATCGAACCCCTGCTGGGGTCCGATTGGCAGCTTGCTGACGGGATCAACATCGCGTTCACCAACTCCGCACTGTGGATGGCGGTCACTGCCGTCCTGGTGACGCTGTTTGTTGCCGGCGGCATGAAGCGCGCGCTGGTGCCGGGTCGCTGGCAGATGGCGGTCGAGACCCTGACGGGCTTCATCGACGATCTGCTCGAAGCCAATGTGGGTAAGGCGGGGCGCAAGTATGTGCCCTACATCTTTACGCTTTTCATGTTCATCCTGTTCGGCAACCTGCTCGGCCTCGTGCCGCTCGGCCTGATCCCGCACGTCCATGCCTTCACCTTCACCAGCCACTTCACCG
>JBIKSA010000027.1:0-28798 GCA_044348875.1 Erythrobacter sp. | reverse complement strand
CGGTGAAAATGGAACAGGACGATCGGCATCAGCGCCAGTTCGATCACCACGCCGGTCGCGAACAGCAGCGCCACCTGCCGCCCGGTCCGCGCCAGCCACGGCTCTTCTCGGGCTGCCAGAAAGGATCGCACCGGAGCACTTGTTGAAAGGGCGATGATGGCCAACACGGCGGCAAAGCTCATCTGGAAGCTGGGACCAACCGCGCTTTCAGGCCACAACAGCAACACGAAGCCGGCCGCAACCGCAACCATCCGGAGCGATAGCGCATCCCTTCCCAACGCCAGCGCACCGAGGACAAGCAAGGCCGCAACGCAGCTCCGCACGGTCGGCACCTCGGCCCCGGTTAGCAAGGTGTAGCCCAGCCCCGCCAGCGCCCCCGCCCCCGCAGCCACGACCGGCAGCCGCACCCTTAAGGCAAGCGCGGGCCACAACGCCAGCAGCCGCAGCGCCGCGACATAGGCGGCGGCAATCACCGCGCTGACGTGCAGCCCACTGATCGAAAGCAGGTGAGTGAGGCCCGAATCGCGCATCGCCGCCTCATCGGCCTCGGTAATCCCGCCGCGGTCGCCGCTCGCAAAAGCTGCGGCAATCGCTCCGGGTGACCCCGGAACCTGCCCGCGGACATGCTCCGCCAAGGCGCGTTGCAGGCTGGCGAGCCCTGCGCTCTTGGGCGCAGCGCGGATCACAGTCAGCGGGCCGACCATGCTGCCGGTGGCAGACAGCCCCTGAAACCACGCGGCACGGGCAAAGTCATAACTACCCGGCAGCATGGGGCTCGCTGGCGGCATTAGACGCGCGCGCAGCCGCACCACCGCTCCCTCGGCAAGTGTGGCTGGGATACCATCATCCCCCAAACCAGCCAGCGGCACATTGACCCTTACCTTCCGCGCCGTGCCGGTATCATTGTCCCGCACCGCCAACGTCAGGCGCAGACGGTCATCGGAGGGCTGATCCTCACGTTCGAGCACGCGCCCTTCCAGCAGCAGCACCGCCGGGCGCGCAATCGGCTCTGCGCCGGCAATCGCGGACCGCGCCCAGACCACGCCCACACCCAGCGCGAACACCAAACCGCAAGCCACTAGCGCGAGCCGCAGGTTCGCCCGCGTCTCGTCCGCGGCGCTGCCCGCGGGCCACATAACAAGGGCTCCCGCCCCCAGACCCGCGCCGCCGGCCATCGCGGCGCACCATTGCCACATTTCCGGGAGGGCGAACCACGCGGCGATCCCCAAGGCGAAAACCACCGCCAGCCACGGCGCCCGGTCGAACCCGGCATCGTTCAAAAATCGCTCTGCCGCATCAAGCCATTGGGCGCGCCCGCCGCCGATGCTGGACAAGCGCCCGCCATTTTGCCAAGGGCGCGACGTCGGTTCTCCGGCGGCGTAGGGGCCGCCCGGATCCTCCCCCATCGGAATGATCGGCACATCGCGCATCGGCTCGTCCCCCGGCGGCCTCGGCCCCACGGAAAGTTGGCGCCAAGCCACTCAAAGTGAACAGGAAGTCAAAGCTCATGGCAAGCGAAAGCAGCAGCACCGCCGCAGCGCCAATCACAGAGGTGGTGACCCGCTTTGCCCCGTCACCTACCGGTTATTTGCATATCGGCGGCGCGCGCACGGCGCTGTTCAATTGGCTGTACGCCCGCCACCACGGGGGGCGCACCCTTTTGCGGATCGAAGACACCGATCGCAAGCGCAGCACGCAAGAAGCGATCGATGCGATCATCGAAGGGCTGGACTGGATGGGCCTCGATTATGACGCGCCCCCGTTGTTCCAGTCGGACCGCGCGGAACGGCACGCCGAGGTGGCCTGGCAGCTTCTGAATGCCGGCCACGCCTATAAATGCTTCGCCACCACCGAAGAACTTGAAGCCATGCGCGAGGAGCAGCGCGCCAACAAGAAGCCGCTGCGCTATGACGGGCGCTGGCGCGACCGCGAACCGGCGGAAGCGCCCGAAGGGATGCCCTTCACCATCCGCCTCAAGACGCCCGAGTCAGGCGAGACCACCATCCATGACCGGGTGCAGGGCGCGGTGACAGTGAAGAACGAGGAACTGGACGATTACATCATCCTGCGCGCCGACGGGACACCCACGTATATGCTCGCCGTGGTGGTCGACGATCACGACATGGGCGTGACGCATGTAATCCGGGGCGACGATCATTTAAACAACGCATTCCGCCAGTTGCCGATCATTCGTGCGATGAATGCCATTGAGGGCGACTGGGCCGACCCGGTCTATGCCCACATCCCGCTGATACACGGAGCGGACGGGGCGAAGCTGTCGAAGCGCCACGGCGCGTTGGGGGTCGAGGCCTATCGTGATGAATTCGGTATCCTGCCCGAAGCTTTGTTCAACTACCTGCTGCGCCTGGGCTGGGGTCACGGGGACCGTGAGGAAATCACCCGCGCCGAAGCGGTGGAACTGTTCGACCTCGACGGCGTCGGCAAGAGCCCGTCGCGCTTCGACCTGAAGAAGCTGGAGAACCTCAACGGCCACTATCTGCGCGAAGCAGACGACGCGCGGCTAGCCGCATTGGTCGCGGCGCGGATCGGGGATGTGGCGGATGAAGCGCTGCTCGCTCAGGCCATGCCGGTTCTAAAAGTGCGCGCCAAGAACCTTAATGAAGTGGTTGAAGGCGCTGCATTTCTGTTCGCCAAACGCCCGCTTGTCATGACAGAAAAAGCGGCAGAGTTGCTGGAAGGTGATGGGCGTTCGATTATAAGCAAGATTCACACGCGACTTACGGGCGAAAACGACTGGACAAGCGAGGCACTCGAAGCCACTACGAAGGCGCTTGCGGAGGAGCAGGGATTGGGTCTCGGCAAGCTGGCGCAGCCGATGCGCGCGGCGCTGACCGGGACGACCACGTCACCCGGTATTTTCGATGTTCTGGTCCTGTTGGGACGGGACGAGGCGCTAGCCCGGCTTGAAGCGCAGGCTGTTTAGGCAGACTGTGCCAGCGCGGGGCAAGGGCACAAACTTGGACAGGAGACAGATCTTGGCAGACAAGACGGCGAAACTCGAAATCGGGGGCAAGACCTTCGACTATTCCGTGCTCGAAGGCAGCACCGGCCCCGATGTGATCGACATCCGCAAGCTGTATGCACAGACCGGTGCTTTCACCTTCGATCCGGGCTTCACCTCAACGGCTGCTTGCGAAAGCGCGCTGACCTATATCGACGGTGACGAAGGCGTGTTGCTGCACCGCGGCTATCCGATCGGCCAGCTGGCCGAGGATTCTAGCTTTATGGAAGTAAGCTACCTGCTGCTCAATGGCGAACTGCCGAGCAAGGATGAGCTTGAGGACTTCAGCTACACCATCACCCGCCACACCATGCTGCACGAACAGCTGATGACCTTCTATCGCGGGTTCCGCCGCGATGCTCACCCGATGGCGATCATGTGTGGCGTGGTAGGCGCACTGTCCGCATTCTATCACGACAGCACCGACATTTCGGATCCAACCCACCGGACAATCAGCTCGCACCGCCTCATTGCCAAGATGCCGACGATTGCGGCGATGGCTTACAAGTATTCGGTCGGCCAGCCCTTCGTCTATCCGGACAACTCGCTGAGCTATACCGGCAACTTCCTGCGCATGACCTTCGGCGTCCCGGCCGAGCCGTATGTGGTGAACCCGGTGGTTGAGCGCGCGCTGGACCGGATCTTCATCCTCCACGCCGACCACGAGCAGAACGCTTCGACTTCGACCGTGCGTCTCGCCGGTTCTTCGGGCGCTAACCCGTTTGCCTGCATTGCCGCGGGGATCGCCTGCCTGTGGGGTCCGGCGCATGGCGGCGCGAACGAAGCGGCGCTCAATATGCTCAAGGAAATCGGCACCCCCGATCGCATTCCGCAGTATATCGAGCGCGCCAAGGACAAAAACGATCCGTTCCGCCTGATGGGCTTCGGTCACCGCGTCTACAAGAACTACGATCCGCGCGCGACCGTTATGCAGAAGACGGTGCGCGAAGTGTTCGAGGCGCTCAAGGTCACCGACCCGCTGTTCGAAACCGCCCTGCGTCTGGAAGAGATCGCGCTGAACGATCCCTACTTCATCGAGAAGAAGCTGTTCCCGAACGTCGATTTCTACTCGGGCATCATCCTGTCGGCGATCGGCTTCCCGACCACCATGTTCACCGCGCTGTTCGCGCTGGCCCGCACCGTGGGCTGGGTGGCGCAATGGAACGAAATGATCAGCGATCCAGGCCAAAAGATCGGGCGCCCGCGCCAGCTCTACACCGGTCCCACGGAGCGCGACTACATCCCGCTGGCCAAGCGGTAAGATCACACCGGAAGCGGGGTTACTGGGCCGGCAGTTCAAGCCGGAACAGGGCCCCGCCACCCGGCGCGGCTTCCACCGTCAGGCTCCCGGCCATGGCTTCGGCCAGACGGCGCGAGATATAAAGCCCGAGGCCTGATCCTCCATCGTTGTTGGCCCCGCGCCCTCCATCGCTGTCGCGGCCAAGGCGTTCACCCTTGTCGAAGATGCGCTCCGCCTGTTCGGGTGTGACACCCGGACCTTGATCGGCAACTGTCACAGCTACGCGGCCATCTGCAGTAGCAAATGCGCTCACCGTCACTGTGCTCGCCGCCGGTGCATAGGCGATGGCATTGCCAATTAGGTTGATGAGGATCTGGAGCACCCGCCGGAATTCTGCGCTGGCCACCGCCATCCCTCGTTCGCCTTCAAGCACCAGAACCGTTTCGCGTTTCTGTGCTCGCACGCCCAGAATGCCCGCAGCCCGCGTACCCGCGTCGACAAGATCAACCGGTTCGTCCGCTGTGGTAAAGCCAGGCGTTTCGACCACTTCCAAATCAGCCAGATCGTCGAGCATCGCGGCAAGGTGCTGGCCTGCACTGGCGATGGTGCCAGCATACTGGCTATATTCGTCCCGCAACGGCCCGGCGAGCCGGGCGCGCATTGTCTCGGCATTGGCGATGATCCTCGCCACTGGCTGACGCAACACCGGGGTAAGAGCCGTGCCGACAAGCCGCGCGGGCGATGCATCCGGCGGGGTGTCATCGCCCGAAAATGCTGCCCCCCCTTCGGCCAACGCCTCCTCGGCGACCAACAGCAACTCAAATCCGACGGGATTATGCGCGTCCGGCCCCAGCGGGATCAGCCGTACGCGCCAGTGACGCTGTGACCCGGAAAAGCGGCAGATCGTCCCGTCCAGCAGCCGCCAATGCAGCGGCTGGCGGTGAGAAATATCCTGCAGTTCAACCAGATCGCTCCACGCCGTGCCGGGCGCCGCCAATGCCGCAGCCTGCAATGCTATGGCGTCGGGTGCCCGCGCGCTCAAAACCTGGACGCCTTGGCGGGCATCAAGCCGCGCGCTGACTTCCGCGGTGGCACGGTCGATGGCATCAATCCGCTCGGCAAAGTCGCGGGCGCTGGGTGGGATGAGCGGATTGCGCTGCCAGTTTTCGACCAGCACCTCGCAGCCGCCCCCTTCCCGGTCGCCAAGCGGGTGGATGCGGGCAAAACCGGACACCTCGGCGTCGCCATCGAACGCGCTGAAGTTACGCGCGATCCTCAGCCCCATGGCCCGGGCCTGCTGCACCAGCACCAGCAATTCGGGGATTGCCAGCGTGCCCGGCAAATCGCCGCCGCACCTTACGTGCAGATCCGCCAGCGGCAAGTCTGCGCTCAATAATCGGTCGCGCGCATCGGTAAGCCCATAAGCGCCAGGAAGATCGTCGGTGCGGCCGGCCGAGCCCATCATTCAGGCCCGCCCGCAGCCAGCAACGCCGCCGCGCGTTCGGCAGGCAGTTCGGCAAGCGCACGCGGCAGGCGCGCGTCCGGTTCGATGATCAGCACCTGACGTTCAATCGCCGGCGGCGCAAGGCCTGCGGCGCGCAACAGCAAGGCAAGCCGCACCCCCTGCCCTTCGTGGCACGCCAGCACCGCCGCCGGTCGAGACGTCCGGGTCACCGACGCAAGCGCGGCGGCGAACAGGGCGATCCCGGCATGATCCAGCACAAGCGCTGCCAGCGCGCCGCGCCGCAGTCCAGCGATCAGCCGCGCCAACAGGCCAAGCCGCGATGATGCCTCGTCATAGGCACGCTGCATCTGCGCCATATCAGCGCCGCCGTCAGCGGCTCCCAGCGCACCGGACTGCGCCCGCGTCAGCAACGCATGAAACAGCTCTGCCGGAAGCTCGCCCAGCGGCAACTGCATCCGCCGTTGGCTCTGAACAAACCGCGATTGCGCCGCGAGCGTCCGCATCGCGAGCCCGGCAACAGCGGCGTCTTCAGATGCGATCAGCTCCTGCAATAGCGGGCTCAGCACAGGGTCGATGCCATGGCTTTGTTGCAACCGTTCAGCGATCAGGCTTTCCGTGGCGAGTGCATGGCAAAAGGCCAGTAGCACCTCGTCCGCCATCAATGTTTCGGCAAAGCGGTCATGCGCGGCAGGATCGATCCCCGCAGTTCGCGTAGCCGGATCATACCCCGCATGTAGGGCGACCAATTGCGCGGCGAGATCGCCGATCATGCCTCGCACCCGCGCAAGGATCACGTCGCTCACTAGGATTTGCGCTTCGGACCCCAGCAAGTGACGCAAAACCGGGACGACGGCCGACAGCGCGCGGGTTTCCCGCGCGAGCTCATCCCGCAGGATCGCCTCGACGACATGGTCGGCGGCAAGGTCCATCGTATTTTTGCCCATTCTCCGGCAGGCATAGCGCCCTCATGATTAAAGACGGGTTAGTTTAGTCGGGCCCGCTGCGCAGTAGCAAGGCTGCGAGCAGCCCCAAAGAGAGACAGGCCAGCGTTTCGGGCAAAAGGCCGAAGAACGCAGAAAGTGTTAACAGCAGCAGCAAACATACCCGGTCACTGGCGGCTGCGCCAAGCCGGGTTCCGGGCGCGCGAGCGACAAGCCTCGCAAGTGCAATCACTACAGGCCCCAGCACACCAAGCGGTTGCCATTGAGGCCACGGAACGAGCGCGAACCACGAAGCTGCGCTTGCCAGCACATCGACAGCTACGCCAACCGCCCTAATCGACGATCCGTCGGTAACCTCGCCCCGCAAACGAGCACCAAGGGTGGCAAAAGCCTGCGCCACCTGCACAAGAAATGCGCCGATAACCGCCAGTCCCAGGCCCCCTGCCGCAGGTCCGAAAGCGGCGATCAGCACTGCGGCCAGCAACAGCGTAAAACCGGTACCGCCGACCACTGGCGCACCCTGCCCAAACCCGCGCGGCACCAGCGCCCGCACCAATGTCGACGCGAGCGTGAGCCCGGGCGCATACCAATCAGTGGGCGATGCAGCGCTGGCAATCAGGGCCGTTCCATGCCGAGCGACTGCAGCCGGGCTGTCGGCGAGCATCCAGCTTTCCGGTACAAGTTCGCGCGCGGCAAGCTGGGTGCATGGCGTCCCGGCCTGCAAAGCAAGCCGCAACAGCAGAGAGGTCGCATCGGCATCATCGGGAAAATCGGCGAGATGCTGCACCGCGGCCCCGCGCATTGCCAGCACACCAGCCCAATGACGCGCAGCATCGATCCGTTCGAAGTCTTCAGGGTGCGATGCCGCCAAGGGGTGATCGGCCGGAAGGGTCGCAACCACGCGTTTGAAACCGCTACCGTTGGTGCCGCCTGCGCCCAGCACTGCGCGCACCAAACCGGGATCGGGCACCAGCCCGTCAAGCACGACAATCAGTTCATCCTCGGCCCGTACCAGTGCGGGGAGCGCCGCGAAACCTTTAAGGGCATGAAACTGCTGCCCCTCGGCCTCGATCGCCTGCTGAACAGCGATGATGTCCGCATTCGCGCCAGAACTGTCCGTCAGGCACAGCACCCGCTCCGTCCCCAGCGATGTCAGCAACGAGGCCTGCCACGCCAAGACGCTGCGCCCCGCAAGCGGCAGCGACGCACGCAGCGTTCCATCCGCGCTGCACCGGATCGCGGCAATAAGGCCGATCCGCATGGCTCATCCCTTCTCTTATCATGACGACAAGGGACAATGCTTGGCGGTTTCGGCTCACCGGTTCAAGCGAGGAGACGCTTTGCTCCCGGCACCAGGCTTATCACCAGCGGTCAGCGGCGGTCGGCGCGTGGTTTCTGGGCACGATTGAAGCGGGCGAGTACGCCTTCGACCTCGCGGATCGCCATCGGTTCGCCCGGCGCAGCGTGCAGCGCAATCTCGGCAGCTTGCAACAGGTCTTCGGCGTTGAAGCTGGCGGCAAGTCCCTTCAACCGCATCGCTGCAACGTGCCAATTGCCGTCGCAGCGCGCCCGTTTCAACAGATCAAGCTGGCGAGCCGCACTCTCGAGAAACGCCGTACGCAGCTCATGCAACAGATCGGCATCGCTGCCGGCCGCCGCCGCAAGGGTTGCATCCAGGGCTCCATGATTGAATGACATGACGACGGTATACGATGGTTGGGGTTAAAGCGGGGTTTATCCGCATCCGCGGTGTGGTAGAGAGTGTCCTATGACAGGACGGTATCAGATGCGCGCCTTCGGGCGGGGTAGTGGCAATGACGGCGCAGAAGGATCGAACGATCCCGAAACGCAAGCAAGCGGCGGCACATCAAACGAAATGCAGGATTTGGAAACCGTGTGGGCAGGACAGGAGGCCGAAGGCCTGCCCTCGCCCACGCGATTTGGCTGGGTCGCTCCTACGCTTGCCTTGTCGATCTTAGGGGGTTGGTCCGGCTTTTTCGTCTGGGCGCACTTCCATGAAATGCGCGCTGGAGCGGCACCAGAAACGTGGGCTGGCTGGGTGGTCCAATGGGCCGTGCCGGTCGCTTTGATCGGGATCGTCTGGTTGTTGGCCATGCGCTCGTCCCATGCAGAGGCACGGCGCTTTTCCGCCACCGCGGCGTTGATGAACCGCGAGGGGGCGGCTCTGGAACAGCGCCTGAAGGTAGTAAACCGGGAGCTTAGCCTAGCCCGCGAATTTCTCGCCGCCGAGGCGCGTGATCTGGAAGCGCTCGGCCGAATCGCCGCGGAGCGATTGTCTGCCCATGCAGGAGAGCTGCAAAGCCTTATCGTAAGCAACGGCGCACAGGTCGAGGCAATCAGCACTACCAGCGAAACCGCCCTCGGTAACATGAACCGCCTGCGCGACGATCTACCGGTAATTGCCAATGCATCACGCGATGTCGCCAACCAAATCGGCAGCGCAGGACGCGTTGCCGAGGAGCAATTGAACCAGCTTTCCGGAGGTTTTGACCGTCTCGCGATAGTAGGTAACGAAAGCGAGAAGCAGGTCGGGCAATTGAGCGCGCAGGTGGGTAACACCATCGCCGAGTTCGAAGCCAGCCTTGCACGGGCCGAAACAGCAGCGGCAGAACGCTTCGCCGCGCTTAGAGCCGAGACACAGGCCCACCGTGAACAGCTTGGGAATCTCGAAACCGAGGCACTTTCCAGTCTTGGTGAACGTTCGCGCCTTGTCGCCAGCGAGACAGAAACAGTCGCCGCACGTCTTCGCGAAGCTAGTGAAAACGCCGAAACGCGCTTCAACGGTGTCATCGCAAGCTTCCATGAGGCTCTGTTGGAAAAGCTTCGTGTGGTTGACGGACTCGATCGTAACACCACAGCAGCTTCAAGCCAGCGCATCGCGGAACTGCGCGAACACGCCATAACTGTCGATGATCAACTGGCCGAACGCGCGCAGCGGTTCGAAGAAATGATCAACGCCCGTCAGGCCGCCATGGAAACGCGGGAAACTCAGGCCAGCGAAGTGCTGGCGCAGCGGCTTTCTGCCCTCGACGATGCACTCGCCCAGCGGCGCGATGCACAGGTCGCAGAAATAGAAAAGCTCGTCGCCCATGGCGAGGCACTCGGCGCCCGGGTGGCGGATCTTGGCGAAGTGATCGCGCGGATCGACCAAGCCGGCAGCGCGGCGCGCGATAATCTGGGCCAAGGGCTCGGAACACTTACCCAGCAGCTTGAGGAAAAGCGTGATGCGCTTGCCGCAACGCAGACTGAGTTGGCGCAGCTTACCGACAGCAGCGTGAGGCTGCTCGAAATCCTGCAATCCGGCGCTCGCACTTGCCGCGATGAACTGGCCCCCGCGATAGATGGCGCGGGCACTGCGCTGGAAAGCGTCGAGACGCGTGCCGAAACGGTCAGGGCGCTGATGCTGCACAGCTCGGAATCGGGCAGCGATCTGTCCGATTATCTGCTGCGCGCGCGCACTGAAATCGACGCTGCAGAAGTCGCCATTGCCGGCTACAAAAGCCGCCTTGCCGAGGAAACCGAGGACGCGATGGCGCGGGTTCAGGGCCTGCGCGGCGGCTTTGCGCGCTTGGCAGAGGAAAGCGGCACACTCGCCTCCGAAACGCAGGAGGCGCTGCGAACCGCATTGGGAACCCTCGAGACAGCCATCACACAGGCCTTCGCTGCGCTTGATGAAGGCGCGCGTAAAAAGATGTTGTCGCTGGCGGAAGGTATGGGCGCCGAAGCGAATGCCGTGCTGGAACGCACCATGCGCAATGAAGCGGCAGCGACGATGGGCAAGCTGGAGCAATCTGCCTCCCATGCCTCTGGCGTGGGGCGTGAAGCCGCGATCCAGCTGCGTGATCAGCTGGTCAAGGTAAACGAGCTCACCGGCAATCTTGAACAACGCGTCAGCCGCGCCCGCGAACTTGCGGAGGAACAGGTCAATAATGACTTCGCTCGGCGTATGGTGCTGATCACCGACAGCCTCAATTCGGCGGCAATCGACATCAACGGTGCACTGGATGTCGAAGTGACCGACACCGCCTGGGACGCCTATCTGAAGGGTGACCGGGGAATCTTCACCCGCCGCGCCGTGCGCCTGATCGGCAATGGTATGGCCCGAGATATCGCATCGTTGTATACATCGGATGAGGCCTTCAAGGCCAATGTCAGCCGATACATCCACGATTTCGAGGCGCTGCTCCGGCAGACGCTATCGACACGAGATGGCCACGTGTTGAGCGTGACGATGCTCGGCTCGGATATGGGCAAACTGTATGTCGCCCTAGCCCAGTCGATCCAGCGCCTGCGAACTTAACCCGCAGCAGGCGGTTTAGGCAAAAAGTCCAAGTCGGCAGCGGTGACCCAGCCATAGGTGTAATTGGCGACAAACAGCGACGTCGCTGCCACCGCAACCAGCGCTGCACGGGCAGCGACTTTGCCGGGACGGAAGTCGACAGGGGCACTGTCGGCCTGTCCGGGCACTTTATCGACGCCCGCTTCCTCAGCCGTTTTCACGCCGAACGGCAGCATGACGAATGCGCTCATAACGAAGAACAGGAAATAGATAGCCGCGACCGAGGTAATCTGCATCACGCGGGCGCCCCCGGCATCACAACGCGCACTTGCGGCTTCTTGCCCGACCAGCGTTGCGCGGCGCGGCGCGCGGCAAGGCGTGCCGCCTCTCGGATCGCAGCTATATCGCGCGCATCCTTGCCCTTTAGGCGGTTGATTGCGGTCAACACGTCTCCCGCCGCTTCTTCGAGGAAGGCGGGAAGATCTTCATCGAGCGGCAGGCCCACCGCTTCGATCATCGGCTTGGCCCCGCGTGCCAGCACCACTACCAACACACCATCTCCGGCGATGCGGCGGCGCATGGCGATCGCCTCGCCATCGGCCGGGGCGATGATGTCGCCATCAAGCACCAGACGCCCGGCGCGCACTTCGGCAACCTTGCCCGGCTTGCCCGGCGCAAGCCGCACCAGATCGCCGTTCTTCTGGACGATCTGCGAAGGAATACCACTCGCTTTCCCGACCCGCGCCTGTTCGGCCATGTGGCGAATTTCGCCATGGACGGGGACGAGAATCTCGGGTTTCAGCCAGCTGTAAAGCGCCTCAAGTTCCGGGCGGCCCGGGTGGCCCGAGACGTGGATCAGCGCCTGCCGGTCGGTCACCATCTGGATGCCCCGGGCAGCAAGCTGGTTCTGGATCTTGCCAATCGGGATTTCGTTGCCGGGAATCTGGCGTGACGAAAACAGGACCACATCGCCCGCTACCAGTTCGATCGGGTGGTTCATATCCGCCATGCGGCCCAGCGCCGCCCGCGGCTCACCCTGCCCACCGGTGGCGATGATAAGCACTTCACCGCGCGGCAGGCCCATTGCGGTATCGAAACTGACGGGGGTCGGGAAATCCTCAAGATAGCCATTATCCTGCGCGACCTCGATAATCCGGTCGAGCGAGCGGCCCGCAACGCACACCTGCCGCCCGGTCTCGCGCGCGACTTCGCCCAAGGTTTGCAGGCGCGCGACGTTGCTGGCGAATGTGGTGACAACCACGCGCTTGCCCGTGTGGCGCGCGACTTCCTTCATCAGGGCACGATGCACCGCGCCTTCCGAACCGGAGGGCTCTGGATTGAAGACGTTGGTAGAATCGCAAACCAGCGCCAGCACGCCCTCATCACCAATGTCGCGCAGCTCTTCCTCGGTGGTCGGCTCACCGATAATCGGTTCGTCATCCAGCTTCCAGTCCCCGGTATGGAAGATGCGCCCATGAGGCGTGTCGATCAGCAACGCGTTGCCTTCCGCGATGGAGTGCGCCAGCGGCAGATAGGTGATGCTGAACGGGCCGAGGTCGATCTGGCCGTGATCTTCCTCAATGATGATAAGCTCAACCTTCGCCAGCAGACCGGCTTCTTCCAGCTTCCTCGCCACCAGATCGGCCGTGAAAGGCGTGGCATAAAGTGGCACGCCAAGCTCGCCCGCGAAATAGGGCACCGCGCCGATGTGATCCTCGTGCGCGTGAGTCAGCACGATGCCGAGCAGGTCCTTGCGCCGTTCCTCGATGAAATCGAGGTCGGCAAAGACCAGATCAACCCCCGGATATTCATTACCGGAAAAGGTCATGCCCAGATCAACCATGATCCACTTGCCCTGACAGCCATAGAGATTGACGTTCATGCCAATCTCCCCCGATCCGCCGAGGGCCAAGAACAGCAATTCGTTTTCGGGGGTGTAATCGTTCTTCACAATGTCTCTTATGTTGCGCGCGGTCAGGCAGTTTCTGCCTGACGGGCAAGGATCGCGAGGCCGTCCAAAGTGAGGTCAGCATCGACGTAATCGAAAATTTCGGTGGCGTCGTCGAACAATATGGCGAGGCCGCCGGTCGCTACAACCTTAGCGGGGCGGCCAATTTCGCCTTTCATCTTTTCGACCATGCCCTCCATCATCGCGACGTAGCCCCAGAAGACGCCGATCAGCATCTGATCTTCGGTGTTGCGGCCGATAACGCTGCGAGTGGAAGGCGCGCGGATGGCAATACGCGGAAGCTTGGCCGTCTTGCCGACTAGCGCATCAAGCGACAGATTAATTCCCGGTGCAATCGATCCGCCCTTGTAAGCGCCGGTGAAATCGACCGCTTCAAATTTTGTCGCGGTGCCGAAATCGACCACGATCAAATCGCCGCCATATTTGTGATGGGCCGCCAGAATATTGAGCGCCCGGTCAGCGCCGAGCGAGGACGGCTGGTCGACATCAATTTCGAACCGCCAGCGCGCCGGACCTTGGCCTGCAAACATCGGAGTGATGCCGAAATATTTCTGGCACAACACGGTAAGGTTATGGTCCGCGCGCGGCACAACCGAAGCGACGATGATCCGGGTTACATCCGACCGCTCGAAGCCCTCGATCTTGAGCAACTGGAGCAGCCACACCGCATATTCATCGCCCGTGCGGCGCGGATCAGTGGCAATACGCCACCGTGCACGGATGGTGTGTGTGCCGTCTTCGCCGAGTTCAAACAGCGCAAAGACGACATTGGTGTTCCCGACATCGGCGGCGAGCAGCATCGTGGGCAGTCCTTCTTAGGAAATGTCGCCAGCGCGAATGACACGTTCGCTGCCATCCGCCAAGCGAAGCCGCAAGGCGCCGTCACTTTCCTCAAGCCCCGCGAACGAGCCGGAGAGCACGGAACCATCAGTATCGTGAACGGTCACCGGCGAACCTTGCGCATGAATGGAGTGAGCAAGGAACGCCTGAAGCGTTGCAGCAAGGCCATAGGTGCGCCAGCTCACCAGCCTGTGATCAAAGGCAACGGCGAGGCTGGATGCGAAGCTTGTCAGCGGCGGCGGCGGCGCAATGTCCGCAATCGCGGCCGTCTTGCGGCCTTCCACATCAGGGGCCCGCGCGAGGTTCACGCCGATGCCGATCACGATAGCACCGCGCACCATTTCCAGCAGGATGCCCGAAAGCTTGCCTCCGTCCAGCAACACATCATTGGGCCACTTGAGCGCCAGTCCCGTGTCCTCGCCCAGCGCGACTGCAGCAGCATCGCGCACCGCGAGCGCGGCAACAAAGCTTAGCGAGGCAGGCGGCGGCCAGCCCTCGCCCAGCGTGACAGCAGTGGATCCCATGAAGTTGCCCGCGCCGTCGAACCATGCGCGGCCTTGCCGCCCGCGTCCCGCGGTCTGGCGACGGGCGACCAGCCAGCCTCCCTCCGCCCATCGCTCACCGCTGCGGATGACGGCGGCAAGGTCGGCGTTGGTCGATCCGGTCTGTTCGAGGAATTCGATCAAACCGCGATGAACAGCGAAGCGGCGGCCTTGTCGGCCAGATCGGTCAGCGAAGGTGTGAGCAGATACCCTAGCGGTGAAACGATCAGCGCCGTCAGGCCCAGCAGGAACCAATGGCCCGTCTCGCTCTTGCCGGTGACAACCCCCACCGGTTCATCGAAGAACATCACCTTGACGAACTTGATGTAATAGAATGCGCCGATGACGCTCGCTGCGATGGCGATTGCGCCGAAGACGACGAGATCGGCCTCGATGGTCGCCTGGAACACCACGAACTTGCTGTAGAAGCCGAGCAGCGGCGGAATGCCGGCAAGGCTGAACATGAAGATCAGCAGCGCCCAGGCAATCGCGGGGCGCGTGACCGAAAGCCCGCGAATATCGGCAAAGGTTTCGTAAAGCTGTCCATCCTCGCCGCGCAGCATCAGAAGCGCGACAAAACTCCCGATGCTCATGGCGACATAGATGAACAGGTATACCAGCATCGCCGAAGCGCCGTCGGCATTCGCTACCGCGAGGCCCAACAGGATGAAGCCGATATTGTTGATCGAGGAATAGGCGAGCAGACGCTTTAGGTTCTCCTGCCCGATGGCTCCCAGCGCGCCGAAAATGATCGAGGCAAGGGCCGTGAACATCACGATCTGCTGCCAAGCGGCGACCTGAGCGCCAAATACTTCGAATACCACGCGAGCGGTAAGCGCCACTGCGGCAACTTTCGGCGCGGTCGAGAAGAATGCTGTCACTGGCGTCGGTGCACCTTCGTACACGTCCGGCGTCCACATATGGAACGGCACGGCGCTGATCTTGAAGGCGAGGCCCGACAGCACGAAGATCACACCGACCAGCGCGCCCGTGCCCATTTCGCCGCTCAGCCCCGCACGCACCGCGCCAAAGCTGGTGCCGCCGGTAAAGCCGTAAAGCAGGCTCGCTCCGTAAAGCAGGATGCCCGAAGCCAGCGCACCAAGAACGAAATACTTAAGCCCAGCCTCGCCCGAGCGCGTGTCGCGGCGCAGGATCGCAGCGAGGACGTATGAGGTAAGACTGGTCAGTTCGAGCCCGAGATAGAGGCTCATGAAGTCATTGGCTGACACCATGATGCTCATGCCGACGCTGGAGAACAGCAGCAGCACCGGGTACTCAGCGCGCATGCCGCGTTCGTTGCCTGCTGCCGGGCCAGCGAAGAATGCCGGCGCGATCATCAGCGCGCCGATGGCCGCAAGATAGATCAGCGCCTTGGCGAACAACGCGAAACTATCCACCTTCATGAGCCCGCCGAAGGCCAGCGTCGCTGGGCCATCGGTGCCGAAGTGGAGGCCCGGGACAAGCATGATCCCCGCACCGAACAGCACAGCGGCAGCCACAATGGCTATCAGCCGGGCAGACTTATCGCCGCCCCATGCGGCGACCAGAAGCAGCGCGAGGCCCGCGCCGCTTAGTAGCAATTCGGGAAGAACAAGCGCGAAGGAGTGAGCGAAATCCATCAGTGCGCGCCCTCCTTGGCGCTAATATCCGAGCCGCCCGAATGATCCATGCCCGCATGGCCATCCAGCGCATTGGCCGCCTTGGCACGGGGTACGCCGGGAGCAAGCGCCGCATCACTCGCGGGAGCGGCGGCGGAGAGCCGCGCGTCGAGCACCGCAATATCGGCGCGCATCGGAGCGAGGAAGCTTTCGGGGTATACGCCCATCCACAATACGGCGGCGGCGATGGGAGCCATCATGATCCATTCACGCGCCGAAATGTCGCGCATCCCTGCGGCATCCTCGTTAACCTGTCCGCCAAACGCCACGCGGCGATAAAGATACAGCATATAGGCGGCGCCAAGGATGATCCCGGTGGTGCAGATCAAAGCGACCAAGCTCGAAGTCTGGTAGATGCCTGCCAGCGACAAGAACTCGCCGACAAAGCCGCTGGTCCCGGGAAGGCCGATGCTCGCCATGGTGAACAGCAGGAAGAACAGCGCATAGTACGGCATGTTGATCGCGAGGCCGCCGTAACGCGCAATCTCGCGGGTGTGAAGGCGGTCGTAGATGACGCCAACGCAAAGGAACAGCGCCCCCGACACAAGGCCGTGGCTGAGCATCACGATCATTGCCCCCTCAAGCCCCTGCACATTGAAAGCGAACAAGCCGACGGTGACAATCGCCATGTGCGCGACCGAGGAGTAGGCGATCAGCTTCTTCATATCGGTCTGCACCAACGCGACCAGCGAGGTGTAGACGACCGCAATCATGGACAGGGTGAAGACCAGCCAGGCAAACTGCGCGGACGCCTCGGGGAACATCGGAAGGCTGAACCGAATAAAGCCGTAACCGCCCAGCTTGAGCAGCACGCCTGCGAGGATCACCGAGCCAGCAGTCGGCGCCTGCACGTGCGCATCAGGAAGCCACGTATGCAGCGGCCACATGGGCACCTTGACTGCAAAGCTGGCAAAGAAGGCGAGCCACAACCATGTCTGCGCTTGAGGCGGGAAGGTGTGTTGCATCAGCGTCGGAATGTCGGAGGTGCCAGCCTCGGCCACCATCCAGAACATCGCGATCAGCATCAGCACCGACCCAAACAGCGTGTACAGGAAGAACTTGTAGCTGGCGTAGATGCGATTGTCCCCGCCCCACACACCGATAATCAGATACATCGGGATGAGGCCTGCCTCGAAGAAGACGTAAAACAGGAACAGGTCCTGGGCCGCGAAAGTGCCGATCATCAACACTTCCATAAACAGGAAAGCGGCCATGTATTCGCCGACGCGCTTCTGCACCGCTTCCCAGCTTGCCAGAATACAGACCGGCATCAGGAATACGCTGAGCATGATCAGCAGCAACGCAATCCCATCGATGCCCAGCGCATAGCTGAAGCCTGCGAAAAGCTCCGCCCGCTCGGTAAATTGCCACTGGGGGCCGCCGATCTGGTAATTTGACCACAACACAACGCCCAGGGCGAAAGTTACCAGCGTCGCCCCCAGCGCAATCCAGCGGGCTTGGGCCGCGCCCGCATATAGGCACGCCAGCGCGCCAACCAGCGGCACGAGCATCATCAGCGACAGGATGGGAAGGCCTTCCATTACGAAGCGCGCTCCTAAAGCAGAACAAAGGTGATAGCGGCAACCAGCCCGAGCAGCATGATCAACGCATAGGAATAGACGAAGCCCGACTGAATCGACTTCGCCGCGGTCGCGCTCCGGTCAACCACCCAAGCAATGCCGTTAGGGCCGAAGCGGTCAATTGTGCCAATGTCGCCGAGCTTCCAGAAGGCGCGACCCAACGCGAAGGCGGGCTTCACGAAGATCGCGTCATAGAGCTCGTCGAAGTACCACTTGCGGTAAACGAAGTTGTGCAGCGCGCCAAAGTTCGCAACGAAGCGGGCCGGGATGTCCGGCTTGGCGATGTAGGCGACATAGGCGCCTGCAAAGCCGATCAGCATCACAATGAGGGCGGTGTATTTCACCCAGTACGGCACGGCGTGCATCGCGTGGATCAGCGCTTCGTTGTAAAAGATCGAACCGTTCCAGAAAGCCGCGCTGTCCAGGAAGCTCGGCGCGAACACCTGCCCTGCTGCAACCGCACCGATGGTCAACACCCCAAGCGGGATCAGCATCGACACCGGGCTTTCATGTGGGTGATACCCGCCGGTGGTGTCCACGCCCGCTTCTTCGGGGGTCTTGTGAACCGCGTGTTGAATATGCTCGCTTTCGATCCAGCGCGGCTTGCCCCAGAAGGTCAGGAACATCAGGCGCCAAGAATAGAAGCTGGTCAGCAGCGCGGCGATGGCGCCTGCCCAAAAGGCAAACTGCCCTGCGCCGTTGTGGCGCGCAAAGGCGACTTCGAGGATCGCGTCCTTCGACCAGAAGCCTGCAAAGCCGACGCCGAGGTGATAGACACCCAGCCCTGTGATCGCCAACGTGCCGGCCAGCATCGCGTAGAAGGTGAACGGGATCGCCTTACGAAGACCGCCGTAATACCGCATGTCCTGTTCGTGGTGCATCGCATGGATCACGCTGCCAGCGCCGAGGAACAGCAATGCCTTGAAGAAGGCGTGCGTGAACAGGTGGAACATCGCCGCCCCGTAAGCGCCAACGCCAGCGGCAAAGAACATGTAGCCCAGCTGCGAGCAGGTCGAATAGGCGATGACCCGCTTAATGTCCCACTGGGTCGTCCCGATTGTCGCAGCAAAGAAACAGGTCGCTGCGCCCACGATCGTGACGATGGTCAGCGCGGTGGGCGCGGTCTCGAACATCGGTGAAAGGCGGCACAGCATGAACACACCCGCCGTAACCATGGTCGCGGCGTGGATCAGCGCGGAGACAGGCGTCGGCCCCTCCATCGCGTCCGGCAACCACGTGTGCAGCCCCAGCTGCGCCGACTTGCCCATCGCGCCGATGAACAGAAGGATACACAGGATATCCATTGTGTAGAGACGCATGCCGACGAAGGTGATCGTCGAACCGCTCATCGCCGGAGCTGCCGCAAGGATCTCGGGGATCGAGGTCGTCTGAAACACCAGATAGGCGCCAAAAATGCCGAGCATGAAACCGAGGTCGCCCACGCGGTTGACCACGAAGGCCTTGATCGCCGCAGCACCCGCGCTCGGCTTTTTGAACCAGAAACCGATGAGCAGATAGGACGCAAGGCCGACGCCTTCCCAACCGAAGAACATCTGCACCAGGTTATCGGCCGTCACCAGCATCAGCATCGCAAAGGTGAACAGCGACAAATAGGCAAAGAACCGCGGCTGATCCGGGTCCTCATCCATGTACCCCCATGAATAGAGATGGACGAGCGCGGACACCGAATTGATCACAACGAGCATGATCGCGGTAAGCGTATCCACCCGCAGCGCCCAATCGAAGGTGAGCGTGCCGCTTTGGACCCACTTCAGAACCTGCACGACTTCAGCGGTTTCAGTTCCGCCGAGAAAGCCGAGGAAAATCGGCCAGCTCAGTCCCGCTGACAGCAACAGAGCGCCGGTGGTGATGGACTTTGCCGCCACATTACCCAGCATGCGGTTGCCCAACCCTGCGACCAGCGCAGCCAGCAACGGCCCGAAAACGATGATGAGGATATGCGTGGACACGGACGCTTACCCCTTCATCCGGTTGATATCGTCAACCGCGATAGACCCGCGGGTGCGGAAGTAGATCACCAAGATCGCTAGACCGATGGCCGCTTCAGCCGCAGCCACGGTCAGCACCAGCATCGCAAACACCTGACCCGTCAGGTCATTCAGGAAAGAGCTGAATGCGACGAGATTGATGTTCACCGCCAGCAAAATGAGTTCGACCGCCATCAGGATGACAATCACGTTCTTGCGGTTGAGGAAGATCCCCAACACGCCGAGCACGAACAGGATCGCGCCTACGGTGAGATAGTGTTCGATGCCAATCACAGCTCGACCCCCTGCCCGACTTCCGGGTTCTTCATGACGGTTGCATCTTCCGGGCGGCGGCGAACCTGCTTGCCCACGTCCTGCCGGGCGCGGGCACCGGGCTTGGGTGCCTGGAAGGTCAGCACGATCGCGCCAATCATCGCGACAAGCAGAATGATCCCGGCAATTTCGAACAGCACGATGTACCGGCCATAAAGAAGAGCGCCCAAGGCAGCGATATTGCTGCTGTCCGCTGCTTGCACCGCAGCCCCATCTGCCGTTCCCAGCGTCAGTCCGCCCGCGTTATACGCGCCCGCCGCCAGCAGCAATTCGGCCAGCAGCACGGCGGCAATCAACAGGCCGAGCGGCGCATTGCGGCTGAACCCTGCACGCATCGCGGCAAAATCGATGTCCAGCATCATTACCACAAATAGGAACAACACCGCGACGGCGCCCACGTAAACGATCACCAGCAGCATCGCGATAAACTCTGCACCTAGCAGCACCATCAGCCCCGCCGCGTTGAAGAACGCTAGGATCAGCCACAGCACAGAATGCACGGGGTTCTTCGCCATGACGACCATCACGGCGGCAGCGACAACGATCGTCGCGAAGAAATAGAAGGCGATGGCCTGTATCATGATGATCCCCAACCATCAGGCCTGCCCGCATCGCGAACCGGCCCGACTGTCGTCCTGTTTGATCCCTTAGTCCCGATGCGTGAGCAGGATTTGCACCCTACTCGCGCGGTATTGCGTATCTCCGGCGCGCCCTAGCGGTAGGGTGCGTCGGCTTCAAGATTGGCCGCGATGGCCCGTTCCCACTTGTCACCATTGCTGAGCAGCTTGGCCTTGTCGTAAAGCAGCTCCTCACGGGTTTCTGTGGAATATTCGAAGTTTGGCCCCTCGACGATCGCATCCACGGGGCAGGCTTCTTGGCAGAACCCGCAGAAAATGCACTTGGTCATGTCGAGATCGTAGCGGGTGGTGCGGCGGCTGCCGTCCTCGCGCGGTTCGCTCTCGATGGTGATCGCCTGTGCCGGGCAGACAGCCTCGCACAGCTTGCACGCGATGCAGCGTTCCTCGCCGTTGGGATAGCGCCGCAGCGCGTGTTCACCCCGGAAGCGTGGCGAAAGCGGGGCTTTTTCGAAGGGGTAGTTGATCGTCACCTTGGGCCTGAAGAAATACTTCAGCGTCAAGGCGTGCGCCTTGAGGAATTCCCAGAGAGTGAAGCTCTTGATGAGGTGGGCAACGGTGGTCATGACTGGCCTCTCACAGCGGCGGGCTGCGCGGGGGTGGTTTGCACAAAATCGGTATCTGTGGCCGGAGCGTCGGAGACAGCCGGGCGATCGAAATGCCCCGTCGCCATCAGGTAACCGCTGGTCACCGCGACAAATAGCAGGCTCATCGGCAGAAACACCTTCCACCCGAGGCGCATCAGCTGGTCGTAACGGTAGCGCGGCACGGTCGCCCAAATCCAGCTGAACATCAGGAAGAACATGAAGGTCTTTAGCAAGAACCAAATGATCCCCGGCACCATGTAAAGCGGCGCCCAATCAACCGGCGGCAGCCACCCGCCCCAGAACAGCAGCGTGTTCAGAGAACACATCAGCAGGATGTTCGCATATTCGCCGAGCCAGAACAGCGCGAAGCTCATCGAGGAATATTCGGTCTGGTAGCCCGCGACCAATTCGCTCTCCGCTTCGGTAAGATCAAACGGCGCGCGCGCGGTTTCAGCCAGCGAGGAGATGAAGAATACCACCCACATCGGGAAGAGCAGCGGGTGCACCACATAGGCATTGATCACGCCCAAGCCGAAGCCGCGCTGCTCATTGACGATGCCCGACAGATTGAAGGTGCCAGCGAACAACACCACGCACACCAACACGAAGCCGATTGAAACCTCGTAGGAGATCATCTGTGCCGAAGCACGCATCGCCGAGAAGAACGGGTATTTCGAATTCGACGCCCACCCGCTCATCACCACGCCGTAAACCCCCATCGAGGAGATCGCGAGAATGTAGAGCAAGCCGACATTGATGTCCGACAGCAACACGCCCTCGTCAAACGGGATCACGGCCCAAGCCGCCAGTGCGACGGTAAAGGTGATGATCGGTGCGAGCAGGAAAATGCCCTTGTTCGCGGCCGACGGAATGATGGTTTCTTGGAGGAACACCTTCAGGCCGTCCGCGAAGCTCTGCAGCAGCCCGAACGGTCCGACCACGTTAGGCCCGCGCCGCATCATGATCGCACCCAGCACCTTGCGGTCGACGTAAATCACCATGGCGACGCTGAACATGACGAGCAATGAGATCACGATGATCCCAGTCAGCGTCGCGACGGTCCAGGCCCATTCGTAGCTTAGGCCGAGGGATTGGAAGAAGGCGGTCATTCTGCAGCCTCCTTCACATCGGCCCCGTGGAGGAGCTCATCCGAGCAACGCTGCATCACGTCGCTCGCGCGGGCGATGGCGTTGGTGAGGTAGAAGTCCTTGATCGGATAGCCCGCAAGCTCGCCTTCGAACTTCGCACCGCTGTCGGCCTTGGGCAGCGCGCCGTAATCGGCGAGGCCCTCTTCGCCCAGTGCAGGAACGGCGGCGATCATCTTGGCCTGCAACGCGCCGAAGCTGTCGAAGCCGACCGTCACGCCCAAAGCATCCGCCAGCGCACGCAAAATCGTCCAATCCTCGCGCGCGTCGCCGGGGGCGAAGACCGCCTTTTCGGCGAACTGCACCCGGCCCTCTGCGTTGACGTAAGTCCCGTCCTTCTCGGCATAGGAGGCGCCGGGCAGGATGATGTCGGCGTGATGCGCGCCCTTGTCGCCGTGGTGGCCGATATAGACCTTTAGGCTCTTAGCGTAGGGCGCATAGTCCATCTCATCCGCGGCGAGGCTGAGCAGGACCTTAGGCTTCGCAGCCGCGATATCGCCCATTCCCCCGGGCAGCGTGAAACCGAGCATCAGCGAGGCCATGCGCGCCGCCGAAATGTGCAGCACGTTGAAACCGTTCCAGCCCTCACGAACCAACCCAAACTTGTCGACCAGCTTCAACGCAGCAGGCAGCGCGCCCTTGGCCAACGCCGCCGCACCAAGGATCACCGCCGGGCGCTGGGCCGACTTCATGACGTCACCCAATTCCTTGGGGATGCGGTTCAGCAGCTTGAGATCGCTGCCGAGGAAGGTCGCGGGATAAGTCGGATCCCATTCCTGCCCGATGATGTAGACCTTCGCCCCGGCCTTCACCGCCTTGCGCAGACGGACGTTGAGCAGCGCGGCTTCCCAGCGGACATTGCTGCCCACGATCAGGATCGCATCGGCCGTCTCGATGCCCGCAAAGGTGCTGTTGAAATTCACCGCCGCGAGGTTCGACACGTCATAGGTCATGCCGGTCTGGCGCGCTTCGGTGAGCTGCGACCCGCAGGCGTTGACCAACGCCTTGGCCGCAAACATTGTCTCGGCGTCGAGCAAATCGCCCGCCACCGCCGCGATGCCCGCCTTGTCGCCTTCAAGCGCACCCGCGATCAGGCCGAAAGCCTCGGTCCACTCGGCGGGCTGGAGTTTGCCATCACGGCGCACCCACACCCGGTCTAGACGGCGCTTGGTCAGGCCATCGACCTGATAGCGCCCCTTGTCGCTCAGCCACTCCTCGTTGACGTCGTCATTGATCCGCGGCAGCGCGCGCATGACTTCGCGACCCTTGGAATGGAGCGTGATGTTCGCGCCCACCGCGTCCGAGACGTCGATCGAAAGCGTCTGCTTCAGCTCCCACGGCCGCGCCTCAAAAGCGTAGGGCCGCGAAGTCAGCGCGCCGACCGGGCAGAGGTCGATCACATTGGCGCTCAATTCATGCGCCGCTGCCTTTTCCAGATAGGTCGTGATCTGCATATCCTCGCCGCGATACAGCGCACCGATTTCGTCCACGCCCGCGATCTCTTCCGAGAAACGCACGCAGCGGGTGCAGTGGATGCAGCGGGTCATGATCGTCTTGATCAACGGGCCCATGTACTTCTCGGTCACCGCGCGCTTGTTCTCGTGATAGCGCGAGCCGCCGCGGCCATAAGCGACCGCCTGATCCTGAAGATCGCACTCGCCGCCCTGATCGCAGATCGGGCAGTCGAGCGGATGGTTGATGAGCAGGAACTCCATCACGCCCTCGCGGGCCTTCTTGACCATCGGGCTGTCGGTGCGGATTTCCTGACCTTCGGCCGCCGGCAGCGCGCAAGATGCCTGCGGCTTGGGCGGCCCGGGCTTCACCTCGACCAGACACATGCGGCAATTGCCCGCGATGCTGAGCCGCTCGTGATAGCAGAAGCGCGGGATTTCCTTGCCCGCCAGCTCGCACGCCTGCAGCACAGTCGCGCCCGCCGGGACCTCGATTTCCTGACCGTCTACGGTGACCTTAGGCATTCTACTTCACCTCTACGCCGGCTTGCGAATATAGCCGCGCGACATCCTCGGGCAGCGGCGCCCGAGCAAACTTGCTGACATTGGAGCGGCCCGAATTGCCCCACGGCGTGCGCCCGAGCGCATGACCGAGCGGCGCGAGCGTAAGCCGCAGGAGCTGACCCGCGATTTCCTTCGCCTCGCGCTGCGCTACGGCGAGCGAAAGCATTGTGCGGTGAACGCGGAGGTGCGGCAGCAGCGCAGGCTGCGAGATTACATGCGCACGCTCTAGCGCGGTCCACGCGCCGAGAGCGTCCCCCGCAGCGCGGCACGCCGCTGCACGGTGCATAGCCTCGGCCACTTTGGCTTCCATTTCAGGCGTAAGCTTCACTCGGCCGCCTCCGCAAACTGCGAATTGTGCTCATTGATCCGCCGCTCAAGCTCCGGCCGGAAGTGGCGGATAAGGCCCTGGATCGGCCACGCGGCGGCATCGCCAAGCGCGCAGATGGTGTGGCCCTCGACCTGCTTGGTGACTTCCTGCAGCATATCGATTTCCTCGATCGCCGCATCGCCCGTGCGCAGGCGCTCCATCATGCGCCACATCCAGCCCGTGCCTTCGCGGCAGGGCGTGCACTGGCCGCAGCTTTCGTGCTTGTAGAAATAGGAGAGCCGGCTGATCGCGCGGACGATGTCGGTGGACTTGTCCATAACGATCACCGCTGCCGTGCCGAGGCCGGAGCCCAATTCCTTCAGCCCGTCAAAGTCCATTGGCGCGTTGCGGATCTGTGCGGCAGGGACGAGCGGAACAGACGAACCGCCGGGGATAACGGCAAGCAGGTTGTCCCACCCGCCGCGAATACCGCCGCAGTGCTTTTCGATCAGCTCTTCGAAGCTGATGCTCATCGCTTCCTCGACCACGCAGGGCTTGTTCACATGCCCGCTGATCTGGAACAGCTTGGTGCCCTTATTGTTCTCACGCCCGAAGGAGCTGAACCACGAGGCACCGCGCCGCAGGATCGTCGGCGCGACCGCGATGCTTTCGACGTTGTTGACGGTCGTCGGGCAGCCATAGAGGCCCGCGCCCGCTGGGAACGGTGGCTTCAACCGCGGCTGGCCCTTCTTCCCTTCCAAGCTTTCAATCATCGCGGTCTCTTCGCCGCAGATGTAGGCGCCCGCACCGCGGTGCATGAACACGTCGAAATCGTAGCCCGAACCGCAGGCGTTCTTGCCGATCAGCCCGGCTTCGTAAGCCTGATGGATCGCGGCCTGCAGCGTCTCGGCCTCGCGGATGTATTCGCCGCGCACGTAGATGTAGGCGGCCCGCGCGCGCATTGCGAAGCCGGCAACCAGCGCGCCTTCGACGAGCTTGTGCGGATCGTGGCGCAGGATCTCGCGATCCTTGCAGCTGCCCGGCTCGGATTCATCAGCGTTGATGACGAGGAAGCTTGGCCGACCATCGCGGCTTTCCTTGGGCATGAAGCTCCACTTCAGCCCTGTCGGGAAGCCCGCACCGCCGCGACCGCGCAGGCCACTGGCCTTCATTTCCTCGATAATCGCGTCCGGCCCGCGCGCCAGCAGCGCCTTGGTGCCATCCCAATCGCCGCGCGCCTGCGCTGCCTTCAGGCCCCAGTCCTGGAACCCGTAGACGTTGGTGAAGATGCGATCACTATCGCCAAGCATCACTGCTTTCCTTGCTGTTTGGCGCGCTTGATACGCACCAGCGAAATCACTTGGAACACAAGGCCTAGACCCATCAAGATCACGCCCATTTCATATGGCCCGGTCGCGCTGAGCACTGCCCCCAGCGCAAAGCCGGTGAGGCCAAGAACTGCCAGAAGGAGAGTCAACGGGTTCATCCGATCGCTCCCGCCTGCCACATGCCCGCCAGCACGGCGATAATGAGCAGGATCACGCCAATGCGGATCACGCCCATCAACAGCTTGAAGGCGATAAACGCCAATAACAGCGCGCCGAGAATGGTGACAATGGCGGTCACTTTACCACTCGCCCCGGTAATCGTGGTTGGCGCTGACCATGTCCTTCAACGTCGTCGGCCCGCCCGAAGGCTCCGACGTATGCCGTCCCGGCTCCTGGGTGCCAGCCTTGGGCGTCTGCCCTGCAGCAAGGGCATCAAGCACCGCGTCGAGGCGTTCGGGCGTCAGGTCTTCGTAATTGTCGTCGTTGATCTGGACCATCGGCGCGGTGGCGCAATTGCCCATGCATTCGACTTCGGTAAGGGTCCACAGCCCATCTGCCGAGATCCCGCCCTTCACCATCCCGCGCTTCTTGCATGCGCTCATGATGTCGTCGCTGCCGCGCAGCATGCAGGGCGTGGTGCCGCACACCTGCACGTGGAATTTGCCCACGGGCTTCAGGTTATACATGAAATAGAAGCTGGCCACTTCGAGCACGCGGATCACCGGCATCCCGAGATATTGCGCCACGTATTCGATCACCGGCAGCGGCAGCCAGCCCTGCGTATCGGTCTCCGCGCCGACCTGCCGCTGGGCGAGATCGAGCAACGGCATCACCGCCGAACGCTGACGCCCTTCGGGATACTTGGCGATGTGCCAGTCGGCGGTTTTCCGGTTTTCCGGCGTCCACGCGAAAGCGCTCCAACGGGCGCGCAATTCGGGGGTGTCGGGAGCGGGGGTACGGTCAGCCATTAGCGTATGAACTCCACGCGAGAGCACAAATCGCCCTCGAAGGAATAGACAGCGATTACATCGAAGGGCTCGACTAGCGGCGAACCATCGGTCGCGGGGCCACGCGTCACATGCTCGCGCATCAGCACGTAATTGCCGATAGCCTGCGCCTCGACGATTTCGGCATGGTTTTGCGGCCAGCGCGCAAAGGCGGCGGCGAGGCCGGAGCGGGTGCCTTCCTTGCCTTCACGCACCACATCGCCGCGATAATTCGCCTCGCAGGCATCGTCGGTCATGAAGGAGACATAGGTGTCGACGTCCTGCGCATTATAGGCGTCGATCATCGCCCGGGCGGTGTCGAGATTGCTCACCGGTCACACTCCCCGAACACCACGTCGATCGCGCCCAAAATGGCGGTCGCGTCGGGGAGCATGTGGCCCTTGGACATGAAGTCCATCGCCTGAAGGTGGCTGAATGCCGTGGGGCGGATCTTGCAGCGGTAGGGCTTGTTGGTGCCGTCGCTGACGAGATAGACGCCGAATTCGCCCTTGGGGCTTTCGGTCGCCACGTAAACCTCGCCCGCAGGGACGTGGAAGCCTTCGGTGTAGAGCTTGAAGTGGTGGATCAGGCTTTCCATCGACTGCTTCATTTCGCCGCGCTTGGGCGGCACGACCTTGCTGTCGCTGCTGGCGATCGGGCCGGTCGGCATATCGCGGAGGCATTGGCGGATGATCTTCGCGCTTTCGTACACTTCCTTCACGCGCACCATGAAGCGGTCATAACAGTCCGAATTGGTGCCAACCGGAATGTCGAACTCCATCCGGTCGTAAACGTCGTAGGGCTGGCTCTTGCGCAAGTCCCACGGGATGCCCGCAGCGCGGATCATCGGGCCGCTGAAGCCCCAAGCAATCGCGTCATCGCGGCTGACCACGGCGATATCGACGTTGCGCTGCTTGAAGATGCGGTTGTCCATGACGAGGCTCATCGCGTCCTCGAACAGCTGGAAGAAGCGATTGTCGAGCCAGTCGCCGATGTCGACAAGCAGCTTTTCCGGCACATCCTGATGGACGCCGCCGGGGCGGAACCATGCCGAGTGCATGCGCGCGCCGGAAGCGCGCTCGAAGAAGTTGAGGCAGTCCTCCCGCAGGTCCATGATCCACAGGTTCGGCGTGAAGGCGCCGACATCCAGGATGTGCGCCCCCATGTTGAGCATGTGGTTGCAGATGCGAGTCAGTTCAGCGAACAGCACCCGCAGATACTGCGCGCGCAGCGGCACTTCCAAGTTCAGCAGCTTTTCGATGGCGAGCACGTAAGTGTGCTCCATCGCCAGTGGCGAACAGTAATCAAGCCGGTCGAAGTAGGGCAGCGCCTGAAGATAGGTCTTTTGCTCGATCAGCTTTTCGGTGCCGCGGTGGAGCAGTCCGACATGCGGATCGATCCGCTCAATCACCTCGCCGTCCAGTTCCATCACCATGCGCAGCACGCCGTGCGCGGCGGGGTGCTGGGGGCCGAAGTTGATGGTGTAGTTGGTGATGACCTCGCCCGTCGTGGTGAGCGAGTCTTCGCGTTGCATGCTCATTTCTTCGCCTCCCCGGCCGGCGGTGCGGGGGGAGCTTTTTCGTCACCCGGCAGCACGTAATCCGCGCCTTCCCACGGCGAGAGGAAATCGAAGGTGCGCATCTCCTGCGCCAGCACAACGGGTTCATATACCACCCGCTTTTCCTCCTCGGAGTAGCGCAGTTCAGTGTAGCCCGTCATCGGGAAGTCCTTGCGGAACGGGTGGCCTTCAAAGCCGTAATCGGTGAGGATGCGGCGAAGGTCAGGGTTCCCCGCGAAGGTCACACCGTACATGTCGAACACCTCGCGTTCCAGCCAGCCCGCGTTGGGCCACAGTGTGGTCACGGTCGGCACCGGGGTATCCTCGCTCGCCGAACATTTCACCATGATGCGGTGGTT
>JBIKSA010000077.1:0-9220 GCA_044348875.1 Erythrobacter sp. | reverse complement strand
CCTGCTTACGGAATGCGCAGGGGTCCTGCCGCGTTCCTCAAACCGTTGACGGGGCCGGCCGGGAAAGGCCGGTTACGCGCCCCAAATGCCCTTTCAGCGGCTGAACGCAAATTGAACACCAGTGGCGTTCAGCGCCGCATATCAGCCTTATGTCGATAGCCTAGCGTTCGCCTTTGAACTGACGGAAATACTCGCTGTCTTCCGACAATACCATCGTGCTCTGGCCTTCGCCCGTAAGGAACGTCTGCCGATAGCTTTGCATGGCGCGATAGAAATCGTAGAACTTCGGGTCTTTGCCATAGGCATCGGCATAGATGCGCGCGGCTTCGGCGGAGGCTTCGGCCTGAATGATCTGTGCATCGCGTTGGCCGGCGGCCCGGATCGTGGCGGCTTCTTCCTGACGGTCGGTTTCCATCCGGGTGAAGGCGGCGTCCAGCGGACGGCCTTCGGGAAGGTCAGCCGCCTTTATCCGCACGTCGAGCACCTGCGCGCCGTAAATGCGTGCCTGTTTATCGAGGGTGGCAGTGATGTTCGCCATCGCAGTCCCGCGTTCGGCATTGATCAGCGCAGAGAACGGTCGGCGGCCCAGTTCCTGACGCAAAACAGACGTCAGAATGGGAAGCAACTGGGCCTCGAGCTGGCGCTCTGTCCCGGCTTTTTCGACCAGCTTGACCGGATCGATGATGCGATAGCGAGCATAGGCATCGACCTGCAGTCGCTGCTGGTCGTTGGAGAGCACTTGCGTGCGCTCCATATCCAGATCGAGCACGCGGCGGTCGACCATCTGTACCTGTTCCAGGAACGGGATGCGCATCTGCAACCCGGCGCCCGTCTGGCCATAGGGCACATCGGGCCGGAACAGGTTGAACACCCGCACCGGCTTACCTGCCTGAACCACCACACCCTGATGGGTTTCCGGGATAATCACGACGCTGGAAAGCAGCGCCACAACGATCACGACAGCGGCGATGGCAAGGTTTTTGCTGTTCTGGAGTATTCTGTCCATGACCTTATTCCCCCTGCGGCGGTTGCGGCTGCTGCGCACGCCGTTTCAATTCGGGCAGTGGCAGATAGGGTGTGACGTTGCCGGATTCGACGATGGTCTTGTCGGTCTTGGACAGAATCTGCTCCATGGTCTCGTAATACAACCGGCGCCGCGTCACTTCGGGGGCTAGCTTGTATTCTTCGTAGATGTCGTCGAATTCGCTCGCGTCGCCCTGCGCCCGGGCCAGCACCTGCTGAGCCACCGCGCGCGAACGGTTGATGGCGGCGTCGGCGTCCTGCTGCGCCGAGGACACGTCCTTGAAGGCTTCTTCAACCCGGCTGGGAGGATCGACCTTGTTGATTTCGATGCCCTGCACCATGATCCCGGAACGATAGGCGTCAAGCCGCGCCTGCATCGCTTCGCGCACGTCCTGCTCGATCTCGGCGCGGCCTGCGCCGGTCAGGACGCTGTCAAGCTTTTGGCGGGCCACCGCAGCGCGCATGGCAGATTCGCCGATTTCAAGCAGCGCATTGGTCGGATCGTTGAGCTGATACTTGTAGAGAGCAAGGTCTGAAATGTTCCAGCGGATCAGGTAGCTGAGGTCGACGAGGTTCTGGTCGCTGGTCAGGATCAGCTTTTCAGTTTTGGTGCCGGGCACCTCTTCCAGCCGCACCTGCGTGACGTTTTCCTTTTCGACCATGTGGATCGGCCAGGGCGCTGTGATGTTGGTCCCGGAATCGAGCGTGTCGTAATATTTTCCGCCCAGCCAAGTCACCACTGCCTGTTCGCCGGGTTGGATGAAGTGGAAGCTGGTCACCCCCACCCATACCAGCGCGACCCCGCCAATGATTATCGGCAGCCAGCTTTTGCCGTTCGGCCGTTCAGGCAGGCGAAAACCGGGGCCACCCGGGCCACCGCCCACACGGCGCGGGCCTTCCGGGCCGCGGCTCTTGAAGATGTCTTCGATGCTGGCCGAACGCCGCTTGCCTGGCTCTCCGCCGCCGGGGAGCCACGGATTGCGCGGCCCTCCGTCGCTGCCGGTGCCGCCTTCGGGGCTCCCGTCGCCGGGTTCGTCGCCACCGCCATTGCTGCCGCTGCCCCCCCAGGGGTTGTTCTTGCCAGCCATGGTAAGGCCTTTCAGGCCCGCGCCAAGACGCTCTCTCCAGCCATCTATTCTCTGCATAAGACGTTTATAGGCACGGGTTCGCGCGAAAAACAGGGGTTCGCTGCGTGAATTTGGTGTTAGACGCGTGGCGATATGAGCAACTTGCCCGAACCATCCCGCCAGCCGGACGCCGAAGAGGCGCTGATCCGCGCTGCGCTGTCGCCCGAAATCAACCATCGTTTGCGGTCCGCCCGCATCGTTTCGCGCCGCGCGGTGATCGTCGCGGAAGCGGGCGATCTACCAGATTCCGGCCGCGCCGAGCTTGAATCTGCGATCACCGCCGCGCTCCTGCCGCTGGCTGAAGTCGATGAGGTTCGCATTGCGCTGACCGGTGAACGCCGTCGCCGCCGCCTGATCGCGGTGGGTTCGGGCAAGGGCGGGGTCGGAAAATCGACGCTAACCACCAATCTTGCCGTCGCCCTGGCCAGGATGGGTCGCCGCGTGGGCGTGATTGACGGCGACATCTATGGCCCGTCGCAGCCCAAGCTATTGAAGACCGAGGGGATCAAGCCCGATGCGACCCCTGACGGTGCGCAGTTGGTGGCGATCGACAGTCCCTACGGTGTCAAGGTGCTTTCGATGGGCCATATCGTCGCCCCCGGAAAGGCGCTGGCATGGCGCGGGCCGATGACCGGCAAGGCGCTCACGCAGCTGGTCGACGCCGATTGGGGCGATACGGATCTGCTGCTTGTCGATCTGCCGCCGGGGACGGGCGATGTGCAGCTTTCCATGCTGTCGGCGCACAAACCTGATGGCGCGGTACTGGTTTCGACCCCGCAGGATCTCGCACTGATCGACGCCGCGCGCGCCGGGCAATTGTTCGAACAGGGCGAGGTGCCGATTATCGGCCTGGTCGAGAATATGGCTGGCTATTGCTGCCCCGAATGCGGCCACATCAGTGATCCGTTCGGATCGGGCGGGGTGGAGAAATTTGCCGCGGCGCTGGAAATCCCCTTCATGGGCCGCATCCCGCTGACCCTGGCGACCCGCATTGCCGGCGACAAGGGGGAGCCGCCAGCCGCTGGTGACAACGAAGAAGCCGCGCCGTTCCGCGCTATCGCCGAAAAGCTTGCGCGCTGGCTTGATACCGGGACACTTTAGACGATGCAGGTCACGCGGCGCGGATTGCTGGCGGGCGCGGCGGCTGGCGGGGGGCTGGTGGTCGCCTGGTGGCTGACGCCGCGAAGCTATGGCACGCCGCTGGCCGCAGTGAGCGGGGAGCATATCTTTGGCGCATGGCTGAAAATCGCCAGCGATGGCGTGGTTACGGTTGCCGTTCCGCAGCTGGAAATGGGGCAGGGAATCACCACGCTTTTGCCGCAGATCGTCGCCTATGAGCTGGGCGCGGACTGGCGGCAGATTGCGGTCGAAGCCGCGCCGGTGTCGGGCGCTTATGCCAATATCCCGCTGGCCAAGAAATGGATGGCGCTGTGGGATTCGAGCTTTGCCGGTTTTTCCGCTGCGACCGATGACCTGATCGCCACCCGGTTTGCCCAATCGCGCCGCTTCAACGCGACGGCGGCTGGCACCTCGCTCGAAGCCTATGAACGGCCGTGCCGCGAAGCCGCCGCCGCGGCGCGCGCGATGCTGGCGCAGGAGGCTGCTTCGCGTTGGGGCGTGGGCTGGGAGGAATGCGAGGTCGAAGAAGGCTTCGTAAAGCACGGGGAGAAGCGCGCCAGTTTCGGCGAATTGGCCGAAGCTGCTGCAGCCTACACCCCGCCCGATCCCCCGCCGCTGCGTCCGGAACCTCCGCGCGAAAAACCGCTGCCCGCGGATGTCGACGGGGCACCCGCCTTCCCGCGCATCGATTTGCCGTCCAAGGTGGATGGTTCCTACCGCTTTGCAGGCGACGTGCGTCTTCCGGCAATGGTCTTCGCCTCGATTCGTCACGGGCCGGTGGGTGAATCGGAACTAGCCGGTTTCGATCCTAAGGGAGCCGCGGGCATCAAGGGCCTTGCCGGGATCGTTGAAAGCAAGCGTTGGCTCGCCGTCGCTGCTGACACGTGGTGGAGCGCGGAGACAGCGCTCGCCGCGATGAAGCCCCGTTTCAAGACCGCAAAGCCCATCAGCAGCGCCGATATTGCCGCACGGCTCGATACCTTTCTGACCGCGGGCGAGGCCCATGTAATTGCTGAAACCGGCTTTGGCGGCGAGGGGTTGCAGCGGGTGGATATCGGGCGGCGATACGAGGTCGAGCCTGCTTATGCCGCGCCGGTCGAAAGCGCGACGGCGACAGCACGTTATGAAAATGGCCGCCTTGACCTGTGGATCGCCACGCAGGCGCCGGAACAGGCGCGCCTTGCCGCGGCGCGGGCCATCGGCATTTCCACGGAGGACGTGGCGCTTTATCCCATGCCCGCAGGCGGCAGCTTCGATGCGCGGCTGGAGCATGACCACGCTATCGAAATCGCGCTGATCGCGCGTGAACTCGGCCGCCCGGTGCAGCTCACCTGGTCGCGCCGGGACGAGCTGGTCCGCGCACGCCCGCGCGCGCCGGCGTGGTTGTTGCTTGGCGCGCAGCTTGCCAAGAACGGGGACGGCGCGATTGACGCCATGCGGATCCGTATCGCCGCGCCGCCTTCAGCTCTGGAATTCGGCAAGCGGTTGTTCGGCAATCTCACGCCCACCGCAGCGATCCGTGAAACGGCGGCCCAGCCCGATCCGCTCGCCTGCGAAGGGGCGGTGCCACCTTATCAATTGCCAGCCGTACTGGTCGAGCATGTCCCCGCTGACATCGGCCTGCCGGTGGGCCGGGTGCGGGGCAATTCCTATGGCCCGACGATCTTCGCAATTGAAAGCTTCATTGACGAGATCGCCGCCAAGCATAAGCGTGAGCCGCTGTCGTTCCGGATGTCGATGCTGGGTGGGGATGTGCGGTTGGCCGCCTGCCTGCAACGCGCGGCGCAGCTTGCCGGGTGGGATGGCGGCGCTGACCAGAGCGGACAGGGCATCGCCTGCGCCCGTATCGGCGAAGGGCCAGAAGCCGCGCGCATCGCCTGCGTCGCCACGGCGCGGCAGGGGGAAGGCGGGGTGCGCGTTATCCGGCTTTCGGCGGCGGTGGATATCGGCCGGATCGTCAATCACGATATCGCAAAGCAGCAGATCGAAGGCGGTCTGGTGTTCGGCATCGGCATCGCGCTTGGCAATCCGCTGCGCTTGCGGGGCGGGGTCCCCGAAGCGTCCGGCGATTCAGCGCTGGGGCTGCCCACACTGGCGTATTGCCCCGAGATGCGGATCGAATTCCTCGCCAGTGAGGCACCGCCTGCCGATCCGGGGGAATTGGGCGCGGTTGTCGCTCCGCCGGCGATTGCCAATGCGCTGTTTTCGGCTACGGGGTTGCGGTTGAGACGCCTGCCCCTACTTTCGGACGGCATATGACCCCGATGACTTCGCCACTTTTAGCCCGGGCAATCGGCTTTGCCCGGATACGAAACGCCTGCCGACCGTTAGGCGGGCTATGACCTGGCAGACCCAGCGCCTTCCGGGCGATCACCCTCCTGCACGCAGCGGCCGCATTGGTGTGCTGCTGATCAATCTTGGCACGCCTGACGGGCCTGACCCGGATTCGGTCAAGCGTTACCTCAAGCAGTTCTTGTCCGACACGCGGGTGGTGGAGATTCCGCCGATCGCATGGCAGCTGATCCTGCGCGGCATCATCTTGAACACCCGACCCCAGAAAAGCGCCAAGGCCTATGCCAAGATTTGGACAGATCGCGGATCGCCGCTGGCCGACATCACCTCGCGCCAGGCCGAAGCGATGATCGGGCGGTTCGGGGAAAAGGTGCAGGTCGATTGGGCGATGCGTTACGGCAACCCGTCGATCGAATCGCGCTTGACCGCGCTGATGGCAGATGGCTGTGACCGCATCCTGCTCGCGCCGATGTACCCGCAATACTGCGCTGCGACGACCGCGACGGTGTTCGATGAAGTCGCCCGCGTGTTGAAGAAAATGCGCTGGCAGCCCGCCTTGCGTTTCGTGCCGCCCTATCACGACGAGCCGGGTTATATTGGCGCATTGGCCGATGATTTGACGAGGCAGGTGAACGCGCTGACTTTCAAGCCGGAAGTGATGCTGCTCAGTTTCCACGGCATGCCGCAGCAGACGCTGGAAAAGGGCGATCCCTATTACTGCCACTGCTCCAAGACCGCGCGGCTGCTGCGCGAGGCATTGACGATCCGGCCGGAATTCGAAGGCGTCCGGTTTGAAACCACCTTCCAGTCGCGCTTCGGCCCGGCCGCATGGCTCGAACCGTCCACCGATGCGACGCTGATGGCCGAAGGCGATAAGGGGACCAAGCGGCTGGTGGTGGCCGCGCCCGGCTTTGCTGCGGATTGCGTTGAAACGCTGGAGGAACTGGCGCTTGAAGGCCGCGACGAATTCACCGAGCACGGGGGCGAAGATTACGCCGTGCTCGATTGCCTCAACACCTCCGATCATGGCCTTGCGATGATCGAGGCGATGCTGGCCCGCGAGCTTTCCGGCTGGATCTGACTTTTACGCAAGATTGACCGGCGCAAGTATTTACATCAGAGTCAGTTGCGAATCCGAACCTTCACCGGAGCATCGAGACGACAATGGCCACCCTTGCCGAAGCCCCGCGGTCTGCTGGCACTGCCGCCGCCAGCGAAGCCCCCCGCCACTGGGGCGAAGGCCGCCTGAGCGAGGCGGATCTTGCCCATATCCCGGGCGATGCAGGCTGGCCGGTGGTCGGTAATACGTTCACCATGCTCGCCAACCCACATGGCTTTGCCGAGCGCATGATCAAGACCCATGGCAAGGTCTACAAGAACCGCGCCTTTGGCGGCTGGCAGATCGCGTTGATCGGGGCCGAGGCGAACGAGTTGTTGTTGTTCAACAAGGACAAGACCTTCTCCAGCGAACAAGGTTGGGGCCCGGTGCTCGACCAGTTGTTCCCGCGCGGGCTGATGCTGCTGGATTTTGACCACCACCGGATAGATCGCCGGGCGCTTTCCATCGCCTTCAAACCGGAACCGATGCGCCATTATTCGGGTGCGCTGAACCGCGGGATCGCCCGCGAAGTGGCAGGCTGGGCCGGACCGCAGGAGTTCTATCCCGCGATCAAGAAGCTCACCCTCGACCTCGCGGCTGACAGCTTCATCGGCCTGCCGTGGGGGCCGGAAGCCGACAAGATCAACGCGGCATTCGTCGACATGGTGCAGGCCTCGGTCGCGCCGATCCGTAAGCCGCTGCCCTTCACCAAGATGAAGAAGGGCGTCGATGGCCGGGCCTTTCTCGTCGAGTATTTCACTCGTGAAACGCTCCGCCGCCGCGCGGAAGGCGGCGGGCAGGACATGTTCAGCCAGTTCGCTACCGCCACCCGCGAAGACGGTAGCCTGCTGCCGGTCGATGAGGTGGTCGATCACATGAACTTCCTGATGATGGCCGCGCATGACACGATTACATCGTCTGCCACATCGCTGATCTATCACCTCGCCACCAACCCTGAATGGCAGGAGAAGTTGCGCCAGGAGATCATCGCGGTTACCGGCGGACCGGACGGGGACGGCAACCCGCGTGCCCTTGATTACGATGATCTGGGCAAGCTTGATCTGACCGAAATGGCGTTCAAGGAATCGCTGCGGATGATCCCGCCGGTGCCGTCGATGCCGCGCCGGGCGCTTAGGGAATTCGAGTATGGCGGGTATCGCATTCCGGCGGGCGCGATGGTGGGGATCAACATCTACTGGACCCACCATTCCGAGGAATATTGGGAGAACCCCTTCACCTTCGATCCGCTGCGCTTCACGCCGGAACAGGTGAAGGCCCGACACAAATATGCCTGGGTGCCGTTCGGCGGGGGCGCGCATATGTGCCTTGGCCTGCACTTTGCCTATATGCAGGTGAAGGTCCTGCTCGCCCAATTGCTCCAGCGTTACCGGATTGAGGCTGCGGCGGGTTACAACCCCGAATGGCAGGACTGGCCGATCCCGCAGCCCAAGGACGGGCTGAAGGTGACCTTCACGCCGCTGTGATGTTTCACGTGAAACGTCGTTTTGGCGGGGGTCTAGAGGGGGGCTAGGCGGGGTCTAACCCCACTCTAGCCCTGATTATCCGGAGCCGAGGGCGAGGCAATCCGTGGGTTGTCGCGGCCCAGCTTTGAGGCGCCGCGCAATGACGAGCCGTATCAGAAATCGACGGCGATCCCGTCCCCCCTCTCCCAGTCACCATAGCGGGTGGGAGAGAGCTTTTCGTCGTTTTCGACCGCCTTCGGCGCGGGCACCGGATCGTTGCTCCAATGGGCAGGCTTCTTGAAGTTCTTCGCGGCTTCGGACTTTTTCTTGGTCATGGTACCCAAATGCGCGCGCTGGCACTTGGTTTCAAGACAGGATAGGGGCAGCGGATGCCTCAGACCCCCGGACTTCCCGTGCGCCGCGCTGCGCTTCGCCTGCTTGATGCCGTGTTCCGGCGGGGCGAGACGCTCGAACAGGCTGAAGCGGCTGCGCTCGGCGATATCCGCAAGGCGCCCGACCGCGCGCTGGCCAAGGCGATTGCGGGGGAGAGCCTGCGCTGGCTGACCGATCTCGACGCCCTGATCGACGGCGCGACAAAGCAGCGCCTGCCCGATGATGCCAAAGTGCGCATGGTGCTGCGGATCATGCTGGCGCAGGCGCTCAGACTGGACACCCCGCCCCATGCCGTGATTGCGACCGGATTGCCGCTGCTGGCAGGCGGCCCGCGCCGTCTGGCGCACGGCGTATTTTCCGCGCTGGTGAAGCCGGGCGTGGGCGTGCTGCCGGACGCGCCGACCTTGCCCGAACCTGTCACCGCTCGCTGGGGCGCGGACAAGGCCGCGGCCATCGCGCCGGGTCTGGCTTTTCCGCCGGAACTCGATCTGGCGCTGAAAGACGCTGCCGAGACCGAGACCCGCGCCGTTGCCATGGGCGGCGTGACATTCGCCCCCGGCCATGTCCGCCTGCCGCGCGGCGCGGCGGTGGATACGCTGGCGGATTTCAAGGCGGGCGATTGGTGGGTGCAGGATCTCGCCGCCTCGATCCCTGCGCGGTTGCTGGGGCCGGGCGCAGGCAAGAACGCGCTCGATCTGTGCGCT
>JBIKSA010000026.1:0-29675 GCA_044348875.1 Erythrobacter sp. | reverse complement strand
CCCATTCCGAAAAGAACGACGTCCGAGGTGCCTACAACGCTGCCGAGTATCTCGTCCCTCGGCGACGCATGATGCAGGATTGGGCCGACTTCCTCGATGGGAACAAGGTGGTCCAGCTCAAAAAAAGCGGGAAGAGTGCCGCCTAATTTCCTGCTTTCTGCACTGTTGGAGGTGGTTCTGGGCGGGTATCCCCTGAACAGTGCCATCAAGGATTGATCGATTTCGCGGTGGCTAGATCTGGCCGATCCAGTCAGCTTGAATGCGGTCGGCGGCCGTCGGAATGCCATCAACAATCACGTTTTTGCCGACGAGTGACTGGTCAACATCCAGCGTCTCTACGATCCAGATATGCTCGTCAGAGGTCGTGAGAAGAAGGCTTCGAGCCCCCTTCGTCAATCGACCTGATAAGCGTTTCCGCTGGCTACTCACTCCAGATCATCCCCTGTTATAGCTTCCACCGGCGAAGCACATTCCGCACATAGGCCGGCGTTTCGCCATTGCGCGGAATGCCGCCAGCCTTCCTAACGGCTCCGGGCCCGGCGTTGTAGGCTGCCAAGGCGAGGTGCACCACTCCGAAACGATCTAGCATCTGGCGAAGATAGCGGGCGGCCCCGTCGATGTTCGATACGGGGTCAAAGCGATTGGCCACGCCGAGCTCTCTGGCGGTGGCTGGCATCAGTTGTCCGAGGCCCGCTGCTCCGACACGGCTGACGGCCAACGGATTGTATCTGGACTCTGTCCAGACGAGCGCGTCGAGCAAGCCTGGGGGCAGGGCGTACTTTGCCTCGGCTGCATAGACGTGGGGCAAAAAGCTCGCTCTCCGGAAGCTCGTGGTTCCGGTTCCAGCGGCATGCTGATAGCGGCGCGAGAGGTCGTCGCGCGGTGCAGCGCCGATATCGAAGTTGGCGGGCGTAGCCTCATGAAGAGTGCGCCATAGTCCATGCTCGACCAGCTGGAATCCGTTGGAAGCCTCCGCGATGCGCACGCCGCTGATGGAATCTCCGGATACTTCCTGCTCAGGTGCTCGCTTCACTTCTTGCGCGCTGACCGGGAAGCCGAGCGCAGTTGTGATGCAGGTGCTGGCGAAGAACAGGATTTTCGGGGTCATTGCTCGATCCTCGATGGCCGACTCATCTTAGAACATATATAGAACATAGCGCGGAGGGAAATCGGTTCGCGCGCATGCAGAGCGGAGGCTGCGCGGGAGGGGCACATCAAACGGAGTGGGTCGATGCCCCAACAATCGAATGCTCATCACCTTGATCGCCGCGCTCGCGCGATCGTCGAAAGCCTCAACGGAACATGGCGCGAGAACAAGGGCATGTGCTGCTGCCCAGCGCATGACGATCGAACTCCCTCGCTGAGCGTGACTCTGGGTCGGAAAGCGATCCTCTTTCATTGCTTCGCAGGATGCTCAAACGAGGAGGTCATTGCGGCACTGGACCGCCAGGGTGTTCGAAGTCGTGACCTGTTCGATGGCGCTGGCGCCGTGGCCGTTGATCGACCGGAAAAAAGGGCCTTCAATTCCAACGCACGGCGTTTGTGGCACTCTGCGACGGCGATCCCCGGCACCCCTGCCGAAGGATACCTCGCGCAGCGCGGGATTCTGCGCGCCTCTGATCAGCTCCGTTATCTCGAGCGCACGCCGCTCGGGCCACGTGGTGCAGTCCAGTTCCTCCCGGCCATGTTGGCGGCAGTCACAACTGACGTCGGCGTAATCGCGGTGCACAGGACGTTTCTCGATACTGTGAGCGGCAAGTTGGCAGGTTTCGAGCGTCCCAAGCGTGCATTGGGAAGCCTCGGCTGTGGTGCTGTCAGACTGGCGCCGCCAGCTGCGGGCCGGTTGGGCCTTGCCGAAGGTATCGAAAGCGCCCTGTCAGCCATGCAGCTGTTTGGCGTCCCTTGTTGGGCAACGCTCGGTAACGAGCGGTTCGGTCCCGTCGCGATTCCAGAGAGTGTGCGCGAGCTCCACTTGTTCATCGACAATGATGCAGGAGGCGAGCTCGCTGAGAGGCGCGCCCTAAAGGCATATTCTGCGCCGGGCCGTGTCATTCAGCCGCGAGTGCCAGCGTCCACCGGTTTCGACTGGAACGATGAACTCAATGCAAGGCTCGCTCGGGAAACCTGATCAGCGAGCCAGAGGGGAGGGGGCCTTCGGCTGATTGAGGCCTGCGAGACGCAGGACCTCGTCAGGAGGTTTCCCATGTCCAACTCTTCCCTCGCTTTCGCATTCGATCCACCATCTCCGCCGCTTGTCGTGACAGTCGCCAAAGCAATGGCGTCGCATTTGAGAGCAGGCCACGCGCTTTCGCGCAGCGACATCAATCGCATCATGACGGACCACTTCGGCGGGAGCGATGCGCTGGGAGCTTGGTCAGTCCGTGATGCTCACGCCGCGCTTGAGTTGGCGCAGGTCCACTACTTTCAAGGATCGGAGCATATCTCGCTCTCGACCCCGATCGACGAGGCGGATCAGTTCTTCTGCGGCCTCGATGCCCGAGTTCCGACCCAGACCAATCGCAGCGACGAGCAGATCGAATGGCAGCAGTTTGCAACGCCGCCGCGGCTTGCTTGGCTTGCCGCACGGGCCTGTGGACTAATGCCCAACGAGCTCGTGCTCGAACCCTCGGCCGGAACGGGGATGCTCGCGGTCTGGGCCGCTAAAGCCGGCGCCGGCCTAGTCCTGAACGAAATTTCGCCGCTGCGCCGCGACTGCCTGACTGTGGCGTTCCCGGCTGCCCGCGTAACCGGACATGATGCCGAGCTGATCGACGAATTGCTCGATCCAGCCGTCGTCCCAAGCGCCGTGCTTATGAACCCGCCCTATTCTCACGGGATCGAGCGGGGCCACGATGGTCGCACCGGGGCGAGGCATCTCCGCTCCGCGTGGACTCGGCTTGCCCCCGGTGGTCGACTTGTCGCGATCATGCCTGAATGGTTCGACTGTGGGAGGTTTCTAGCCGGCGTGAAGGGGCCAGTTGCGCTGCGGCTCAATGCCGCAGTCGAACGCGCGTTCGTCCAGAGCGGCACCGGGATCACCACGCGGCTTCTGGTTCTCGACAAGGTGGAAGGCGCCAACGAGCCCGTCGCTATTCGCACGAACGAGTTCCGCCAGCTGGCCGATCTTGTCGTTGCTTTGCCCGCTCGCGCCAGCCTGTACGCTGTTCCAGAGCAATCGAACCTTTCGGCCCGTGCGCCGTTTCGCCTGGTGGCCGCGCCGCGTAGGCCGCTGCCGACACCGGCAAGAATCACGCCTGCAGCCTCTGCCATCAAACCGATCACCTACGTGTCGCTCGAAACCCCTGCGCCACTAGCTCCTCAGGTCGGCCATTATCTGCCCTATCGTCCGAGCAGGATCGTGATCGATGGCACCACCGGGCATCCGACGCCGCTCGTCGAGTCCGTCGCCATGGGTTCGATTGCTGCACCGAGGCCGGACGCGGTTCCGCAGCTGCCTGACGGGCTTATCGCCAAAGGGTTGCTTTCTGCTGCCCAGGCAGAGACCCTGGTCTACGCTGCGAGCGCCCATGCGCGCGATCTACCCGGTCGGTTCGAGCCCGAGGATAAGGGCTGTTCGCTCAAGGCCTCGGCAGAAGGCCAGACCTACCGGCAAGGCTATTTTCTTGGGGACGGAACAGGTGCCGGTAAGGGCCGTCAGGTTGCAAGCGTCATTCTTGATCGGTGGGTGCGCGGCGAACGCCGCCATATCTGGATTTCAAAGAACGAGGCGCTGCTCGAAGATGCCCGGCGCGACTGGGCCGCCCTTGGCGGCCTCCCGATCGACATCCAGCCGCTGGCATCCTGGAAGCTCGGCACGTCCATTGCCATGCGCGACGGCATTCTCTTCGTCACCTATCCGACCCTGCGTTCGGGCCGAAACGATGCAACCCGCCTCGACCAAATTCTCGCCTGGGCCAGCGAAGACTTCGACGGGGTTATCGTGTTCGACGAAGCGCACGCCATGGCTAACGCCGCTGGCGGGGAAGGATCCCGCGGCAAGGTCAAAGGATCGGAGCAGGGCATTGCCGGGGTGCGCCTGCAGAACCTCCTGCCCCGCGCACGCGTGCTCTATGCCTCGGCAACCGGCGCGTCCGACGTCAACAACTTGGCCTATGCGACGCGCCTCGGGCTCTGGGGTCCGGAGACCGCCTTCGCCAACCGCGAGGCCTTCGTGGCAGACATTCGCGATGGCGGCATCGCCGCGATGGAGTTGGTGGCGCGGGACCTCAAGTCGCTCGGCCTCTACACCGCCCGGGCCCTTTCGTTCGCCGGTGTTGAGTATGAAATCCTCGAGCATTGCCTGACCGAGGACCAGATCGCGGTCTACGATGCCTATGCCGAGGCTTGGGCGATCATCCACGCCAACCTGCGCGAAGCGCTGGAGGCCACGCGGATCGTCGATAGCGAAACCGGCGGGACGCTCAACTCCGGTGCCAAGTCGGCGGCGCTGTCGATCTTCGAGGGAACCAAGCAGCGCTTCTTCGCGCAGCTCCTTCTGTCGATGAAGCTGCCCAGCCTGCTGCCCGCGATCGATACGACGATTGCAGATGGTCACACTGTGGTCGTCCAGCTGGTCTCGACCGCCGAAGCCATGCTCAACCGTAGGCTTGCCGACCTGTCCGACGAGGAGCGCGAAGCTCTCGAGATCGACCTGTCCCCGCGGGAATATGTGATCGACTATCTCGCCAAGAGCTTTCCTGTTCGCTTGATGGCGGTGTTCACCGACGAAAATGGCAACCCTCGCTCCGAGCCGATGAGCGATGAGCACGGCGCACCTGTACTGTGCCGCTCCGCGCTTGCCGCGCGCGACCGGATGATCGAGCAACTCTGCGCCTTGCCGCCGATTGCCACTGCGCTTGATGCCATCATTGAGCGGTTCGGCGTCGATCAGGTGGCGGAAGTGACCGGCCGGACGCGGCGCCTTATCGTCTACCGCGATGGCCGCCAGAAGCTCCAGTCCCGTTCGCCGCGCGCTAATGTCGCTGAAACTCAGGCGTTCATGGACGGCGCCAAGCGTATCCTGGTATTTTCCGACGCCGGGGGGACGGGGCGTAGCTACCATGCCGATCTCGCAGCCAAGAACCAGGCCCGCCGCGTTCATTTCCTGCTCGAGCCGGGCTGGCGGGCTGACGCCGCAATTCAGGGGCTCGGGCGGACGAATCGCACCAATCAGGCCTCTGCGCCGCTGTTCAGACCGGTGACCACCGATGTGCGCGGCGAGCGCCGCTTCATCTCGACTATCGCGCGGCGCCTCGACAGCCTCGGCGCTCTGACCCGCGGGCAGCGCCAGACCGGAGGGCAGAACCTGTTCGATCCGGCCGATAATCTCGAAAGCATTTACGCAAAGGAAGCGCTCCATCGCTGGTTCGGCCTCTTGTTCACCGGCAAGCTCGAGGCCGTCAGCCTTGGGCGCTTTCAGGAGCTGACGGGCCTAAGGATCGAAGCACCCGATGGTTCAATGGTCGATGACCTGCCCTCGATCCAGCGGTGGCTCAATCGTATCCTCGCGCTGCCTATCGCCCTGCAGAACGCGATCTTCGACGAGTTCATGGGGCTGGTTGAGGCGCGCATCGATGCCGCCAGGCAGGCCGGCACACTCGATCTTGGCCTAGAGACGATCGCGGTCGAGGACTTCACTGTCCTGTCGGACTCGCTGCTGCGCACCGATCCGGCCTCGGGCGCGACCACCCATCTGCTCGAACTGGAAATCGCCAGAGCCCTGAAGCCGCTCACGCTGAAGCGGCTCGAGGAGCTACATGGCCTCACCGGCCAGCGACAGCGGTCGGTTCGGAACGCCCGCTCTGGTCGGGTCGCGCTGCTTGTGCCGGCCCGCAGTATTCTTGCGGATGACGGCACGCGCGTGGCCCGCTTCGAATTGCTACGTCCGCTGGGGCGCAGTCACATCACCGAGGATCAGCTGGCGGAGAGCAGCTGGGAGGACATTGCCATCGACGCCTTCCGCGATACCTGGTCAACCGAGGTCGTGGAAGCGCGGTCGAGCCACAAGCGCGAGCGCCTCCATCTTGCGACGGGCCTCCTACTTCCCGTCTGGGACAAGCTCCCCTCGGATTTCGTGAGAGTGAGCCGCATCTCAGCGGCAGATGGCCGTTCGCTCCTTGGCCGCGAGGTTCCTGTCCATTGTGTTCCGGACCTATGCCGGGCCCTCGGCCTCGAACGCGAGCAAACGCTCTCCGCTGATGACATCGTCCAGACCGTCCTCGCGACGGGCCGAGCCATGGAATTCGCGGCCCGCGAGAAGCTCACGGTCAAACGCAGTCTGGTCAACGGCTCACAGCGAATTGAACTGACCGGTTGGAGCGTCGCCCGCCTTGACTGGTACAAGGCGCAAGGCTGCTTCACGGAGATCATCCGCTACCAGACACGGCTCTTCGTGCCGATCGAAGGTGCGGCGGGCGTGATGGCAAGATTGGCACCAACCGCTTAAATCTTGCCAAATGGCATTATTCAGTCTATATGATGCCATATGGAGAACTGCCATGTTGGCTCTGCAACCCGTTGATACTGCCGTTACCGCCTTCCGGCCCGATCCGATTACCCAAGACGAGGCAGCTGCCATGTTTCGGGCAGTCCTCAATTTGTTCGGCAAATGGGAACTGACCGACGAGCAGGCGGCAACGCTGCTCGACATGCCGGTTCGCTCCTATCGTCGTTGGAAGGCGGAAGGGCCGGGGCGCGTATCGCGTGACGGTCGTGCGCGTCTGTCCAACCTCATGGGCATTCACAAGGCGCTTCGGATCATCTTCTCGGAGGCCACCCGCGGGTATTCTTGGATCAGAGCAGCGAATGAAGCGGTCGGCGAAGCCAGTGCGCTCGACGTGATGCTGGGAGGCGAGCTGACCGACATTATGCGGGTGCGTCGTTACCTCGACGCGACACGCGGTGGCTGGTGAGCGAAGCGGCAGATATCCCGGTTTCTCGAATTGAGTGGAAGGGCGCTGTACGGATCATCCGGAGTGCCTTTCCGCCGATCGACCTTTTCGAAGATATCGCTGATCCAGCCGACTGGCCGCTGCTCATCTCGGCAGAGCAGAAGACCAATCCTCGCATCATGGCGACGATTGGCAATCTTGACCTCGTTCCAGCAGGCCGGCGCGTCGGCGGCAATGGCGCCTCCTACCTCATGGCGCCATTCACCCACGTCAGCACCGACCGGCCAAGCCGCTTTACCGATGGCAGTTACGGTGTTCTCTACGTCGGGGATCGGTTCGAAACTGCGCTGTTCGAGACAATCCACCATCATGCCCGTTTCATGGTGCGAACTCGGGAAGCGCCGGGGTGGACCTCGCAGTTCCGCGAAATCGTCATGTCGGTCGATGCAGAGCTGCATGATCTCCGAGCTCTGGCGGGTGCGCCGAATCCGTCGCTCGATCCGGATAGCTATGTCTTATCCCAAGCGCTCGCGCGGCACCTCAGAGGCGCGGGATCGAACGGGATTGCCTACCCGAGCATCCGGCATCCGGGTGGAGAATGCGTCGCGCTTTTCTACCCAGACTGCGCGTCAAACCCCCTGCAAGGTCGACACCTAGACTACCACTGGGACGGCGCGCGCGTTGATCTCGTGCGTGATGCCGGTTCAGGGGCCGTTTTCCGAGTTGTAAATTTGCCGAGCATTGGCTGAGTGCCGAATACGTGCTGAAGATTGGAAGCTCTCGACCCAGTTCAAGGGATTCAGCGTTTTCGATGAGAGCGGCACCTCTTGCTGAAACCCGCCATTCGCGTCGCGTAAACCAGCCGGTCGGCTTTGCGCCCCATTATTGTTGTTCAAGAAGGAAAGGCTTAGGCCCGAATTAGGCCACCCGTTCAGACACCAACTGCGGTTGGGTTGGCGTCGCGAATGATTGGAGTTTCCACTCCTAGATCTGAGCAAGCAGGATCGCGTAAACGCGCCGGTGCAACAATCAGTCGTCTGCGCGCGGCCAACGAACCCGCCCCCGCCCTTTGCGGATCACATCCACAACTCGCGTTCCCTCAACCACGATACCTGCAATCAGACTTGGCTGCTGATCATTGATCGGCTTGACGAACGGCGCGACCGGCTGAAAATCCGGCGTCATCAGCCAAGTTCGTCCATCGCCAGCCGCGTTGGCCACGACGCGATAGGGACCGGGCTTCGGCGGCTCATCAATGTCCAGTCGCCGTTTGAAGGATGCCGACGTCCATTTCTGGGTGCCACCAGCGAGTGCCTCCGCCCGGAACCGTTTCCAGAGCTCGGCAGTGTCCGCGCTCGGCCATTCCCCCCCGTCGGTCAGGACGGCAATTTCGTTGCTCTCGAGCCAAGCTCGCATTTCGGCCGGGGTTACGAAACTGGGATCGGTCGCTTCAATTGCGGCGATCGCCGCACGGCGTGACGGCAATCCGGCGCGGATCAACATCGACATCATGAAGCGCGGCACGCCAGTCTCCAGCGCGGCCGCACCACCACCGGCGACGATCTCCGGCTCCCAGCCGAGACTAGCGCGCCGCGTGCGGATCGCCTCCAGCGCCCAGACCAGCCGATACATGAAGGCATCCTCGATAACGCGCATTTGATGCGGACCGATCTCGGAAACTTCGGCGCCGGATACCCATTGTTTGAGCAGGGCTCGCCAGTTTCTGGGCAGCGCGTTGCGCTTGTCGGGAATGAATGGCCTCATCACCAGCAAGTGCTCCGCGAGACCCGCCAGCGCCTCGGCGAGTGCATTGGCATCGCCGGGCAGCGACGCCAGATCGGCCTGGTCGACCAGTACGCCGAGATCAGCCGCCATAGCGTCGATCTTCAATCCGGCCTCGAGCCCGACGCCCATCGCGAAATGGCCACGCCGGGCCTCAGGCGTGGTTAAAGACCAGATGAGATTGGCGCGGGCTTCGAGCACCAGGCGATGCGCCTTCTCGATTTCCTCGCCCTCCCGGCCAATCTGGCGAGCCCATAGCGATCCGGTCAGCGCCTGGTCGATCAGCGCGGGCAAATCCGCCTGGTCGGCATCGAGTGCTTCGATGAGGCCGAATACTGTGGCGTCGAGCCGTTCGACCAATTGCGACAACGGCTCTTCGTCGATCGCGTCGCTATCGTCATCGCCGCCGCTCTCATCGTCGCCATCATAGTTGGCGGCGACATCGACATCGTCGTCATCTGCATTAGGCAGGGCTGCCGTTTCGTCGGCCTCCTCATCCTCCGACCGCCAGGCTTCGCGGGCGTTGGCGAGATACTCAAAGGCATCCTCGCGATCGAGCACGCCCTCGCGGCTGAGGCGATCGAGAATCTCCGCGACAATCTGGATCAGGCCGCTCTTGAGCGTCCGAGCCTTGGACGATTGGACAAGTTTGCGCCATTCCCCCCGGCGGCGTGCGACCTTGTCGAAGGCGACATGCGCTATCAGCCCCTCGACATCGACGAAAGCGCGTCCCGCCCGTCCGGCGACATTCGCGAATTCCTCGCCGCCGATGATCTCGCCGGACCTGACGAGCGCCGGGACCAGCAAAACCGCCGCATTGAGGTTCAGACCCTGCGAGAGCGTTGGAGAGGCGACGATCACCTTCAGCACACCTTCGGCCAGGAGCACTTCCAGCTCGCGCAAGAACGGGCTTGGCAAGCGACCGTGATGGATCGCAACACCGATCTTCAGGCAAGCGACCGCTGGGTGCTCCTCGCCGAGCCATTCGGTGCCCACCTCAAGCGCGCGGGCAATGGCTGCCTCGTCATCGAGTAGGGAGCTGAGATAGCCTTTCCGCACAAACATGCAGGCTTGCTTGCCATAGCCCTCGACCCAATTGGCCTGGGTGCAGAAGATCAGGGTGCGTTTTCCCTGCGCGGCGAACTCCCAAGCTGCGAACAATGCGAGCTGTGCGGCCTTGCGGGGATAGGGCTTGCGATCCGGCTTGATCGCTGCCTTCTCCGCCACGAAGCCGTCGATGAACGGCACATTCTCATTGAGGTCGAGCGTCAGCCTTGCTTCGGTCTGCGCGGCATTCCAGGCGAGGAAACCGTAGCGCTGACGCGTCGGGCGCCAATCGCTCCGAACGGCTTCGCCGGGCTGGTCGCTGCGAATCCATGCGGTCAGATCGTCCAGCTCGGCACCGCTTGGCAGGATCGCCGAGAGGCAGACGATGCGACGGTTCGCTGCGTCCGACCGCAGCAACAGCCGCTGGACCAATGTCTCGAAGCGGATCTCGCGTTCGCTCGGGCCAATCATATGGCCTTCGTCGAGAACGATCAGGCCGACATCGTCGATCAGTCCGGGATCGTTGCGTAGCGCGAAGTCGAGCTTCTCGGGGGTGGCGATAATGATCTCGCGAGACCGCAGTGCATCCTCGTCGCCGCTAGATACACCGCTTGCCCCATAGAGCGACGACACGCTGAAGCCGAGCGGCGCGAAAGTGCGGCGAAAGGACCGCTCCGTTTGGGCGGACAAGGCTCGCAGTGGCGTGACGAGCAGCACGCGGCGTCCGGTCGAGAGCGTCATCAGCGCGGCGATCTCGGCAACGCGGGTCTTGCCGGCGCTGGTCGGCAGCGACACCACCAGATCATCGGTGAGGTCGGTCGACCGGCGCGCGGCATCACGCTGTGAGGGCCAAAGTTCCACCTCTGCGGTGCCGCGTGCGTATAGCAGACCGATGAACAGGTCGCGCAGCTCGGGATAGCCCTCGGCGCCGCCTTCGGGCGGTTCGACCGGCAGGGTGCGGTGAAGCGAATGTTCCCACAGATCGTCGATCAAATGGCGGCAGAGAGCGATCGTCCACCAGAGCGGGACCATGCCGGCATTGTCTGCGATTCGCCCGGCAGTCGCGAGCAGGTCGCGGGCGTCCTGGGTGAGCGCATCGTCGCCCGTCTGCAGCGCGAAGTCGAAATAGGCGACCGCTCGGCAAATGGTGCCGTTGAGGATGATGGCGAAGGTCTCGTCTAGGTCGGCATCATCGGCATCGGCGAGCGCGGCGGCAATGGACTCGTCGTCCACATCGTCGCCGGCCAGCCACTCGCGGATATAGGCGCGAAGCCGGTCGAGATCGCGCAGGATCAGCAGCTTGATCGCCACTTCTCCAGGCGCGAAGTTGAGATTGTCGGGTGCTTCGCTGAACAGCGAATAGGCCACTGCGGAATAGCCGGCGAGATGATAGGCCGCCGCCGCCAATGTCCTGTGGAAGCCGAGATCCTTGTCTTCTGGATTCGCGTTGCGGACCAGTGCCTCGAACGCCGTTGCGGCGCGATAGAAGCCTAGACCCGACAAAGGCGTCGAGCCTTCTTGCGATCGTAGCGCGAGCGATGCGCGCAGCACAGCGAAGCCATGTTCGGCGAGATCGGTTTCGATCGTCGCCCCGAGCGGTGGAGCGTCCGCGGGAAGCACGCCGTCGGTACGCATGAGCGACCACGCCGTTCCTCTGGAGGTGAGCTGGCCCCAGACACCGGGCTGCGTCGCCGTCGTCAGAAAGCCGCGCAGTTCTTCAATCGTCTCCAAGGTTTTCCACCTCCTCGTAGACCTCGGCGATAAAGTCTTGGTGGTCCTCAATCCGCAGATTGACGGCGAATTGCCGGCGGGCGGTGCTGGCCGCGTCGAGATCTGCCTTCAGGGCGGCCGGCGGCGCATTGCCCGACATGGTGAACAGCATATGGTCGATGCGGGCAGGCGGGACTGCCTCAAGCCCGACCTCGTCGCGGATCAGCCGGCCGAGCGCGACATCATCCTCGTCGTCGCTTTCAAGCAGCAACTTGGCGACAAACAGCAGTGAACCGGGCGTGCAGCGCCCATTGTCGCGGTTCAGAACCTCGCGCGCCTTGGTGATGGTGGACTGGTTCAAATTGGCGGCACTCTTGGCTTCACCCTTGAGCAGCCAGAGCTTGCCGCCTTTGCTCTCTCCCACGCCGATGAAATCGTCGCCGCGCATAGCCATTTCGCGACCGTCCTTGTAGCGGAGGCGCCGCACGGGAACGCGAAGATCAACCATCTCTTCGACCAGCTCGGTTGCGACGATCTCGCCCAGATCGCCCGAACGTCCTTTCTTGCCCTGGGGCAGTTCGGCATTCAGGATCTTGGCGGCAGCCTTGTATCCCAGCCGCTCCACGTCGGCGGCGATATGTTCGAGCCGATCATAATGGGAGCGAACAGTTTCGATCAGGCTGTCGCGAACCTTGTCGCGACCATCTGCCTTCTCAACGAGTGTCCAATAAGACCGCCGTCCGTTTGCGTCGACCGTCCGATCGCACCATTTCTCAAAAAGTGCCACAAAGCCTCCGGGGATTACCTTTGTACGCAATGCCAACCGCCTTGTCGCGCCACTATGGTCGAATTTCAGAAACGCGTATCAGCCAAAGTATTGTGTCCCCGGAATATCGCCACCAGCGCGCAAAACAGATCGTCGAGCGCAAAGTAGCTGTTTACGCCTACAAGTGCTATGGCCAACGGTTGGCTTTCAAATTGCAAATACTAGAGAGCCAGCACAGATGGCAGCCTTTCGCAAGATTTAGCTGAGAGCCGCAAGTCCGCTTTTGGCCCAAATTCCGCCGCTCTGCGGAGCCGGTCCTGCGAAAGCTGAACGTCGGCTTCTGACAAGAACTGCCTTCCGACATGCCGCAGGCGAACGGTGGCTTCGTCCCAACAATCGTCATCCCTCGTTGACGACCGGGCGGTGAAACTCGCAGCAATCGGCCACGAGAGGAGGGGGCTTGCCCTGATTGAGCCATTTGGGCGTCGAAAGTCGGCGTGCCGGGCTCACAATCAGGAGTGTGTCCCATGATCAAGTCGATCCCGCTGAACAAGCTCGTTCAGTCGCCGCGCAATGTCCGCCGTCACAGCGATCCGGTAGCAGACGCTGAGCTGAAGGCCAGCATTGCAGCCCGCGGCCTGCTGCAGAACCTCATCGTCCGGCCAGCCGCCAAGGGTAAGTTCGAAGTCGAAGCCGGGGAGCGTCGCAGGCGCGCAATGCTCGCGCTGGCCGACGAAAAGCTGCTCGCCCGCGACCATGAAGTCACGTGTCTCGTCCTCGAGGAAAGCGCTGAAGCTGCCGTCGAGACCAGCCTCGCCGAGAACTTCCACCGCCTCGCCATGAACCCCGCCGACGAAGCCCAGGCCTTTGCCGCTCTCGTGTCCGGGGGTGCGGCCGTCGAAGATGTTGCCCGCCGCTTCGGTCTGACTGTCCGCTTTGTCGAGGGACGTCTGCGTCTTGCGACGCTTGCGCCCGTCGTGTTCGAGGCGCTCGCGTCAGGGGAGATCACCCTCGATATTGCCAAAGCCTTCGGCGCCACCTCGGATCAGGACATTCAGGCCCGCGTGTTCGAGCAGGTGTCCTCGGGCTACTATGCGCCCAACCCCGATAGTGTCCGGCGTATGGTCCTGTCCGGGACAGTACGGGGCAGCGATCCGCGCGCCCGTCTCGTTGGTCGCGACGCCTACATTGCCGCGGGCGGCCGGATCGAGCGTGAGCTGTTCGACAACGACGACAGCGAATCCTGGGTCGATGTCGCGCTGCTCGAAAGCCTCGCGGCGGCAAAGATGGAAGAGCAGGCCAAAGCTCTCGCCGCCGAGCAGGGTCTTGCCTGGGTCAAACCCACGCTCGATCCCTATGCCAGCCACGATTTGGTCGATGGGCTGATCCGGCTTCCCGCCGAACCGGCGCCGCTCACCGAAGCCGAGGTGGCTAGGCTCGACGAACTCGATGCGTCCTATGACGAGCATGCGGCGATCCTTGAAGACGAGGATAGCGCCGAGGAAGCCGTGGCGGCAGCCGAAGCGGCCATCGAGGCGATCGACCGCGAGTGCCAGGACATTCGTGCCCGACCGCCAGTCATTGCACCCGAACTCAAGGCAGAAGCAGGCATGGTGCTGGTGCTCTCGCGCGATGGCACGCCGGTCCTCCAGCCGGTGTTCTACGGCGAGCGTCAGGCCGATCCCGCCGGAGCTGAAAGCGGGATCGAAGTCGTTCCCGGCGGTGAAGGTTCCGACAAGCGCCGGACCACCTTGTCCAAGCGTCTGGTCGACGAGCTCGCGATGCAGCGTCGCGATGTTCTGGCATTGCACGTTGCATCCGACCCCGGGCTCGCGCTCGACATCATGGTATTCACGCTTGCCGATGCCGATACCCACGACTGGCGGGCGCGCCCTTCGACCACGTTGCGCGCGCCCGTCCCAACAGGCCCGATCATCGGCTTCGAAGCCAAGGATGCACCGGCGTGCAGCGCGCTTGCCGAGCTCAGGTCCGGTCTCGATGAAAGCTGGCGCGCCGGTGACGATGCCATGTCCCGCTTCGACCTGTTTCGGGCGCTGCCCGATGACAGCCGCGCCGCCTGGCTGGGTTACGTCGTGGCCCGGTCGCTCGAGGCGAGCCTCAACATGTCCGGTGACCGCCAACTCCCGTTCCAGGATCATCTCGGCAGCCTGATCGGTATCGACATGGCGCAGTGGTGGCGGCCGACAGCGGCCAACTACTTTGACCGGGTGTCGAAGCAGGTGGTCCTCGACGCCCTGACCGATGTCGGCGGCCTCGAGCTCTCCTCCCGCTTTGCCGCGGTCAAAAAGGGCGACCTCGCGATGAGCGCCGAGCGCGTCTTCGCCGGCTCCTACATTACCGAGGTCGAGGTCCGCGAAAAGGCCCTGGCCTGGGTGCCCGAGGTCATGCGCTTCGGTTGCCCTGCGCCGGAGGCTGGTGAAGCCGAGATCGACGCTGCCGAAGCGGAGCCTGATGCTGATAGCGAAGATGAGTCCCCCCGCGAGCTGGCCGCCTGACCTCCTCCTGACAGGCTAGGTCACTCGCAACTCGAGAAGCGGTCCTTCGGCTTATGCCGGAGGGCTGCTTCTCTTTTGGAAGCAGAGAAGAGGGGGCCCGGGAACCTGTGGCACTGACCGGCGAGCCCGTCGCCGACTGTCCAGATGCCGCAATCAGGAGAACCATCATGGCCTATCGCAAGGGGCAGGGCAGCGGCTTGTCGCCCGCCACCCGCATCACCCAGGAAATCATCGCTCGTCTGGAAGCAGGCACGAAACCATGGATCAAGCCGTGGCGCGGTGTCCCGGTCTCGCGGCCCTTGCGGGCCTGCGGAATTCCGTACCGGGGTATGAACGTATTTTGGTTGTGGATGGTCGCCGACATGTGCGGCTACGCCTCGCCGTTCTGGATGACCTACAGCCAGGCCAAATCGCTCGGAGCGCAGGTCCGTAAGGGCGAGAAGTCGACCATCGCGATCTTCTACAAGAGCTACACCAAGGAGGTCGAAACGCCCAATACCGGCGAAAAGACCGACGAGGCCCGCCGGGTCCTGAAGGCCTATCCAGTCTTCAATGCCGATCAGGTGGAAGGTCTGCCGGAACGCTTTCATCCCGCCGCAACGCTCGAACTGGTCGAGCCTGAAGGGCGGGAAGCGGAGCTCGACGCCTTCTTTGCTGCAATCCCCGTCAATCTGCGTCATCAGGGCTGCGAGGCCTACTATGAACCGACTGCGGATCGCGTGACGATGCCGCCGGCCAGCCTGTTCAATGGTTTCGATCACTACTACGCCACACTTGCCCACGAGCTGTCGCACTGGACAGGCCATGCCAGCCGATTGGGACGCGATCTCAAGAACCGCTTCGGCACGGCTGCCTATGCCGCCGAGGAACTGGTCGCCGAACTTTCGAGCGCCATGCTCGGCGCTGAGCTGGGACTGCCCGTCACCCATCTCGACAGCCACGCCAGCTATATCGAGCATTGGCTGAAGCTTCTGAAGGATGATGAGCGCGCGATCCTGACCGCTGCGGCCAAGGCCGAAGAGGCGTCGGCATTGCTGCTGAAGCTCGGCGGTAGGATCATCCCAGAGCAGTTTGACGATGCGTCAGGCGACGCTGCACTCGCGGCCTGAGGGAGGGTGTCATGGGCAGATCTGTCAGCTATCCCAGCGGCGCTATCGTCGCCTTCACGGCGCTCGAGGTCGAAGCCGAAGACGATTGGGAATTCGAGTACGAATGGCTGCGCGAGGACTTGCGAGAGCGCGCGGGTCGAGCCTTCCCGTCGCTGATCCCGCATGACGGCTGGCGCGGCCGGGAAGACCGGATCCTCATGCGCAATGCCTATGCCGATTTCGGCGTATCGGTCTACGGAGGGCTGGTGGGCGTCTGGATCGTAGAACGCGATGACGGTCCCTATTGGGACGCCGATTGGCGCACGGCCCGGTCACCGCGGGCACAGCGCTGGCTGTCCCAGATCGCATCCCGCTTCGATGCCATGTTCGGCGACTACGATTGCCTCGGGCACATGTCCAACGGCGAGGGGGTCTACACCAAGCGCGCCGCCTGAACTCCGCAAGTTGGCTAGACGCAGCGCTTTGGGTTGCCATCCCTGACTGAGCTTTGCCGGCCGCTCATGGTCTGGCGCCATGCGAGAGAGGCCCTGAGCCAGCCGCCAGCCTTGCGCAACCCGGCTTGGGCGGACCCGTGTTGGCCTTCGCCCTTCAGGCTCAAGGCCTGCCCGCGCCAGCCCGCCAAGCCGGGTTTCCCCTGATGGGTGCGCAATACTGCCTGAAGCTGGCCCTGACGGGCTCTCGCTGGCGCAGCCATCAACGGGTGCGTCGGCCTCACGCCAGTCAGGAGGACATTCCCATGCACACGTCATTCGCCGACCAACTCGCCGGGCTCGATCTTGCCGGCTTCTCCATCCGTCCTGCTCCCGTATCGACAAGCGATTTCCCGGTCCGGGAGGCGGTCGTTCAAACCCTCGAAGCGGTCTGGTCCGATCTCTTCGCCATGGTTTGCGGCACAGCGCTCGAGGCCGATGCCGAAGACCTCGGCTGGGCCTTCGTCAACATCTTTCACCGCTCGGCGGAACGCAAATCGACAGCCCTCGACCGGGCGACCGACGAGGTCCGCGCGCTGATTGCGACGGCCGATGGATCCGAGGTTCATACCCACGATCTTGAGACCCAGGTCGAGCGGGCGCAATGCGCCGAAAGCGCGATGCTGGCGCTCGAAGAGATGCGCGAAGTTGCAGCCGCCCTGTACCTCAACGAGTTCGGTTCCTCATGGAAGCCGGTCTCCAGTTCGCGCTTCAATCACAGCGTAATGCTGACTTCCGCACTCGTCGAAGGGCGCGACTTTCTGCGCGCCCGTGCCGAGGCCAAACGCCGTGCGGCCGTGCCCGAGGGAACGCCCGTCGTGTTCGCTGGCGGGCGCACCCGTCATGCGACCGAAGCCGAGGCACTGACCTTTGGCAACAATGTCTGGGCCACGCTCGACAAGGTCCGTGACCGCGTGCCGGACATGGTACTCATCCATGGCGGCGACACAAAGGGCGTCGACCGCTTGGCATCGAGCTGGGCCGAACGCCGCGGTGTCCCGCAGGTCACGTTCTCGCTCGACATGCGGCTGGGCGCCCGTGCCGGCTTCAAGCGCAACGAGCGGATGCTCTCGCTCGATCCGCGCTACGTCATCGCCTTTCCGGGCAATGGCGTGCTGGAACGTCTGGTGATCGAGGCCAAGGCTCGGCGGATCACCGTGGTCGATCGCCGCGGGCCGCTGGGTACGTCGCCCAAGGCACCGCCGGGGTGAGCGGCTGCATTGACCAGCCTCATTTAGTGAAACTGGGAAGGCCTCACCGATTGCGATGTGTTGCGTTTATTTCGAATATTTCTCAGATAGGAAGGCAGCACGCCGGAGAGACCAATGACATCGCCAGCAAGCGCCTCGCCGTTGGGCAACAGACTGCCATCGGCTGAAGACCACCAAATCGCCAATCAGCTTCGTCAGATCCTGGCGGCACACAAGGCGGGGGAAGCGCATCTGCAGGTGTTCGATCCGGCGACAAAGAAGCCGGTCGATATCACCCTGACACTGGCAATGTCCGACCTGTTCATCCAACTGCTGCGCTACATCGGCAGCGGTGACGCCGTTACCTTCCTCCCGATCCAGCAGATGCTGACCACGCAGCAGGCGGCAGATCTGCTGGATGTATCGCGCCCATACCTCATCAAGCTCATCGAGAAGGGTGACATTGCCCATTCCATGGTCGGGCGGCACCGCCGTGTGAAGGCCGAGGACGTCTTTGCCTACAAATCTGCACGCGACAAGGCTCGTGCCGAAGCCTTGGATGAGCTCATATCTGACAGCAAAGATCTATACTGATCGACGCCTCGGATGGAGCCACAGTCCATCAACGGGCGATGTAGTTTAGTATTTGTCTCTGGCCCTTGATCCCTGTGCCAGGCGAAAACGCGCGGCATCTAAGCTATCAGCAGTGTGATTGCTTCTGGCGGGCTAGCAGTGTGCCGGTGTCTGCCATCTTCAGGCAGTCGAATTCTGCCAGCTATCAAACGAAGGCTGCACGGGGCGAGGGCAAGGGGCCGCTCCAGTTGGCCGGAGGAAACGGCAGCTATGGGAAGCCTGCCCAAGGCATCCAGATCCACCCGGCTTCGATGCAAACCTGTCCCTGAATCACCCCCCGTCGAGACGCGCAACCCCGGTCAGGTCCGGCCGAGTTGCCGGGCTTTGCCCGGCTGCCCGCACCACCCGAACCAGATCGGGGTTTCCCTTCGGTGCGCTTCGCCGCGGGGCGCTTCTGCTCGGGTTTTGCAGCCGGGATGGACCCGGAATGCTCGATCAGGAGAATACCCATGACCAATCTCGTTATTCTCGTTGGCCGCATCGCTCGCGACCCCGAAACCCGCACCACCCAGAGTGGAACCAGCATCACCTCGATCTCGGTCGTGACCGACCGTCCCGCCCGCAAGGATGGCAAGACCTACAAGGACGAAAACGGCTACACCGCCAAGGATAGCGAATTCCACCGCGTGACCTGCTTCAACGGCCTCGGCGAAAACGTCGCCAAGTACTGCACCAAGGGCCAGATGGTCTCGGTCGAAGGGCGCATCCACTACACCCAGTGGGAAGACGAAAGCGGCACCAAGCGCTACGGCTGCGAGATCATCGCCGACAAGGTCGATTTCCTCACCAAGGGCCGCTCGGGCACCAACGAGGACGCCCCCGATATCGACGAGGATTGAGTGTCCTCACCTCCCGAAACGGCCCCGGTGGCACATGCCATCGGGGCCTTTTCTTTTGTTGTCGTGCAATGCGGCGGCACGGGGCATCGAACCCCGTGCCGCCGCCTGTTAGTGCGTACGCGGGAGCAATCCGCTTCAGCGTTTCCTCGATGCCGAGCGCCATCGATGCGCTGACGATCTGGCGCAGATGCGCCGGATCGATGGTTTCTGCGCCGCACTCGATCAGCACTCTGCCGAGCTCGATCGCCACTTCTTGTCGAAGACGAACTTCCTCGCCGTCGAGCTGGGCACGCTGTTCACGCAGTTTCTTCAGCGCATCGCGCGCGCTGGTTTTGGACCTGGCCATAGGGGGTTCCTTTTTGCTGGCCGTTGGTCCCCTCCGCCGCCGAAAGTGGCACTGCTCGGGCAAGTAGGGAAGTGGTTTGTGGGGGCGACCGACGCGTTCCCCCACGATTGTTGGTGGGGGGCTCTCTCGCAGATAGGCCAAGTGTGATGCGGGCTTTGGGGCTGCGTCAAGGACGACGGGGCCCCACCATTTTTGCCGTGCAAGCCCGACAAAAATCGTTGCCCCCATCGCCGCTTCGCGGCCGCTCACGCGGTCCCTGACCCAGCCCGTCACCCACATCCTCGCAGCTCCTGATGCGACGCATCGAACATCAGGAGGAAAGATCATGTACACTTCACACAGCACGGCCGATGACGGGTACCACGCGGACCAGGCAGCCTTCGTTGCCGCTCTCGATCAGGCCCATGCCCGGTCCTATCACAGCTACTTTACGCAGTACGTCCTGACCGATGGCGAGGCCGGCTACATCGCGGTCGATGAAGGCGATTACGGTGCCTTGCCCAAGGCCTTGCTGGACCGTGTCATCGACACGGTGCCGGGCAGGCTCAGCGATGAATTCTGACCCGGAGGATCAAGGGGGGAAGTCCGTCAGGGCTTCCTCCATTTGTTTTTTGCTCGGATCCCGCAGCTTCGCGTTCGGGCAGATACGGCCGCCGATCGAGGCTCAGCCGGCGAATTCCGACCTGTCGATTTCCTCGAGGCGTTCGGGCATCTCAAGCATCTTGATCGCCGCTGCCGAGATGGCCTCCGCAATCGTCGGGTATGTCTCAGCCGAGCTTATCGAGACGCCATAGGAATAGGTGATCGTGCCCTGAAAGACGTTGCCTTTCGGTGTTGCGCTCAAGCTGATCTGCGCCATTGCCTGCCTCCCTTTCCGCTCGTTCGATTGCGCCAACATACGCTTCGGGGGCCATCCTGGATACGTGAATTGCAGGGTCGGCATGCGAGGCGAATCCGGCAGGAAGGACATGACAAACCGCATCATCCGTCACAGGTTCAAGGCCTGGTTTCTCATCTGGCAGTAGGGGAACAGTGAGCACACCCTACGCGACAGATCGCAGCATCTATTGGTGCGAATAGTCATTATAAAACAGAGGTCGGGCGAGCATCCCCTGAAAATGGCAGCTTCCCATTCAGATTTGGACAGGCCTGAAACTGGCATTCAATTCTGATTGAAGTGCGGTCGGAATGGCGGAATTCCGCCAATGTAAATGTTCTTGACATGTTCTCATTTTTGAATTAGTTCTCCTCTCGCCTTTCGCAGTGCGTTCCGGGCTCCTCATCACAAGGAGTCCGTGCATGACACGGCCAAAATCTCTCCAAGTCCATGTCTCGTTCGAGCTTGCCGAGCGGGTTCGAAGTGCGGCCGAGCGCCGCGATATCAGCGTGAGCGAATGGATCCGCTCGCTGTTGCAGCAAGCCTGCGACGAGGACGATCTCAAGGTCGGCCTGAGTGCCTGGATGCAGCGGATGCACCGTCAGGCCCTCTTCACGGTGGTGGGCATCGACGCGCTGCTTTCGGGCCATTCAGACCCTGACCTGCGCGATCGTGCACGCGGGGCTTACGCCCGCAGGTGCGCAGAATTCGGCCTTGTGCAGACTCCCATCGAGGGAGGGTTCGATGAAGCGTAACCTCGCCAATTTCACACGCGGCAGCCAGCTCCTCGGGCACTTCGGTTTCATGTTCGCTGCAGGCCTCAAGGGCCCGCTGATCATTGCCGCTGCGGTGATTTCATCGACCTCATGGTGGACCCTTTCATCGGCGCTCACTGACTATGAGATCTATCTCATCTGGATGCGCGTCTATGCCGCGGCCTACGGCTTCATGGAGTTCAGTCCCGACAAGCTGGTGACCGTCAAGACAGCTTTCGGCGGCACGATGGAATTGCCGATCGGAATGCTCGGTTCCTTCCCTCCGGTGGTCCGGGCGTGGGACCACATGACCGACCTCGTCGCTAGCGCTGCCTGGCGTTCGGCCCTGTTTCTCATCCCCGCCTTTGTGCTGTTCTATGGGTTCGCCGCCCGCTTCGGCGGGAAGGCGAAAGATCGCAAGTTCGTACGCGGCGCGCAGCTTGTTGGCCTTCCCGAACTGATCAGGAGCCTGCGCAAGCATAACCGCCAAAAGCGCAATCGCGAACGCACTGCCGCGATGGGCTGGAAGTGGCGGCTGTGCCTCCCCTGGGAGCTTGCAAAGGCCTTTCCCTATCGTCCGGCCCATGTCGCCGATGTCGTCTATCCATGGCGCCTTGAACAAAGCCACGCCATGCTGATCGGCACGACCGGTACCGGCAAGACGGTCGCCATTTCGGCCATGATCGAAGAGGCCCGCGCCAAGGGCCAGAACTGCGTGGTCTTCGATCTGACCGGAGCCTTCATCGAGCAGTTCTACGATCCGAGGCGGGACATTATTCTGAACCCGCTCGATGCGCGCTGCCCGCAGTGGAGCCTCTTCGACGAATGCCGCACCGAAGCCGATTTCTGGACCGCGGCCGATGCCCTGGTCCCGCATGATGGTGGCGGGGACGCGCAGTTCTGGGTTCTCGGTGCACGCGCGCTATTCGTGAAGTTTTGCGTCGAACTTGTGGCCCAGGGCAGGGGGTCGAATGCGGCACTCGCGCAGGAACTGATGTCCGCAGACCTCTCCGATGTCCACGAACTGGTAAAGGACACGATGGCCGGTCCGATCACCGCACCCGAGGCTGCGCGGATGGCGGAATCGGTGCGTGCGGTGTTCAATGTCAACGCCAAGGCGCTCGAACTGCTGCCGACCGAAGGTCCGCGTTTCTCGGTGCGCGAATGGATCGAACAGGCGGCCGAGAACCCTGCGGGACGAGGCTCGATCCTGTTCATTTCCTCGCGCTATGTCGACATGAGCGTGACCTCGCAGCTCCTCACCTTGTGGCTCGATACGGCCATGAATACGCTCATGACCTCTGCGCGCACCAACGAGGTCACGTGCTGGTTCTTCATCGACGAGCTTGGCGCGCTGCATCGTCTTCCCGCGCTCGAAAAGGGGCTTCAGACCGCCCGCAATTTCGGCGGGGCGATCGTTCTGGGCCTCCACGCCTATGCCAAGCTGAAGGAGGTCTATGGTGAGAACATGGCCGCGACTCTCGCGTCGCTTGCCCGCACGAAACTGATCCTCTCAGTTGCCGACCGGGATACCGCAACCTGGTGCAGCGACGTCATCGGTCACGAGGAGGTTGTCGATGTCGATGAGGGGTTCTCTTTCGGGTTTAACAATGCCCGCGACGCGGTCAGCCTCACCCAGCGCACGACGATCAAGCCGCTGCGAATGCCCGACGAGCTAATGAACATGAAGAGCCTTGAGGGCTATATCAAGTTCCCGGAAGACTTCCCCGCAGCGCCCGTCAGGCTTCGTCCGGTAAACCGCCCGAAGGTGGCCGACGCCTTTATCGTGCGAGGGCCCAATCGGCCTCTAACGCCCGCGCCGATCGACGCTCCCGTGCCCCCGCGGACGAAACCGGGAGGGTCACCTGGCGAGGGCGCGGCTGCGCATTCTTCGTCCAGCGATGACGGGGGCGGCAGGTCGACCTTGCGGTTCGATTCCGCCCCCAGACAGGGCGAGCTGGCCTTCGATCAGGCACCTAGCGAAGCACCGCAGCCCGATCGCGCAAAAGCTTCGGAGGCGGCGCGTCTGCTGGGTACCGATGCGTCGGGCAGGCCTGCTGCCGGTGGCGTGACCTCTTCCGATCCGGAACGCGTAAAGGGTGAGCAAGCGCCTGTGGGGAAGGGCCGGCATGACCATCCTGCTGACCACTCCAAGGGCCTCGACAACTCTCACGGTAATGATCGCCCGGCACTCAAACCGGGACCTAAGTCGGGCGCCAAGTCGAGTGATCGTGCGATCAGGCAAAACACATCGTCCGCGCGGGAAAAGGCGAAGGACGGTGCCGAACGAAGCGGCGAGCCCAAAGCCAAATCTGCCGGCTCAAAGGTCACTGACCCACCCTCCCGCAAAGGAGGCGCACCGGCTAGCCCGCCAAAATCATCGGACGCCCGGAAGCTGCTGAACGAGGACGGAGTCCCTGAGCGAAGCGAGCCTCCCAAGGACACGCGCGACCTCGGCGATCTGGAGATCTGACAATGGCAGTCCATGCTGCCTTGCAAGGGACAGATCTGTGCTGTCGGTAGCCAATGTCCGAACTGCGGGCGGTGCTGCCAGCTACTTTGCAGCCGACAATTACTACACCCGGGCCGATGCCGATCGGTCCGGGGCGTGGTTCGGCAAGGGTTCCGAGGAGCTGGGCCTCTCGGGTGCGGTCGATGCCAAGACCTTCGAAGCTGTTCTCAAGGGGTTCCTGCCCGACGGGAGCCGCGTGGGCAGCGACCACAGGGCACACCGCGCAGGCACCGATCTCACCTTCTCCATGCCCAAAAGCTGGTCGGTGCTCGCCCTCGTGGGCGGCGACAAGCGGATCCTCGATGCCTATGGCGCGGCGGTCCGCGAGACGTTGGCATGGGCGGAGAAGAACCTTGCCGAAACCCGCATGGAGGTTCGCGGCAGCGAGCGTGTCGTCAGGACCGGCAACCTTGTGGCCGCAGTCTTCCAGCACGACACCAACCGCAATCAGGAGCCCAATGCGCATTTCCATGCGGTAATCGCCAATGTCACCCAGGGGCCGGACGGCAAGTGGAGGGCCCTGCGCAACGACAATCTCTGGCAGCACAATACCCTCCTCAACGCCATGACCATGGCGAGCTTCCGGCTCAGCGTGGAGAAGCTCGGCTACGAGGTTGGCGAGTTCGGCAAACACGGCAATTTCGAGGCCGTCGGCGTACCCAAGGAAGTGCGCGATGCCTTCAGCTCGCGCCGCGCCGAGGTTCTCGAAGCCGCCGCGCAGATGAACTCGCAGGGTCCGAGGTCGCTCGATGCGGCAACACTAATGACGCGGGCGCAAAAAGAGCCCATCGAGGACCGCGCCGCCCTGAAACAGCAATGGAAGGACACCGCTGAAAAGCTCGGGTTCGACCCGGCAATGGTTATCGCGCGAGCGAACGCACGCGGCGCCAAGGACCTCGGCAAACTTCCCGGATTGGGGTCATCGGTCCGCAAGGTGGTCGAGCAGGGCAAGCAGATCGCCCAGGATTTCGCCGAACGTCTCGGCATTGCGCAAGGCGACCCGCTCATTCCCTCGCGGCTTGGCAACCGTAGTCCCGAGGAGGTCGCAGCCATCCATGGCGTCGCCTCGGCGATCCGCCATCTCGGCGAGCGCGAGGCGGCCTTCAGCAAGTTCGAGATCTATCGCACCGCGCTCGGTTTCGCCCTGCCCACGGCATTTGCCGATATTGAGCGCCGGACCCTCCAACTGATCCGGCAGGGACACCTTCAGGCGGGCAAGGGCCCGGATCGCGACATGCTCACAACCCACGATGCGATCAGCCTCGAACAGCGGATCCTGGCGGGCATCGAGGCTGGACGCGGCGTTGCGCCCGCCATCGTTCCTGCCTTCGATGCCGGCACGCGGCTGCAAGCCGTCTCGCACAAGAGATATGGGATCACACTGAACAAGGGGCAGGAGGGGGCGGGCCGCCTGCTGCTGAGCTCGAACAATCGCATTGTCGCGATCCAGGGCGTAGCCGGCGCAGGCAAAAGCACGGTTCTGAAGCCGGTCGCCGATATCCTGCGCACGGAAGGTAAGACCGTGCTGGGCCTCGCCGTGCAGAACACGCTGGTACAGATGCTGGAGCGCGAAACCGGCATTCCCTCGATGACCGTGGCGCGCTTCCTCGGACAGCATCAGGACCTTCTCAAGGGAGAGGGCAGCGCGCGCCTCGAAGCCGCGCGCACGGCAATGAGCGGGACCGTTGTGGTGCTCGATGAGGCATCAATGGTCGGCAATGCCGATATGGAAAAGCTGGTGCGTCTCGCCAATCTGCTCAGGCTCGATCGCTTCGCCAGTATCGGCGACACCAAGCAATTGGGGGCGGTCGATGCGGGTAAGCCCTTCGATGTCATGCAGCAGGCTGGCATCGAAGCCGCGCAGATGGACACCAATCTGCGCGCGCGCGACGAGGCGCTGTGCAGCGCCCAGCGTGCGGCTCAGGGTGGCCGGATCAGCGAGGCGCTCGCCCATCTGGGAGGCAACGTCGTCGCCGCGGGCGAGAATGCCGCCGTTGACGCAGCAGCCGCATGGCTTTCGCTCGCACCCAAAGAACGAGAGGTGACCGCAATCTATGCATCGGGCCGGGCCTTGCGCGGCGAGGTCAACGAAGCGGTCCAGACGGGGCTCAAGGCCAATGGCGAACTGGGTCCCGGTGCGATGAAACTTGAGGTGCTCTCGCGGATCAATCTGACGCGCGAGGAGCTGCGCTATGCGAGGAGCTATGCCCCCGGAACGGTGCTCGAGGTTGATCGCCGGCAGAGGGGGCAGGGCCTCCAGAAGGGAAGCTATGCAGTGGTGGCAACCGATCTCTCCCGCGAGCGAGTGACCCTGCAGAACGAGCGCGGGCGGCAATTCGAGTTTCGTCCTGGCCAGCTTCGACCTCAGGGTGAGAAGGATCCGGTGAAGCTCTATGAACGCCGCGAGATCGAGATCCATGATGGCGACCGCATCCGCTGGACGGCGACCGATCACAGGCGCGGCCTGCTCAATGCTGACCAGGCGAGGATCATTTCGGTCGACGCCAAAGGCGTGTCGCTTGCGACATCGGTTGGCGTGCTGCACCGCCTTGCTCCCACCGATCCGATGCTGAAGCGGCTCGACCTCGCCTATGCGCTCAACGCGCACATGGCGCAGGGCCTGACCTCGGATCGCGGTATCGCGGTAATGGATAGCCGCGAGAAGAACCTTGCCAACCAGCAGACCTTCCTTGTGACCATCACGCGGTTGCGGGACCGTCTGACCTTGTTTGTCGACAATGCTGGCAAGCTCGAGGCTGCGGTAGAGAACAATCCCGGCATGAAGCGCTCGGCGCTCGAGACGGTCGACCTTCTGCGGAATGCGGCTGCCACTGGCATGGAGAGGGGGAGGGCTGCCGAGGCGCAACTCAAGGCGCCCGAGCTCGACCGCTCGATCTCCAAGAAGTTCGACATGGGGCTGTAGCGTGTACTTGCCCTTTCACGCCTGCCGTTAGCGGCAGGCCGGACCCTTCCAGTAGCGGTCCCAGCGCAGCACCGTGCGGGTGCGGATCATCGCGCAGGACAGGTCCGCGCCGCTTGGCAGGCGGCACCAGGCCGCCGTGCGATTGCCTTCGGCCCGACCTTCAGAGCGACAGGTCAATTTGGGCCCCCGGACCAGAACATGTCCGGTCGATGAGGTGCCGCGCGCACCACCCAGGATCTGCACGAGCGCATCGCGTGCCTGAATCCCGGAACTGCGCGGACATGGATGCTTGGCTCGGCAGGTGCCGTCCATCTCGCGGGCAGCAATGCCGGCAATGCGCAGGCGAGGACCTTCCGCGCACCAGACAGGCCCATCGCCGTCCCACACACGGGTCGGCGTGCAGGTGAAGGTTTGCCCTGCGGCAATCACGGATGCGGCCATCAGGCTAAGCACGTTGATACATCTTCAGCGCAGCGTCCGGCCGAACCAGAGCACCCGGCCAACGATGTTGAGCATGCGTTTTTCGAGACCGCGCCAGCTCGGATATGTCGGGTTGTCGCTGAGGACCGATACCCGCTTGCCCTGCGGTTCGATCGCGATCCGTTTGACGCTCAGCATGTCGTCCATGCGCAGCACGTAGATGCCATCGCGCAGCCGCGCCTGACCGTCACCAAGATCGACCATCACTTCATCGCCATCGTGCAAGGTCGGCTCCATCGAGTCCCCGAGGACCCCGATGATCGACAGGTTGGACGCCTTGCTGGCCGTCAGACGACGCAGCCATTTCTCGTCGAACCCGAATTGCGCTGAGTTGCCTTCCGACCCGGCGAGCGCACCATATCCTGCTGATGCTTCCACATCAAGGATGGGAATGTGCACGAGGTCGGCGTCAGGACCTGCGCGGCGTGCCGGGCCGCCGAGCACCTTTTCATCCACCCCGAAAAAGCGGGCGAGGACCGAGCGATCTTGGTCATCGAGCTGTTTCGGGCTCCCACGCCGGATGTATTGCTGGATGTAGGCCGCATTGCGCCCAAGCAGGCGCGAGATCTCGGAATAGTTGCAGCCGCGCTTCTGGATCAACTCGTCCAGCGCTCGTCGTGCATCGTCCATGCTGCCGCTCCTCGTGGGTCTCTCTAGGAAGCGCCATCCTAGGTTCTAGGAAGGCCTCCTATTGAGAACATAGAAGGAACGCAAGTGATTTGGCAGGCGTAGGAGAGGCGGGGTGCGAGCGGTCCAAAGCGCCATCGTCTGCGCGCCCGTCGGCGAAAAAATCTTGGTCCGGCGTCCCAGAAGCGGAGGCTTTTGGCGCCGGTTCGGCAGCGATCGCCGACGTAAGATCGTCTCTGAACTTGCGCCGGGTCTGCTTCTTCTGATCATCGGGATCATTGGCACTGTTCGCGAAGCCGACTGCTCCGAATGTTCTGAGAGTGCCACTGAAGAGAGCCTCTATGTCACGGCCGCCGTCAGGTCCGCCAAGTGGATGGCGCGGCCTTACCTCTGTGTAGCGAGCATCGAGCGCGAGAACTGCGCGACACATCTGCTCGCGGTCGCGCTGATTGGAGTCGAGTCGGCTTCTCAGGCGAATGTCGGTGTCGGTAGCCATGACCAGAATCTATTGGTTTTCAGGCCTTGGTTCCAGTGGGGGGGCGGAACTTACACCCGCATAACCGGTCAGACTGAAGATGCCAAAGATTACGGAATGAGAACCAGGCATGGCTGCCATTGGTGGGCAATAGCTTGACGGTACCCAAAGCGTTCGATGGACGGCCGCGATCATTTTTGTATTTAGCCACAATCTTCAGGGCACGGGTTAATTGGATTAGAAGTCGATGGGCCGCGTCAGCGAATGGATGATCGAGCAGCAGGAACGCGGCTATAGCGAAGCCGACGGGGATATCTGCGCCAATTGCGTTACTGACCCGGCGCTCAAGGCGTGGGTCGCCGACCATCTCAGCTCAACGGCCTGCACGTTTTGTGGCGACGAATCCGATGACGCGATTGCAGCTAGCTTCGACGACTTCGTTGGAATCGTGCTCGGCGGGATCGGCTTCGACTGGAACGATCCCGATAATGAGGGCATTATGTATGACGGGCGTGAAGGGGGCTACCAGGCACCTCTCTCCGACACCGCCGATGTGTTCTACAACTACGATATCAGCGACAACGACAATGTCGTGCAGGCGGTGATCGACGCGGTGGATACGGAGGCGTGGGTCGAGCGCGACTTCTATCGGGGCGACGACGGCGAGCGCCTGACGTCCGGTTGGACTTGGTTCAAGCATGTGACGATGCACCAATCGCGCTTTCTGTTCCTGAAGAACGAGGGCGACAAATATGACGACGACATCCCGCCATCGCAGATGCTGAATGTCATCGCATCGATAATCTCCAAGGATCTCGCGCCCTTCGACTTCATCAAGACGATCGGTGAGGACGTAAACCTCTACCGCATCCGCATCGGCCTGACGCCGTTCGAGACCGCAGCCGAAATCGGCCCACCCCCTCTCGAATTCGCGACGCAGGCTAATCGCATGAGCCCCGCCGGCATCCCAATGTTCTATGGGGCATTTGATATCGACACGGCCAAGGTGGAGACGTTCGATGTCGCCCACCATGCTGGCCAGATCATGTCGATCGGTGCGTTCCGCGCGCTACGCCCGCTGCGGCTCCTCGATCTGGCCGAGCTGCCCGACATCCCGAGCGTGTTCGCTGACGAGACGCGGAAGTTCATCCACCCGATGCGCTTCCTCCATGCCTTTGCCGCCGATCTCGTCAAGCGCATCGCGCGCGATGGGCGGGAGCATATCGAATATGTGCCGACCCAGATCGTCACCGAATTTTTCCGGCGCGTTTTCCGCGACGCCGAGGGGAAGCCGCTCGATGGACTGCTCTATCGAAGCTCGCGGCCCGGAGCGGGGACGGCTTGCGTCCTTTTCGCCGAGAATGACCAATGCGCCGAGGCTGATTTCGTGGGCAAGCCGTCCAAGCAGCTTCTAAAGCTGCACGCGGTCACGCATGAGGAATGCCCGATATGAACCGCTCCCGCTTATGCCTGAGGGTTCAGCTCTGGAGTGCTGGATAAATAGAGGCCTGATCTTGATGATCGCGTAGGGTCGCAAGACGGCTGCGTTGTTGGCTGCTGCTGTCTCACACGCTCACCCAATCGGAAAGACTGATATTGTTCGATCGGGACGTTCGCAGGTCAGTGTTGGACTTCTTCAACTGGGGCGGCAGCGGACTGGTTCATGCCCTTGACCAGTTACCCGCCTTCCGACACCTCGAGAAATAGCCGGACCAAATCCGCATTTAT
>JBIKSA010000156.1:0-2516 GCA_044348875.1 Erythrobacter sp. | reverse complement strand
CCCAGAATGTGCTTCATCAACAAGTTGGACCGCACTGGCGCCAACTTCAAATATTGCGTTCAGTCGATCATCGATCGCCTCGGCGCAAAGCCGGCGGTGCTTTACATTCCGATCGGTCTGGAAGCCGACCTGAAGGGTCTGGTCGATCTCGTCCACAATCGTGCGATCATCTGGAAGGATGAGTCGCTCGGCGCCGAATTCGTTTACGAAGACATTCCGGCTGATCTGGCTGACGAAGCTGCGACCTATCGCAGCGAGCTGATCGAACTCGCCGTCGAACAAGACGATGAGGCGATGGAAGCCTATCTCGAAGGCAACGAGCCCGATACCGCAACGCTGAAGGCGCTGATTCGCAAGGGCACGCTTAACCAGTCGTTCGTGCCGGTCTGCTGCGGTTCGGCCTTCAAGAACAAGGGCGTGCAGCCCCTGCTCGACGCTGTGGTCGATTACCTGCCTTCGCCGCTCGACATCGAGGACGTCCAAGGCGTCAAGATGGACAGCGACGAACCGGATAGCCGCCCCGCGTCTGACGAAGCACCGTTCAGCGCGCTCGCGTTCAAGGTGATGAACGATCCGTTCGTCGGCAGCCTTACCTTCATCCGCATCTATTCGGGCATGCTCAACAAGGGCACGTATCTGAACTCGGTGAAGGACAAGAAGGAAAAGGTCGGTCGTATGCTGGAAATGCATGCGAACGAGCGCAAGGACGTGGATGAAGCCTTCGCGGGCGACATCATCGCGCTGGCCGGCATGAAGGAAACCACCACCGGCGACACGCTCTGCGCTGCAAATGCGCCGATCGTGCTCGAACGGATGGAGTTCCCCGAGCCGGTGATCGAACTCAGCGTGGAACCCAAGACCAAGGCTGACCAGGAAAAGATGGGCATCGCGCTCAACCGCCTGTCGGCTGAAGATCCCAGCTTCCGCGTATCGACCGATCATGAATCGGGCCAGACGATCATCAAGGGCATGGGCGAATTGCACCTCGACATCATCGTCGATCGCATGAAGCGCGAATTCAAGGTCGAAGCCAACGTCGGCGCGCCGCAGGTGGCTTACCGCGAATACCTCGCCCGGGAAGTCGAAGTCGATTACACCCACAAGAAGCAGTCGGGCGGCTCGGGCCAGTTCGGCCGCGTGAAGGTCACGGTCATCCCCGGTGAGCGTGGCCAGGGCGTGATCTTCGAGGACGTGATCAAGGGCGGTAACATCCCGCGCGAATACATCCCGGCGATCGAAAAGGGCTTCCGTGAACAGGCAGCCAGCGGTCACCTGGTCGGCTTCCCGATCATCGATTTCAGCATCAAGCTGACCGATGGTGCGTACCACGACGTCGACTCGAGCGCGATTGCGTTCGAAATCGCCGCGCGCGGTGCGATGCGTGAAGTCGCGCAGAAGGCCGGCATCAAGCTGCTCGAACCGATCATGAAGGTCGAAGTCATCACCCCCGATGAATATCTGGGCGATGTTATCGGCGATCTCAACAGCCGGCGCGGACAGATTCAGGGCACCGATACGCGGGGCAATGCCCAGGCGGTTGAGGCCAACGTGCCGCTCGCCAACATGTTCGGCTACGTCAATGAACTGCGTTCATTCACGCAAGGGCGCGCGAACTACTCCATGCAGTTCTCGCATTACGACGAAGTTCCCGCAAACGTCGCAGCCGAGGTCAAGGAGAAACTTGCCTAAGCTGCGCCAGCAGTCTAGGGGCGGCGCCTGATTCAGCGGGCACCGCCGTTCTCCCGCGAACACATTGTTTCATTCAAGAAGGTACACCAGAGAAATGGCTAAGGAAAAGTTCCAGCGGAATAAGCCGCACTGCAACATCGGCACCATCGGTCACGTTGACCATGGCAAGACCACGCTTACCGCCGCGATCACCAAGGTGATGGCAGAAACCTACGGCGGCGCCGCCGTGGACTTCGCCAACATCGACAAGGCTCCCGAAGAGCGTGAGCGCGGGATCACCATCTCGACCGCACACGTCGAATATGAATCGGCTGCCCGCCACTACGCGCACGTCGATTGCCCGGGTCACGCTGACTACGTGAAGAACATGATCACGGGTGCCGCCCAGATGGACGGCGCGATCTTGGTCGTGAACGCTGCCGACGGTCCGATGCCCCAGACCCGTGAGCACATCCTGCTTGCCCGTCAGGTCGGCGTGCCCGCGCTGGTCGTTTACATGAACAAGGTCGACCAGGTCGACGACGAGGAAATCCTTGAGCTCGTCGAACTGGAAGTGCGCGAGCTGCTCAGCTCGTATGACTTTGACGGTGATAACATTCCGATCATCAAGGGTTCGGCTCTGGCCGCTCTCGAAGGCCGTGATGACAACATCGGCAAGGATTCGGTGATCGCTCTGATCGAAGCCGTCGACAGCTACATCCCGCAGCCCGATCGTCCGATCGACAAGCCGTTCCTGATGCCGATCGAAGACGTGTTCTCGATCTCGGGTCGCGGCACCGTGGTGACCGGCCGTATCGAAACCGGTATCGTCAACGTTGGTGAAGAAG
>JBIKSA010000109.1:0-5611 GCA_044348875.1 Erythrobacter sp. | reverse complement strand
CTCCGGCAGTTGATGCACAAAATAAGGGCAGCCAGATCAAATACTGGCTGCCCTTTTTTGTTGTGATGAAAAAACGGGCAGCATTGTCAGCGCACGGGCTGTTCGCCTCTCAGGCATTGGACGATCCCCGTCGCGATCATGAGCTGCCCTGCGTAGTAAAGCGGCCAGATGAAAAGGTCGGGCAGCGGGGCGAAATCATGGGGACCCATCTGCGCGAAAATGAGCCAGTCGCTCACCACAAACAGCACAGCGCCGGTTCCTACACGGTAGCGCGGATAGTGGCTCATCCATGCAGCCGATGCCATGGTCCCGAGGAACGCCGCATAGACCGCGACCAACGCCTGCCCGCTCAGGAGAAAGCTGACCAGCGGCGTGCCGATCAGTAGCGCTGCGCCGCTCAGTTTCTGGGTCGGCGATGGGCGCTGGTGACGATTCCTGAGGTAAAGAACCACGGCAACCACATGGGCAGCCGCAAACAACGCCGCACCGACCCCAAGATCAAGCTCGATTCCGACATCGCCCGCCGCTGCAATCGCCAGCGCACCCGCCAGCAAAAACCCATCTGCGCGGTGCTTTCCTTGTGGGACGCGCAGCAAAACGTAAACCACCAGCAGCCCCACCGACGCCCCCTTGGCGAGCAGGCCCCAAGTGCCCTCTCCCACCGGATTATCGCGCAGGAAATAATAGGCCACAGCGGCGGTAATGCTCGCCAGCAGCAACGGCCGTTGCTCGATCAAAGCCTGCTTTGCCATCTCACCCTTCCCTTGCCCGCGCTCCTCGGGGCTTGCGGCGGAGCTAACACGCAATTACCTGCCCTGCCATGACCGCAAACGCGACTATGCACGATGTGCACATCATTGGCGGCGGCCTCGCCGGGAGCGAGGCTGCGTGGCAGCTGGCACAGCGCGGCGCGCGTGTCCGCCTATCGGAGATGCGCGGATGCGGGGAAATGACCGCGGCGCACCAGACCGACGGATTGGCCGAATTGGTGTGCTCCAATTCCTTCCGTTCCGATGACGATACCAAAAACGCAGTCGGCCTTTTGCATCACGAAATGCGCGAGCTCGATAGTCTGGTGATGCGCGCCGGGCATGCCGCGCGCGTTCCGGCAGGCAGCGCCATGGCGGTTGACCGCGACGTGTTCTCTGCCGAGGTCGAAGCGGCGCTTTCCCAGCATCCCAATGTCACTATCGTGCGCGAGCGGGTGGATGCCCTGCCCGAAGCTGGCCTCACCATCGTCGCCACCGGTCCGCTGACTGCCGAGGCGCTGGCACGCAGCATCGTGCGCGCAACGGGGAGCGAGCGGCTCGCCTTCTTCGATGCCATCGCGCCGATCATCCACCACGAATCCATCGATATGAGCAAATGCTGGATCCAGTCCCGCTGGAACAAGCGCACCGATGCCTCGAATGAAGGCGGCGATTACATCAATTGCCCGATGAACGAAGATCAATACCGTGCCTTCCACCGCGGGCTGATGGAAGGCGAAAAGACCGAGTTCAAACAGTGGGAAAAGGACACCCCGTATTTCGATGGCTGCATGCCGATCGAAGTGATGGCTGAACGCGGAGTCGAAACGCTGCGTTATGGCCCGATGAAGGGCGTGGGGCTCGACAACCCCTTCGACACCTCCCCCGAATTTCCGCAGGGCCGCTGGCCCTATGCCGTCGTCCAGCTGCGCCAGGACAATAAACTTGGCACGCTGTGGAACATGGTCGGCTTCCAGACGAAGCTGAAATATGCCGCGCAGATCGAACTGTTCCGCACGATCCCGGGCCTCGAGAACGCGGAATTCGCGCGGCTCGGCGGATTGCATCGCAACACCTTCCTCAATTCGCCTGAAGTGCTTGACCGGCAGCTGCGCCTTAAGGCCGCACCGCATATCCGCTTTGCCGGGCAGGTCACCGGCTGCGAAGGCTATGTCGAAAGCGCCTCTATTGGCCTTGTGGCCGGTATGATGGCGGCGGCAGAGCTGGCAGGCCGTGCGTGGCAACCACTTCCCGCAACAACCGCCTTGGGCGCGTTGCTGTCGCACATTACCGGCGATGCAGAATCCGAAACCTTTCAACCGATGAACGTCAATTTCGGGCTTTTCCCGCCGCTCCACGAAGTAGGCAAGAAGGTGCGCAAGGAGGCCTACACCTCGCGCGCAAAGGCCGATCTGGCCCGCTGGATTGCGGACAGCCGGGAGACTGTGCCCGCCTGATGCGTCAGCATTTGCAGGCGGGCTTTTTCGCCGCCGGCTTGGGCGCAGTGGCGGCAAATTCTCGCGGGGTCAGGCGGCCATCCCGGTCACTATCGGCGTTTTCAAAGCGGTCGACCGTCGCCACTGCCCATTCTTCGAAGGTGAGCAGATTGTTGCCGTCTGTATCCAGCTTCCGATAGGCCTCGGTCCGGCTTGAAAGCATTTCGTTCCGGGTAATCAGCCGGTCGCGGTTCCGATCATAGCGGAAGAAGCGCTGCTCCTCGCGCCCCAACTCGCTGACTTCCGGCGGCGCAGGGCCTTGCAGCGTGCCGGGATCGGCAATCGGCAGGGCATCAGGATCAGATGACGGTGCTGGCACAGGCGGCGGCGGTGCGCCTTCCTCGATCGCGGCGCGGCCTTGCCACCAGAACACTCCGACCCCGGCAAGGACGAGCCCGCCCAACACACCCACCACCGCCTGTCGCAAAGATCCGCACCTCTTTTGCCACCGATGTTACGCAACTATACGTAATCAGGCCCGAAAGATAGCGGCTCTCAATGCCGTGAGCGGCGCCATGCGGCCCTCCATCAGCGGCATTCCCCCGCGCCGCAACGCCCGCGAAGCCAGCGCATCCAACACAGCGAGGCCGCGAAAACTGGCAGGCATGCGCCCTGTGGTGCCGCCGCATGAAAGACCGGCGCCGATCACCGCCGCGCGTTCCTCGGCATCCGAAATCGCGGTTGCCGCATCGGCTAATGCCCAGCGGAATCCGGCGGCGGCGAGCCGCTGCACTATGGCCGCATCTCCCGTCAGCGCCATTGCCCCGAAAAATGCGCCGCGCCCCTCCCCGAAAGACACTGCATCCTTTGGGCTAAGGGCCTTCGTGGTGACGAAAATCTCCCAGGCGTCCACCAGATTCACCAACGCGGCTTCTCTGCCGCACCAGTGCACACCGATTGCATCGAGGACTGCATCACCACGCGGCCGTTCGGCAACCGGCTTGCCCAGCGCCTCACGCCACCATGCAAGACGCATTTGCCCAAGCATCGGTTCGCGCGTCCGGGCCACGATCCGTCCCAACCTGCGGTCAAGGTGAAGCGCTGCCATCAGGGTCCCGCGCACTTCAGGCCTGCTCCAGGCTAGCGCCAGCTCCGCTTCAGGCGGGAGCATATCGGATGGATCGGCGTTCACGACCGCGCGCCTATCCGACCGGTTGCCAGATTGGCAAGCGAACTGTCCCCGCCCGGGACAATGCAAAGCCATTCCGATGCGTATTGGGTTGTTAGGACTTTGCTAACCATGAACTTTGGCAATCCGCTTACCAGACCGAATTATGGGCAGACGATGCATCTGGAATGTCTGCATGATTCTCTGGGCAGACGACCAAAAAAGGGCACCGATCGATGGGGCAAGAAAAACTGGCAGATAAGTCGTTCATGCACAAATTGCTGCATGACAAGACCGCCAACACGCTTGCGCTTGCTGCGGCAGCGATGGTTCCGCTGATGGCGATGGTCGGCGGTGGCGTCGATGCGAGCCGTTATTACATGGCGTCGGCGCGGATGCAGGCGGCCTGTGACGCAGGCGCTCTTGCTGCGCGCAAGGCGATGACGGGCTCCAGCTTGACCGCAGACAACAAGCAGGTCGGGTTGAACTTCTTCGATCAGAACTTCCACGATGGAATTTTCGGCGTGACAGGACGCACGCGTACTTACTCCGCGGACAATAACGGCGTGGTGACAGGCACGGCCAGCGGTGTGCTGCCGTCGACCATCATGGCGGCTTTCGGATTCAACCAGTTCACTCTGAGCGCAACCTGCAGTGCAGACCTCAACATTTCCAACACCGATATCACCTTCGTTCTCGACGTGACCGGTTCGATGAACTGTCCGGACAACAACATTGCCGGTTGTACAAACGGCAACAACAATGAAATCGAGGTTTCGAATTCGCTGATAGTTGGCTTGCGTAACGCGGTGATGAGTTTCTACGATTCAATCGCGCTGACAGCCTCTCCGGCCGCGCGCGTTCGCTATGGCGTCGTGCCCTATGCCAACAGCGTGAATGTCGGCTTCGACATTCCGCTGCAATTCATGGCTACCAGCCACTCATATCAATCGCGCGTGCCGAGGTTCGTAACATCATCGGGTGTCACGTCGTTTTCCGATTATGTGTACTGCCGTGTCACTACTGGCGTGGCCGCAAATTGCGGCTACACCCCTCCGGTGGCCCGTCCTGGCTGGGGATCGGTCGATCTTTCCACGCTTTACGATGATAACCAGATCCAGATGCCGACGGGCACGAACGGTGCCATGGAAACAATCACTTGGGCCGGCTGCATCGAGGAAGCGGCCACAATCCAAACCGGTACTCTCAATCCGGTGCCGGCCAATGCCCATGACCTCAATATCAACCTTATCCCTGCAACTCAGGCGCAAAGGTGGAAACCCCAGCTAAACCGTGCCGTGTGGCAGCGGAACAGCGGAGGTGTACCTACCACTGCGAACATCACTACAGCAACCGATGCCACCACTTGGCGGATGGACCGGGCTGGGCTCAACCTGTGTGTGCCGCGTGCGCGCAGGCTGCAGGTCACAACAAGACCGCAACTTCAAACATATGTGGACGGGCTCATCGCACGCGGTGCCACCTATCACGATATCGGCATGATCTGGGGTGGGCGTTACACTTCGCCGCGCGGGATCTTTGCCAACGATAACATCTCGGCACCGAATGGTCAGGCAATTGCCCGGCACATCGTGTTTATGACCGACGGCCTGCCTGCCCCTAACAGACTGGTGTATTCGACCTATGGCATCGAGCCTTGGGATCGGCGGGTGACATCCGATGGATCCCAAGCCCAGATGGATGCCCGCCATGAAGCACGCTTTCAGGCAGCTTGCCAGGCGGCCAAGGATGAAAATATCACCGTATGGGTTGTTGCTTTCGGCACGCCTCTGACCGCCAGCCTCACCAATTGCGCTTCGCCTGACCGCGCATTTCGAGCATCCAACAACGCTGCACTTAATGAAGCCTTCCAACGGATTGCGGGTCAGATTGCTGCTTTGAGGCTTACGTCGTGATCGGACGCCCTGCATTACGCGTGTCGTTGCTGCGGCGCCTGTTTGGCGACCGTAGCGGCGTCACCCTGGTCGAATTTGCCATTGTCGGGCCGGTTCTGATCCTGATGATCATGGGCCTGTTCGACATCTCTCATTCGCAATACACCAGTTCGGTCCTGCAGGGCGCGCTTCAGAAGGCCGGGCGCGATTTGACGCTCCAGAACGGGGCCAGCAACCAGACCGCGATCGACAATTTCATGATCGGACAGGTCAAGGCGGTGATGCCAAACAACGCGCAAGTCACGGTCGAAAAAGAGTCGTTCTTAGATTTTTCGGATTTCGGTCGTGCCGAACAAATCGTCA
>JBIKSA010000134.1:0-3973 GCA_044348875.1 Erythrobacter sp. | reverse complement strand
CGATGCGAACAACAACGGGGTCTGCAACACGGGCGAGACGTACATCGATGCCAACAACAGTGGCAGTTGGAATGCGAGCCGGGGAAGAAGCGGGCTCGGCGGCGCGCGCGATGTTGTTCTTTACACCGCCACTGTAACCTATCCGCGGTTGTTTCCGATGGCCGGATTGGCAGGCCTGCCGAGTGACGTGACCCTTAAATCGTCAACGGTACTGCGCAATCAGCCCTTCAACACACAGGCCGGTCGCAACACAACGGTAAGGAATTGCTAATGGCCCGTTCTTTCGGACATCCACAGTTCACCCGGCACCGCAAATTTGCGCGCCGCCTCACCGCAAACCGCTCGGGTCTGGCGATGATCGAATTTGCCTTTGCTGCGCCGCTGGTGCTCGGCATGGGTATGCTCGGAACCGACACGGCCTCTTTGGTCATTACGCATATGTTGGTCAGCCAGATTGCAACGCAAACGGCTGACAACGTGTCGCGTGTAGGAACAGCGAACCAAGTATCGGTGTATCAGGTGATTGAAGCCGACATCAACGAAACCTTCGTCGGCGCCGAGAAGATGGGCGAGAACATCGGCATTTTCACCGGCGGGCGAATGATCGTTTCAAGCCTGCAGCGTAACGCAAATGGCGGCCAGTGGATCGCGTGGCAGCGGTGCCGCGGTGCCAAGGTTTATAATTCGAGCTTCGGCGTTCAAGGCAACGGCGCAACCGGCACCACCTTTCCCGGAATGGGTGTAACGGGCCGGCTCATCACCGCCTCGCCGCAGACGGCGGTCATGTTTGTGGAGGTGGCATACGACTTCAAGTCAATTACGCCGATGAACATCTTCAACAATCAGCAGATCGTCTACACTGCTGCATTCAACGTCCGCGACAACCGCGATCTGACTGGCGGACCAAACGCGAACGGGCTATTTCCTGGCAACCCGGTCGCACCCGTGGCGCGCTGCAACGTTTATTCGGCGGCCCGCCCGACTTAATCAGGCGAGCCGCCGGCTTCCGCCTATTTGTAACAGACCTTGCGCGCTGCCTCAGCAATGCGTGCCACATCGATCAGCGCAAGCTTTTCGAGGTTGGCAGCATAGGGCAGCGGCACGTCTTCGTTGCACACCCGCAGCACGGGGGCATCAAGGTGGTCGAAACCCTCCTCCATGCAGATCGCGACGATCTCTGACGCGATCGAGCAGGTCGGCCAGCCTTCTTCAGCCACGATCAGGCGGTTGGTCTTGGCAAGGCTGGTCAGGACGGTCTGCTTGTCCAGCGGGCGCAGGGTGCGAAGATCGATCACCTCGGCATCGATCCCCTCATCCGCCAGCTTTGCTGCCGCTTCCAGCGCCATGCCGACACCGATCGAATAGCTGACGATCGTCACGTCCTTGCCTTCGCGCACAATGCGCGCCTTGCCAATCGGCAAGACGTAATCGTCAACGTCGGGCACATCGAAGCTGCGGCCATAGACCAGCTCGTTTTCGAGAAACACGACCGGATCTTCTGACCGGATCGCGGCCTTCATCAGCCCCTTGGCGTCCGCCGCATCATAGGGAGCAATAACGATCAGGCCCGGCACGCTGGCGTACCAGGGACCGAAGTTCTGGCTGTGCTGCGCACCGACGCGGCTTGCCGCCCCATTAGGGCCGCGGAACACGATCGGACAACGCATCTGCCCGCCCGACATGTAGTTCGTCTTGGCGGCCGAGTTGATGATGTGGTCAATCGCCTGCATTGCGAAGTTGAAGGTCATGAATTCGACAATCGGACGCAAGCCACCCATCGCCGCGCCCGCGCCGATCCCGGCAAAGCCATATTCGGTGATCGGCGTGTCGATGACGCGCTTGGGGCCAAATTCGGCGAGCAAGCCTTGGGTGACCTTGTAGGCGCCCTGATATTCAGCGACTTCTTCGCCCATCACGAAAACGCGGCCATCGGCGCGCATTTCTTCAGCCATGGCATCGCGCAACGCTTCGCGCACAGTGGTGCTGACCACATTGGTGCCAGCGGGCAGTTCCGGATCACGCGCGGGCGCAACCGGTGCGCGAAGCGGTTTGGCAGCGGGCTTGGCGTTATTGCCCTCGCCCCGGCCTTCCTCGCCGCGCGCGGCCACGGACTGTTCGGCTGCCGGTGCTGACACCTGGGTGGCGGCGGGCTCCTCCTCATCCCCGGTGATCAGCGCAATTACCGCGCCAACCGCCACATCCTCGGTTCCGGCAGGCACCAGGATCTTTTCCAACACCCCTTCATCGATGGCTTCGAATTCCATCGTCGCCTTGTCGGTTTCGATCTCGGCAATGATATCGCCCGGCTCGATCCGGTCGCCTTCCTGCTTGAGCCACTTGGCAAGGGTGCCCTGTTCCATTGTAGGCGACAGCGCCGGCATCTTCAGTTCAATGCCCATGGCTCAATACTCCTCCACCAAAACATCGGTGTAGAGTTCGCCCGCGCCGGGTTCCGGAGAGGTTTCAGCGAAGTCGGCGGCATTTGCCACCTCGGCGCGGATGGCCTTGTCGATGGCTTTCAATTCGTCCTCGGTCTTGCCTGCTTCGATCAGGGTTTTCTTCAGCCCTTCAATCGGATCATGATGGTCGCGCTGTTCCTGCACTTCCTCGCGGGTGCGGTACTTGGCGGGATCAGACATTGAATGCCCGCGATAGCGATAGGTGTTGCACTCCATCAGGACGGGACCATGCCCGGCGCGCACGTGGGCAAAAGCGACTTCGGCCGCTGCGCGCACTTCGAGCACATCCATGCCATTCACTTCCATCCCGGGAATGCGAAACGCGGTGCCGCGACGATAGAAGGCGGTTTCGGCCGACGACCGCTTGGTCGCTGTGCCCATCGCATATTGGTTATCTTCCACCACAAACACGATCGGCAGTTTCCAAAGAGCGGCCATGTTGAAGGTTTCGTAGACCTGTCCCTGGTTGGCCGCACCGTCGCCGAAATAGGCAAGGCACAGCCCGCCGTCATTGTTGTACTGGTGCGCGAGCGCAAGGCCGCCGCCGAGCGCCACCTGCGCGCCGACGATGCCGTGGCCGCCATAAAACTTATGCTCAGTGCTGAACATATGCATCGAACCGCCCTTGCCACGCGAAATGCCGGATTCGCGGCCGGTTAACTCAGCCATGATGACTTTGGGGTCGATGCCGTAGGCCAGCATGTGGCCGTGATCGCGGTAGCCGGTGATGACACTGTCACGATCATTGTCGAGCGCCGATTGGAGTCCGATGGCGACCGCTTCCTGACCGATGTACAGGTGGCAGAAGCCGCCAATCAGCCCGAGGCCATAAAGCTGTCCCGCCTTCTCCTCAAACCGACGGATCAGCAGCATCTGGCGGTAGAATTCGAGCATCTCCGCGTCCGAGGCGGCATAACGCTTCTTCGCTTCGAACGCATCTTGTAGCGAATGGAGCATGAAGTCGTTTTCATCCGCGATTTTCGCGGACCGTTTTTCAGGCAGTTTGGCCAAGACTAGTATCCCTCTATCTGGCGCGCTCATGGGGAGGAGTAGCGCATGATAGCTCTATAGGCAGGGTGACGGCAGGCGCGCAACGCCAAGCCGTAAGGGAATACGCACGAGAATACGAAATCAGACCAGTAGGTAAGATCCGCGCCTATTCCTCGCCGAGCGTGATCACGACTTCATCTTCGCGCATCACGCCAAGCTGGTCACGCACCAGTTCACTGGCCAGATCGGGGTCGGCCGCTTCGGGATTGAGCAGCACCACACGGTTGCGCAACGCATCACGCTTGGCGGTGAGCGTGGTGATTTCGGCTTCGCGATCTTTCAGCGCATCGGCATTTTCGCTCCACGCCAGCAGACCAGTCGGCCCGGCCACCGCAAAACCGGCCAGCAGCAGCAGCGCAACAAGCGCGCCCATTCGCCTCAGCCTGCTATCCGATCCCGATTTACGCATGTCGCGAAATATCCCCTTACCGATCGATCCACAGAATCACACTTGGCGCGCCGCT
>JBIKSA010000072.1:0-9930 GCA_044348875.1 Erythrobacter sp. | reverse complement strand
TCAGCCTCGATCTGAAGGGCCGGCGCGGGCGAGTCATTACTGCGGATCCGCGCCAGCTTGGTCGGGCGCTGGGGAATCTTATCGACAACGCCGTGGCGGGAACGCCCGATGGCGGGAGGATCGTGATTGAGATCAGGAAGGCCGTTGATGGAGCTGAATGGACGGTCGAAATCAGCATCGCCGACAATGGCAGGGGCATGACCACTCAGGAGCTTGCCCGATTGCAGGGAGGCCTCAAACCCTCCGAGGGCGGGCCAGAGCGTCGCAACGGACTTGGCATCCCGCTCGCGCGGCAGTTGATCGCTGGGCATGATGGCACGCTGGAGATCGTTAGCCGCAAAGGTGCGGGCACCACCGCAACGATTCGCCTGCCGTGAACAAGACACGTGCGTCCCTACCGGACTTGAAGGCGATGGCAGCCTATGGGGCCGGAATCGCGGATCGGCTGCGTGCCGGCGACGTGGTAGCACTTTCAGGCGGGTTAGGCGCGGGCAAGACCACGCTGGCCCGCGCGATCCTTGCCGCGCTCGGTCATGCAGGCGAAGTGCCGTCGCCTACTTTCACCATCATCGAAACATACGATTCGCCGCTACTCCGCCTGCCTGTGGTTCATGCCGATTTCTACCGGCTGGAGAACCCCTCGGAGCTTATGGAGATCGGCCTTGACGATTATCGGGAAGGTGCCGCCTTGCTGGCGGAATGGCCCGATCACGCGGGCGGCTTTGACCATGAGCCGGGGTGCCTTTCCATCACGCTCGAACCTGTCGGAGAAAGCGGGGAAGGCGGACGGATTGCGATTGCCCGCGGGGCTGCGGATTGGGTAGGGCGAATGCCATGATCGAACTTCCAAAAGGCCTTGCCGAATTCACCGCCACCTCCGGATGGGGCGATGCACAGGTTGATCCATTGCCGGGGGACGCCTCGTTCCGCCGCTACTTCCGGCTGAGCCGCGGCGGAGAAACCGCGATGCTGATGCACGCTCCGCCGCCGCATGAAGACCCCGCGCCTTTCCTCCACGTTGCGAATTGGCTGAACGAACACCGGATGCGCGCGCCGGCCATTCTTGCGGCAGAGCCGGAAGCAGGCTGGGTGCTGACCGAGGATTTCGGCAATGACCGGATGCGCGATTGGCTCGATGCCAACCCGCAACACGAACGCGCAGCCTACGAAGCTGCGGTTGAGGCCTTGGTCGCCTTGCACAAGCGTGCGCCCGGTCCGTTCGCGCTGTACGACATGACCGTCTACCAGCGCGAAGCGGGGCTGCTGACTGAGTGGTATTGCCCGGCACAGGGTCTCGACGTTGATGTCGAGAGCTATGCTGTAGCTTGGGAAGAAGTCCTCCGCCCGCTCGTCGCCCGTCAGACGCCTGGCGTCACGGTGCTGCGCGATTACCATGCTGAAAATATAATGCTGCTGGGCGGTAAGGCTGGCGCACCCCAAGGTCTGATCGACTTTCAGGACGCGCTGGTGGGCCACCCGGCCTATGATCTTGTCTCACTACTCCAGGACGCGAGGCGCGACGTGCCAGTCGATCTGGAGACATCTATGCTGGTGCATTATGCGCACCACGCCGGCATCGCGAATGACGATTTCCTTGCCGATTACGCAACGCTCGGTGCACAACGCAACGCGAAGATTGTCGGCATCTTCACCCGGCTCGACCGGCGCGATGGCAAGCCGAAATACCTCGGTATGATACCGCGCGTCTGGGCGGCGCTGGAACGCGATCTGGCGCATCCAGCTCTTGCTCCTGTGGCGGATTGGTTCGACGCAAACATTCCCGATGTGCTGCGCAACGCGAACGGAGCTTTTCCCGCGTGACCAAGACTGGGCTCGCCTCCGACACAGCGATGATCCTCGCCGCAGGGCTTGGCAAACGGATGCGCCCGCTCACCGCCAGCCAGCCCAAGCCGTTGGTGCGGGTGGCGGGCAGGGCATTGATCGACCATGCGCTTGACCGGTTGGCTGAAGCAGGGATCGCCAAGGCGGTCGTTAATGTCCATTATTTGGCCGACGCATTGGAAGCCCATGTACTCGCCCGCCAAACGCCAAAGGTGACCGTGTCGGATGAACGCGCGCTGCTGCTGGAAACCGGCGGCGGGATGGTCAAGGCGCTGCCGCATCTGCCAGACCCGTTCTTTGCGCTCAACGCCGACAACATCTGGCTCGACGGACCAAGAAGCGGTTTTCACGATCTATCGCGTCGTTGGGATCCTGACAGCATGGATGCGCTGTTGCTGGTAGTGCCGCACGCGCGGGCGGCCAATTTCACCGGGCCTGGGGATTTCCACATGGATCCGTTGGGGCGGATCACGCGTCGCCGCGATGGACGGATTGCGCCCTTCATCTACACTGGCATTCAGCTTATTTCGCACCGCCTGCTGCGCGATGCGCCGGAGGGGCCGTTCTCGACCAATATCCTTTGGAACCGCGCCATGGCCGAGGGGCGGCTTTACGGCCTTTCGTTTACGGGCCTGTGGTTCGAAGTCGGCACGCCGCAAGCTATCCGTCCGACCGAGGAGGCGCTGCTGGGTGGCTGATACCCGCAAGCCCGGCCCGCTCGTCTATTCGATCGCCGCGCATCGCGGTTTCGCCGATGCGCTCGTAGCAGGCCTTGTGCCGCGTTACCGCCAAGAGGGTTTCGGGCTGGCGCGGCTGACGCTGCTTGTGCCGTCCAGCCGCGCCATGCGCACGTTGTCCGAAGCTTTCATCCGCCACGCCGGCGAAAGCGGTGAGGGCGGTCTGCTGATGCCGCGTATGATTGCGGTCGGCGATCTTGATCTCGATGAAAAACTCGGCGCGGCGCTCGATCCGCTGGGGGCAGCCGATATTCCCCCGGCCTGCGATCCGGTGTTGCGCTGGCTGATGCTTGACCGGCTGATTGTCGAGGAACGGGCCGCCGAAGGGATGGATGCCTTGCCGGGCCGCGCAAGGCTTAATCTGGCGCGCGAAATGGCGCGGACGATGGACCGGCTGCTAGTCGAGGAGAAACGTCCTGAAGATCTGACAAATGACGCGGTCCTTGATCAACTTGGCAATCTGGCTGGACACTGGAAGCACGCCATCCGGCTGTTTGCACGGGTGAACGCCCGCTGGCAGGCTGAATTGGAGAGCCGCAGCGAGGTGGATGCCTCCACGCGCCGCAACATGCTCTTTGACCGCGCCGCTCGCAGGTGGAAGGAAAGCCCGCCTAAGCATCCTGTCGTCGCTGCTGGCGTCACCAGCGCATCGCCTGCACTGGCACGGCTTCTGCGGGTTGTCGCCGATCTGCCCGAAGGCGCGGTGGTGTTGCCCGATCTTGATCTGGCCATAGGGGAGGAGGCTTGGGAGGAACTGGGTCTTGCAGGCGCTGCGGCCGAGCCCGGCGGACCGGTGTTCGGCGCAGGCGATGCTCTCACCCATCCGCAATATCACCTGAAGCTGCTGCTGGGCCGCATGGGCGTGAACCGTGCTGAAGTGCAGCCTTGGCATAGGCGCGGGATTGCTGCTGCCGATCCGGCACGTGCGCGGGCGATTTCCTCGCTATTCCTCCCTCCGCAGGCGAGCCGCGCGTGGATCGCGCTGGATGCCGATAAGCGGCGTCTTGACGGGGTGCGGCTACTGGCGGCGGCCACCATCGAGGAGGAAGCGCAGGCGATTGCCCTGTTGGTGCGTCAGGCGCTTGAGCAACCGGAAAGGCGCATCGCGGTGGTTACCGCTGACCGCGGTCTCGCGCTGCGGGTGACACAGCACCTTGAACGCTGGAACATCATGGCCGATGATTCGGCTGGTCGCCCGCTGGCGCTGACCCCGGCGGGGCGTCTTTTCGGCCTGCTTGCCGAGATTGCGGCGAAAGGCCCCGATCCAGCGAGTCTGGTGGCCGCTTTTGGCCATCCGTTGGTGCGCGGATGGGATCCGCAAACGCGGGCCGACTGGCTACGGGGGCTGCGCGCCTTTGACCGACAGTTGCGCGGGCCTGCGCCAGCACCGGGCCTAGAACCGCTGCGCGAGGCTGCCGGCAAAGCGGCGATCACCGATTGGTGGAACGATGCCGAGACGCTAATTGCACCGCTCGCGGATTGGCCGCGCGAAATCGGGCTGGCTGACGCCTTGACCCGCCTGTCCGCCGGTGCCGAAGATTTTGCCCAAACTGCCATATGGGAACGCGAAGATGGCCGCGCATTGGGCACGCTGATCGAGGATCTGCGCGGGCAGGCTGAACTGCTTGGCACAAAAATCGAAACCGCTGACCTTGCCGGAACCTTGCGCGATTGCATGGAGGCGGTGGCTGTACGGCCGGGCTATGGCGGACATCCGCGCGTGGCGATTTATGGTCTTCTCGAAGCGCGTATGGCGCGCGCCGATCTGGTAATCTGCGGCGGGCTGAACGAAGGTTCCTGGCCGCAGCCGCCCGGTGCCGATGCCCTGCTGGCTCCGGCTATCCTGCGCGCGTTGGGCGTGCCGGGGGCAGAGTTCCGCATCGGGCTTGCCGCCCATGATCTTGCCGGTGCCATGGGCGCGCCGCAGGTGGTACTGACCCGAAGCCTGCGCGATGCCGAGGGGCCGACGTTACCTTCGCGCTTTCTGCTGCGGGTTGAGGCGTTGTTGGGAGACGATCTTGAAAGTCAGCACCGGGAGCGAATGATCCCGGCGCTGCTCCCCCATCTCGACCGGGTTCGTCCGGCGGCAGCGGAATATCCGCGTCCGGAGCCCGACCCTTCGCCTGCCATGCGTGACGTACCGATCCGGGTGACGGCTCTCGACCGGCTGCTGGGCGATCCCTACCAGTTCTATGCGCAAGCGATATTGGGCTTGCGCCGGCTCGATCCGCTGGCTGCCGATCCCTTCAGCGATCCGGCGCTGCGGGGCACGCTGGTCCACGGCATTCTGGATGCATGGCACAAGGCGAAGGTGGATCAACCGGGCCTCGCGCTTGCGCCTTTTGCGGCGGCGCAATTCGCCACAGCGCGCGTCCATCCTTTGTTCCGCGCGCTGTGGCAGCCGCGCCTGATTGCGGCCTTGGAACGCTTCGAACAATGGATCGCAGAGGACGCCGTCGAGAAGGGCAGCACCATCCTTGCCACCGAAGTTGACGGGGTGATGACATTTGACGGCGTCAAGGTGATCGGCCGGGCTGACCGGATCGACCGGCTGGCGGACGGAAGCCTCGCCATCATAGACTACAAGACCGGCCGTGTACCGAGCAAGGATGAGGTAAGAGCAGGGTTCGCGCTGCAACTCGGACTACTCGGCCTGATCGCTGAGGCAGGGGGCTTTGCCAAGGCAGGCGTGCCTGCTGGCGCGGCAACTGAGTTTTTATACTGGTCGTTCGGCAAGGAGGATGGCGAGTTCGGAAAGCGTGAAACGCCGATGAAGGTTGGCAGAGCGACCACGGGCTTGCTGCCGGAAGAATTCCTCCCCCACCATGCAGCCAAGCTGGCGCAGGCGATCGGGGCGTACATCAAGGGCCGCGAGCCGTTCCGTGCGCGCGAAAATCCCGATTACAAAGGCTACACCGATTATGATCAGATGATGCGGCTCGACGAATGGCTGGTACGCATGACCGGCAAGGAGGACGCAGCATGAGCGGCGCGGGCGGTCTTGTCTTCCCGCTGGCCGGCAATCAGCTTTTCGCAGCGGACCCTCAAGATAACGTGTGGTTGTCCGCTTCGGCTGGGACGGGCAAGACACAGGTTCTGTCTGCCCGCGTGCTGCGGCTGTTGCTGCGCGAGGATGTCAGCCCGTCTCAGATTTTGTGCCTGACCTTTACCAAGGCTGGTGCGGCGGAGATGGCGAACCGCATCAATGCGGTGCTGGCGCGCTGGGTGCGGCTGCCTGATGGGAAACTGTTTAAAGAACTCGGCTACCTTGGCGCTCCCGACGACATGGCAACCCGCGATCGCGCCCGCACGCTCTTCGCCAGCGTGCTCGATTGCCCGGGCGGGGGGCTCAGGATCGATACGATCCACGCCTTCGCGCAGTTCCTGATCGGCAATTTTCCCGAGGAAGCGGGCCTCGCCCCCGGCACCCGCGTGATGGATGATCGCAGCCGCGAGCTTCTGGCGCGCGAGGTGCTGGCCGATCTTTTCGAGGAGGCCGAGCGCACCCATGATGTGCGGGTGCTGGATGGGATCGAGCAATTCACCACCCGCAAGGACCCGGCAGCCTTGCACAAGTGGCTGATGCGCGCCGCCGAGGCGGACGACCTGTGGGAAGGGCCGGCGGGCTGGCAATCGCCGATGGCCGCGCGGGTGCGCCAGACGGTGGGGATGCCTGCTGATGCGGACGACGCGTGGGTCAGCGAGCCGCTCGATCCGGAAATGTTTCCTGATGGATCATTGTTGGCGATCCGCGCGGCGTTGAAAGAGTGGAACAAGCCGGCTGGTCAAAGCGCCATTGAGGGCATTGATCGCTGGATCGGTCTGGATGCAGGCGCGCGCCTTATTGACCTAGACTGTTTGATTGGCACGGCCGTCAACGCCAAATTGCTGCCCAACGGCAATCTGCGTCATGCGGCCAAATTCGATCCCGACTTTGTCGCACACCAGCAAACGGTAGCCGATGCCCTCGTCATGGCAGAAGACCGCCGCGCGCTCATCGCCTGCGCCGAAATCGTCACCAGCGCCCTAGAAATTGGCCGCGCCTTCGCAGTCCGGTGGAAGGCGCGCAAGGCGCGCGAGGGCTTGCTGGACTTCAGCGACCTGATCGGCAAGGCCGCCGCTCTGCTCGATCAATCCGAGGCCGCCGACTGGATCCGATACAAGCTTGACCGGCATTTCGACCATATCCTCATCGATGAAGCGCAGGATACCAACCGCAGCCAGTGGGACATCGTCGAAGCGCTGATCGACGACTTCTTTACCGGTGAAGGCGCGCGCGGCGACAAGCTGCGCACAGTCTTCACCGTGGGCGACTATAAACAAGCGATCTTCGGCTTCCAGGGCACAAGTCCCGAAAATTTCGCCCGCGCCAAGCAGCGGATACACGCCCGGATCGATGCCGCGCGTCAGGGTATCCGATCAAGCCGCATCAACCGCCGTGAGCCGGGCTGGCAGGACCTTGACCTCGGCCTGTCGTTCCGCACCGCCGACGTCGTGCTCGGCTTCGTCAACCGGATGATCGGACTGCTTGGCTTCGCCGAATTCGGGCTTGATAAGGAACCTGCCGAGCACAAAGGGGCGGATCGGCCGGGCTTGGTGGCTCTGTGGCCTCCGGTCACACCCGACGCGGACGGAGGTGAAGACGCAACCGACGATGAGGATGGCGGCGACGGCGAACAAGGATGGTTGGCGCGCCACGACACACTGCTGGCGCAGAACATCGCCAATCAAGTGCACCGCTGGGTGAGCGGCATCGAACCCTTCGTGCTCGCCAAAGGCACGCGCCGCCAAGCGGGTGCGGGCGACGTGATGGTGCTGGTGCGCCAAAGGAAGGAACTTGCCGCGCAGATCGTGGCCAAGCTTTATGCCAAGGGCGTTCCGGTGGCGGGTGTTGATCGCCTCCGGCTGGGCGCGCCGCTTGCGGTGCGGGACGTGCTCGCGGCCCTAAGGTTTGCCGCGCAGCCGCAGGACGATCTCAGCCTTGCCAACCTGCTCGCTTCGCCGCTGGTGGGGTGGACGCAGAACGATATCTTGGCGCACGTGCCCCGGCACGGCAAAACGCGCCTGTGGGATCACTTGAAGCGCAAGGATGCGCCGCCCGAAGTTGCCGCCACGGCTGAGAAACTGCGCGATCTGCTGCGCCGCGTCGATTACCAGCCCCCGCAGGCGCTGATCGCCTGGCTGCTCAGCGGACCGTGGCAGGGTCGCGCGCGGCTAGTCGAGCGGCTTGGGAGTGAGGCCAATGATCCGCTCGATGAACTCGTCAACGCCGCCTTTGCCTACGAAGCCGAGCACTGGCCGAGCCTTGCTGGCTTCATCCGGTGGTTTGATGCCGGAACGGGCGATCTAAAGCGGGATTCGGACAGCGCCAGCGGGCAGGTGCGGGTGATGACGGTGCATGGCTCCAAGGGCTTACAGGCACCGCTCGTGATCCTTGCCGATGCCACTGGCGCGCCCGGCGATCCGGGTGATCTCACGCTGGAGGACAATCCGCTGGACGCGGTGCTGGCCCGCCAGCGCGAAGTGCCGCTCCCGCCGCTTAATAAGGACGAACGCAGGGGGAAGGTTGCCGAGGCTGCCGAAGCAAAGAAGGTAGCGGCACTGCAGGAATATTGGCGGCTGCTCTATGTCGCCATGACCCGTGCAGAAGAGGCGCTGTTCATCGGCGGATCGCTGAACAAGAACGAGGCGAAGAAGGGCGTTCCCCACGTGGATAGCTGGTATGCGCGCCTGGCCACACTATTCGAAGATGCGCCGCTTGACGATCCTGTGTGGGGCTGGCGCAAGGAGTGGGGCGAGCGCGCCAAACCGCTTGAGCCCGAGGAATGTGCGGAGGCAGGCGGTGAGATGCAGACCGACCTGCCGCGCTGGATGACGACGCCGATCGGGCCCGAACCGCGCCCGCCGCGACCACTCGCGCCGTCATCAGCAGGGGAGGACAAGGCAGGCGATCCGCCGCTCCCGCCCGAAGCTGCGCGGCATGCGGCGCGGCGCGGGACCCTGATCCACCGGCTGCTCGAACGTCTGCCCGATGTGGCAGAGGCTGAACGCGCCGATGCGGCGCAGCGCTGGCTTGAACGCCAGGCGGGCGACCTTGGCCCTGAGTTGCGCGACGAATTACTGGCGGCTGCCCTCGGCGTGCTGGATTACCCCGATTTCGCGGCGATCTTCTCCCCCGCAGCCCTCGCCGAAGTGCCGCTGGCTGCGACCGTGGAAGGCGTGGTGGTGGCTGGGACGGCGGATCGCTTGCTGATCGAGGATAAGCGCATAACCGTCATCGATTTCAAGACCACCCGCCGCCCGCCGGTCAGCTCTGCCGACGTTCCTGTGGCCACCTTGCGCCAGATGGCCGCCTATGTTGCGGCGCTTGAAGCGATCTATCCCGGGCGAGAGGTGCGCGCAGGTGTGCTCTACACTCATGCGCCGGCGCTGTTCGACCTCGCCCCCCAAAAGCTGGCGCTGCACAAGATCGCGTTGCAGACGGCGCAGCAATCCTTGCCGGTGCCCGATATTGAGTGAAAACTGCAAGGCACTAGATTGCATTCCAATGACCGGCGCCCCTATGCTCCGGCACAAGGAGATTGAGTTATGGCGACCGTCAATGTGACCGATGCAAGCTTCGCAGCCGATGTGCTGGGCAGCGATACCCCCGTGCTGGTGGATTTTTGGGCCGATTGGTGCGGTCCGTGCAAAATGATTGCGCCGGCCCTGGAGGAAATCAGCGAGGAATTGGCCGGACAGGTCAAGATCGCCAAGATCGACATCATGGAAAACACTGACATCGCCGCGCAGATGGGCGTGCAGTCGATCCCGCTGATGGTTCTGTTCAAGAACGGTGAAGCAGTTGCGCGCAAGCTGGGCGCTGCGCCCAAGGGCCAGTTGAAGGCGTGGCTCGAAAGCGAGCTTTGAGTTCTTTCGCGTCGTCCCGCGTCTGACCGGGACGACGTTTAGGACCTACGCCAGCACGCGCGCCACGAATGCGTCCCAGATCGCCGGGCTGGATGCCCCGACAAGGCCGGGCGCATCGTGCTGGTCGACGCGGTATTCGCTGCCGTCGAGCCGCGCGGCCTTTCCACCTGCTTCGTTAAGCCACAGCACGCCCGCCGCGTGATCCCATGCAAGCGTGCGCTTGAAGCTGGAAACATCGTTCTCACCGAGGGCAAGGCGTGGATATTGCTCGGCGGCGCAGCGTGGGATGTCGACCAGGGTGTAGTGCTGTGCGAGCTTGGCATCGACCACTGCCGATTGTTCGGGGGTGAGAAAAATCCGGCTGACCGCAGTGACCGGGGGGTGCTGCCCGGTGGTGCGCGACGCGATCTTTTCACCGTTGACGAAGGCTCCTTCGCCCGCG
>JBIKSA010000090.1:0-8133 GCA_044348875.1 Erythrobacter sp. | reverse complement strand
CATTATCGCAAGGGACGATCCCGCTCGCCACGGCAGCCGCGCTACCGCCTGACGAACCGCCCGGCGAGCGCGCCGGATCATGCGGGTTAGAAGTGCGGCCATAGACGGGGTTGAAGCTCTGCCAATCGGTAAGGTCGACCGGCACGTTAGTCTTGCCGATGATGATCGCACCCGCCGCCTTCAAACGCCGCACCAGCAGCGCATCGCGGGTAGCGCGCTGATCGCGGTATTGCGAATGGCCGAAGGTGGTCGGCAGTCCGGCGACGTCGAAGCTTTCCTTGATCGTCATCGGCACGCCGAACAGGGGCTGGTCGAGCCGCCCCGGCGCCTTGTCCATCGCCTTTGCGGTTTCGCAGGCACGCTCGAAATCGGGAACAGCGAGCGCATCCATATTCGCATCGAGCCGGCCAGCCCGCACAATCGCAGCATCGACCGCCTCGGCCACGCTGATCTTGCGTGTGCGGATCGCCAGTGCAGTCGCCAGCGCGCCGGCTTTGTCGGTCAATTGCGGATAGGCCATGCGTGTCGTCTCCCTCGGCTTTGCCGGTCTAGCAAAGCCGGGGGAGGGCGCAAATCACATGTGGATAGGTTTCCCCGTCACCGCCATCGCCGCTTCCTTCAAGGCTTCGGCATGGGTGGGGTGCGCGTGGCAGGTATAGGCGATATCTTCGCTGGTGGCGCCGAATTCCATCGCCACGCAAGCCTCGGCGATCATCGATCCGGCCAGGCTGGCGATGATCCACACGCCCAGCACCCGGTCGGTTTCCGCATCGGCGATAACCTTCACGAAGCCATCGGTGTCGCGGTTCGCCTTGGCGCGGCTGTTCGCCATCATCGGGAACTTGCCGATATTGACGCTGAGCCCGCGTTCCTTGGCTTGTTCCTCGGTGATGCCGACCCCGGCGATTTCGGGCGCGGTGTAGACCACGTTGGGGATCACATCGTGGTTCACGATCCCGGTAAGGCCCGCGATATTCTCGGCCACGGCAATGCCTTCATCCTCGGCCTTGTGGGCGAGCATCGGGCCGGGCACAACATCGCCGATGCCCCAGATGTTAGGCACAGCGGTGCGGAAATCATGGTCGATCTCGACCTGCCCGCGCGCGTTGACGGTGAGGCCCGCCTTGTCGAGCGCCAGCCCTTCGGTGTTGGGGCGGCGGCCAATGGCGACCAGCACGTGGCTGGCTTCGAGGGTCTGTTCGTCCCCGCCAGCGGCTTTCTCGATCGTGAGGGTGACGGTCTTGCCATCCACCTTTGCGCCGGTGACCTTGTGGCCGAGCATCATATTCATGCCCTGCTTCTTGAAGATCTTGCCCGCTTCCTTGCGCACATCGCCATCGAGGCCGGGGAGCAGTTGATCGAGGAATTCAACCACCGTGACCTTGGCGCCCAAGCGCCGCCACACTGAGCCGAGTTCGAGCCCGATCACGCCGCCGCCTATCACCACGAGGTGTTCGGGCACTTCATCCAATTCGAGTGCGCCGGTGCTGTCGACGATGCGCTTGCCCGCGTTGTCCACGGTGACGCCGGGTAGGGGCGTGACGCTGGAGCCGGTGGCGATCACGATATCCTTGGCGGTGACCTTTTCACCGCCGACATTGATGGTGTGCGCGTCTTCGAATGCGGCATGGCCCTTCAGCCACGTGACCTTGTTCTTCTTGAACAGGAATTCGATCCCGCCGGTCAGCTCGCCGACCGCCTTGGTCTTCTCGGCCATCATCTTGCCGAGATCGAGCGTCGGCGTGGCGGTGATGCCCCAGGTGGCAAAGTGGCCGCCTGCCGCCTCGTCGAACAGCTCCGATCCGTGGAGCAGCGCCTTGGACGGAATGCACCCGACATTGAGGCAGGTGCCGCCCAGCGTGGCGCGCGATTCCACGCAGGCGGTCTTCAGGCCGAGCTGCGCCGCACGGATGGCTGCGACATAGCCGCCGGGGCCGGCACCGATAATGAGGACGTCGTAGTCGTAGGAATGGTCAGCCACTTTTTTTCTCCGTCATCCCGGCAGAAGCTGGGATCTCAGGCTGCGGGAATCAAGCTTGCCGCCGACAGCCCCGGCTTGCGCCGGGGTGACGGGAAAACTCACAAATCAATCAGCATCCGGGTGGGATCCTCGATCGCGTCCTTGATGATCTTGAGCGCGGTCACCGCCTCACGCCCGTCGATCAGGCGGTGGTCGTAGGATAGGGCAAGATACATCATCGGCCGGATCACGATCTGGCCGTTACGCACAACCGGTCGATCTTCGATGCGATGGAGGCCCAGCACCGCAGACTGCGGCGGGTTGATGATCGGGGTGCTCATCAAGCTGCCGAACACGCCGCCGTTGCTGATGGTGAAGGTGCCGCCGCTCATGTCCTCCATGGTCAGCGTGCCGGCTTTCGCGCGGGCGCCGAAATCGGCGATGTCCTGCTCGATCCGGGCAAAGCCCTTCTTGTCGGCATCGCGGATCACCGGGACGACGAGGCCGTTGGGCGCGCTTACAGCCACGGAGATATCAACGTAATCGTGATAGATGATCTCGTCACCGTCGATATAGGCATTGGCAGCGGGCACGTCCTTCAGCGCAAGGCATGCGGCCTTGGCGAAGAAGCCCATGAAGCCCAGACGAATGTCGTGCTTCTTGGCGAACAGGTCCTTGTACTTGTCGCGCGCTTCCATGACGGCGCTCATATCGACATCGTTGAAGGTGGTGAGCAGCGCGGCATTGTCCTGTGCGGCCTTCAGACGCTTGGCGATGGTCTGGCGCATCCGCGTCATCTTGACGCGTTCCTCGCCGCGTACGCCGCCGGTGACGACCGGAGCGGCAGGGGCTGTTGCTGGAGCGGGGGCGCCGCCCTTGGCCTTCGCTTCAGCGGCGGCGAGTACATCTTCCTTGGTCAGCCGGCCATCCTTGCCGGTGCCCTTGATGGTCGAGGGATCGACGCCGTGTTCCAGCACCGCGCGGCGCACTGCGGGCGACATGGTCTGGGCAGCGCCGGGCAGGTCTTCGCTGGTCGCCGGGGCGGGGGTCTCTGCCTTGGCCGCGGGAGCAGGTGCAGCGGCGCCAGCGGTCGCGCCCGCTTCGATGATCGCAATCACCGCGCCGACCTCAACCGTGTCGCCGACCGCGACCACGTGCTGCGACATCACGCCAGCCACCGGCGAGGGGACGTCAACCGCGACCTTGTCGGTTTCGAGGCTGCAAATCGGCTCGTCAGCGGCGACCGCTTCGCCGGGCTGCTTGAACCATTCGGCGATGGTGCCTTCAGTGACGGATTCGCCAAGGGCGGGGACTTTGATTTCGGTGGCCATTTGAATGGGTTCCTGAAACTTTTGAATAACGTCTATGAAGAAAAATCGCGGCCGTTACAGCCCCAGCGCGGCAGCGACGAGCGCTTCCTGCTGGGCCTTGTGGCGGCTGGCGAGACCTGTTGCGGGCGAGGCAGAGGCGTCGCGGCCTGCGTACGCCGGTCGTTTGCCCTTGTGTCCTGAAGCTGTCAGCGATTCTTCGATCCGTTCGTTGACGAAGAACCAGGCCCCGTTGTTGCGCGGTTCTTCCTGGCACCACACCACGTCCTGAAGGTTCGTCATGCGTTGCAGGCGAACCGCCAGTGGATCGCCGGGGAAGGGGAACAGCTGTTCGATGCGGATGATGGAGACATCGTCGATCCCCGCCGCATCGCGTGCCTCGATCAGGTCGTAGGCGACCTTGCCCGAACACAGCACCACGCGGCGCACCTTCTCGTCGGCGATCTCCTTCGTGTCCGACATGATGCGCCGGAACTGCTTTTCACCGAGGAAGTCCGCACGCGCGCTCTTGGCCATCGGATGGCGTAGCAGCGACTTGGGGCTCATAATAACCAGCGGTTTGCGGAAAGACCGCAGCATTTGGCGACGCAGCACGTGGAAGTAGTTGGCCGGCGTGGTGATGTTGCAAACACACATATTGTCGTCGGCGCAGAGCTGAAGGAAGCGCTCGAGCCGCGCGGAGGAGTGCTCCGGCCCTTGCCCTTCATAACCGTGCGGCAGCAGCATCACGAGCCCGTTCGCCCGCAGCCACTTGCTCTCGCCGCTTGCAATGAACTGGTCGATCATGATCTGAGCGCCGTTGGCGAAGTCGCCGAACTGGCCTTCCCACAGTACCAGACTGCGCGGATCGGCCATCGCGAAACCGTATTCGAAGCCGAGCACGCCGTATTCGGACAGCGTGGAATCGTGCACTTCGAACTTGCCGTGTGGCAGGGTGGAAAGTGGCACGTATTTGCGTTCCGACTTCTGGTCGACCCACACCGCGTGACGCTGCGAGAAGGTGCCGCGCCCGGAGTCCTGCCCCGACAGGCGCACGCCATAACCTTCCATGACAAGGCTGCCAAAAGCGAGCGCTTCGCCTGTCGCCCAGTCGAAGCCTTCGCCCGCGCTGAACATCTCGCGCTTGGCGGCAAGCACGCGGTCGAGTGTCTTGTGGACGTCCAGATCGGCCGGGACGTCGGTGAGCACGCGGCCCAGCGAATCCAGCATCTTGGGCTCGATCGCGGTTTCGACCGAGCGGCGCGCGGTTTCCGGGTCAGCCGGCTTGTTCAGCCCGCTCCAGCGGCCGCCGAACCAGTCGGCTTCGTTGGCCTTGTAGTTCTTGCCTGCTTCGAATTCCTCTTCCAGCAGGGCGACAAACTCATCCGCCATCCGCGCGCGGGTGCCGGGTTCGACCACGCCTTCGCGCACCAGACGCGTTTCGTAGGCAACGCTGACCTTGGGGTGGGCGCGGATCTTGTCATACATCAAGGGCTGCGTGAACTTGGGCTCGTCGCCTTCGTTATGGCCGAAGCGGCGGTAGCACCACATGTCGATCACAACATCGCGGTGGAAGGTCTGGCGATATTCGACTGCCAGCTTGCAGGCGAAGGTTACCGCTTCGGGATCGTCGCCATTGACGTGCAGGATCGGCGCCATGACGCCCTTGGCCACGTCGGAAGGATAGGGCGAGGAGCGCGCAAACTTGGGGCTGGTGGTAAAGCCGATCTGGTTGTTGATGATGAAGTGAACGCAGCCGCCGGTGTCATAGCCGGGGACGCCGGAGAGCGAGAGGCTCTCCCACACCACCCCTTGCCCTGCGAAAGCGGCATCGCCGTGGATCAGTACGGGGAGCACCTGCGATTTGGTCTTCAGGTCATCGCGGATCGCCTGCTGCGCGCGCACCTTGCCGAGCACCACCGGGTTCACCGCCTCAAGGTGCGAGGGGTTGGGTACGAGGCTCATGTGCACCGAAATCCCGTCGAATTCGCGGTCGGTCGAAGTGCCGAGGTGGTACTTCACATCGCCCGACCCGCCGACGTCATCGGGGTTGGCGCTGCCGCCCGAAAATTCGTGGAAGATGACGCGGTAGGGCTTGGCCATCACGTTGGCGAGCACGTTCAAGCGCCCGCGGTGCGCCATGCCGTAGATGATCTCGCGCACGCCCGCGCTGCCGCCGTGCTTGATCACGGCTTCCAGCGCCGGGATCATGGATTCGCCGCCATCAAGGCCGAAGCGCTTGGTGCCGACATACTTCTTGGCGAGGAATTCCTCGTATTGCTCACCGCGCAGAACGGCGGCGAGGATCGCCTTCTTGCCTTCAGGCGTGAACTGGATCGTCTCGCCCGGGCTTTCGAACTTGTCCTGCAGGAAACGGCGTTCTTCGGTGTCGGCGATGTGCATGTATTCGAGGCCGACCTTGCCGCAGTATACTTCGCGCAGGCGCTGGTGGAGCTTGCCCACCGTGGTCCACTCCATGCCGAGCACGCCGCCGACATAGACGTCCTCGTTATCCTTGCCCGCAAGGCCGTGCCATTCGAGCGTCAGGTCAGCCGGGCCGGTGCGGTCGACAAGGCCAAGCGGATCGAGCTGTGCAGCCATGTGCCCGCGCACACGGTAAAGCCGCACCAGGGTCATCGCCGCAATAGACAGAGCAGCGGCCCTTTCGACCGCTTTGGGGTCCATCGCCTTGCCCGCATCCTTCGCCGCGGCCTTGACTGCGAGCTTCATCTCGGTTGGGTCCATCGCGGCGGTCAGATCGGCCGCGCTATCGGCCAGCGTGTCGAGCCAGCCGCGCTTCGCCCACGAAGGGCCGGGCTGGGGGCCTTCCTGATCGGTGAAGGCGGGGATGAAGTTCTGCGGTTCGTTGCCCATCATGGGACTCCCGGGGAGGAGGAAAGGTGGCCCCCCGTTAGAACGCGGGGGGCCGATAGTCGCTAAATCAGGCGAGTTCTTTGAGCATCGCGGCAAGGGTTTCCCCCAGCAGCGAAGGCGAGGGGCTGACGCGGATGCCTGCATCTTCCATCGCCGCGATCTTGTCTTCGGCGCCGCCCTGACCGCCGCTGACGATGGCGCCCGCGTGGCCCATGCGGCGGCCCGGAGGTGCGGTGCGCCCGGCGATGAAGCCGACCATCGGCTTGGAACGGCCCTTGGCGCGCTCAGCTTTGATGAAGGCTGCGGCTTCTTCTTCAGCAGAACCGCCGATTTCGCCGATCATGATAATGGATTCGGTTTCCGGATCGTCGAGGAACAGGTCGAGCACGTCGATAAAGTTGGTGCCGTTGACCGGATCGCCGCCGATGCCGACAGCTGTGGTCTGGCCGAGGCCTGCCATGGTGGTCTGGTGCACGGCTTCATAGGTGAGCGTGCCCGAACGCGAGACGATGCCGACGCTGCCCTTCTTGAAGATGTTGGCCGGCATGATGCCGATCTTGCACTCGTTCGGTGTCAGCACGCCGGGGCAGTTGGGGCCGATCAGGCGCGACTTGGAACCGGCGAGCGCGCGCTTGGCGCGGACCATGTCGAGCACCGGGATGCCTTCGGTGATGCAGATGATCAGATCGATCTCGGCATCGATGGCTTCGCAGATCGCGTCAGCGGCGAACGGCGGCGGGACGTAGATGCACGAAGCGGTCGCGCCGGTCGCGGCCTTGGCTTCGCGCACGGTGTCGAACTGCGGCAGGCCGATATGGGTGGTGCCGCCCTTGCCGGGGGTCACGCCGCCAACCATCTGCGTGCCGTAATCGAGCGCGGCCTGGGTGTGGAAGGTGCCGGTGTTGCCGGTCATGCCCTGGGTGATGACCTTGGTGTCTTTGTTGATGAGGATGGACATTATGGGTTTTCCCTTGTTCGTCATGCCAGCGTAAGCTGGCACCTGGAGCCGCCATTAGCCACAGCTTCCGCTGAGGTCACGGCTTTGGAATTAAGCGAGCGAGCTATCCAGCGCCTTGCACGCCTCAAGCAGTTCCTTGACCGCATCGACGCTGACGGTGAGGTTCGCCTTTTCCTCGTCAGTCAGGCTGATCTCGATGACCTCTTCCGCGCCGCCTGCGCCGATCACCACCGGCACGCCGACGTAAAGCCCGTCGACGCCGTACTTGCCGTCAACCTGCACCGCGCAGGGCAGGATGCGCTTCTGGTCATAGAGATAGGCTTCGGCCATCGAAATGGCGCTGGTGGCAGGCGCATAGAAGGCCGACCCGGTCTTGAGCAGCGCGACGATCTCGCCGCCGCCCGAACGGGTGCGCTGGACGATTTCGCCGAGGCGATCTTCGGAAATGCCCTTGATCTTGGCCATGTCCGCGACCGGAATGCCATTGATGGTCGAGTAGGATAGCACCGGCACCATCGTGTCGCCGTGGCCGCCGAGCACGAAGGCATTCACGTCCTTCACTGAAACGCCGAATTCCCACGCGAGGAAGGTGGCGAACCGCGCCGAGTCCAGCACGCCCGCCATGCCGACGACCTTGTTGGCAGGCAGGCCCGAGAATTCGCGCAGCGCCCAGACCATCGCGTCGAGCGGGTTGGTGATGCAGATCACGAAAGCGTCGGGGCAATTGTCGCGGATGCCTTCACCGACTGCCTTCATCACCTTCAAATTGATGCCGAGCAGATCGTCGCGGCTCATGCCGGGCTTGCGCGCCACGCCCGCGGTGACGATCACGACGTCCGAACCGGCGATATCGGCATAGTCGTTCGATCCGGTGATCGAAGCGTCAAAGCCTTCCACGGGGCCGCACTGGCTGAGATCGAGAGCCTTGCCCTGCGGAATGCCTTCCGCCACGTCGAACAGGACGATGTCGCCAAGGCCCTTCAAGGCGGCGAGGTGGGCAAGCGTGCCGCCGATATTCCCAGCGCCGACGAGGG
>JBIKSA010000157.1:0-2816 GCA_044348875.1 Erythrobacter sp. | reverse complement strand
TGTCTTTTAGTCCATCATCCACATTGCCGGATTTCATTTTTGCCAATCCCCGATTACTGTATGCATAGGCCGATGCGGGTTCGAGGGCAAGTACTTGGTTAAAGAATTCGATGGCTGGTTCATTTTGTCCCATGCACATAAAAACAAATGCTTTATTGCTGATGGCGTCGATATAATCCGGTTGCAGTGCTATGGCTTTTTCAAAGTAACGCAAAGCCTCCTCGTGAGATTCCATAGCAGCAGCATAATATAAGCCAATTGAATTGTAGTTTTCTTCCGGGAGATCAAATTGTTCCTCCAAAATTTTGGCTGTTTTTAATACGTTTGGCGTGTCATTCAAAAATAAATAACAATTGAGGAGGTATTGATAAATAATTTTGTTGTTGCTCCCTTTGTCTAACTGTTGCTGTAATACGCTGATGGCTTGTGCGTACTCTTGTTGGAGATATAATTGTTTGGCGTGTTGAAGGGCATCTGCGACGGATTTGTTCTTAAACAGTTGTTGAATTGTTGCGCCATCGTTGTAAAAAGGCGTATTAAAAACATAGTGTTTCTTTTTTCGCGGTATTAAACTTAAAAAATCTATAAAAGCGAAAAAAAGGATGAGGCCGGATATTATTTTGATGAGTATAAAATAGGAATCGGTCATCATGATGTACCCCGCAGTGATGGCCAACAGTAAAGACGCTATCGGGCCAGCAAAGGCCACAATAATCCAGCGACGGGTATCAACCGGAGTGTTGGAGAGAAAATAACTCCCCCGAAGCCAATCTAACGGAAAATAGGTGAAATAAACCACCAAACGTGGATGTAGTGGCATTTTTATGAGACAATAACTTCCTAATATTTCACCAATGTAGAGTGATACTGTTGATTTGGTGGTGAGCAGTGCTGTTATTCCGTGACCTAATACGTGAATAATAATGGCAAAAAGTCGCGCCAACAAAAGACTCGTTGCCATAATCGTTAATAGACTAAAAGCGGTCAGTTGCGTGTCCATGTGTTAATATATATAGTGTTGGCATGTATTGAGAGCATCAAGTTTCAAATACAACAGTTTTGAGCATTGCTCACTGCTGAAAATAAAGAAAAAAGGGGTAAACGGGCTACTTTTGAGATTCGAAACTTAAAAAACAATGCCACAGTTTTCCGTGTCACAAAGGTACAAAATAGAGGCACATAAAGGCATTAAATAAAGTTTCGGGAATTTTAGTTCGGGCTTTGCACAAAACTTCCCTCAAAACACCATAGTAAAAGTTGCTCACGCAAATCACCAAAAATATCCTAGGCCAATCTCCAACTACCACGTACCTTTGCTATTATGATAGATTTATCTCAACATGAAGATCAAATTCAACGTGTCACGAATTTTCAAGACCTTGTTTCAACGCCGTTTCATGGAGACATAAATGCGCTATGCTGGACACGTCAACTCATAGGTAATTTTGCTGAGATTGTTGAAAAAGTAGCATTAGATGAAAATATAACAGTATTGGATGAAGAAGCACTTCTTGAACTTGAGTTAAGTGAAATGGGGCAACTTGCGCGTGATATTCTTTTAGATGACTTGAAGATATTGACCGCTCATGGTGCAGCGCCAGTCCTTAATGTCATCAAGTACTACGATAGAGATGATGACTATCCGTTTTTCCCAACTGATGTTTATTCTTTTCATGTAGATCGGTCTCCTATACCAACCGATACCTTTTTATGTACTTACTATGGCGATCCGAGTGAAATATTGCCAAATTCAGGAGCAATACAAAAAATATTGGTTCCCGAAATACGTGATGAACTCAAAAAACTATACGAAGGACACGATGATGGTTTTGAAGCATTTTTAAGTGAAAATTGCTTTGATCTACACTACCAATCTCTTCCTAATGCCCTTCCTATCAACTTAGGTCTTGGCCACTTATGGCGGTTGGCGATTGATTATCCTGAAAGCAAAGTGCTTCCTTGTGTGCATAGAGCACCAAAGGAAAAAACTAAACGGTTGTTGCTTATTTGTTAAGCATGAACTATTGGGGCTCTGACCCGCGCCATCCATCTTTCTAAAACAACCTATATTTGCACCCCATAAAAAAAAACAACCAATATCAAGCATGATAGAAACCGCACGACTTCGTATAACACCCTTAAAGTACGACCAACTCCTACAATACGTCCAAAACAATGGCGCATTGGAAGCATCATTACAACTTAACCCAACGGTCAGAACCATGTCCCCCGAACTAAAAGAGGCCATGGAATCCACCATTTTACCCAATGTGGCCAATCCCAACAACGATTATCTGTACTCCACGCTTTGGACGATTATTCTAAAATCCGAAAACAAAATGGTGGGCGATGTTTGCTTTATTGGCGCTCCCGATGAACAGGGCGAAGTGGAGATTGGCTATGGTACTTATGATACCTTTCAAAGAAAAGGTTATATGACCGAAGCAGTAGGTGGCATGATCGAATGGGCAAAAACACGACCTGCTATCAAAGCAATCATTGCCTCAACAGACCAGACCAACGTGGCCTCGTGGGCTGTGCTGGAACGGAATCATTTTATTAAGTATGGCGCGACAGAGGGTTTGTTCCACTGGCATCTTAAATTATGAGACACCGGGTACTTATTTAAAATAAAAACGTCCCCCTATTCCACCGCCAAAATCACCGTCTGTGCCGGGAACCAATGCCAATCTTGGTGTAATTTGAGCGAAAATTTCAAACCTTTTGATGTATAAATTAATACCTAACATGCCACTAAAACCAATAAAGACATCATCGTCTTTCCATCTTCCTCGCTCTCTAAATCCTGCAAAAAC
>JBIKSA010000022.1:0-33400 GCA_044348875.1 Erythrobacter sp. | reverse complement strand
GCGGCGATTCCGTTCCGAACAGCGTGCCTGCGACCGAGCGCGGCCCCTGGGCGGTTTCCACCGTCACACGCACCAGCGTGTTGAACGCGCCGTCACGGTCATGGCGGATTTCGCTGACGTCCAGCCCGCGTTCCTTGGCGAGGAACGGCGCGTTGACCATGTTCACCGTGTCCGAATAGCGACGCATGAAGCCCGACAGGACGGCGGCGGTGATCGGCTTGCCGTTCAGTTCAGCCGCCGCGCCTTCGCGCTCGATGCTGATGTGGGTCAGGTTGCCATGCGCGAGCTGGCCGACCAGACTGCCCAGCTTTTCCGCCAGCGACATATAGGGGCGCAGCTTGGGGGCTTCCTCGGCGCTCAGCGAAGGCACGTTGAGCGCGTTGGTGACGCCGCCGTTGACGAGGTAATCGGCGAGCTGTTCCGCCACCTGCAGCGCGACATTGACCTGCGCTTCGGTGGTGCTGGCACCAAGGTGCGGGGTGCAGATGAAGTTGGGCGCACCGAACAGCGGGTGATCGGCGGCGGGCGGTTCGGTTTCGAACACGTCGAGCGCCGCACCGGCCACCTGTCCGCTGACAAGGCAGTCCTTCAGTGCCGCTTCGTCGATCAAGCCGCCGCGTGCGCAGTTGATGATGCGGATGCCCTTCTTGGCATTCTCCAGCCGTTCGCGGCTGAGGATGTTGCGGGTTTCATCCGTCAGCGGGGTGTGCAGCGTGACGAAATCGGCGCGGCTCAGCAGCGTGTCGAGATCGACCTTTTCGACGCCCATTTCCACGGCGCGTTCTTCGGTCAGGAAGGGATCATAGGCGATCACCTTCATCCGCAGGCCCAGCGCACGGGTGGCGACGATCGAACCGATATTGCCCGCGCCGATCAGGCCCAGCGTCTTGGCGGTGAGTTCGACGCCCATGAACCCGCTTTTCGGCCATTGGCCGGCCTGCGTCTGGGCATTGGCTTCGGGGATCTGGCGGGCGAGCGCGAACATCAGGGCGATGGCGTGTTCGGCGGTGGTGATCGAATTGCCGAACGGGGTGTTCATAACCACCACGCCCTTGCCACTGGCGTAGGGAATATCGACGTTATCGACGCCGATGCCTGCGCGGCCGATCACCTTCAGGTTGGTGGCCGCATCAAGAATCGCCTTGGTGACCTTGGTCGAGGAGCGGATCGCAAGGCCATCATATTCGCCGATGCGGGCGATCAGCTGTTCGGGCGTTTCGCCGGTGATCACATCGACATCGCAGCCGCGTTCTTCGAAGATGCGCGCAGCGTTGGGGTCCATCTTGTCGCTGATAAGAACTTTAGGTCGGGTCATGGAGAATACCTTCCGGTCGTCACCCGGGCTTGACCCGGGATCGTGCGCAACATGCGCATTGGAATCAGGGGAGAGCGCCCCCGGCTCGGTGGCCGGGGCGACGCAATTTCACGGCCTCAGCCGTTCTTGACCTTGTCGTAGGCCCATTCGATCCACGGCAGCAGGCGCTTCACGTCCTCCTGCTCGACCGTGGAACCGCACCAGATGCGCAAAGACGGCGGCGCATCGCGGTAGCCGTTGAAATCGAAGCCGACATTGCGCTCTTCGAGCAGCTTGACGATCTTCTTGGGCACGCCAGCTTTCTCGTCATCCGAAAGCGCGTCGTACCATTCACCCTGGAACACCATGCAAACGCCGGTATTCGTCTGCTGGGCCGGATCGGACGCCATGTTGCGCAGCCACGGGGTGGCTTCGATCCAGTCTTTCACGATCTGCGCATTGGCATTGGCGCGTTCGACCAGCGCCTTGCGCCCGCCGATGCTTTTCGCCCATTCCAGCGCGGCGATGTAATCTTCGGTCGCCAGCATCGAAGGCGTGTTGATCGTCTCTCCGGCGAAGATGCCGAGGTTGATCTTGTTGCCCTTCTTCATGCGGAACAACTTGGGCATCGGCCACGGCGGATCGTAGCTTTCGATGCGCGCAACCGCCTTGGGCGAAAGGATCAGCATCCCGTGCTGCGCTTCGCTGCCCATCACTTTTTGCCACGAATAGGTCGTGGCATCGAGCTTCGACCAGTCCATTTCCTGCGCGAAGATCGCGCTGGTGGCGTCGTTGATGGTGATCCCTTCGCGGCCAGCTTCCAGCCAGTCGGTGTTGGGGATCATCGCGCCGCTGGTCGTGCCGTTCCAGGTGAACACCACGTCGTTACGCTGCGGGATAGTGTTGAGATCGGGGATGTCGCCATAATCGGCGGTCAGGACCTGCAGATTGGGCAGCTTCAACTGCTTCACCGCGTCCTGAATCCAGATATTGCCGAAGCTCTCCCATGCAGCGACCGTCACCGGTCGCGCCGGATCGAGCATCGCCCACATGGCCGCTTCGATCGCGCCGGTGTCCGACGCGGGCATGATGCCGATAAGGTAATCATCAGGGATGCCGAGCAGTTCGCGCGACAGGTCGATCGCATACTTCAGACGCGCCTTGCCCAGCGCCGAACGGTGCGAGCGACCAAGGACATCGGTGTTGAGCTTGTCCAGCGACCAGCCGGGGAATTTCGCCGTGGGGCCCGAGGAAAAGAAGGGGCGTTCAGGCTTAAGCGTCGGCTCGTGTGCGAGCCCGCGTGCATACTCAGTCATGTATTCTCTCCTTGCAGAGAGCTCGCGCGGCGTTGGGACCGCGTGGCCCGTGGGCGGCTTTAGAGGTGGGTGGGAAGGAGTCAATGAAATTGATCCAACATCGCCTGAAAAGCGGTTCATACCTCTCGCAAAACTTGCCAACCTCGCCTAAACGCAAGACTCCATGGGCGTTTCCGATCTTCGCATTGCGCTGTTCAGCGGCAACTACAACTACACCCGAGACGGGGCCAATCAGGCGCTGAACCGCCTTGTCGGCTCGATGCTGTCGCGCGGGGCGAAGGTGCGCGTCTATTCGCCCAAGGTCGCCCGTCCCGCTTTCCCGCCGACCGGCGATCTGGTCGATGTGCCCAATGTGCCGATGCCGGTAAAGGGGCGCAGCGAATACCGGATGCCGACCCATCTGGGCGCCAGAGTGAAACGCGATCTGGCCGAATTTGCGCCCAATGTCGTCCACCTCGCCTCGCCCGATCCGTCGGCGCACGCAGCCCTGCGCTGGGCGCGGGGACTGGGCCTGCCGGTGCTGGCCAGCGTCCACACCCGCTTCGAAACCTACCCACGCTATTACAACATGGCCTTTCTTGAACCGCTGATCGTGCTGGGCCTGCGCCGGTTCTACAATCGCTGCGATGCGTTGGTCGCGCCTTCCCAATCGATGATCGACGAACTGCGGGCGATGGGGATGCACAGCGATATTGGGCTGTGGAGCCGCGGGGTGGATCGCACGATCTTCTCCAGCGCGCGCCGCGATCCCGAATGGCGGCGCGGGTTTGGCCTTGCGGATGATGATGTGGCCATCGTCTTCCTCGGCCGGTTGGTGATGGAAAAGGGGCTGGACGTGTTCGCCGAAACCATCGCCCGCCTGCGCGCGCGCGGTGCTCCGCACAAGGTTCTGGTGATCGGTGATGGCCCGGCGCGCGAGTGGTTCGAAACGAACCTGCCCGGCGGCGTCTTTGCAGGCTTCCGCACAGGCGAATCGCTGGGTCAGGCGCTCGCCAGCGGGGACGTGTTCTTCAACCCCAGCATCACCGAAACCTTCGGCAACGTCACACTGGAAGCCATGGCGAGCGGGCTTCCCGTGGTCGCGGCAGGCGCAACCGGCAGCGCCAGTCTGGTTGCCGATGGCGTGACCGGCAGGCTGGTCGCACCGACCGGCAGCATCAAGACCGATGCCGACGCTTTCGCCGAGGCATTGACCCCCTATTGCACCGACCGCGCGCTTCGCGCCGCGCACGGCGCAGCGGGAGAAGCGCGCGCCGGTGAATATAGCTGGGAAGCCATCAACGCCGTGGTCGCCGACATCTATGTGCGGCTGGTCGAGCAACGGCGCGCCCGCGCCGCGTAGTCATCGCGTCAAAGCCGCTCGATTCGTTTGGCCATCTCGTCGATCATGTCGACGATTTCGTTGATGGTGCGCTCGTCCAGCTTGCCTGCCTGCGCGCGGTTCTTGAGCACCACGCCAAGGTTGCCCATCGCCCGGAACACGTCATGCGATCGCACCGTACTGCTGCGTTCGGCATGGCGGCCAAGGCGGCGCATCAGAGCTTCAACTTCGTCACTGCGGGTGCCGAGTTCGGCGCGGCCCTGCGCGGTGGCGGCAAAGGGTTTCTTCGCGCCCTCGGCCTCGGCCTCTTCGATTGCGCCTTCATCTTCGAGCAGTTGCAGCGTGGGATAGACCGCGCCGGGGCTGGGCGCATAGGCGCCGCCGGTCATCTCCTCTATTTCCTTGATGATTTCATAGCCGTGGCGCGGGCGTTCAGCGATCAGCGCGAGCAACGCCAGACGCAGTTCGCCCTGACCGAACATCCGTCCGCGTCGGCCGCGCCGGCCGGGGCCGCCGAAAGCATCGGCGCCTTCGCCATCCGCTTCGTCGCTGTCAAAGCGCCAGCGCGACTTCATCCCGCCCTTGTCAAAGGCCGGGCCGCCGAAGTTCACATTGCCGTTCATGGCCATCGTCGCCATCGCTTCGGCAATCTTCTCCCAACCGCTGCCGCGACCATTTCTATTCCAGCTCATGGGTTCCTCCTTGGACGATATGATACATCCAAGATATATCGCAGACCTATCTTCGCAAGGAGCAGCGCGCGTCGGCGGTTCCCTTTTCCGCCGACAGGCGTATCACGCCCGATGAATGACTGACCTGTTCGGACAAGACGCAAGTGACGCGCCCCCCGCTGACGCCGCGCCCGCCGATGACGCGCCGCTGGCTGACCGGCTGCGCCCGGCGAGCCTGGCCGAGGTCGTCGGGCAGGAACACCTGACCGGCCCCGAAGGCGCGATCGGGCGGATGGTCGCTGCGGGCCGCCTTTCCAGCATGATCCTGTGGGGGCCGCCGGGCACGGGCAAGACCAGCATCGCCCGCCTGCTCGCCGATGCGGTAGGGATGCGTTACGCCGCCATCAGCGCGGTATTCTCAGGCGTAGCCGATCTGAAACAAGCCTTTGCCGAGGCCGAGAAAATGGCCAAGGCCGGGCGCAAGACGCTGCTGTTCGTGGACGAGATCCACCGTTTCAACCGCGCACAGCAGGACGGCTTTCTCCCGTTTGTCGAACGCGGTGTGGTGACGCTGATCGGCGCGACCACCGAAAACCCCAGCTTCGCCCTCAACGCCGCGCTGCTGTCCCGTGCGCAGGTGCTGGTGTTGAACCGGCTGGATGATGCGGCGCTGGCTGCGCTTCTGGATAAGGCAGAATCGCTGGAAGGCCCCCTCCCCGTCACGCCCGATGCCCGCGCCGCGCTGATCGCGCAGGCCGATGGCGACGGGCGGTTCCTGCTGGGTCAGGCCGAGACTTTGTATGCGGCGGGGCTTGCCGAACCGCTCGACCCGGCGGGCCTTGGAACGTTCCTGCAACGCCGCGTGGCGGTGTATGACAAGGACCGCGACGGGCATTACAACCTCATCTCTGCGCTGCACAAATCGGTGCGCGGTTCTGATCCGCAGGCGGCGCTGTACTGGCTGGCGCGGATGTTGACCGCGGGCGAGGAGCCGCTGTTCCTTGCCCGCAGGCTAGTGCGTATGGCGGTGGAGGACATCGGCCTCGCCGATCCCCACGCCTTGCCGCAATGCATGGCGGCGATGGAGGCGTATCGCTTCCTCGGCAGCCCGGAAGGCGAGTTGGCGCTGGCGCAGGCCTGCGTTTACCTCGCCACCGCGCCAAAATCGAATGCGGTTTACGCGGCGCAGAAGGCGGCGTGGAAATCCGCCAAGGACACCGGCAGCCTTGCCCCGCCCGCCAACATCCTCAACGCGCCGACCAAGCTGATGAAGGATATCGGCTACGGCGCGGGCTACTCTTACGATCATAACGCAGCCGAAGGTTTTTCCGGCGACAATTACTGGCCCGAAGGCATGGCGGCAGAGCAATTCTACACGCCCGTCGAACGCGGGTTCGAGCGTGAGGTGAAGAAGCGGCTCGACTATTGGGACAAGCTGCGGGCCGAGCGGGGGTGACCCGCTTCACTCATTTCCTGGCTGTCGATTGGTCCGGCGCGAAAGGCGCGCGGCAGAAAGGGATTGCGCTGGCAGTGGCGCGGGCAGACGGCGGTGCGCCAGTGCTCCTTGCCCCGCCCGATCCCAAAGGCTGGGCGCGCGCAGAGGTGCTGGCCCGCCTGCTCGATCTGCCGGGGGCAACGCTGGTCGGTCTCGATCTGGGCATTTCGCTGCCCTTTCACGATGCCGGCGCGTTCTTTCCCGGTTGGGACGCCTCGCCCGCCGACGCGCGCGGGCTGTGGGCAATAATCGATGCCCTGTGCGAGCCTGATCCGAACTTGGAGGCAAGCGGCTTCCTCACCCACCCTCAAGCATCCCGGTATTTCCGCCACGGCGCAGGGGCGACAGGCGACCGCTTCCTGCTGCCCAGCGCCACCACCCGCGAAGGCCGCTTCCGTCTGGCCGAAGCTGCGCAGCGGAGCCAAGGCGTGCGGCCGGTCAGCAATTTCAATCTCGTCGGCGCGGCGCAGGTCGGCAAATCGAGCCTCACCGGAATGCGGATGCTGCATCGCCTGCGCGGGCGGGTGCCGGTCTGGCCGGTCGATCCGCTGCCGGAGCAGGGTTCGGTCGTGACGGAAATCTACACATCGATGGCGGCACGATTGGGCGGTGTGACGGGCACAGCGACCAAGATCAGGACGTTCGAGGCGCTGAACGACGCGCTGGATACTATGGGATCGCCGCCGGTCACGGGCAGCGGCGCAATCGACGATCATTCCTCCGACGCGCTGCTCACCGCCGCATGGCTGCGCCGCGTCCACACAATGCGTGATCTGTGGCACCCGTCTGCTCTGACGCCCGACATAGCCCGCACGGAAGGCTGGACTTTCGGCGCGCTGTGATGTGCGTCCTGGCGGCAATGCGGTTGCTTCGAAACCGATGCAATCCGCTGTTTGAGGGCGTGTTTGTCGCCCTATCGCTTCGCTACTTGAGGGCGTTTGTGGTACCCTATCGCCTTGGCACTTGAGGGCGGGAAAGTTTCCCGATACACGCGCTCCCACGGAAAGCCGGCTTAGCTCAGTTGGTAGAGCACCTGATTTGTAATCAGGGGGTCACGAGTTCGAATCTTGTAGCCGGCACCATATTTTTCAATGCGTTAGTGAGCGCACATCTTGCGCCACCCAAATCTAGGGCGGACATTTGACAGCCGATTTGGCTGGTTATTTTGCAACGCCATCTACCTCTGTCGAATCGATACCGAAGGCAAATGATAGTGCCTCAAGCTCCCTTAACTCAGTAAGCCTTTTGCTGCGCTCAGCCTTCGCCTGTAGCGTCTCGGCTCCATGCCTATGCTGCGGGTGGCTCGCGCCTCAATTGACCGTGCCCGGCTTGGAGGATTGGGGCTAAGCCCCGGGCCTCCAATGAAGAACCCAAAACCGAAGTTTAGCGAGGGCCTCCTGAGCGTCTCGCCCCACGAGGTCCATTAGCGCGAACCCGTGCGAGACGATTACCGCGCAGAAGACGCTGGGGACCCGTAGCCTGAACGTTACGGGTAACTTGACCATCTGCGTTTCGGCTGATCTGGACATTCCGGCTTGCCACAGTCTCGCCCTGAGCATTGGTCAGAACGCGCTCACGCGTCGTGCCACCATCACCTCTCACCAAACTGCCATTCAGCGTGTAAATGCTTCCATCGGCGCGCGTAATGGTGCCACTTTCGATGAAGCCATTATCGGTTCGGGTCCGCTCATAAGTGCGGCTGGATGTGATGCCGTCACTCTTTCGGGTTAAATCGGTCTGGCGGCTGAACATCCCAGCCTCACGATCAACCTTGATCGTCGTGGAGCCTTGCACGCGCGGGGTGTCAAAAGTTCGGGTCATTATCTTGGCTGCTTCGCCAGGCGCGGGCGCAGTCTGGGCTGTAGCTGCCGAGCACATAATCAGGGCTAAGGCTGAAATAACCACACGCATCATGATGTCTCCCTTAGACTGGTGGGCGGAACTACATTACCACTCACTGTCCGTTGTCACAACGTTCGGCAACGGTGCGTTGCCCCTTGGGGAAGGCAGCACGTTTCAGAAACTGGCAAACCTCAGTGGTTCAGATGAACGCATTGTCCGTGGGCTTGGCAAGAATATCGTCCCAAGCGCGACCGTGCCGCTCGACCCCATCCCCATCGCACCGCAAGATCAGATGCGGATGAGACAGTGGAAGACGGTCTACCCCGCGTCCGCACCTGCATTGACACCAACGTTGAAGGGGGTGAAACCTTGGAAGGGTTCCGAATGACACCTGGTGGCAGGCTGCGACCGCTCTTATGAGGCCTAGGAAGGCGCGGAATGCTTGTATCTGACCGAGGTTCGTTTGCTCGCCTTGTATGGGCGGCTGTCTTATTTGTGGCCCTTGGCGCTTGTGGTGGCGAAGATCAGAAAAGCCCAGCGCTGGCCGCACCCTCGTCTTCTCCAGCAACGGCCATCCCTGCGCGCGCGCCGACGATCAGCCTAACGTTAAGCTACACAGCTCATCGCTTCGGGACCACGGATCTGGTGCCATCTTGGACCTATGCAGGTGAGACCTACCCCGCAGGGGTCGCCGATATCTTTCCGCAAGCGAGCGTGTCGGTCGACTTTGAACAAGACCGAAGACCCGAACTCGTCGTACCGTTGAACAAGGCCTATGGCACACCCGCCTATGCGGCCCTGCCCTATCTGCTGCTATCGAACCCGAGCGGGAGACTGGAATATGATCCTGCCGCAAATGCACGCCTCCCCTCGGTGTTTGGCGCAAGGCGGGCTTCGGTAATATCCTATCGCGGAGCGCCAGCGGCGTTCTTTGTCGCCCACAACGTCTCAGGCTACTACAACAATCCCAATGCGCACGGCACCGCCTTCCTTTTGGGCAGCAGCGATGGACAGGTTTCAAGGATCAGCAATGCGCTGCCACGCCTGACGACGCGGGAAACGCTCCCTGACGACGGGGTGGATGCGCACTCCATGGCCACAGGCGACATCAATGGAGACGGGCTGGACGACCTCTTGATAGGAAATTGGGAAGCCTTTGGCGGCGGCTTTCCACCAGTGTTTCTATTTCAGCAGGCAGATGGTCAATTCGCCGCGTCCCGAGATCCCTTCCTCGGAAAGCTGCTCTCCATGCCGATGACGAACCCCAGAACCCCGGCAAATGAAGGTTTCAACCTGCTGCTCGACCTCCATCTGGCAGATGTGAACGGCGATAGACTGGCGGATCTCGTGGCAGGCTTCGGACATGGCTCGACACCCAGCTTTCTCTTTCTGAACCAGAACGGAACGTTCGATTTCGAAAGACGCATAGCGCTGCCGCCAACGGTCTACGGCATCGACACCAACTTGCATCTAAGGACGTGGAGTGCCGACATCGACAATGACGGCGACCTCGATCTGCTGATCAATCACAGCCGATACGTGCCCTATTACGGCGGCAGCTACACTCAAATCCTGCGCAATGACAAAGGTACGTTCGCAGACGTAACCTCGGCAGCAATTGTCCAGAATGATGCGGACATAAGAGGGGCGCGCCTGACTTGGTCGGACAATCTTTACCTCAAAGATATGGATGCGAACGGCCTGATCGACATCATTTTCGGCCAGCAAGATGGGCGAATTCAGGTCTATCTCAATCGGGGTGGCGACAAGTTCGACCTCATTGAAACGCGGTTGCCCAGCGGAGAAGCGGGCCGCCTGCTAGCTGTTGACGATTTTGACGGGGATGGAAGTACCGAGATGGTCTTCTACCAATATGGCGGATCGCCGACAGAAAAGGTGTATTTCATCAACGTCTACAAGGCGATTTATCAGTGAAGATTGCTCATCTTATCTGCCAATAATTGAACGATGACATCATGCCGGCGCCAATCGATCGGTACTGGTATTTCCATGCATAGAGAATGAGCGTCGGAGTGCCGGCATTGGGGGTTGCGGCTACTCGTCGAAGATGGCTTCAACTGGGCGGTGTTCTGCCGTGGCTGTGCCCACCCGCTTGCGGGCGGGCCTATCCCAGCTTGAGGAAAAACGCCTCGCGCTCGCGGCGCAGTTCGTCGGGCGTCAGGCAGGCCAGCCCGTCCAGCTCCGCACGCAGAGCGAGCTTCAGTCGCTTCGCCGCTTCTTCGGGATTGCGATGCGCGCCGCCTTTGGGTTCATAAACGATGCGGTGGATCACGCCGAGCTTCAGCAGATCGCCCGCCGTTACCCGCATCGCTTCGGCAGCAGTTGCCGCCTGTGCGGCGCTGCGCCACAGGATCGAAGCGCAGCCTTCGGGCGAGATCACCGAATAGACCGCGTGTTCCAGCATCAGCACGCGGTTTGCAGCGGCCAGCGCAACTGCCCCGCCCGATCCACCTTCCCCGATAATCACCGCGATCAGGGGCACGCCGAGGCCCAGACACGCTTCGGTCGAACGGGCGATGGCTTCGGCCTGCCCGCGCGCTTCGGCATCAACGCCGGGGAAGGCGCCGGGGGTATCGACCAGCGTGACCACCGGCAGGCCAAAGCGGTCGGCCAGCTCCATCAACCGGATCGCCTTGCGATAGCCTTCGGGGCGCGCCATGCCGAAGTTGTGGCGCAGGCGCCCGGGGGTATCTTCACCCTTAACATGGCCGATAACCATGACCTTGCGCCCGTCGAACCGCGCAAAACCGCCGATGATCGCCTGATCCTCGCCGAACACCCGGTCGCCCGCGATGGGCAGGAAGTCGGTGAACAGCCCCGCCACCAGCTTTTCGAAACGGGGCCGCTGCGGGTGGCGCGCCACCAGCGTGCGTTCCCACGGGGTGAGCCGGGCATAGGTGTCGGCGAGCAGGCGTTCGGCCCGCTCGCGCAACATCCGCGCCTCCTCCGTGCCCTCGGGATGGACGGATAGCTCCGCCACGTGCTTGTCGAGCGCCTCGATCGGCTTTTCGAAGGGCAGGTACTGGATCATACCCTTTGGCTTACACCGTCATCGACATGCCGCGATAGATCCGCGCACGATATCGTGAATCCTCCGCATCCGGCAGCGGTGCGCCGACCAGCAGCACCGCGCGGGCAAAGCGGCGGACTTCCTCCAGATGCTCGTCCAGATCGCGCGGCTCTTCCGATTGCACGCGCCGGGTGAGGTTGATCTGGTTGACCGGCACATCGTGAACCAGCCGCTCGTTCTCCACCGCCAAGGTCGCGGTGAAAGCGTGGAGCGTGGTCTTGATGAAGTTCGCCAGTGCGAAGGCAGGGGACTTGTCGCCCATCGGCACGTCGGGCGACGTCAGCACAAGCTGGCAATCGTCATACAACGAGGCGCGTCGCGACACGCGGAAGTGGTGCGTGAGGTTGTCGGCCACCACAGTGCGGAACTCGTCCGGGGTGAGCGGATCGTCCTTGCCGAACAGCTTGCCCGGCAGCGGGGCGAAGGGCGTCGAGAGGATCGTCGTCGGCTTGCCCCAAGCGGTCAGCGCCTCGTCCATGGCCGCTTCGATATCGGTGGTCTTGATCAGCGAGGTGAGCGATTGGGCCACATCGGGATCGATCTGCGATTTGATCGCCTCGAAGCCCTCCGCCGTGCGGGTGATCAGCACCACGTTGGCCGCATGGCAATCCTCGATGAAGGCGCGCGCGGTTTCGGCCAGATAGTCCACGAGGTGTTCGCCGATGATCCACACGGTCTTGCCGCGCATCTGGTCGAGCCGCTCCTGTTTGGGGCTGCCGAACAGTTCGCGCTCGGTGGTGGAGCGTTCTACGCTGAGGCCGCCAGAGGGCATGAAGGTTTCCCCCGATACGGCGCGGTCGGCGAGGAAGAACACGGTCGCCTGCGCCACGTCATGCTCGGTCGGCATCTTGCCGAGGTAGAGCTTGGAGAGCACTCCGGTGCCGACCTTCTTGGCTTCCACCGCAATCTTGTCCGCGGGAAGGAAGGGCGCATCCTCGGGCGGGACGCGCAGCAGCCAGTCAGCGTCAGCCTCGGGCGTGGCCGGGCGGTCGTTCCACTCGGGCGCGTCAAGGAACAGGCCCGCTTGCCGCAGCCGCCCGATCAGAGCGGCGGCGATGGTCGGCGTGAGCAGATACTGGTCCCAGGTGCAGGCGCCATCGCCTTCCCGTGCGCAGGCCAGCGCCAGATCGCGCAGTTCGCGCGGGTTGTTGGTATCGTGGCTCATCTTGACGGTATCGTTGCGGGCCAGCCGCGCCAGCACCGCCTCGACCCGCACCCCGCGCCGGATCGCCTTGATCGCGGCGGCGTGGACGGCGTTCAACCGCTTGTTTTCAAGGATTAGCTTTCCGCGCCGTTCGAACAATCCGGGCTTGCCGCCGGTGCCCGACAGGCGATCCCCATCGACCGGGCCGGGCGCAATCGCATTGAATTGCACTTCGGGGCCGAGATAGCGCGCCATGCTTTCGACCATTGCGCGCTGGCCAGCCTTCGACACGGCGTAATCGGCGCGGTTGGGATAGGCGACCGCAAGATACTTCTCGCCGCCGAAATAGGACGAGACATTGAGGATATAGCCCGATCCTTGCGCCTTCATCAGCGGCGCGACGTGGTGCATCAGGAAATAGTTCGACACGAGGTTCGCATCGAGCGTGTAGTTCCACGCGTCGACCCCCATGTCGACAACCATGTCCTCAGCGCCCGCAACCCCGGCGTTGTTGATGAGATAGTCGATCCGACCGAAGGCTTTCAGCGTCGCATCGACCGCGCCCTTCAGGCTCTCGAAATTGCTGACATCGACATTGGCAAGGGTCTGCACCCGCCGCTCGACGCCGGCAAAGCCGATGTCTTCCAGTTCGGAAACGATGCGCGCACGCGCCACCGCAAGCTCGCTTTCGCGCCGCGCAACCATCATCACCTTGCCGCCAGCCAGCGCCAGCAACCGTGCGACCTGTCCGCCGATCCCGGCCGAACCGCCGGTAATCAGCGCGACCTTGCCGAGATGCAGGCCGGTGATGTTCTCCGAGAAGCCGGGCATGGCCTTGCGCGCGCCCGTCGCCTCACCAATGTTCGACGGGACGTAGAGCGTGATTTCGCCGAGTTTGCTTTCCTTGAGCAGAATTCGCGCCGCGTGGCCGGCGGTGAAGCGAATGTTTTCGGCCTCGGTATTGGTGAAGCGAACGATCTGGTTGCCCCACTCCGCTTGGCGACGACGCCCATGGGCGGTGTCGATCTCGCTTTCGTCGCGCCAGATGCGGATCAATTGTTCGGTCGCGGCGCGCAGGATGTGGCCATAGATGTCGCCCTTCCCGTCGCTGGCGTGGCTGACGAACACGAAGCGCGGCGGTTGCAGCAAGTTGTCGTGCCGCTTCCAGTAACGGCTCATCGTCCGGGCCAGAGCCATGTTGCCCGCCAGTTCGGAGTCCATCAGCGCTTCGACAACGGAATCGTCCGCCGTGGTAATCGCACCCGACAATTCGCCAGCGCCAAGGGAGGGGAGGAACAAAGCCCCGCTGACGGGGGTCCCGCCCTTGGTGTAATCCTCCAGCGCCTCTTCCATCGCGCCCGCATCCTTGCGGTTGAAGCGGATGATCGCGAGCTTATCTGACAAGCCCAGCGCAGCGCAGCGTCTTTCGGCAATGGCAACATCGGCAGCGCGCGGCAGGCCGAGCACGACTTCCGCTCCGCAGGCCAATTGCACCTGCGCGATTTCCAGCGCTTCCTCCCAATCGTCACCCGCGGCGATCAACACGGCCAATCCCGTGCCGTCCATCGATCGCATGGTGGGGCGCGCCAGATAGGTGGATCGTTGTTCCTTGCGGACGCTCATCCCGTGGGTGACTTCGAAATCGTGGCCGTTATAGGCCGCGCTCTCGTCGCCACCCAAGAAGACGCACGTGGTGGCGATGTCGGTAGGCGTCGGGAAGGTCTTGGCCTTATCGTTCTCGCCTGTGGCGCGTTCGAGGCTCATCATGTCGAAGAACTGCGTCGCCGTGGTGCCGCCCGCATCACCGCGCGCGGTGTCCATAGCGGCGAACACGTTGCGGATGCGCTCGCTTTCAATGGGACCGGGATAGACGAGATTGACGCGAATACCCTTCGGCCCAAGTTCGAGGCTGAGTTCGCGGCTCCACGCATTCATCGCCGCCTTGGGGACCACATAGGCGGCGCGCGCGTAGTAGGGCGTGCGGCTGAAGATGGTCGAGACGTTGATGATCGACCCGCCCTCGGGAATGTGGGGCGCAGCGGCGCGGGCGACGTTGAAGGCGACGCCGAAAATGTTGCGCAGGGCGTCGCCCACGGTTTCGCTATCGGTGCTGCCCTGCTTTTGCAGAGCGGCGAGCTCCTGCGCAGACAGGGGAAGGTTCTCGATCGGCTGCTTCGGCCCGGCGCTTCCGGCGTTGTTCACCAGAATGTCGATCCGCCCGAACTGCTTCACGACCTCGTCGATGGCGCCGCGCACCGATGCGATGTCACCGCCGTCCAAGGCCACGGTGGCGAGCCGCGCCGGATCGGCGCCAGTCGCTTGGAGCAGCGCCTCAGCCGCGGCCTTGGTGCGGTCGGGCGTGCGGCCCGTCATTACCACCGTTGCACCTTCTGCAAGATAGTGGGTGACAATATGCCCGCCCAGGTTGCCCGCAGCGCCGGTGACAACGGCGATCTTACCGGCGAGACGGCCCGGAACATCGCTTTGCAAAGCGGGCGCAGCAGCAATCACCTTGGACTTTGGCTGACCTTTAGCCATTGGGAACTCTCCTCACAAGATTACCGCGAAGGTCGCCTTCGCTTTGCGTTTCGTTCAAACCCCGGGGAGGAAAGCTCAGAACGTTTCAAAAATTGCAACGCGCGTGTCAGCTGTCCGGTTCCCCGGAGTCCATTGCTGCCCACGCTTCGAGCAGGGAATCGCGACTTCGCAGGCCCATTTCGGGAAGCGCGTGGTTCACCACATAGGTCGACCCCGTGTGCCGATTGTCCCACATCGCCTGATGCGCTTCGGGCAAACCGTCCCACGGCACCACCTGCGGCTCGGTCACTTCGAGCAAACCGGCAGCGATCATGTCGTTCATGCGCGCAACTTCATAGGCGTTGCACAGGTGCGTGCCGAGGATGCTCGCGGTCGGCATCAGGATTTGGCGTTGGCGGGTCCAGACCTGCGGGGCGTAGAAGGTGAACCGGCAACCGGTCAGGTCTTCGGCAAAGATCACCCGTCCGGTGAAAGGTTTCACCAGCGAGGTCGAAATGCCGAGCGTGTCCTGCCCTGCGCGTTCGAACACCAGATCGGGGTTGCCGCGCGGATTGTCGGGCGAACGCAGGATTTTGCCCACCGCCGAACCGAAGGGCTTCATCACCCGGTCCTGATAGTCGCGGACCGCTGCCTTGAAGACTTCGATATCCACCTTGGCATCGGGCAGGCGCGGCATGGTGTCAGGCCAGTGGAAATTGGCCCCCTCACGCCGCCGGATCGCTTCCAGGCTCACGATACCCTCGATGGCATCCTCTAGCCCCAGCGATTGCAGGAATTCGCGCTGGCCATCGGTGGTGGTGGCGATCACGCTGCGGGCGTTAAAGCGCCGCGCGGCTTCAATCATTTCGAGGCCGGTTTCGTCGAGCAGTTCGGACGATCCGGGCCCGTAGAAGATCAGCACCGCCTCGCCCCCGCGCAGGGCGGCACGGCGGAGCATTTCCTCGGGCGTGGCCATCCCCGGCTTGCCCATGAAGCTGAAGTGATAGCCCGACGATGCGCCGTAAAAGGCCAGCGTGCCGCCTTCTGCAAGCAGTTGGAAACTGCGCGGGAAAGCCGTTTCCCCCGCATGGCTGACGACATAATCGGCAAGTTTCCCGCCGTTCAGCGCCTTAAATTCTTCGACCAGAGGTGCGCCTGCGGCTTCCCATGCGTGGGCTTCAGCCTTGTCCTCCGGCACCACGGAATAGAGCCCTGCGAAACGCGCATCCTTGCGGTTGATCGCGCCGACCGCGCCCTGAACCTCGGTAATGAACGACGCTCGCTCTTCCGAGGACACCAGCCCCGTGACCTGCAAGCCCGTGCGCACGGAAGACCGCAGCGCGTCGAGCCCCGTCCCCGTCGCCGCGCCTTCGACGAACAGTGTCCGCCCCGGTGCAATCTGGAGCGTGGTGAACAGACAGCGCGCAATGGTGCCAAGGTTGAGCACATAGCTGCCCGCCTGCTCCAGCGTCAGATCGGGCGGCACCTTGTGCATCTGCGGCGCCTGCACGGTCAGGAACTGCGCGTGGCTGCCGGTCTCGGTCTCGTAACCCTGAATGCTGAAATCGGCATACATCGGATCATTTCCGACCAGCGGGCTGAGGAGATCGTTGGTACCAGAGTATACGGTCACCAGATCGCCAACCTTGATGCGCCCCTGCGCCCGCGTCTCAGACCCGAGCGCCGCAACCAGCGCGATGCCGCCCGATCCGGTGATCTGGACGTCTTCCTCGTGGCTGTCGAAGGGCGAAACAGGAATGCCGGTCAGCGCCCAGATATCGTTGAAGTTCACCTCGCTTGTCAGCATGTAGAGCAGCGCTTCGTTGGGCGCGGGCTCGGGCACGGTGACAATCAGCTCCTTTTCGTGGCTCGCCGGAGGGCCGAAGCGGGGCTGGCCGGTATCGGGATCGCGGGCGATGCCGAAGGCGTATTGGTGGCGCGGGATCGGGGTTACGCCCGGATAGAAGGGCGCTCCCACGGGAAGCAGATCGCCTGCTGCCTCCAAGCCTTGCGCACGCATCTCGTGCTCGGCATCAATCCACACGCCGTCGCGCCGCACCGGGAGCGGGGGCGCAACCTTGTCCATAAACTGCCGGATACCAGTTTTGCCTCCGTCCGGATCGACGATGGCTTCGGCGAACAGCTTGGCCTCGCGCGCGGTGCCTTGCGTGACGCCCTGCTCCAGCCCGGTGCGCACCGCGTCGAGCGCCCGCGCACCTGCCAGATCGCGGCCCGCCCATTTGAGCTGGCGCAGGATGCGCTGGAGGAAATCATCCTCAAGCACTTCGTCGAGCGACACCTCTGCCGCCGATTCCCAACGCGTAGTCGCCGCCTGCCGCTCTGCGAAGGCGAAGCCGAGCGCGCTGCCCGGCCCGTGCTTTACAAAGTCACGCACTGCGGCATGGGCCGCAGACAAGGCGTCGTCGGCTCCTTGAACCAGCTGATCGATCACGCCGATCGAAGCGGCCTGCTCAGCCGTGATGCTCCGCCCGCCGAGGATCAGGTCGAGTGCATCGCGCACACCGTCCGCCCCGCGCCGGTCGGCCAGCAGGCGCGGCAGTCGCTGCGTGCCGCCATAGCCGGGCAGCAAGCGCAGGCGGATTTCAGGCTGACCAAAACGCGCCACGGGTTCGGCAATACGGTAATGGCAAGCGAGCGCGAATTCCATGCCGCCGCCCAGCGCCACGCCCTGCACCGCCGCGATGCAGGGTTTGCCCATGCTTTCGATGGTGCGGAAGGCAAGGTGCGCGTTATTGGGCAGCACCATCGCTTCTTCGGCGGTGTGGATTTCCTCCAGCATCTGCCGGATGTCCGCGCCCGCCACAAAGGACGAAGTGCCCTCGCCAGTGAACACCACGGCGACCACGTTATCGTCCCGCGCCAAGGTGGACGTGACCATAACCAGTTCGTCAATCGCGCGTTCGTTCAACGCATTGACGGGTGGGTTGGTTATAGTGACGGTCGCCACCTGTTTGCCGGGCGAAACCGTGTTGTATTGGACAAGAAAATAGCGATGCCGGTCGAACAGCGCCTGTTCGTCGCTCATGCGCTGTTTGCGCTGCCAATCGGCGATGACCGTGCGCAACTCGTCCAGCGACTCTGGGTTGCGCAGGGTCGTGACGTCACCGACGTCCTCGCCCACCACAAGCGCCCGCACCATGCGGCGCATATATTTGCCGCTGCGGGTTTCGGGGAACTGCGAGACCTCGATGAAGTCGGCCGGCACGGCAACTGCGCCTTTTTCGGTCCGGACCAGATCGAACAAGCGGCGCTTATCCTCGATCGTCAGCTTGCGGCCTGAAACCGGCACCACGAACGCAAGCGGGGTCAGCCCCTTTTCGCGGTGCGGCGCGCCGACCACCAGCACGTTGCCGACCGGGCTGTCCGGTGCGAGCGCCTTGTCGCGCAGCACTGCGCCTTCAATCTCTTCGGTCCCCATGCGGTGGCCCGAGACGTTGATCACATCATCGCTGCGGCCGTGCAGCGAGAACGAGCCGTCGTCGTGCGCAATCGCGAAGTCGCCCTGGGTATAGGCCCAAGCGCCTTTCCAGCGCCGCCAATAGCCATCTTCCCAACGCGCGGCATCGCCACGCCATGCGGGATCAACGCGGCCATCGGCGACCTTGAAGCCCTCGATGTCGCCCCAGATGGTGCGCGCGAGATAGGGATAGGGCGCGGCGATGACGATTTCGCCCTTTTCGCCCATGTCAGCGCGCCGCCATGGCACGCCCCCTGCATCGTCACGCGCGAAGGGTGCATCGGACGCTGCGCCATCTTCGTCCTCCACCCACACGTCGCCCATGATCCACGGCAGCGGATAGGCGTGAGCGTCTGCACGCAGTGGAAAATCGTCGTTGCCGAACATATGCGTCCACGCGATCCCGCCGTGTTCGGTCGCCCAGTACGAATTGATGTAGCGCGGGGTGACGTGCTCCATACCGAAGGCCTGCACGGATGGGCTGACCGGCTCGGCACAGAAGGTCGCCACCCGCAGCCCGCTCATGTCGTAACGTTCAAGCTCGGCCAAGTTGGCAGGATCGGACATGATCGCTTTCAAGAAGGTCACGCCTGACTTGAAGATACGCACATTGTGCCGCTCGATCATCGAGGCGAAGCGGCCCGCGTGCGGGAAGACTGGCGATCCTTCACTGACCAGCGACGTCACCCGCGTCATTAAAGGCGCGCAGATCAGGTAGCTTTGCCCGGTGATCCAGCCCGGATCGGCGACCACGAACAGGGTATCGCCGGGGCGCGCGTCGAAGCTGACCCGCATCGTTTCGGCCACGCCCGCCGCATAGCCGTGGCAGTGGACGATCCCCTTGGGCTTGCCGGTGCTGCCCGAGGTGTAGATGAAGAACATCGGGTAATCGGCATCGACTGGCATGGGCTTGGACGAAGCCCAGATGGCACGGACAAAATCATTGTCCGGCAGCGCCATCAGCTCGGTTTCCGACTGCACCGAAAAGCCCGCCGCACGCGCTTTTTCCAGCACCGTTGCCAGGGCCGCGTCGGTCAGTTCGTGGCTCCAGCGGTCGCGCTCCTCGCGCCAGATCACGTCGGGCTGCGCGGTGTGACGGCACACGATCACCGCCTCCACGCGCGGCGGCAGGGTGACGAGGCTGGAGGCAATCGCGATCCGCACCCGTGCAGCGTCCGCGCTGGTGATGCGGCCTTCGGCGCCGAGGTTGATCAGCGCCCGACCTACGCCGCGCATCACGTCCGAACGGTCGACGGTGATTTCACCTGCCAGCGCCTCACGCACCGTGTCGAGGATCGTCTCGTGTCCGCCTTCCGGCAGTTCCAGATCGAGCCGGCCAAGGATCTCAAGCGCCGTTGTCACAGGCACAAAATTATCCAGCGCCGGATCGGTATAGGCGTTCTTGAAGGCGGCAACCTGCGCGTTGCGATAGCTGCCGTCAGAGGTGACGATCACTCGCGCGCCGGTATCGGCGATCCGGTCTGACAGGGTCTTGTCGGAAAAGCCGCCGAAAACCGCCGTATAGACCACGCCCATCCGCTTGGCGGCTTCGGTCCAGTAGATCTGCGGCACGATGCTTGGCATGTTCAGCGCCATGCGGTCGCCCGGCTTCAGCCCCAGCGCCTCCAGCGCGACGGCACACTTGGCCACTTCCAGCAGCAGTTGCTTGCGGCTGACAGTGAAGCAATCAATCGGCGCGCCCTTGCCGCCGAGCGCCGACATGTCCCAGCGGTCGCCTTCGAAGATCAGCGCGGCTTCTTCGCCGTGGCCGGCCAGCACGTGGCGGTCGATTTCGGAAAACGCGGCATTGGTGCGCCCGCCGACAAACCATCGCCAATGCGGCGCTGCGGAACCATCGAACCCGGTCTTCCAAGGGGTAAAGTCTGCCGGAAGATCGGGGCTGACAGCCGCGCCGGTCGCCGCATCCCAACCGTGCCAGCGCCCATCCTCTGCGCGGGCCAGCCATGCGCCCGACGGCGCTGCGTCGTGCACGAACCAGTGCATCCCGCGTGCGGCGATGTCGCCGTGGAACGCGCCCGGATCGGCCAACGCGGCTGCGCGCATCGCGGCCCATTGAGCGCGATCGCGCACAGGATTGGTCAGAACATCGGGCGTGTTCGCCACTAAAGTGTTCACAGGAATCGCGCCGTCCCCCGTTTGTCCGCAAAACTCGCAGGGGCGCGATCCCTAACGCCGGCGATTTGCATCAATATTACAGCAGGCAAGCTTCGCAGGTAAGAAAATGCCACGAAGCCACCCAGTTTGCATAACGCTGCGTCCGGCGAACAGTTCCATGCAACTCACCGCGCCCGCGCCTCAGTCTGCCCTGCGCAGCGCCGGACATCGCTCCTGAAACCAGTTCGTAACGCTTTTTCAATGAGGTTGCGCATAGAACGGACATCCATTCGCGCTGCAGCCGACAGCGCCGGAACAAGGACAAGGCATGCCAATTGGCTTTCGCAAGACACTGCGCGAACAAATGGGTACCGTGCCGGAGCAGAAAAACGCTCCGTCCGCGCCTGACCGTAATGCGGTGCTCGGCGAGGTCGAGGAGCTTGGCATCGGAATGTTCTGGGCGACCGATGCAGAAGACTGCCTCAGCTTCCTTTCGCAGCGCGCGCTGAACGATCTGGGAACCGCCGCCCAATCGCTGATCGGCACGCCGTTAGTGCGAATTTTCACCGAAATCGACGAGGAGGCCGGCGCCCCGACCCAGCGGAGCCTCGCCTTCAAGCTCAAGGCCAGGTCCAAGCTTGAAGAGCAGATTGTCGCCGTGTCCGACGCGCGCGGCACCGTCCGCTGGTGGAGGCTGAACGGCCGCCCGCTGGTTGACGCTGCCGGCACGTTCCACGGCTATCGCGGCAGCGCGGTCGATATTTCGGCGCAATATGCCTATGAAACGCAGGTGGCGCGGCAATCGCAGGTCGACGAACTGACCGGGCTAGCCAACCGCCGCAAGCTCAACGAACGGCTCGCCGCGATGCTGGCCGCCTTCCGTGCCACCCGGCGCAGTTGCGCGCTGATGATGCTCGATCTCGACCGGTTCAAACAGGTCAACGACACGATGGGCCACCCCGCGGGCGACGAACTGCTCAAACAGGTGGCGCAGCGTCTGTCATCGATCGTCAAGGACAATGGCGAAGTGGGGCGTCTGGGCGGCGACGAATTTCAGGTCCTGCTGCCCGACATGGACGACCGCGGAACGCTGGGCGAGCTGGCCAATCGCATCGTCCAGTCCTTGTCGCAGCCCTACCAGATCAACGGCCGCCGGGCGATCATAGGCACCTCGATCGGGATCGCGATTGCCCCCTATGACGGGGTCGAAGCGGACGAATTGACCCGCGCCGCCGACATGGCGCTGTATTCTGCCAAGGACACCCGTGGCGGCACGTTCTGCTTCTTTACCAGTGAATTGCGTGACGCCGCATCGCGCACCGCAGAGCTGGGCGACCGGCTTCGCGACGCGGTGGACCGCGACGAATTGAAGCTGGCATACCAGCCGCTGGTCGATCCGATCACCAATCAAGTCAAGTGTTTCGAGGCATTGCTACGCTGGCATGATGTGGAAGAGGGCAATATTTCGCCCGCGCAGTTCATCCCCGTGGCCGAAAACGACGATCTCATCATCCGCATCGGCGAGGCTGCCTTGCGGCGCGCGTGTTCCGACGCGCTGGCCTGGCCGGAATCGATCCGGGTTGCGGTCAATGTTTCGGCCAAGCAGTTCGTCCGGCCCGGCTACCGCAAGGCTGTGGCTGCCGCGCTGCAAGCTTCCGGCCTGCCGCCGGGACGGCTTGAATTGGAAATCACCGAAAGCGTTTTCGTCGGCGATCTGGAGTCGGTCGATGCGATTTTCCGCGACCTGAAAAAGTTGGGCGTGCGACTTGCGCTTGACGATTTCGGCACCGGCTATTCCTCATTGGGCTATCTGAAGCATGGTCATTTCGACAAGATCAAGATCGACCAGAGCTTCGTGCGCGGCTGCACCGAAAACGGGGACATAAACCCGGCAATCATTAGCGCGATCGTCGCGCTGGCCAAGGCGCTGGGCATGGAAACCGTCGCCGAAGGGGTCGAGGCGATGGACGAGCTTGAGTTGGTCAAGGAACGCGGCGCGGATCTGGTGCAGGGCTATATCTATTCCCGCCCCATCACGCAGGAACAGGTGCTGGCGCAGTTCGCCGAAGGGACAGGGGTGTTCCGCCCCAGCGGCCCACCGCGCCACCGCGCCGAACGCATCACCATCTTCCGCAAGGTAGGACTGATCCACGAGGATCACTACTACGACGTGATTTTGCGCAACCTGTCCAAGACCGGTGCCCGCATCACGGGGTTGGCAGGCGTGCCGGTCGGAACCGACGTGGTGCTCGATCTTGGCCACGGACAATTGGTGGTAAGCAAGGTCGTCAACGCGACGGAAAACAGCCAAGGCATCAGCTTCGAAACTTCACTGATCAGCGACGGCACCGGCGGGTTCATGACCCGGCACCGCATTTCACCCTATTCGCTGGCCGAAGCGGGCATCCCGCTGGCGGCGCTGGGTGCCGGAGCCTTCCCGCTGGCCAAATGGCGCGACGCGAGCAAGACCATTCCCAAGTTCGTCCAACTGGAAGTGAGCGGCCCCCACCACTGATCTTCAGGCCGGCAATGTTCTACGTGGAACCAATGGTCAGCCCCGTAGAATGTCGGGTCAGAGCCAGTCTAACCGGGGTCTAACGGGGTCTACGGGAAGCCTGAAGGGGTTCTGGCCCCTCAGCCGCGGCCGCGATAGGACGCCACGCCCTGATCTGGCAGCCACAGGTCTTCAGGCGGCTTGCCCGATTGCCAGAACACGTCGATCGGAATTCCTCCGCGCGGATACCAGTACCCGCCGATGCGCAGCCATTGCGGGCGCATTTCATCGAACAGGCGCACCCCGATCCCGACGGTCACATCTTCGTGGAAGCCGTTGTGATTGCGGAAGCTGCCAAGAAACAGCTTCAGGCTTTTGCTTTCGACAATCGTTTCGCCCGGCACGTAATCGATTACCAGATGCGCAAAATCGGGCTGGTTGGTAACGGGGCACAGCGACGTGAATTCCGGGCTGACGAACCGCACCAGATAGGTCAGGCCGGGGCGCGGATTGGGGACATAGTCCAGCACCGCTTCTTCGGGCGACGTTGGCAGCGGGGTGTCCTTGCCAAGGAACTGCGGCGCGGGCTTGGGGGCAGAAGGTGTGCTTTCCATGCCGCGCTGTTGCCCCGATCCGCGATTGGGCGCAAGGCCGGAACTGGACGGATTGGCGCTGCCCTTATTATGGGAGGCTTCCCGAACCAGACAGGGCCGGTTCACGCATGCGCCGGCATTGCCCGTTCCCTTCATCTTCCTGCCAGAGCCGTTTGCGCCATGATCCGCCAGCCTGCCCGCCCTCCCGCTTTCCCGCTTGCGTTTGCCGCCGCCGCGCTGCTGATGCCATTGGCGCCGATCGCCGCGCGGGAGGCGCCGCCGACCGGCAGCTTCGAGCTGCCGCCGCCAAGCCCCACGCCCGCCCCCGCCCCCGCGGGCCCGGCTGACGAGCGTGCGGGAGTGGCGATCCCGCCGCGACCCGCGCCGGCTCCGGCCACCGCCGCAACCCCGGTGATCCAGCCGCTGCCATCGCCGCGCGCAAACGAGCCGCTGACGCTTCCCACGCCGCGCCGCGCGCCCGCCGCGCCTTCGTCGCCAGCGGCTGCAGCCAGCAATCCCGTTGCGCTGCCGCCGTCCGGGCCGCTGTCCAAGGCGGTTCCCGATGCACAGGCCGGGCAATCCGCAATTTCAGACGATGCCGCCGCCCCCGCGGCCTTGCCCGCGTGGTGGCCGCTCGCCGCCGGGGTCATGGCTGCGCTGGCGCTGCTTGGCAGCGGCGCATGGCTGTGGGCGCGTCGCAAGCCCAAGGCGCTGCGCATCGCTGCGCCTGCCGCCGCTCCGGCTGCGCCTGCCGATGAACTCCCCAGGCTTGACCTCACGCTGGACATAACTGGCGCGACCCGCAGCCTGATGATGTTCACGCTGCGTTACCGCCTCACCATCGCCAACCGCTCCGAGCAGGCGGTCACCGATCTCTCAGCGGCAATCCAGCTTGCCTGCGCACGGGCCAGTTCGGGCGCCCGTTCTGGAACCGCCCCCAACGCCCCCTCTCCCGTTGCCCAGATCGACCGTGTCGGCCCGCATCAGTCGCGCAGCATCACGGGCGAGGTGCAATTGCCGCTATCAGCCATCGTGCCGCTGCGGCAGGGAACCCGGCCGCTGTTCGTGCCGCTGGTTCACGCCACCATCGAAGGCCAGCATCAAGGCGCCCTCACCAAAAGCTTCGTGATTGGCACGCCGAGCGCAAGCGGGCGCGTGCACCCGATTCCACTGGATGTGCCTGCGGGCGCGGTCGACGGGCTGGTGGCGCAGGCCATCGCGGTTCCGGCCCCGCCGGCCGCCGCCCCCGCCGCCGCCTGAACGCCCCCGCCTTTGCAGCGCGGCCAAACGCGCGCTAGGGTTGGGTATGATCCAGCTTCCTTCCTCGCTCGTTTCTGCCGAATGGCTCGCCGCGAACCTTGATGCACCCGGTCTGGCGGTGCTCGATGCCTCGCACCACCTGCCCGCCGCGAGCCGCGATGCGGCCGCCGATTTTGCCGCCGGGCACATCCCGGGCGCGCGGTTTTTGGGGCTGGCAAGTCTTGTCGACACCGCGTCAAACGTGCCTGCCGCCTTGCCCACCCCCGATCAACTCGCCGCGCGGCTGGCAAGCCTTGGCGTGGCGCCCGGCGCTGCCATTATCCTGTATGATGACAGCGCGATCCGCACATCGGCGCGGGCGTGGTTCATGCTGACCGCGATGGGACGGGAGAACGTAGCCATCCTTGATGGCGGGCTGGGCAAATGGCGCGCGGGAGGCCATCCGCTGGCCGTTGGCGTGGAGGATGGTGAAGCTGTCCCCCCCGCCGCTCTGGCCGCTCCAAAAGGCGTACGCACCAAGGCGGATATGATCGCCAATTTGGGTAGCCGCGCCGAACAGGTGCTGGACGCGCGATCAGCCGACAGGGTCTATGGCTACGGCATTGATCCGGTGCACGGCGGGCAGAACGGGCGCATCCCGGGCGCATTGAACCTGCCTTTTACCGGCGTGCTGAATGCCGATGGCACCTATAAGTCGCCGGACGATCTCAGCGCCGCCTTCGAAGCGGCCGGGATCGACCTAGCGCGCCCCGTCACCACCACGTGCGGTAGCGGCGTGACCGCCAGCGTGCTGATGTTCGCCATGCATCTGATCGGCAAGCGCGACACCGCACTGTATGATGGCAGCTGGAGCGAATGGGCCGCCGATCCCGCCACGCCCAAGATGCAAGGCCCCGAAACTTTGGGCCCCGAAACTTTGGGCCCCGAAACTTTGGGCCCGAACGCATGAGCGGCGGCGGCGATGACCGGCATCTGAAGCCCGGCACCCGGCTGGTGCGCGGCGGCAGGCGCAAGGAATGGACCGGCCCGGTGGTCAACCCGCCCGTCTGGCGGGCCTCGACCCATCTTTATGACAAGGACGCCGATCGCCACGCTGCGGGCGGCAACAATACCGACGGCCAGTTCTTCTACGGCCGCCGCGGCGCGCCGACGCAATGGGCGCTGGCTGATGCTTTGACCGCGATTGAGGCCGGGGCTTACGGCACTGTGCTTTACCCCAGCGGCGTGGCGGCGATTGCGGGCTGTATGCTGGCGGTGCTGAAACCCGGTGACCGGCTGTTGATGGCCGATAACGCCTATGACCCTTCGCGCAGCATGGCGACGGGGCTGCTGGCGCGCATGGGGGTGGAGACAGCGTTTTTCGACCCGCGCGACCTTGATGAATTTCGCAAGTTGTGCGGCAAAGGGGCCAAAGCCGTATGGCTGGAGTGCCCCGGCAGCCTCACCTTCGAAATCTGCGATGTCCCCGCCCTTGCCGCCATCGCGCGCGACCATGGCGTGGTCAGCATGATCGACAACACCTGGGCCAGCCCGCTGGGCTTTGCGGCGCTGGAACATGGCTGCGACATCGTGATGATGAGCCTGTCGAAACACGTGGGCGGCCATTCCGATTTGATGATGGGCAGCGCGAGCGCCGGGCAGCGCTGGTACACCGCGCTGCGCCGCACGGCACAGGAATTGGGACAGGTCGTCTCCCCCGATGATGCCGCGCTCGCCGCGCGCGGATTGCGCACCATGGGCGTGAGGCTGGAGGCGCAGACGCGCTCGGCCTTGCGGATTGCGCAGTGGTTAGCGGCGCAGCCCGAGGTCGCCCGCGTGATGTGCCCGCTGCTCCCGTCGGATCCCGGCCATGTCCTGTGGCGACGCGACTTCACCGGCGGCTGCGGCCTGTTCGCTTTCACGTTGGCGAGCGATGATCCAGCCGCTGCGGGCCGTGTGGCGGACGCGCTGGCGCTGTTCGGCATCGGCTATTCGTGGGGCGGGTTTGAAAGCCTTGCCTTGCCGATCCGGCCGGAAGATTACCGCAGCCTGATGCCCGGCCCCGGTGCCCCGGCGATCAGGCTGTCGATCGGGCTTGAGGATGCGGACGATCTGATCGCCGATCTCGCGCAGGCGCTGGCGCAAACGGCATGAGCGCCGCGTCCAAACCCGTCGGCGGCGCGGACGTGCTGCGCGCGGATCTGGCCGAACGCAGCCAGACCATCGGCGGCATCGTCAACCGGCTGGACGCGTTCGCCGTGGAACTCGGCGTCTGGCGGGTGTCGGCCTTCGACGTGCTGTTCGCCGTATTCGCAATTCTGCTGCTGCTCGGCTTCGCGATGATCGCTACGCGCCTTACCCGCAGCGCCCTGCGCCGATTGCCCCAACTCGATAGCACACAGGCCGTGCTGGCCGAAAAGATCACGACCATCATCATCTGGGTCATCACCTTCCTTGTCGGCGTTGATCTGCTGGGGATCGATCTGACCGCGCTAACCGTTTTCTCCGGCGCCTTCGGCCTCGCCATCGGGTTCGGCCTGCAAAAGACCTTCGGCAACCTGATTTCGGGCATCATCCTGCTGATGGACAAGTCGATCAAGCCGGGCGACGTGATCGCGGTGGCCGACCAGACCGGACAGCAGACCTTCGGACAGATCAGAAAAATCGGCATCCGCGCGGTATCGGTCACCACCCGGGACGAGCGCGAATATTTGATCCCCAACGAAAACCTGATGATCAACCAGGTGGAAAACTGGTCCTATTCCTCGAAGAACGTGCGGGTGCAGGTGCCGGTCGGCGTCAGCTACAATGCTGACATGGCACTGGCCGAAAAGCTGATGCTGGAAGCCGCCGCCGGTGCCTCGCGCGTGCTCGCCACGCCGCCGCCGACGGTGTGGTGGAACGCCTTTGCCGACAACGCGGTGACATTCACCATCCATTGCTGGATCAACGATCCCGAACTGGGCGTGGGCAATGTCCGCAGCGAAGTGCTGCGCCGGTTGTGGACGCTGTTCCACGAACACGGGATCAGCCTGCCCTTCCCGCAGCGGGATCTCAACCTCAAGCAGACCGATGCGCTCGACCGGGTCATTGCCGCGATAGAGGCGCGCGAACCTCCCCGATAGTTCATCTTCGCGCAGGTCAACCCATTCTCGCTGGCACCCGCGCGCGCGCTGGCCCATCTGCGGCACCATGCGAAAGATTGGCACCATATTTCTCGTCGGCGCGGGGCCGGGTCCGGTGGACCTGCTCACCCTGCGCGCCGCCCGCCTGATTTCCGATGCGATGGTGATCGTCCATGACGGGCTGATCGGCCCCGATATCCTCGGCCTGGCGCGCCCCGATGCGCGGCTGATCTCGGTCGCCAAGCAACGCGCCCGCCACACCATGCCGCAGGAGGAGATCAACGCCCTGCTCGTGCGCGAGGCGCTGGCCGGCCATGATATTGTGCGGCTGAAAGGCGGCGATCCCTTCATCTTCGGGCGCGGCGGCGAGGAAGCCGAGGACGCGCGCGCGGCGGGCGTTCCGGTCGAGGTCGTCCCCGGCATCAGCGCCGCCAATGGCGCGGCAGCCGCCAGCGGCATTGCGCTGACCCACCGCGACGCCTCCAGCATCGTCAGTTTTGTCGCCGGACAGTGCAAAGGCCTCGCCGAGCAGGACTGGTCGGGCCTCGCGGGCAAGGGCCGCACGCTGGTGATCTACATGGGCGTCTCCACCGCCGCGCAGATCGCCGAGAAGCTGATGGGCGATGGCCTTGCCCCCGAAATGCCGGTCGCCGTGATTGAAAACGCCGCGCGCCCCGAAATGCGGGTGCTACGCGGGCTGCTTGCGGCCCTGCCCGATCTGGTCGAGGCCCACGCGGTGAAAAGCCCCGCGCTGATCGTTATCGGCGAAGTGACCGCGCGCGAAGATATCGCCGTCGCGGCCGTAGCCAAGGAGGCCGCCCAATGAAAATCCTCACCGGTAATGATCTGCGCTCCGGCGCTGTCACATGGTGGAACGGCACCGGCTGGTCGCTGTTCGTCGACGATGCCGTGGATGTGGGAGACGAGGCCGAGGAAATCCTCGCCCGCGAAGACGCCGCGCGCCGCGTCAATGTGCCCTACGCCATCGCAGCCACCATCGACGCTGGCGGCCATGTCCGGCCCGCCCACATCAAGGACCGGGTGCGCGCACTCGGCCCCACCGTGCGCCGCGATCTCGGCGTGCCAACTGCCGACAAGACCGGCTGGGACTGGGTGATCTGATATGTACAAGTATGACCAATACGACCAGGCGATGGTCGATGCCCGCGTCGAGGAATTCCGCGATCAGGCCCGCCGCCGCATCGAGGGCAAGCTGACAGAGGACCAGTTCAAACCGCTGCGGCTGATGAACGGGCTTTATCTCCAGCTTCACGCCTACATGCTGCGTGTCGCCATCCCCTATGGCACCCTTGATGCGCGCCAGATGGAGATGCTGGCCGACATCGCGGACAAGTATGATCGCGGCTACGGCCACTTCACCACGCGCCAGAACATCCAGTATAACTGGATCAAGCTGGAGGACTGCGCCGATGCGCTGGCCGATCTGGCAACGGTCGAGATGCACGCCATCCAGACCAGCGGCAATTGCATCCGCAACATCAGCGCCGATCACTTTGCCGGGGCCGCCGCCGACGAGGTGATCGACCCACGCCCCTATGCCGAACTGATGCGCCAGTGGTCGAGCTTCCACCCGGAATTCACCTACCTGCCGCGCAAGTTCAAGATCGCGGTGATCGCGAGCGCGAAAGACCGCGCCGCGATGCGGCTCCACGATATCGGTATCCGCATCGTGAAGCGTGACGGCGAAGCGGGCGCACAGTTCTACGCGGGCGGCGGAATGGGCCGCACCCCGATGATCGCCCCACTGATCCGCGACTTCGTGCCCATCGACCAGATGATCACCTATGCCGAGGCCTGCCTTCGCGTTTACAACCGCTACGGCCGGCGCGACAACAAGTACAAGGCGCGGATCAAGATCCTCGTCCATGAATTGGGCGCAGCGGAATACACCCGTCAGGTCGAGGAGGAATTCGCCCACCTGCTCAACGTCGGGGTTGAACCGCCGCGTGAAGAGCTGGCGCGGATCGCGGCGCATTTCGCCCCGCCCGCTTTTGTCGATGGCCCCAAGACGCTCGACCGCTCGGACCCCGATTTCGCCTTGTGGGTGGACCGTAACACCCATCGCCACAAGCATGATGCCTATGTCTCGGCGGTCATCAGCCTGAAGCCCGCCGGCGGCATCCCCGGCGATGCCACCGCCGATCAGATGCGCGTCGTGGCGCGGCTCGCGCGCGATTACAGCTTTGACGAATTGCGGGTGATGCACACGCAGAACCTGCTGCTACCCCATGTGCGGATTGCCGATCTTCACGCTGTGTGGACGGCGCTGGAGGCAGCGGGCCTTGGCGCACCCAACATGGACACGATCGAGGATATCATCGCCTGCCCCGGACTCGATTATTGCAGCTTGGCCAACGCCCGTTCGATCCCGCTGGCCCAGCGCATTTCCGAGCGTTTCGCCGAAACCGGCCGCACCGAAGTGGTGGGCGAGTTGAAGCTGAAGATCTCCGGCTGCATCAACGCCTGCGGGCATCACCACGCGGGCCACATCGGCATCCTTGGCGTCGACAAGAAGGGGGTGGAAAATTACCAGCTCTCACTCGGCGGCAGCGAGGCCGAGGATGTCAGCCTCGCCAAGATCACCGGGCCGGGCTTCGACGAGGACGGCGTGATCGCCGCTGTCGAGAAAGTCACCGATGTGTATCTCGCTTCGCGCGCAGGTGGCGAACGCTTCCTCGATACCTATCGCCGCATCGGCATGGAGCCGTTCAAGGAGGCGCTTTATGGCCAATGATCTGGGTACTTCCCCCGACGAAGTGCAATTCCGCTTTCGGGATGATGAACCGGTCGATCACGGCACGGTGACCGTCGATTCCGCACTGGAACAGACCAACGCCAATGCCGTGCGGATCGAACCGGGTGACGATGCGCGGGCATTGCTGCCGTTCCTTGATCGCATCGCGCTGGTGGAGGTCAACTTTCCGAGCTTTGGCGACGGGCGCGGCTATTCCGCGGCCCGCATCCTGCGGGAGGCAGGTTACACTGGCGAATTGCGCGCCGTGGGCCAGGTGCTGATCGACCAGCTTTCGCATATGCGCCGCTGCGGGTTTGACAGCTTCGCCCCGGACAAGCGGCTGGACGAGGAAGACGCCGCGCGCGCCTTTGCCACGTGGGAAAACGTCTACCAACGCGCCGCCGATGCGCGCCGGACGATTGCGGACAAGCGCCATGAAACCTGAACTCGCGCTCCCCGCAGAGGCGCGAAACCGCGATGCATTCGACCTCGCGCCGCGTTTCAGCGAACATGATGCGGTGCGGCTGAACCGGCTGTTTCGCGGCGCTTCGACGCAGGAAATGCTGACAAGCGTGATCCGTGACAGCCTTGCCGGCGATCTGGCGGTGGTGTCCAGCTTCGGCGCGGAAAGCGCGGTGCTGCTGCATCTGGTCACAAGCGTTGACGCCAGCGTGCCGGTGCTGTTCCTCGACACAGGCAAGCACTTTGCCGAAACGCTCGCCTACCGCGATGTTTTGGCGGAACGGCTCGGCCTCAATCTGGTGATCCTCACGCCCGACGCTGAAGCATTGGCCATGCGGGATGAAACCGGCCTTCGCTGGTCATACGATCCCGATGGTTGCTGCGCGATCCGCAAGGTCAGGCCGCTGGAAAAGGCTTTGGCGCAATACGACGCTAGCTTCACCGGCCGGAAGGCGTTCCAGGCCGCTACCCGCGCCAAACTGCCGCGCTTTGAAGTGGACACCTCGGACGCGCAGGGGCGGCTCAAGATCAACCCGCTGATCGATTGGGATGCGGGCCAGATTGAAGAGTATTTCATCCAGCAGGACCTGCCGCGCCATCCGCTGATCGCGCAGGGCTATCCCTCGATCGGTTGTTCGCCCTGCACCACGCAAGTCGCACCGGGCGAAGACCCGCGTTCGGGGCGGTGGAAGGGTTGGGACAAAACCGAATGCGGCATCCACAAGCCGGGTGAGGAACCGTTCCTCTAACCGCCTAGAGCAGCCCCTCGCGCAAGTACCATTCCGCCGTCGCCTTCAGCCCCTCTTCGCCCGCGATGCGCGGTTGCCAGATGCCCGGCGGAGGCTTGCGGTCGAACCGCGACACCCAGTTGGGGTGACACATATAGCCGACACGGTCAGGGGTGAGCCGCGCGCGATCGCCGCGCAGCAGCCGGTCGGCAGTGGCGGCGGATTTCAGCACGACACGCGGCAGATGCGGAGCGAACACGCGGCGTTTGCCGACAGCCTCACCGATGGCCTGCGCCAGCTCCTTGTGGCTCCACCCGCCCTCTCGCCCGTCATCGGGTTCATAGACTGTCTTGCGCGTCGGCGCAGCATTGCTGGCGGCGAGCGCCACAAGCAGCCGCGCCAGATCATCGGCGTGGATGATCGAACTCGCCCCGCCGGGCGGCAGCGGCACGAAACCAAGCTTCGCAGTGCGGAACATCTCCAGATAATCGACATCGCGCGGGCCATAGACACCGGGCGGGCGCACCGTCGTCCAGTCAAGGCCTGACGCTTCCACCAGCGTCTCGGCCTTGGCCTTGGATGCGCCATAGGCCGACAACTTCGGTTCGCGCGCCGAGAGCGAGGAGACGAACACCAGCCGCCGCGCACCCGTGCCCGTCATGGCGGCCAGCACATTGGCGGTGCCGGTGACATTGGCCGCCTCGAATTCGGCAGGGTCAGGCGTGTTGGTGAGCCCCGCCACGTGGATAACCGCATCCGCGCCGTCCACCAGGGCGGCCAGCGCCGCTGTGTCGTTCAGATCGCCGCGCACCCATGTGACGCCGCCCTGCGCCGGCTGATCCCGGCGGGCAAGCGCGCGGACGGCGTGTCCTTTGGCCAAAGCATCGGCCAGCACCGCGCTGCCAACGAAACCAGTCGCGCCCGTTATGGCCAACACGCTCACAGCAACACCATATGATTGCGGTGGATCACGCAGGAACGCGGCGCATACCCCAGCCGATCGGCTTGATCCTCTGCGCGTTTGCCAGCGATAAGCTGCATTTCGGCGGCGTCATATTCAGCCAGACCCTGCGCCAGCTTCTCGCCCCGTAGGCTCAAGACGCTGACCAGATCGCCGCGGCGGAAGCTGCCCGACACGCCGACCACGCCCGCCGCAAGCAGGCTCGCCCCGCCCTTCAGGGCCTCGGCACAACCCTTGTCGACGCGCAATTCACCAGCCGGGGCCAGCCTCCCGCCAAGCCACGCCTTCCGGGCGCTATCGGCACGAACCGGCAGGAACAGCGTCCCCGTGCCTGCCGCCAAAGCATGGGCAATTGGCGCGTCATGCGTGCCGTTGAGGATCGCCAGCGCAATCCCGGCGCGCGTCGCGATCTGTGCCGCTTGCAGCTTCGACACCATGCCGCCTGAACCAAGGCCGGATGACGAAGCCTTGCTCGCCATCGCCATCACGTCTGGCGTCACAGCGTCAACCACCGGGATCAGCGCCGCGCCGTCTTCGCGCGGGTCGCGATCATACAGGCCGTCAACGTCCGAGAGCAGCAGCACCAGATCGGCATTCGCCGCCTGCGCCATCCGCGCCGCCAGCCGGTCGTTATCGCCGAAGCGGATTTCCTCGGTGGCGACAGAATCGTTCTCGTTGATCACAGGGATCACGCCCGCCTCCAGCAGCCGGTCAAGCGTAGCGGACGCATTGAGATAGCGCCGCCGGTCTTCCAGATCG
>JBIKSA010000152.1:0-2945 GCA_044348875.1 Erythrobacter sp. | reverse complement strand
GCCTTCGGTCGGCCGACTGAACAGCGGCTTTGGGGGCGCCGCAGTCCGGAAAGTAGCCATCAAATGACGCGATCAAGATCGGCAACTCTCGACCCAGAGCGAGTCGCTGAAGCGATCAACCGGAACGTCTACTTTTGACAGGAGCCGCCGATAGGGCGCTGCATAGCGGCCAGATAGGTACGCGCTCCAGGGGGCCGTGACTAGAACCCGATAAGGCGCTTATCGAAAGCGCACTTCGAAGCCGCATCGGCAATGTCGCATTGACCGGCTAAACCCATACGGCGCAGGTCATGGGACGCTCTCTCGCTCAGCCCGCCATTTTCGGCGACGCTCCCGGAACGGTGCGGTCGATGTCCTTGTTTTCAGGAAAGACCGGCCACAGCAATTGCTGGCCCAGCGTCGCATCGGGGAGATTTTCGACGCCATAGCTTTTGGGATAGGTACGGGTGACCTTGGCGGTGCCGAACAGCACATCCCAGAAGAACAGCAGATTCCCGTAATTGCCCTTGTAATTCACTGCCGGATCATCGGCATGGCGCCCGTGATGGGCATGGTGCGTGGCAGGGGTCGAGATCGTCCGTTCCACCACCCACATTACCGGAGAAAGCCACGGTATCCGATATAGCGGCGCATCCCATTTGATGTCGCTGTGCGCGCCGGTAACCACGGCCAGTTTGACAATCAGGTATCCGGCATAGAACCAGCCGAGCCCGAGGTAGATCAGAACGCCCGACAGCCAGATACTGGGCATCATCGCGTAGTAGATGATATTGTTCCGATAAATGAGTCGGACGCTCATGTAGCGCGCATTATGGTGAGCGCGGTGAAGATTGTAGAGCCAGCTGAAACTGTGCGAGGCGCGGTGCCACCAATACTGCATCATATCGTCAAGCATCAGAAACAGTGCCAGCGCAACAAAGACGCTGATGCCACCAAACGCGCCTTGATATTCTGGGAAAAAGCGGCTGCCGAGCAGGCTGACCGACGCAATGATCAATGGCTGCGTAACGATCAGCAGCATGAAAGTGGAAATGGCTTCGGTTATGCCGTCGTTGCGGCATTGCTCCTTCTTCGAGAAAATGTCGGAGCGCAGGAATTCAGCCAAGCCATAGGCTAGCAAAATTCCGATCACGACGATTGTTGCCGGTTCCATAGATTCTCTCCCGCGCAAGGGGCGATATTGTCTGGAGCGCCCCACTTGCGAAGCGCTGCCTAAACCGACATGCAGTCTAAGAATGCAAAGAACTTATCAATTATCCGAGATTGCCCCGACAAAGGCAGATGCGGAGATGGCCGCGATGCTCGTGCGTGCGGGTCGTCGCTGCCGCTTTGATTCCGGTGCGATCATCCAGCAGCAAGGAGATACCGGGGATGGCTTCTGGCTGGTCGAGACGGGAAAGGTCTCGATCTGCCGCTTTGCGCCGAGCGGCACCGTCACGATTTTTGGTGTGGTCGGCCCCAATGATCTTTTCGGAGAACTCGCCCATTTCGGGGGCGTTGTGCGGCAGGTGGATGTTGTGGCCGAGACCGATGTTGCCATGGTCCACGTCGATACCAAGGCCATTAACGCGCTGCTTGATGCAGAGCCTGCTTTTGCCCGCTGGCTGCTCAAATCACTTGCGCATCAGTTGCGCGCCGCGCTGGACCGGATCGATGCAGATCGTAACCTGTCGGCTGAAGACAGGACCGTGCGCGTTCTCAAGGAAATGATAAGCCGTGACGGGTCCGAATTGCGCATCACACAGGAAGCGCTGGCCAATCATCTCGGCATTTCGCGGGTGACCGTGGGAGCAGTCCTCAACAAGCTGGCAAGCGCCGGCCTTGTTCGTCTTGCCTATCGCAAAATCTATGTGCCGAACCCTGATGCCTTGACGTGAATTGCGCCATAATTGCGGCGGATCAACTGCCGGGCCTGCAACTTCGCCAAAGCATCCACCATGGTTCGGCGCGAAACGCCCAGCATGCGGGCAAATTCTTCCTGGCTGATCGGAATTTCGATTTCATCCTGATCGTCCCGTCTGAGACGTGAGCTGAAATACCTCAGCCGGTCGAGCAATAGCTCCTCGGGTTGCCGGCTGAGCTTTGCCAGATGAACGGCAAACAGCGAGCGCAAGGTGTTGCAGACGCTCTGCGTTAACGCGGCATCGAATTCCGGCAGGGTGCGGCGCAGGTCGGCAACATCACCCGGTGCCAAACAACTCAGGCGGGCACCTTCGGTGAGGGACAGTGTCGCAATATGCGGGCCGCCATCCAGCATCGGCAATTCGCCAAAACACTCCCCAGGGAAATAGCAATTGAACAGCACGGCACGCCCATCTTCGGTCAGGGCGTACATGTCCGCGCGGCCTTCGAGGACGCGGAAAATGCCGGGCGCCTTGTCGCCAGGACTGAAAACATCGCCGCTGGTACGGGCATTGACCGGCTTGTGGCGCGCCAGAACCTCCGTCCGGACATCGGCGGAGAGCCGGTCGATCCAGTTTAAGGGCGACGGTGGAAATGTGCTTTCCATAAGCGATCAATGCGACTGTTCGATTGAATGCGCAAGGTTGCGCAATCTTGGGAGCGCCGGGCGGTTATGGAGACGTGCAAATAGTCGTTTAAAGGGGAACGCTCTTGTCAGGTAGGCTGCTCAGCCCTTTGTGGTTTGCACTGCTCCTTGCAGCCTGCGGGGCATCGGGCGGCGAGGGTACTAAGGCCCCGCCGCCCGAACAACAGGCCGCGCTGGCGCTTGGCGAGCAGGCCTTTGCGACCAACTGCCAAGCCTGCCATGGTGGCGGCGATCCTGCCGCTCCGAAATTGGCGGCGCTGAAGCAGATGAGCCCAGACGCGATCCGTTCTGCGCTGACCAGCGGCAAGATGATGCAGCAGGGCAGCGCCCTGTCCGGAGATGAAAAGAGCGCGGTCATTGCGTGGCTCACCGCAGGTCAGCGCGATTATGCCAATTG
>JBIKSA010000025.1:0-30478 GCA_044348875.1 Erythrobacter sp. | reverse complement strand
AAGCTCGCCTGTAAAAACCCTCTCGCTCTGCCTGCGACTGCTAGGCGCTGGCTGGACCGCTGGGGGGTGACGGACGACAACCACCGTTATCAGCGGCAATCCAGTATCAATTCGGGCAATGTTGGCGCGATCCGCAAGGCTTGGTCCATCGCCTTTCCTGGCGCGGCCACCATGCGCTCGCAGCCGGTCATTCTGGGTGATGCCCTGTTCGTTGCGGTTTCGGACACCCAGTCGATCTATGCGTTCAATCGCCAGACCGGCTGCCTGTTCTGGACGCGCAATCTGGGCCGCAATTTGCGTTCGGCGCTGAGCCTCGCGACGATGCAGGATGGCCGCGAAGCTCTGGTCGTTGGCGACGAATCCGGAGGGGTCTCTGTCGTCGAGGCGGAAAAGGGCGAGGTCATCTGGCAAAAGCATGTCGGGGTTGACCGCTTCTCGGCGATCACCGGGCCGATCACGGTGCGGGGCGATGTGCTCTATATTCCGCAATCGACAACCGAAACGATTGCCTCGGTCGACCCGAAATATGAATGCTGCCGCGCGTCGGGGGCGGTCAGCGCCAATCACCTCAGCGATGGCAGCCGCATCTGGCTTCACCGGATCGTGCGCGAACCCTCGTCCCGCGGCAGGACGAAGGACGGCGTGGCGCAATGGGGACCGGCAGGCGCTTCGGTATGGGCGGCTCCGGTGATCGATGACAAGCGCGGGTTGATCTATGTTGGCACGGGGCCGATTTCGGCACCGCCCGATGAAGGCGTCGGCGATTCCGTCATCGCTATCGACCTCAAGACCGGCAAGCGGCGCTGGACGTTTCAAGCGACCAAGAACGATCTCTGGAATGGTGCCTGCCGCGCGCCCTATCCGGGCGGCGTCCACCCCAATTGCCCGGGCACAACCGGCGTAGATTATGACTTTGGTGCCGGATTGATCCGCGCGCAGGATGCCAAGGGGCGAGACTTGCTGATTGCTGGCCAGAAAAGCGGGGCCGTGTTTGCACTCGACCCCGATAGCGGCAAGAAGGTCGTCTGGAAAACGCGAATTGGCAGTGGCGGACTGCTCGGCGGTATCCACTGGGGCATGGCCATTGCGAAGGGCGAATTGTTCGTGCCCGTCAACGATCCTGACTTCAGCAAGAATCCTGGGCTTTCCGAGACCTACCGGGCGCGGATCGCTGGTTACAAGTCGCAGGCCGGCCTCTACCGGATCGATTTGGCAACCGGCGCTGTGCGCTGGAAATGGACGCCTGAGCCGGGCTGCAAGGGCGCAGGTTGCCCGCCGCAATTCGGTCTTTCCGGCGCGGCCTTCGCCACCAACGACATTATCCTTTCCGGCGGGATGGACGGAACCTGGCGCGCCTTTGCCGGAGCGGGTGGCAAGCCGCTGATCGAAACCGCCACCTTTGGCGAGCACCGCGACACTTTGAATCGCGTGCCCGGAATGGGCGGCAGCATCGACAACAGCACGCTGGTCGCTGCGGATGACATGATCTTTGTCCAATCGGGCTATGGCTATTTCGGCGGCAGCCCCGGCAACATGCTGATTGCCTATCGCCTTCCGGAGAAAAACTGATGATCCGCATGTCCGCTCTCGCACTCGCCGCGCTGGCGCTGCAACCGGTTTCCTCGCCTGTGGCAAAGCTTTCGAACAGCACGGCAGCGACCACCGCAGCCACGTCGTGCCGACAGGCAGACGGACAAACTGTAATTTCCAGTCCTGCCGGCGGGCAAATTGCTGTGCGCACCATCGGCACGGGGCGACCTGTGCTGATGATCCCATCCCTGGGGCGCGGAGCATCGGACTTCGACGACCTAGCCGCAAGACTGGCTCGCAAGGGATGGATGATCATTCTCCCCGATCCGAGAGGCATCGGGGGCAGCACCGGCCCGAAACCTGCGTCCCTGTTCGATCTGGCGCAGGATGTGGCGAGCGTCATCGAAACCCTTTGCGATGGCCCGGTTGACGTTGTTGGTCATGCCTTTGGCAACCGCGTGGCGCGCGCCCTGGCAACAGCGCATCCGGCCCGTGTCCGGCGCATTGCCTTGCTTGCTGGTGGAGGCGAAGTGACACCGTCACCCGAGATTATCGCGGCGCTGGAAGGATCGTTCGCGCAGGGCATCAAACCGGATGCATTGCGCCTGCGCGATTTGCAACTCGCGTTCTTTGCCGCGGGCAACGACGCTTCGCTTTGGCTGACGGGCTGGTATCCGGCAACCGCGCGGCAACAGATGGCCGCGGCGCAGGCGACCAAAAGCGAAGCGTGGTGGCGCGCGGGAACGGCTCCGCTGATGCTGGTGCAGGCAACGGAAGATCCTATCGCACCTGCCGGCAATGCCGAGGCTTTGCGAAGGGACGTTGGTGATCGATTGGTGCTGGTGCAACTCAGCCATGCCAGCCACGCGATACTGCCGGAACAACCCAAGGCGGTTGCCGCTCTGATTTCTGCCTATTTCGGTGGCCTATCCGACGAACGCCAGCTTCAGTCTTTGACTGACCGATCGGTTCGCAAGCCATCAAAACGCAAGAAGAAACACAAGAGATCGCCGGAATAAGCCGCGGTCTGATCCCAGCTAAGGCCGGCATGGCGGAAGTTTTGGATGGGTCCACGTTGTCCGCTCTTGGGGAAACCCGCCTTTGAGCAGGTCGTGAAGGAATGGCCGGAAAGTCCCAATCCCGGTCATGTAGCGAGGTTGGAAACTTCGTCCGCTTTTAGGCGATCAGCAGGTCGGCCCTGATGACCAAGATTGGGGCGCGATGCCCCCCCCTGCTCCCGGTTTTTATCATTAAATCAACGGGCAGATGGCAATAACCCAGTTCTCATCTTCGTTCTGTATGGTGCGCCATATTTTCAAAAGCTTAGCTATCGGGCCGACTGTCGTACGGAGTGAGTACGGAGAATAGCGGTGGCTTTTCTCGGCAACGCCGAGCCTCTACGCCCTTCGGGGGGAAGGGGGTCTTCGGTGCGCTAGGCGCATGCGGACATGTAACCATCGGCCCATGAGAACCACACACTATTGTGCTGGAGCTCTTCCGCGTCATGAGGCGTTTTTGCAGGATATCGGAAGCGCGCGGCGAGAGGTTGCAATCCCGCGCGCTTCCATTTGCTCCGCCTCGTCCCAAAGGGCGGTGCGGATTAGAACTTGTAGCCGAGTTCCACGCCGAACCGCTGGCGTCCCCCGGGCGAAATGAACGACCCGCCGAATTCAACCGCGGTGATCACTTCGTTGAGATACTTCTCGTTGAACAGGTTTTCGGCATAGGCGCTGACTGACCAGCGTTCACTTTCAAAGCCCACACGCAGGTCCATGACGGCGAAGGTATCGCGCCGGGCGACCGTGTAATCCGCATCACCGACAAAGGCAGGCAGGGCCAGCGCCGAGATCGGCAAAAGCCCGCTAAACAGCGTCGGGTTGGGATCGTCCTGCAAGGTGTGGAACCACGTCGGCCCGGTGATGCGGTAATCGGCGCGGGTGACGAAATCCACCGTGTTCGACACCGGCAGATCCAATTGGGTGCCAAGGTTGATGGTGTAGTCGGCGGTATAGGGCGAATTGTTGCCAACCGTGACCGGGCGCGAGGCATTAGCCTTGATCTCGCTGCCGGTAACATTGCCCGAACCGAACACTGTCCAGCCATCAAGGATTTCGGCGGTAAGGTTCAATTCCGCCCCGAACACTTCGACCTCGTCAATGTTGGACACCACGCGCAGCAGGCCGAACGCACCGACGAAGAATTCGAAGAACTGCATGTCGTCGACCTTGGTGTAATAGCCCGCCAGATCGAAGGTGAAGGCTCCGTCAAGCGCGCTGCCCTTGACCCCCATTTCGAACGCGCTGGACACTTCCTTGCGGTACTGGTCCTCGATCAGCACATTGGTGCCGATGAACTGATTCAGCGCTGTATCGACAATCGCGGCGGAGCCCTGATTGTTGAAGCCGCCGGATTTGAAGCCGATGCCCCAGTTGCCGTAGAGGTTGATATCGTCGGTCACGGCATAACGCAGCGAGATCTTGGGCTGGAACTGCTTGAACGTCTGCGACTGATCAGGGATCGGGCCGAACGCCTGCCCCGGATTGATAGGCCCGCCCGAAATCGGATCATTGACGTTGGGCACGAGGCTGCTGACGCTGCGATCCTCGATGTCATAACGGCCTGCCAGACTGACCGAGAAGCGATCGGTCAAGTCGGCGTCGATTGAAGCGAACAGCGCATAGACATCGGTGCTGAATGCATCATTATAAAGCTGGCTGGTCGGGTTGTTGGAACCCGGTGCGTTGTACAGTTGCGGGATCACGCCAAAGCCCAGATCCGCGCCGATGCTGACCCCGACCTCGCGATCAATGTGCAGGTAATACGCACCGACCTGCCAGTTGATGTCCCCATCCCCGTTCGACGCGAGGCGAATTTCGCTGCTAAAGTCGCTTTGATTGCGCACCTGAAACTGGGTGCCGTCGCAGGTGGTCGGGCTGTAGGCGCCGAAGGTCGAGCCATTGGCGGGCGAGAAGATGAACGGCACCGGCACCTGACCGATGAAGGTCGGCGCATTAAGCGGGAAGCCGGTCAATGCAGCGGTCGAGGCAAAGCAAGCATTCGACGCAGCCACCGACGCCGGGGTCGCGCCCGGGAAGGTGAAGCGCGCGAAATCCGCCGAGGTGCCATCCGCCGTCAATGACTGATCGACATCGCTGTACAGCGCCCAGGCGGTCAGGGTGACGGCATCGAAATCATGTTCGATCTTGGCCGAAACCTCGAAGGTCTGCTGGTCGTTGGTGGGACGTATGTTCGAATAAAAATCGAACGGGTGGGTGTTCACATCTTCAAAGAAGGCCGGATCGACGCCCGCGAAATTGGGCAGGTGGAAGCTTGCATTGAAGTTGATCGACGCGCCCGACAGCCTGGCATAGCGGGCTTTGATGTCCAGTTCGGTATTAGCGCCAAGTTCAGCGACAAGGCGGCCGTCGACGCCCCAGACTTCCTGATCGTCAATCGTCTTGGAATTGAGGAAGCGGTTGCGGAAGAACCCGTCGGTGGTCGAATAATTGCCCGACAGCACCAGGCCGGCGGTCTCGCCCACCGGGATCGATACGAAGCCGTTGGCAAGATACGTATTGTCCTGCGCCGCGCGCACGGTCACGCCGCCTTCCAGCGCATCGTCCGGCTTCACGGTTTGGATCACGATCGCACCCGCCGCAGCGTTGCGACCATAGAGCGCGCCTTGCGGGCCTTTCAGAATTTCGACCTGCCGCAGTGTGCCCTGATTCTGGTTCAACTGTGCAGTGTTGGTTTTCAGGATCCCGTCCACCACCAGCGCAACAGAGCTTTCCGCATCGCGCGCGCCATTGATGCCGCGGATGTTGATCTGCGTGTCGCCCGCCTCTGCGGTGCCGGTGACGATGGTCACACCCGGGGTCAGCTGGATGAAGTCGTCAGCGCGCTGCACCCCGGTCTTGGCAAGCGCCTCAGCCCCGAACACGGTGACCGAAGCCGGCACATCTTCAAGCGATTCGGACTGGCGCCGGGCGGTTACGACGATGGCATTATCGTCCTCATCGGCAGCGGTAGGGGCGGCGGGGACGGTGTCCTGCGCAGCGGCAGGGGCGGTAAGGGCGATAACGCCCAGAGCCGCGCCAGCGGCAAGAACGATACGGACATTCATCGGACGGCTCTCCTGTAAGGTGATCTCAAAACGCAATTTCGGAACGGGGCGATAGAGCGGTCGCGCAGGCCACCAATGACCCCGGCGGGATCACGCAAATGTAGCGACATTGCGTTGCTGCAGTTCACGGCGCACACCCCTGTTGCCATTTCCACGATGGTTATTGTATACAAATCACACTCGTCAAGCCCTCTTCACAAATGGGCTGGCAGTCACTTGCGAAGTGTGGTGTTGGTGCCGCAGGCCGGTTCGACCGGCACACCCTGGCTTGCATTAGGAGCGGCATGACCTTTCCCCTTCTTCGCCTTTCCCGTTGGACCGGGCCGAGAAGGCTGGCAACAGGATGAGCCGCGCCTCCGACCTTGCCTATGCCAAGATCCGCGCCCACCTGCTGAGCGGCGCGGTGCAGCCCAATGAGCAGATTACCGAAGACCAACTGACCCAGATTACCGGGGTCAGCCGCACCCCGGTGCGCGAAGCGGTGCGGCGGCTGGAGGATGAATTGCTGCTGGTGCGCAGCGACACCAAACGGCTGTTCGTGGCCGACTGGAGCCGTGACGATATCGAGGAGATGTTCGCGCTGCGCCAAATGCTGGAATGCCACGCGGCCGAGCGCGCCGCGCGGCGTATTTTGCGCGCGCAGGTGGCCGAGCTGGAGGATGTGAACCGCACACTCAAGGCTGCAATCGAACAGTCTGCGCCCGATGTGGCACGCTTTCTCGAAGCCAATCGCCGCTTTCATGATGCGATCATCGATGCTGCTCATTCACCCCGGCTGGGGCAATTGCTGGGCAAACTGGTCGAGGCGCCGGTGGTGCTGCGTACCGCGCGCAATTATTCGCTGGAAGACCTGCGCCAATCGGCTCGCGACCATGATGAATTGATCGCCGCATTCGCCGCCCGCGACCCGGACTGGGCCCGGGCAGTGATGGGCAGCCACCTGCGCCGCGCATTCCACACTTTTGCCAACACGGTCGGCCAGGCAAGTGCCGATGAAGCGCCCGAAGAGGCGTAACAACGCGCCCAAACCCAACCGGTTCCAATGCCCGCAGAAATGTCGTGTATGATTGCATTTGTATACAAATTGGCTAAGTCAAAGCGCAGACTCATTCTCGGATTAGGCGATTCACCATGACAGCGGGGAGCATCGAACTGGTCGAGGTCGGCCCGCGCGACGGGTTGCAGAACGAACCCGACATCATCGCTACGGATGTTAAACTGGCGATGATTGCGCGCATGATCGACTACGGCGCACGCAGACTTGAGGTGGCGAGTTTCGTTCACCCCACCCGCGTGCCGCAGATGGCCGATGCCGAAACCGTGATCGCAGGCCTGCCTGACCTTGCAGACTGCACCTATATCGGCCTTGTGCTGAACAAACGCGGCGTGATGCGCGCGCTTTCCACCCGAGACGGCGGAGCGCGGGGCGTCGATCAGGTCGGCTGCGTGGTGGTGGCGAGCGACACCTTTGGCCAGAAAAATCAGGGGCAAACCATCGCGGAAGGCATCGCCGAAACCCGCGCCATGCTCCGCTTTGCCAAGGCCGAGGGGATGCGGGCGCAGGTCACCATCAGCGCGGCCTTCGGCTGCCCCTTCGAGGGCGAGGTCAAGCATTCGACCGTGCTCGCCATCGCCGAAGAACTTGCGGCAGAAGGGCCTGACGAAATCGCGCTGGCTGATACCATCGGGGTCGGCACGCCGTTTGAGGCGAGCGCCTTGTTTGGCAAGCTGGACGAATTGCTCGCCAGTCGGATACCGATGCGCGCCCACTTTCATAACACGCGCGGCACCGGCATTGCCAATGCCTGGGCTGCCTATGGCGCAGGGGTGCGGGTGTTCGACGCCTCGCTCGGCGGGCTGGGCGGCTGCCCCTTCGCCCCGCGCGCGACCGGCAATATCGCCACCGAAGACCTCATCTACATGATGGCTCGTTCAGGCGTGGAAACGGGCATCGATCTCGGCGCGGCGATTGCCGCCAATAAATGGTTTGCGGGACATCTGGGGCGCGAATTGCCCTCGGCTGTCGCCCGCGCGGCATAAGCACAGGGGACTTCCATGACGTACAGGCTGGGTGTGGATGTAGGCGGGACTTTCACCGACCTGCTGCTGTTTGACGAGGCGAGCGGCGGGTTCTGGCGCCACAAGACGCCGTCGACCCCGCATGACAGCTCCGAAGGCATCCTCAATGGGGTGAAGGCGATCATGGCGCAGGCTGGGATCACCGCAGAGGAAATCACGTTCTTCCTGCACGGCACCACGGTAGCGACCAATGCCGTGCTCGAAGGCAAGGGCGCGAAGGTCGGCCTCGTCACGACGCAGGGTTACCGCGACATCATGCAGATTGCGCGGAGTTATGTCCCCGGCGGGCTGGCGGCGTGGATCGTCTGGCCCAAGCCGCAGCCGCTCGCCCGGTTGGAGCACACGGTGGAGGTGCCGGGCCGGATGGACGCCCAGGGGCGCGAGGTCGCCCCGCTTGACGAAGACGCCGTGCGCGCTGTCTTGCGCAAGCTGAAAGGCGACGGGATCGAAGCCCTGACCGTCAGCCTGATGAACGCCTACCTGAACGGCGCGCACGAGGCACGGATCGGCGCCATCGCCGCTGAAGAATTGCCGGGCATTCCCGTCTCGCTCTCCCACGAAGTCCTGCCCGAAATGCAGGAGTACGAGCGCACACTTTCGACCGTCGCCAATGCAGCTGTGCGTCCGGTGGTGAGCAAATATGTCTCGAACCTGCGCGATCGGCTGGCGATTGAGGGCTTCAAGGGTCGCCTGTCGCTGTTGCGCTCCGATGGCGGATTGATGTCGAGCCAGAAGGCGGAAGAGCATCCGGTCAACATCCTCATGTCCGGCCCCGCAGGCGGGGTGACAGGCGCGCTTTGGGTGGCAAAGAATGCGGGCTTCGAGAATATCCTGACGCTGGATGTAGGCGGCACTTCGACTGACGTGGCGCTGATTCAGGGCCTTGAGCCGCGCCGCCAACGGACGACCGAAGTGGGCCACCTTTCGGTGCGCGCATCGGCCCTTGACGTGAAGACGGTGGGCGCAGGCGGCGGCTCTATCGCGCACGTGCCGCAATTGACCGGCGCACTTCGCGTGGGGCCGGAGAGCGCGGGCGCGGTGCCGGGGCCGGTGGCATACAACAAAGGCGGCACGCTGCCGACCGTAACGGACGCCAATGTGGTGCTCGGCTATTTGCCCGAAGACCTGCTGGGCGGTGCGTTCAAGCTTGACCGCGAGGGCGCGAAGACGGCGGTGCAGACCATTGCCGATGCGCTCGGCATCAGCCTGATGGAGGCTGCGCGCGGGATCATCGACATCGTCAACGAGAACATGTTCGGCGCCTTGCGGATGATCTCGGTCCAGCAGGGTTATGACCCGCGCGAATTTGCACTGATGGGCTTTGGCGGCGCAGGGCCGCTGCACGTGAATGCCGTGGCGCGGCTGATGGGTTCCTGGCCAGCGATATCACCCGTCTCGCCGGGCGTGCTCTGCGCGTTGGGCGATGCCACCACCCGGATGCGCACCGAAACCGCGCGCAGTTTCTCACGCCTCGCCAAGGATACCAGCATTGCCGATCTGGTAAGCGTGCTCGACGACATGGCGCAGCAAACCCGCGGCGAATTGCTGGCCGATGGCATCCCCCAAGACCAGATCACCTCGCTGTTCGAAATCGATGTGCGCTATGCCGGGCAAGCGTTTGAAGTGCCGCTGACCATCACGCAGGCCGTGCTGGAGGAAGACGGGATCGAAGGCATCCTCGCTCGCTTCGACGAGGAGCATCTGCGGCTCTTTACCTTTAACATGGATACCCCGCACGAAATCGTGAATCTGCGCGCCGTGGCGCAAGGGCAGGCTCCCGCCTTGCCCGCGGCTGAATTGGTCAAGGGCGATGGCGACCCAAGCTCGGCCAAGATCCGCGACCACGTGGTTTGGATCGACGGAGCCGAGCGGGCTGCCGTGATCTACGACCGCGCCCGGCTGCGGCAGGGCGACGTGATCTCCGGCCCGGCGATCATCACCGAAATGGATTCGACCACGCTGGTCGAACACGATTGCTGCGCGGTCGTTGACGCGGTCGGCAACATCCTGATCACTCTCAAGGCGAAGGGGTAAGACCATGCCAGCCCGCATCATCGAACCCAACACCACCCCGTTCGCCAAAGTCGCCATCGACCCGGTGACGCTCGACATCATCGAGAACGCACTGCGCAATGCCCGGATCGAAATGGACGCGACGCTGGTTCGTACCGCCATGTCGCCCGGCATCCGCGAACAGGGTGACGCCTTCCCGCTGATTGCCGATCCTGCCGGCAAGATGATCGTCGGCCAGTTCGGCAGCTTCATCGACGGCTTCCTGATCAGCTATGACGGCACGCTCGAGGACGGGGACATGATCTTCCTGTCCGATCCCTATTCCTGCGCCGGAGCCATCAGCCACTCGAACGATTGGCTGGTGATGCTGCCGGTGTTCAAGGATGGCCGGTTGATCGCCTTTACTGCGATGTTCGGCCACCAAAGCGACATCGGCGGTTCGGTGCCCGGCTCCATGCCGATTGGCGCGTCGTCGATCTTTGAAGAAGGCGTGCGCATCCCGCCCGTAAAGATCTGGAAAAAGGGCGAATACAACGAAGACCTGATGAAGCTGGTAATGCACCAGACCCGCAAGCCTGATTGGTGTCAGGCGGATTTGAACGCGCTGATCGCCAGCTGCCGCGTCGCGGCGCGCCGGGTGGTGGAAATGGCCGAACGCTTTGGCGATGATGTCTACGTCTCGGCCACGCAGGAACTGCTCGCGCGCAACCATCGCGCCATGAAGTCGTTGCTTGCTATGGCAGTGGCCGAAGAACCGGTCAGTTTTGAAGATTACATCTGTGACGATGGCAAGGGCTACGGCCCCTACAAGATTCGCTGCACCATGTGGCGCGACGGGGACAAGGTGATCCTCGATTTCGAAGGCACCGATCCGCAGAGCGCGGCCTCGATTAACTTTTTCCTTAATGAAAACATGTTCAAGATGTTCTTCGGCATCTACATGATCATGGTCTTCGATCCGCAGATCCTGTTCAATGACGGGTTCTACGATCTGATCGAGGTGCGCATTCCCGAAGGCTCGTTGCTGAAGCCGCGCTTCCCCGCCGCATTGTCGGGCCGCACACACGCCCTGGGCCGCATCTTCGACATTCTCGGCGGTTTGCTCGGGCAGAAGACGCCGGAGTTTCTCAACGCCGCCGGGTTCTCCTCTTCGCCGCACCTGTTCTATTCGGGCTGGGACAGCCGCGAGGATGGGACTCGTGACTGGTTCCAGCTGTTCCAGATCGGCTTCGGCGGCATTCCGGGCCGCCCGCTCGGCGACGGGCCGGACGGGCATTCGCTGTGGCCGGGCTTCACCAATGTCCCCAACGAATTCCTCGAACGCTACTTCCCGCTGCGGATCGAGCGTTACGCCACCGCGCCCGACAGCGGCGGCGCGGGGCTGCATCGCGGCGGCAACGGCATTCACATGACCTACCGCTTCCTCGCCGATGGCGAGATCGCGATCCATGATGACCGCTGGTTCGTGCCGCCATGGGGTGTGAACGGTGGCCTTCCTGGCGCGCGGGCGAAGAAAGTACTGGAACGCGCCGATGGCTCGACCGAAATCGTCGGCAACAAAGTCGAAAGCGTCAGCGTGAAGGCAGGCGATCTGCTGCACTTCATCACCTGGGGCGGCGGTGGCTGGGGTGACCCGCTGGCGCGCGATCCGGAACTGGTGGGGCTTGAAATCCGGCAAGGTCTCGTCACCCCCACAGGCGCCCGTGCTTATGGCGTGGTCGCTGACGGCAAAGGCGTGGTTGACGCTACCGCCACCGCAGCCCTGCGCAGCGACATGACCGCATCGCGCGGCGAGTTGCCGCTGTTCGATTACGGCCCTGACATCGACACGCTGCGCGCCAACTGCCTTGCCGAAACCGGCCTGCCTGCCCCCATACAGCCGGTGTGGAATCTCAGGGAGGCGGCGGAATGAGCGCTGTCACGCCGACTGCCAACACCAGCGCGCTCGCGGGTATCAAGGTCGTGGAAATGGGTCAGCTGCTCGCTGGCCCGTTCTGCGGGCAATTGCTCGGCGACATGGGCGCGGATGTGGTTAAGATCGAGCCGCCGGGCGCGGGCGATCCGATGCGCAACTGGGGCCAGGGCGACGAGAAGGTGCAGTGGGAAGTGATCGCCCGCAACAAGCGCTCGGTCACCTGCAACCTGCGCGTGCCGGAAGGTCAGGCGCTGGCCAAGCGGCTGATTGCCGACGCCGATGTGCTGATCGAGAACTTCAAGCCCGGCACGCTGGAACGCTGGGGCCTCAGCCCGGCGGAACTCCACGCCGTGAACCCCGGCCTCATCATCGCCCGCATGTCGGGTTATGGGCAGGACGGGCCGTATAGCGACCGCGCCGGCTTTGGCGGGATTGGCGAGGCGATGGGCGGGTGGCGCTACATCGTCGGCGAACCCGACCGCCCGCCCAGCCGCATGGGTATTTCCATCGGCGATACTTTGTGCGCCACTTACGGTTGCATGGGCGTGCTCGCCGCGCTCCACCACCGCGAGAAGACCGGCGAGGGGCAGGTGGTCGACTCCGCGCTTTACGAGGCGGTGTTGCAGGTGATGGAGGGGCTGGTGCCCGAATATGACCGCAACGGCGTGATCCGCGAACGGTCCGGCTCGGTGTTGAAAGGCATTGCGCCCTCCAACGTCTATACCTGCAAGGACGGCTCCTACATGATCGGCGGCAACGGCGATGCGATCTTTGCGCGCCTGTGCCAAGCGATGGGACGCCCCGAACTGGCGAGCGACGAACGCTATGCCACCCACATCGCACGCGGGATCCATCAGGACGAGCTTGATGCGCTGGTCAATGCCTGGACCCGCACGCTGACGGTGGACGAAGTCGATGCGCTGATGACCGAATATTCGATCCCCGCAGGCCGGGTCTACCGGGCGCCCGACATGCTAGCCGATCCGCATTTTCAGGCGCGCGAGGCGATCATTGAGGTCGAAACGCAGCAGCGCGGGCGGATCAAGATGCAGAACGCTTTCCCCAAGCTGTCGCGCACGCCCTCGACAATCCGCCGCCCCGCGCCCGCCGCCCCGGGGCAGGACAATGCCGAGGTCTATGCCGAACGGCTCGGGCTGGATGCGGGCGAGTTGGCGCGGCTGGCTGAGGCGGGGATCATCTGATGGCTGGCCCTTCGGCATCCGACAATTACGCCGGGGTGTACGAAGGGCGGCTGCAACCGGGCTCGCGCCCTGCGCTGCTGATCGTCGATGTGGTGGTGGCTTACCTCACAGAAGGATCCCCGCTGTTCATGGAGACGGCCGCGGCGGCGAAGGACAGCAATCGCCGTTTGGCCGAAGCCGCCCGCGAGGCGGGCGTGCCGGTGATCTTCACCAACGTGCAATACCGCGCTGACGGCTCGGACGGCGGAGTATTCTATCGCAAGGCGCCTGTGCTCAAGGCCTTTGTCGAAGGCTCGCCGCTCGGGGCCTTTCCCGATGATCTGATCCCGAACGATGGCGACCGGGTGTTCACCAAGCAATATCCCAGCGCCTTCTTCGGCACCGGCCTTTCCGAAGTGCTGCACGGCGAGGGGATCGATACCCTCATCATCACCGGCTATTCGACCTCGGGCTGCGTGCGCGCTTCGGCACTGGATGCGATGCAATACGGCTTTATTCCGCTCGTGGTGCGCGAGGCTTGCGCTGACCGGCATCCTGGACCGCAGGAGGCGAGCCTATTCGATCTTCAAGCGAAATATGCTGAAGTCGTTAGCGAGGCTGAGGCGCAGGCGGTGCTGTGGCGCGCAAGGAGGGGTTTTGTGGGGGCTGGCGGGCTCTAGGTCGCCGCAAATCTTTCGTGCCTTTGGCTCCATTCTGTCAAGGCTCTGCCCTCAGGCGACGGCCCATATGCGGCCAAGATACGCGACCCGCAGGCTGGCCCTGATGAACAAGATTGGGGCGCGATGCTGACACAGCCGTGCGCGATTGATCAGTTTGCTGAAACTGGGCGACTGCGATTGCGTCCCTAGGCGCGATGCTTCTCTTGCTCCCGAATTTTATCATAAAATCAACGGGCAGATGGCAATAACCCAGTTCTCATCTTCGTTCTGTATGGTGCGCCACCGCTTCGCGTTTTTGAATGAAAGGCTTGCGCCCCCGGCAAAACAGCTCGCGGACAGCAATTTCTCCCTCCACCGATCATAAGCAATTTTGTGCCCTGGCGCACAGTGCATGATGGGTTTGGAGCGGAGGGAGCGACCGTGACGTGCTGCGGTCAACTATGTTGCCGGTCTCAAGCAGAGGCGTGCTGGGGCTGGCGATGAAGGTTGATGCGGCACGACTGATCGGGATGGCAGTGAGGGTTGGCCGCTAGTTGACAAGGGCAAAGCCGGTGTCTTTATGCCGCGGCAAAGCGTGCACTGTCGAACAGGCACTGTATTTATCACGGGGGCGTGAACGATGATCGGTAAGCGGGCTAAATCTTTGTTGGTGCTAGCGATGGGGTCCGTTGCGCTGGCGTCATGCTCAGCTTTCTCCGAAACCGGCTGTTCAGACGAAGCCTCGAAGGGCGCTCTTGAGAATGCTATCCGCGAAGGTTTAGAGAAAGTGGCCCTTGAGCGGGCGCAGGACGAAGACGGCAATTATCTTATCGGTGCCTCTTCTGTCCGGGCGTCAATTGCCAAGGTCAAGCTGATCCTCGAGGACGTCCGCACGACAAAGGAAGATCCTGATAGCACGAAGCGTTTCTGCACGGGCAAGCTCAAGATCGTGTTCTCGCCTGAAACCTTCAAGTCCGCCGATGCTGCACGCGAATTGCTCGGCTTGCCCAAGATAGCAAATGCAATCGATGACGCGGGACTCGACAAGGGAGCGGACTACCTCAAGGGCTCGCTCGACTACAGCGTCCAGCCCACCGACGACGGCAAAAAGGTGTATGCCGAGTTCGAGGGCTCGGATGGCAAGCTCGACATATTCGGTGAAGTGGTTGCCGCGTCCCTGCTCCATGACCGGATTGAGAACAAGGTACGCGTAGAAAAGCAGGAAGCTGAATTCGCCCGCAAGCAGGAAGAAGAGGCGGTGCAGGAAATGCTCAGCACTGGACTTGACGCGGCCATAGCGCAACGCAAAGCCTCGCAAGAGGCGATCGGTGTTGTGTGGAATTCGATCGATGCCGATGTTCGAAAGCAGCTTTTGGTCCAGCAGAAGGCGTGGATTAAGCAAAAGGATGCGGCTTGCCGGGTTGAAGGTCTACAGTATTCAACCGAGCCGACCGAACAGAAGATCGCCGAGGCCACGTGCCAAGCCCGAGAGAACAATAGCCGTGGGGATATGTTGAGCGGCTACATCTCGTATAGCGAGGGCTATTAAGCGTTTTCTCTAGCCTGCCTATCGTCAGAACCTTCGGCACAACCCGCTGCAAGGATTAGCGGAGTTTGCGCCTCGTCTGGGGTTTGACGTTAGGCGGCGAGCTTGCCGTTTTGCGAGCTCCGCATTCGATGGTCTGCCGCTTGATCCTTTCGCGGTGATAGATGTGGTTTGGCCGGTGCAGGACAGACTTATGCAGATGTCCGGGGCTTCCTGCCATGCGTTCGGGGCCATTTTTGATCTCGATCGTCCACGAGCAGGCGCGATTGTGGTGGACCAGACGCCGTTTGAAGAAACGGTCAAGGCATTGGCATCGCCGCCGTTCCAGCTGACCGATCAGCGTGATCCTGCGACGCATTTTTCCGCATCCCGGAGTTAAGTGAAAGTCCGCACATGCGGGTGGCCGGGCTGTGATCCGTGCGCTTGTCGCAGCGCGTTTGTCATCCCATATGGCCCGTGCTAGCCGCTCCGCCATGCACTCCCCAGCGCAAGCATTACTCCGCGAAATCGGGCCTGAAACAGCCGCCGTGGGGGCAGAAATCAGCATCGTCATCGTCAATTTCCGTTCTGCCGGAGACGTGATCGCATGCCTTGGTAGTCTGTACGGACAGGATCATGGCCGAACGATCGAAGTGATTGTGGTCGACAATGCCTCGGGCGATGGCGGTGCCGAAAGGATCAAGGCGGCTTTCCCGCAGGCCCGGGTGCTGGAGATGGCCGAGAATTTGGGTTTTTCAGGCGGCAACAATGCCGGTCTTGCTGTGGCACGGGGACAGTTTCTGCTGTTGCTCAATCCGGATACCGAGATGCCGGAGGGTGTGATGGGGGCGGTGTGTGATCGCCTTGTCGCGGACCCGCGCATCGGCGTGATTGGCGTGCCGCAGGACGTGGGTGGCGGGCGGATTGTAACCTCCGCGCTGCGATACCTCACCCCCGGTCGTATTTTCGTCCGATCGTTGGTTCCGCTCCAGATTATTGCGCGCATTATGCCGCAATACAGCCCCCGATATGTCGCGCAGGACGTCCGGGCCGAGTTTGAATGCGAGGCGGTTGTCGGCTGTTTCATGGCCATGCGGCGTGATGTGCTGGACGCGGTCGGCGGGCTGGATCAGCGCATCTTCATGTATGCCGAGGAGCTGGAATTCTGCCACCGTGTGCGCCGCGCGGGCTTCTCGGTCCTGCATATGGGCGGTCTGTCGGTGATCCACCATGGGGGCGTCACCACCCGTTCGATCCCGATCTGGCGTGACGTGCAGATGCAACAGGGGCAGCTCGTTTGTATCCGGCTGACGCAGGGCAAGGGCGCTGCCCGGTTGGCGGGCGCAACCATTACCCTGTCGCATCTGGTGCGACTGCCGATCGAGCTGCTTATGGCCGGGCCGCTTTGGAAAACGCGGATCGAATGCCGGTTCAAACGCCTCAGCCGGTCGCTGAAGGCGATAATCGCACCGCCGGAACGCACGGTTCAGTCCATCGATTGACGGCGCGGTTGGTGGTCGGGATTACCCCCGCGCGACGTTTTCCAGCGGTTCTCCCGTCACCGGGTAGCCGGCATCGGCGAGGATCGTCAGCCACGGCTTGCCATCCTGCTCCACCACCTGCGGCATAATGGTGCGGACGGGGATCGCTTCGGCCTGGGCGCGCGCTTCTTCGTAGCTGGCAAACAAGGCGAGACGTTCAAGGTTGCGGCGGGTGGGGAAGATCAGTTTGATCTCGCCATGCTCCGCCGCGTCGAGCGCGCCTTGGGCCGATACCCAGAACAGGCGGGTGTTTTCCGACTGGTCGATCGATACATCGACATCCCCGGTGCCAAGATTGGCGAGGTAGAAGCGCGTGTCGTACACACGCGAGATGTTCTCGTTTTTGGGAAACCAGCGGGCAAAGGGCGTGATCTGCGCGAGGTCCAGCTGCCAGCCAAATGCATCAAGAACCGGGGCCAGCGCGCCCGTTTCACCCAGCATGGCCCGCGCTGCAGCCGCGTTGGCGGCATTGATTTCTCCCGCCAGCCCGAGCGCAAGCCCGGTTTCCTCCAGCGTCTCGCGCACCGCGGCGATCTGGTGCGCGGCTTCATCGGGCGCAAGGCCGGCCTGCGCTGCCACCGCTTCGGCAAGCGCATAGTCCTCCGGATCCACGCGCCCGCCAGGGAACACTGCCATCCCGCCTGCAAAGGTCATGTTGCGGGAACGCACGGTAATCAGCACTTCCGGCGCCGCGCCGTCGGGGGCGTTGCGGAAGATGATGATGGTTGCGGCGGGGATGCCTTGGCGGCCAGAATCGCTGGATGGTTCGCTGCTCATTGCGGCAAAGGATGGCCGTATGGCAGCCGCTTGCCAAGAGCCAAGGCGTAACTCTGCCGCTTTCCGGGGGATGTGTCGGCCTGCTTTACAGCGGGTTGGCGCGGGACCACTCTGCATGCGCGAAAAACGGCGCAATTCCGCCGATTTTCAAGTTTGGCACGGGATGTGCTTTATGAAAAGCGGTTCTAATGGTCTTCGATGAGAGGTGCGACCCTTCCTGGTCTCCGGGTCGCACCTCCCCGAACAAAGAAAACGCTCCGCACTGGTCCTGCGGAGCGTTTTTATTTTGGCCCTCAGGCGCCGGGCGTCAGACATCCGTCCGCCTTGGCGTTCGCACCATAAGGCGCGGCGGCCGGTCGGCCTGCGGTCGACGTGCGACCGATACCAGCCCCATACTGAAAGGTGATTTCGGCCAGCAGGGCCGCAAGCCAAGCCGCACGGACGCGCAGCGCCTGACGGCGAAAACAGAAAAACGATTTCCGCGCGCCGGACGCGTGCGGAAATCGATCAATCATCCAACCTTCGCGACGCCGCTTTCATCCATCAATTGCTGCAATTCGCCCGCTTCGAACATCTCCATCATGATGTCACTGCCGCCGAGGAATTCGCCCTTCACGTAAAGCTGCGGGATGGTGGGCCAGTCGGAGAAGCTTTTGATCCCCTGACGGATTTCCATGTCCTGCAATACGTCGACGGTTTCATAGGTGACGCCGCAGTGATCCAGGATCGCGATCGCGCGGCTGGAAAAGCCGCACTGCGGGAAGAGCGGCGTGCCCTTCATGAACAAGACCACATCATTGGCGGTGACGAGATCGGAAATGCGCGAATTGGCGTCGGACATGAGATGTTTGACCTTGAGGTAGATTGATCGTTGCGTTTTACTTGGGAACCACGGTTGTCACTTGCAAGGCGTGCAGTTCTCCGCCCATGCGCCCGCCGAACGCTGCATAGACCAGCTTGTGCTGTGCCACGCGGCTTAGGCCGGCGAATTGCGGGGCGGTAACCGTTGCTGCCCAGTGATCGTCATCGCCCGCCAGATCGGTCAGTTCGACCGTCGCACCGGGAAGGGCGGCGAGGATGGCGGCTTCGATTGTGCTCGCGCTCATCGGCATCGGATCAAACCCCGCCGAGCAGTTGGCGGCGTGCTTCGATGGTCATTTCTTCCAGCTTGGCGCGGATGTCGGCTTCGCTGACATCGGTTTGCGCACCGGTCAGATCGCCGAGCAGTTTGCGCACCACGTCTTCATCGCCGGATTCTTCGAAATCAGCCTGCACAACAGCCTTGCGATAGGCGTCGGTTTCTTCCGGGGTCAGCTTCATCAGGCCCGCCGCCCATTCGCCCAGCAGGCGGTTGCGGCGCGCAGCGATGCGAAAGGCGGTTTCGTTGTCGAGCGCAAACTTGGCTTCTTCAGCCCGTTCGCGATCCTTGAAATCGGTCATTGCTTCGGTGTCCCTTCGGAAACGATCCGCGCCCAGCGATAGAGGGGGGGACGCGCGGCTTCAAGCGGGAAGCCGCGCGAATGAGACATTATTCCATCATTACGACCAGCTTGCCCACCGCCTCGCGCGCTTCCAGCTTGGCGATGGCGTCACCCGCACGGGCGAGGGGGAAGGTCTCGCTGACCAGCGGATCGATCTTGCCGGCCTTCATCAGATCGAACAGTTCGTTCACCTGCGCATGGAAAGCGGCAGGCTCACGCGCGGTGAAAGCGCCCCAGAACACGCCGCAGATGTCGCAGGACTTCAGCAGGGTGAGGTTGAGCGGCATCTTGGCGATACCAGCTGGGAAGCCGACCACCAGGAAACGGCCCTCCCACGCGATGGCACGCAGGGCCGGTTCGGAATATTGCCCGCCGACGATGTCATAGACGATGTTTGCGCCGTCCGGCCCGCACGCCTTCTTGAACGCTTCGGCGAGTGCCTTGGACCCATCCTTGTCCATCGCATCGCGGGGATAGATCACAACTTCGTCCGCGCCTGCCTGACGGGCGACGTCACCCTTGGCTTCGGAGGAAACGGCAGCAACCACGCGGGCGCCAAACGCCTTGGCGAGTTCGATGGCCGAAAGCCCCACGCCGCCGGCTGCACCAAGGATCAGCACGGTGTCGCCCGCCTTGATGTGGCCGCGATCCTTCAGCCCGTGGATGGTGGTGCCATAGGTCATCAGCAAACTGGCGGCTTTTTCGAACGGTACGCCATCGGGTACCGCGAACATCCGGCCTGCGGGCACCACGACTTTCTCCGCAAGCCCGCCATTGCCGATCCCGGCCAGGACCTTGTCGCCCACCTTGAAGCCTTCGACCCCTTCGCCGACGGCCTCGATCACACCGGCGATTTCGCCGCCGGGGGAGAAGGGGCGCTCGGGCCTGAACTGGTACATGTCCCGGATCATCAGTCCATCGGGATAGTTGATGGCGCAGGCCTTGACCGCGATCAGCACTTCGCCCGTGCCGGGCGCGGGCGCGTTGATCTCGTCGAGCGTCAGGGTTTCCGGCCCGCCGGTCTGGTGGGTGCGAATGGCTTTCATGGTCTCTCTCCCTGTGTTTTATTCTTAGGCTGCGGTGCCGCGCATCAGCCACGGCTGGGCAGCGGCGCGGCTGGCTTCAAACCCGCCGATGGCCTCACCCCGCGCCATCGTCAGCCCCACCTCGTCCAGCCCATTGAGCAGGCAGTGCCGCCGGAACGGATCGAGGGTGAAGGTGAAACGGTCCTGATAGGGCGTGGTGACGGTCTGGCTTTCCAAATCGACCGTGATCGGCTGCCCCTCACGCGCCACTTCCAGCAGGCGGTCCACCGCTTCTTGCGGCAGCACCACCGGCAGGATCCCGTTCTTCACCGCGTTGCCCGAAAAGATGTCGGAGAAACTGGGAGCGATCACCACGCGGATGCCCATATCGCCCAGCGCCCATGCGGCGTGTTCCCGGCTGGAGCCGCAGCCAAAATTGTCGCCCGCGATCAGCAGGTTTGCGCCTGCGTAGGCCGGATCATCAATGATATTGCCGGGTTCCGCCCGGAGCGCCTCGAAAGCGCCCGCACCAAGACCATCGCGGCTGATGGTCTTTAGCCACTTGGCCGGGATGATGATGTCCGTATCGACATTCTTCAGGCCGAGCGGGATCGCGCGGCCTTCAACGCGGGTAAGGGGCTGCATTGCGTTCCTTGTCAGTCGGTTTGGGGCGGCTCGCCCGAAGGGATAGGGCCGGGCTGGGTCGGCTCGTTCGGCTTCTTCTTGCGCTTACCAGCGTAAAGCAGGGCCGCAGCAATGGCCGCCGATCCGATGGCACCAGCCGCGACAATCGCGGCGTTGCGGGTGGTGTTCGATTTGGGCTTGTCAGTCATGCCTGTTCCATGCGCCTAGCGGCAAAGCGTTTCAAGGGGCTGGCGTTACACCAGCTCGCGCACGTCGGCGAGCCGCCCTGTCACAGCGGCAGCTGCTGCCATAGCGGGTGAAACAAGGTGCGTGCGCGCGCCCGGGCCTTGGCGGCCAACGAAATTGCGGTTCGATGTGGAGGCGCAGCGTTCGCCCGGCGGCACCTTGTCGGGGTTCATGCCCAGACAGGCCGAACAGCCCGGTTCGCGCCATTCGAAGCCGGCGTCGGTGAATACCTTGTCGAGCCCTTCTTCCTCGGCCTGCGCCTTCACCAGGCCGGACCCCGGCACGACGATTGCCCAGCGCACATTGTCAGCCTTGCGGCGACCTTTCAACACGGCGGCGGCGGCGCGCAGGTCTTCGATGCGGCTGTTGGTGCAACTGCCGATAAACACGTTTTCGATTGTGACATCGGTCATCGCCATGCCGGGGATGAGGCCCATGTAATCGAGGCTTTTCTGCGCGGCGACCCGCTTGCCTTCGTCGGCGAAGTCTTCTGGGGATGGGACGCGCCCGCCAATCGCCACCACGTCTTCGGGGCTGGTGCCCCACGTTACGCTGGGTTCGACATCGGCCGCGTCGATTACCACCGACTTGGCAAACACCGCGCCTTCATCGGAATGGAGAGTGCGCCAGTAAGCGACCGCTGCATCCCATTCCGCGTCTTGCGGGGCCATCGGACGGCCTTTGAGATAAGCGAAGGTGGTGTCGTCGGGCGCGATCAGCCCGGCGCGTGCGCCAGCCTCGATGCTCATGTTGCAGACGGTGAGGCGTTCCTCCAGCGTCATGCGTTCAAACACGCGACCGCGATATTCGATGACGTAGCCAGACCCGCCCGCCGCGCCGATCCGGCCGATGATGTGGAGGATCAGATCCTTTGCACTGATGCCGGGGCCAAGATCGCCGTCCACGCGCACTTCCATCGGCTTCGACTGCTGGAGTAGCAGGGTCTGCGTCGCCAATACGTGCTCAACCTCGCTCGTCCCGATTCCGAAGGCCAGGGCGCCCAGGCCGCCATGGCAGGCGGTGTGCGAATCTCCGCAGACGATAGTGGTGCCGGGCAGGGAGAAACCCTGTTCCGGGCCGACCACGTGGACGATGCCCTGTTCCTTGGCCGTGGCCGGGATGTAGCGGATGCCGAAAGCGGGCGCGTTGACTTCCAGCGCGGCCAATTGCGCTGCGCTTTCGGGATCGGCGATCGGCACCGGAGCGCCTTTTGCATCCAGCCGTGCCGTTGTCGGCAGGTTGTGATCGGGCACGGCCAGCGTCAGTTCGGGCCGCCGCACCGGACGACCTGCCACCTTCAGCGCCTCGAAAGCCTGCGGGCTGGTCACTTCATGCACCAGATGGCGGTCGATGTAGATCAGCGACGTCCCGTCATCGCGCGTCTCGACGACGTGGGCATCCCAGATCTTTTCGTAAAGCGTGCGGGGGCGGCTGGCCATGATTGGTTCCATCGATTGGGGGGCGCGTGACGCGCCTTTATCGCGCTCCCTAATCATCTTTGCCAAGCCGTGGCAAGATTGCGACGGTAGACGCGCGCATGGTAATAGAATTTGTCATAAAATTGCGCTAGCTGACATCTATGTCAGCAAACGATTCTCCCGCCGCCGCGTTTCTCCACCCGATTACGGTTGAGGTTTCTGACATCGATTTCATGGGGCACGTGAATAACGCGCGCTACCTGAACTGGGTGCAGGATGCGGTGCTGGCGCATTGGCGCGGGATTGCTCCGGCAGAAGATGTGGCGAGCAAGGCGTGGGTCGCGTTGAAGCACGAGATCACCTATCGCAAGCCTGCCTTTCTGGCAGACGACGTGATCGCCCAGACCGTGCTCGAACGCTTCAACGGTGCGCGCGCGTTTTATTCCACGCTGATCAAGCGCGGCGAGGACGTGTTGGCCGAAGTGCAATCTTCCTGGTGCTGCATCGATGCCGAAACCCTGCGTCCGGCGCGCATCGGCGAACACCTGCGCGCATTCTTCTTTCCCAAGGGGGACTGAAGGGCGGGGCAGCCCGCTTTTCCGATGGCAGCTTTGCGCCCTGAAAGCAGACATTATCCGATCATTCAGGGGTAAGGTTTCGTGCGGCGCGTGGCACTTTGGCGCAAACGCATTTGCCACGCGGCGCGCAGGTTCTATACGCAACCACATGCCTGCCGCGTGCGTATCCTTGGGACGATGACCCCGCATTTCGCTCTTCCTCAGCGTTTTAAGCAGCGCGCAATCGGCCTTGCGCTGGGGCTGGCGATTGCGGGTAGCTGGCTGGCGATCCACGCGTGGGGGATGTTCGTTTTTCAAATTTCGTGGACGAACTGGCCCTTGGCGCTGGCGGTGGCGGGGGTGCAATGCTGGCTGTCGGTCGGCGTTTTCATCGTCTGCCACGATGCGATGCACGGGACGCTGGTGCCGGGCCTGCCCAAGGTCAACGCCGCGATCGGCGCGGTGCTGCTGGCGCTGTATGCGGGCTTTGGCTGGCGGCATTTGCGCGATGCGCACATGACCCACCACAAGCTCGCCGGCCACGCAGGCGATCCCGATTTCGACGAGCACAATCCGGCCGATTTCTGGCGCTGGTATGCGACCTTCTTCCGGCGCTATTTCGGCTGGCGCTCGATCCTGTTCGTGCACACGGTCGTGGGTATCTACTGGCTGGTGCTGGATATCCCGATGGTGCAGATCGTGCTGCTATACGGGCTTCCCGCGCTGACATCGTCCTTGCAGCTGTTCTACTTCGGCACCTTCCGCACCCACCGCCATATGGCGGACGATGTCGGGCACGGCTTCGCCGACCACCACAACGCCCGGTCCGAGGATTTCGGCACGCTGGCCAGCCTCGCCTCGTGCTTCCATTTCGGCTATCATCTCGAACACCACCGCCGCCCCGATGTGCCGTGGTGGGCGCTGCCGCAAGCGCGCCGTGCCGGGGTGGGCCGCGAAGTACAGATTGAAAAGGTGCCCGCATGAGCTGGCTCGAAGTGTTCCTTACCGTCATGTCCTCGCTGATCGGGATGGAGCTGTTCGCGTGGGTTGCGCACAAGTACATCATGCATGGCTGGGGCTGGGGCTGGCACCGCGATCACCACGAGCCGCATGACAATGTGCTGGAGAAGAACGATCTTTTCGCGGTCGTGTTCGGCTCAATCAATGCCGCAATGTATATCTACGGCTCGCTCTACTGGGACTGGCTGTGGTGGTTTGCGGTGGGGATCTCACTGTACGGGGTGATCTACACCCTCGTGCATGACGGGCTGGTGCATCAGCGGTACTGGAAGTGGGTGCCGCGCAAAGGCTATGCCAAGCGACTGGTGCAGGCGCACAAGCTTCACCATGCAACCATCGGAAAAGAAGGCGGGGTCAGCTTCGGCTTCGTCTTCGCGCGCGATCCGGGAAAGCTGAAGGCGGAGTTGAAGGCGCAGAAGGAAGCCGGGCTTGCCGTGGTGCGCGATGCCGTGGGCGCGGACGGTGACGGGTTCGAAACCGTGGGGCGCAATCTTTAGGGCGCGGCCAGCACGGGGTGAGATCGTTTCAGACCCGGTTTAGACCCCTCGCAGACCCCCTCCAGCCTGCCCCAGACACGCCGCTTGCAGCGCTGTTTCACGTGGAACAGCGTTTTGGTGGCTCAACCGGCGGCTAACCTTGCGGCATGTTCCTTGACCAGCGCGATCATGTTGGGGACGCCTTGGGTACGGTTGCTGGAAAGCTGGTTCTTCAGATCGAACGGAGCCAGCGCGCCCATCACGTCCATGCTGGCGACTTCGGAGGCAGGGCGATCCTGCACGGCGGCGATGACCAGCGCGACAATGCCCTTGGTGATGGCGGCATTGCTATCGGCAAGGAAGTGGAGCTTCTGCTCCTCCTGCGAGGCGGGGTACACCCACACCGATGCCGAACACCCGCGCACCAGAGTGGCGTCGGTCTTCAAGGCATCGGGCATGGGCTCCAGCGTCCGGCCCAATTCGATCAGCAGGCCGTAACGATCGTCGCCGTCGAGGAAGTCATATTCTTCGAGAATGTCGGAAAGGGTGCGCATGGCCCACCCTTAACGGGGCGCGGCTCCAACGCAAAGGGAGGATTAGCCGCCGATGCCGCCAGGGCGGGTGAAGGCGTGCCAGATCACATAAAACCAGCCGAGAAAGCCGTGAACGATCGCCCAGATGATCGACTTGTGGAGGCTCCAGCTGATCGCCACCGCGATCGCCGAGCCGAGGCCGAGCCCGGTTTGTGTGGCGGTGGTGCGGACGGTGGTGCTCACAGCTCCACCCCGCTGGCGATGGCCTCAAGTTTGCGGATGCGTTCCTTCAGGTCGGCGAGCTCGATCCGTGCGGTGCCGATGCTTGACCCGTCCGCTGTCGCAGGGTGGTGCGCTGCGCGGTCAAGCTCCTGACGCTTCAAGTCGAGCCAGCCCTGCCAAGCACGCAGCAGCGCGGCGGCGACAACAACGATAGCGATCAGACTGCCGCTGGTCATCACCAGCGTCGGGTCCAGCAGGGAAGACATCATCATTTGCGATCCTCCGTGTCAGTGGCGGGCGATTGCGTTGGCAAGCCCCGCAATGCTTCGATTTCGGCAGCGATCCGCGCCTGTTCGCGCGCGTCGCCGCTGTTGGCATCGGTGGCGATGCGTTCGAGCACCTTCACCCGTTCCTTGAGATCCGCCAACTCGCTCCGTGCGGCTTCGAGTTCAGCGGCAGTGCGCCCGTCTGTGCGCGGAGCGAGCGACTGGTTGCCGTCTTCATCGGTGACGATCCCGGCTCGTGCCCGGAAGGTCTCGACGATCCCCCAGATCACGATCGCGACCAGTGCGACGATGGCCCAGCTGCTCATCACGCTTCTCCCTTGTCCTTGAGGTCCGCCAGCGCGGGGTCACGCCCCAAGTCTCTGAGCGTGTCGATCTCGGCCCCGAGATAGGGGAGAAAGTCAGCCCGTTCCATCACACGTGGTCTTTGCCGACCGCAGGCGTGTCGCGCAGTGCCTCGATTTCACCGGCCAGCGAGTAGCCACGGTCGGTGACAATTTTTTCCAGCACGATCAGGCGGTCCTGCATCGCATCGACCTTGCCGTGCAGTCGCAGGGTTTCAGCGGTGTCGGGCTTGTCGGTCTTGCCGCCCCACTCGTCCTCGAGCGGGTAGCCGTGCTTGGCGCGGATCCAGTTGTTGGCGAGCCAGCCGACGGTGCAGATCAGCACGATCATGAAGATAAGGAATGTTTGGCCCTCGTGCATTACAAGCGCTCCTTGCTTGCGATGCCGAGCGGCACGCCCGCGTCGTCGTTGGTGTGGGCATCAACCCGCCGCGTGTCACGCAGCGCCTCGATCTGTGTGGCGATGTCATAGCCGCGGTCGGTGACGATGCGTTCGAGCACCTGCACCCGGTCTTCCAGTCGCTGGATATGGCTTGCATATTGCGCGGCCTTCTCGGCGGTTTCGGTCGCCACGGCCTTGGTTTGCAGCTTGGCGACCTTTTCCTTGTGGTTAGTCCATACCCCGAAGAAGCCGAGCAATATGCCCAGGATCGGGATCATCAGAGCCATGTAGCCTTCCATAACTTCAGTCCCCTGTTGCGTGGCTTCAGTCTCAGCGCAGCCGCTCGATTTCGGCGGTTAGGCGCGGATTGCTGCTGACATAATGCGATTCAACGGCGGCCAAGCGGCGGTCGATGTCGCGGAAGCTCGACTTGATCTCGCGCGCGGTGCGGCGGGGGCTCTGGCGGACGCCTTGCCAGTACTTCTGCTCGCTTTCGTCGCGGTAGAGGTGCGGGGGCTTCTTGTTGAGGATGAAGCCGGCAATGAAGTAGGCCATGATGGCCCATCCACCCGTCGGGAACATCGAGAAGAAGGCGATCATTCGAACCCAGAACACGTTGATGCCGGTGTAGTCGGCGATCCCGGAGCACACGCCCATCAGCTTGGCATTGTGCTTGTCGCGGTAAAGCGTGGTGCGTGGGCTGTTCATGCGCGGGTTCCTTTCTTCTCGGCAATCAGCGCTTCCAGTTCGCGCAGTTGCTGGTTGTCCTGTTCGTGTTCGGCGATCAGGCGGCGGGCGGGAGTGAACTCGGGGTCGTCGGTGGCGACCAGCCGTTCAACCGTGTTCATCCGCTCGTCGAGTCGCTTGGCGAGGTTGTAGAGTTCTTCCAGCAGCACCTCGTCATCGGCGGTGATGGTGGGGGCGGTCTTCCACTTGGTCATATAGTGCAGGACCAGCCACGGAAGGCCGATGAAAAGGGCGACGATGGCAAATACGCCTTCGATATCCATGGTTTATTACCCTTCGCTGTCGCCGGCTTTGCCGAGCGCTTTCTTCATGGCCTGCAATTCATCATCAATCGCGTCCGAACCGCCGAGCGCGGCAATCTGATCGGCGAGCGACGGCGGGCCTTCTTCCGCTATGCGCAGCGCATCGGCGCGCCCTTCGGCGTAATCGACCCGGCGTTCGAGCTGGTCGAAGCGGGCGAGTGCTTCGTCCGTGCGTTCGGTGCTCATCAGAGTGCGCAGCTTGACCCGGTTTTCAGCGCTTTCGAGACGCGCGGCGATCGCGGTCTGGCGGCTGCGGGCTTCGCGCAGGCGATGCTGCAGCTTGGCAATGTCTTCTTCGTAAGCACGCAGCGCGTCATCCAGCACGGCAATTTCAGTCTTCAGCTGATCGGCCATATCTCCGGCCTTTTTCTTTTCGACCAAAGCGGCACGGGCGAGATCTTCGCGGTCCTTGCTGAGCGCAAGCTGGGCTTTCTCGGCCCAATCAGCCTGCAACCGGTCCAGCTTCATGCAATGACGGTGCATTTCCTTCTGGTCGGCAATGGTGCGCGCCGCGCTGGCGCGGACTTCGACCAAAGTTTCCTCCATTTCGAGGATAATCATGCGGATCATCTTCGAAGGATCATCCGCCTTGTCGAGCATATCGTTGAAGTTCGAAGCGAAGATATCGAGAGTGCGGCTGAAAATGCCCATAAAGGCTACTCCATCGAGGAACGAATTGACCCGGTTGGACGGAGCGGCGCGCTCCTCGTTCTGCGGGTTGGTGCGTTCCTGTGATTGCGTCGGGGTGGGGTTGCGGCGCAAGGCTTCAATTTCCTCGTCGAGCCGCGATAGGCGCCCCGACGAAATGAGGCGGGAAGGTTGGGCCGGAGCATCGCTGCTCTGATTGGCGCGCGTGGGATGGGCGCCGCCAGCAGCATCGGCAGGGGGGACATCCTGCTTGGGGCGCTCCGGCCCGAGGGGGTCAGTCGGATCGCCCACCTCAGGCAATCTCGATCATCGCGCCGGCATCTGTGCCGGGATGAGCGATCGGGGTGGCATGGGCCGCGCCAGGCTGAAGCTGCGAGGACAGCGCGATCATCATCACCATCGCGGCAATGCTGGCCATTGCGGCGTGTCCAAGCTTGGAATTCCAGAAGCGGCCTTGCGGCGCATTGCTGTCGATCATTGTGGGCCTCCAGAAGTGTGTTGGTGGTCTTGCAAGGCATTCTGCAACCGCTGTGCCAAACTGTGAAAATGGCGGGAACGCGAGGTTTCCGTGCGACCGGCGGGGTGAGGCGTTGGTCTCTATTGCCAAGCATTGGGGATTTTCACTATAGTTTGGAAATGAAGTTCGAGAGTCAGTTTATTGGCCAATCCGGGGCCTTTCTCGACGCGGTCGAACGTGCCAGCCGTGCGGCGGCAATGAACCGTCCAGTGCTGGTGATCGGTGAGCGGGGCACGGGCAAAGAACTAATCGCCGAACGCCTGCACCGTCTGTCCAGCCGCTGGGGCGAACCGCTGGTTACTATGAACTGCGCAGCGCTCCCTGAAACGCTGATCGAGGCTGAATTGTTCGGGCATGAGGCAGGGGCTTTCACTGGCGCAACGAAAACGCGCGCTGGCCGCTTTGAGGAGGCCGACCGGGGCACGTTGTTCCTCGACGAGCTCGGCACGCTGAGCATGGGCGCGCAGGAGCGGCTGCTGCGTGCAGTCGAATATGGCGAAGTGACCCGCATTGGTGCCTCGCGCCCGATCCGGGTCGATGTGCGGATCGTCGCGGCGACCAACGACGATCTGCCCGCGCTGGCCGCGGCCGGGGAATTCCGCGCCGACCTGCTCGACCGGTTGAGCTTTGAAGTCATAACTTTGCCGCCGCTCAGGGTGCGTGAGGGTGATATCGGTGTGCTGGCCGAATATTTTGGTCGGCGGATGGCGGCCGAACTCGATTGGGAGCGGTGGCCGGGCTTTGCGCCGCACGTGATGGATGCGCTTGAGGATCACCCGTGGCCCGGCAACGTCCGCGAATTGCGCAACGTAATCGAACGCGCGGTCTACCGCTGGGACGCGCCGGACATGGCGATCGCTCACGTCCAGTTCGATCCATTCGACAGCCCGTGGCGACCACGCCCGCCTGAACACCGCCGCAGCATTACTCCGACGGCGTCCGGTGCAACTGCTACTGGCCCGACGGCTGCACCCAGCTTCGATAGCATTGCGGATCTGCGCGGTGCGGTTGATGCTCACGAGCGCGCGATCCTCGCCCATGCGCTGGGTAAGCATCGCTGGAATCAGCGCCAGACAGCCCGCGCGCTCGGCCTTACCTATGACCAGCTACGCCACTGTATCCGCAAACACGCCCTCATGGAGGGTGAGGACTGACCGCTTCCATAACGAAATGGAAAGTGTTTTCGAACACTGCGGATATTCAGTCTGAGGCGGCGAAACAGAATGCGGTTGCTCTCCACAGAATTTGTTCGGAATCTCATGAACTTGGGTACGGCCGCATGCGAATCGCCGCGCCTGCCCACTGTGGCGAGCAGTGCCTGACATGCGGCACAACGTTTCAACGGGTCCGCTCCCGTTTTTGCGTGATTCGCCAACGGCGGGTAAACTCGGGCAGGCGCCCATTCATGCTCGGTCGTCTCCCCTGCCGGTCATCCCGCCGGCGGCTCGGCCCTGACCCGTTTGCGGAGCGAGCACGTGATGGCGGATCCAAAGCCGGAGGACACCGATAGCCAGGCGCCGCCGATCGGACGTCGGACAGCGGCGCGCCTGCGCGTCAGCCTGCCAGCCCAGCTTATTGCGATCGAAAAGGTGCATACCTGCATCCTCCTCAACCTTTCGCGCACCGGCGCTCAGGTCGCGATTCTTGATGCGTTGCGCGTAGGTGAAGGGGCGATCTTGCGCTGCGGGGTGATCAACCATTTTGCGATAGTCTCACGCATCGAATTCGGACTGAACGCGCTCAAATTCGACGAGCCGCTGACCGACGCCGTCGTGCTCGACATCCGCTGCTTTTACGAAAATTTCGAGGAACGCGAGAAGCGGGCCCTGATCGACATCGCGCGCAAATGGGTGGCAGGCGACGTTGGTGACGATCGCCCCGGATGACTGCGCCCGAGTGCGCCTGAGCACACCTGTGCAGGCCGCGCGGTTCGCTCTTGCCAAATTGGCATCAAGCGCCTAGTTGCACTGCCAATCCCGGCATTGTCGCGACAAAGTTTGGATGCTGGCGCCTTCGGGGGCCGGCCCCACACCGCGTTTTTGCAATGCCTTCCGCAACGAAAGACCCCATGGCCGATATCGCGCGCCTGACACAGCTGATCGAACCCGAGGCAAGCGCGCTCGGATTTGAACTCGTGCGCGTAGCGATGCTCCCTTCCGAAGCCGGTGATGGGGGCATGGCGCTGCAGATTATGGCTGAAGATCCGGCCAGCGGTCAGCTGGTGATCGACCAATGCGCCGTCTTGTCACGCCGGGTTTCCGACGTGATTGACGGCGCGGAAGAGGCCGGCGAAGTGTTGGTCGAGGGTG